>CAYLLB010000018.1:0-64674 GCA_964384215.1 uncultured Solibacteraceae bacterium | reverse complement strand
TACATGCCGCCCATGCCCCCGTACATGCCACCCATGCCCCCGTACATGCCACCCATACCGCCGTAGCCGCCCGACATACTCATCAGGCTCATCAGAGCCATGGGGTTGCCCGAATAGAGCGACATGATAGCCACGGCAAGCATCTCGGCCCGGCCGTACTTAACCCGGTACACGTAGTTATTGGTGGAGCCGGCCGACTCCGTCACTACCACGTCCAGTTTCTTGATCCAGCGTTCGACGTCCTCAAAAACACCGGGGTTCGGCGCCACCGCCAGGATGGAGTTGATGCGATCCAGGGGCTGGATCTTGAGGGCTCCGCCTTTCTCGCTGAACGAGATCGCCTTGAACAGCTTCTCAAGTTCCTTCGCGATATCCGCCGGGCGGCTGTTCTTGACTTCGAACAGGCGCACGCGCTGGCTGGCAAAGACTTCGCTGTCGAACAACGCAATCAGCTCCATGGTGCGCCTCATGTTACGGCCGTTGTCCAAAAGGATGAGGAGATTGGCTGCCTCGTGCGACACCATGGTGGCGCCTTCGCCGATGAACGGTTCGAGCAGCTTGGAAAGATCCGTGACCGTGGCGTAGCGCAGGAAGACGAGGTTTAGGACCATCTGCTCTTCGTCGGCGGGCTTCTTTTCGCCGACGACCGGCGAAATGGGCAGGCGCGGAACCAGCTTGATGGGCACGATGCGGTACACATCACCCACCTTGACCATGGCTGCCCCGTTGATCCGCAGGATGGTGTCCAGCAGGTGCCGGACATCCAAGTCTTTCGCCTCGCCGTAGGTGTTGATGGTGACCGAACCCTTCACCTGCGGGTCGAAGATGTAGTTGATCTTGAGGATTCGTGCCAGGGTATCCACTACCTCGGTCAGCGAAGCGTTATGCAGATTGAGAAACGAACCCACCGACGGAGCAGCGGGTTCGGCCGCACGAGTCGTGGGGGCCGCCGGCGTCGAGGGTGGCTTGTCTTTCCCGGGCTCGGGCTGAGGTGCCGCCTGCTGCGGCTGTTCCGGGGGAGGCAAGGGCTGCGCCACGCCGCCGAATCCCGGGGGAACGCCCCGCACCTGCACTTGTGTCGCGCCGCCTGCGACCAAGGTTGCCAGCAAGAGCACTATGGAACAAGCTGGGATTCTCATCATTTCGTTATTCCTGCGCGGGCACTTTGACGCTCCCGGCGTCCTGCTCAGGCCGGACTGTCCGCTCGAAGATCTGTTTCTCTTCTTCTGTCATTTCCGACTTCTTCCGTGTCCAGCGCTGCACTCCGAACGGCGTCTTGCGTTCGAAGCGCACGCTGTCGCCATCCTCGAAGACCCGCGTCTGGGGCGCCGCGGAAACCGGCGTAGCGGCTGACGGCTTCATGTCTTTCTCCTCGCCTTTCATCCACCCGAACGGAGTCCGGCGATAGTTCCAGACTTTCCCCTGCGCATCGACGTAACGGTAGGTGCCTGCCGAGACCTCGACGGCTCCTTTGGGCGGGCCGGCGGGCGCGGACGCCGCCGGCTGCGTGGCAGTCTTGCGCGGTGGGGCCTTCTTGATACCGTCCCCGGCCACCAGGCCGGCGGCAACCAGAACCGCGAGAATCGAAATCCGTGTCATCATGCGCAAATCCTCTCTAACTTTCCTATTTGATGGCTTGCCAGCGGCACATATTGCCGAAAGGCGTTTTCTGCATGATCTTCTTGTACCCATCGCTGATGGTGCCATCGGGCGCGGTGTCGCCGGGCTGGCAGGCGCGCACGTCGGTGTCGAGCTGGATGCCCGGCTGACCCGGCGTCGTATTGCTTATCGTGGTCGGAGCCGCTCCGGCGGCCGCGGCCGCCGGAGCATCGTTTTGAGCCGCCGCGCCCGGCGAGCCCGCCCGCGCACGCGCTTCCATCAGCTCAGCCAGGCGGCGGGTGATCTTCTTTCCTTCCCACTCCAAGGTCAATTCGTCGCGCGAGATGGCCAGCAGCTTGAACGCGCCGACGGTGTCTCCCGCCGTGTAGGCGCGGTGCGGCATAGCCGGCTTCTCGCTGAGAAGCGCCATCATCACGCCGCCCAACTCCATGGTCCCGTGGGCCACCGGCAAGGGCGGCATGACTTTCACGGGCGCGGCTTCCACGATCACGTTCGGGTTGCGATCCGGCGCGAACAGCATTTTCTGTGCCACCTCGACATACTCGGCGGCAACCAAGGGAACCACTTTCGCGATCGGGGCCTCCGGCTTGGCAACTACGCGCGCCGGAGCGCCGCGGCGCAGTGCATCTTCACGGGCGGCGAGGGCCTGCCCCATCGAACGCAGCCGCAATCCGGCGAGCACGATGAGGCCGATGAGCGCCAAATCCAACAGCAGGAGCCGCTTTTTCAAAACGCCGGACCTCCTTTCTTTTCAGGAACCAGCGCGCGCGGCACCACGCCGGCGATGGTCAGCCGCACCTGAACGGTCTTGCGCTTGCGGTCGCCGCTGGTGATGCGCAGGTCCGAAGGCGACACCAGCTCGGGTTGCGCCGTCAGGTCGGCCAGCAGGTTCACCAATTGCTCGATGCGGCATTCGAACATGACGCTCACGGACGTCTGGCCATAGGCGCCGAACGGCTGCGTCTGGCCCAGTTCGGTGGAGCGCAGGTCGATCGGAGGCGCCTGCGCTTTGCCGATCCGGCGCACCACCTGCAGCAATTGCGCCTGCGCCTGCGCGGCGGTCTCGGCGCGGATGATGCCCTTCTCGCGCTCCGCCAGGGCTGTGTTGAGGCGCTTGAGAGTCGCCTCCCGCACATCCACCGCCGCCGCCACCTGCCGGTAGCGCGCGAGCCGCTTTTCCGCCGCGGCTACGGACATGACCGGCGTGGCGGACTCTTCAGTGTTGCTCTTCCACAGAGAGGCCCACCGGTAGATCGCCAGGATGGCAAGCAACGCCGCCACCGGCGAGAACAGCAGAAGCGTACGCTTGTCCCGCGCGCTGATGGTCATTGGATCACCCCCCGGCGCTGCGTGCGGATGCGGAAGATTTCCCCGGCGCCCACTCGCGAGATGGGGCTGGTGAATTCCGAGTTACGGAAGAACTTGGATTGGTCCAGCGTCTTCAGCAACCCGGCAGCCTGGTCGGCTTCTCCGCTCAAGGTGACGGTTTCGCGGCTCAGATCGATGCCTTCAAGCCAGATGGGTGGCGCGAACAGGCGCGTCAATTCGTGCAGAGCGTCCAGGTCGTTCTTGGGACGGATGCGGAAGTTATCGAGCTGAATGACGCGCTCCCTCGCCTGCTCCGCCGCCTTTTCGGCCGCCTGCGAGCGTTTCACCTCAGGCTCCAGGCGCGCAATCTCCGACTCCACAACCGCCAGGTACCGGCGGTCCGCAAGCATGGACTGCACCAGGAGAACAACCACCAGGATCAGCAGCACTCCGGCCAGCACGGCCGTCGGAATGTACATTGCGCGCGAGGTTGTGCTGCGATTCTCGACGGGAAGCAGGTTGACCTTCAGCGCGCCGCGGGGGCAGGCGGCGGCGAGCGCCGTCGCATAGGCCAGCGCCCAGTCCGCAACCGTAAACGCATCCGGCGCCCGGCGCGGGACCGGCAGAATGTCAGCGAAACCGAGCGGTTCGGCGCCGGGAGCCAAGCGCAACTGCGATGAGGCCAGCGGCACCACTCGCTCCGGCGTCGTATCGAAGAGCGCCGAGAAGGCCGGCTCGGTGGGACTCTCCCCGTAAGCTTCCACTTCGCCCTTGCGTTCTTCCAAGGCCACAAAGCCATCCGGGTCCGGTTGCGCGAGCAGCCGGGAGGCCGAATAGAGGGCCGCGCCCGAAAAAGTGAAACCGGCCACCTTGATGCCGGCCTGAGCGAACAGTTCGCTGTAACGCTCCACCGTCTCACGCTGCGTAATCGCCACCAGCAGGGAGCCTGGCATGGGCAATCGCTCGGAATCCCAGATCACGTTGTCTTCCGCATACGGATGCAGGGAGTCGATCTGGTAGCGAATGGCACTGTCGAGATCCTTCGCTTCCACACCGGGCAGGGTTACTTGCCGGGCTACCAGTTCTCCGCGCGGCAGTAGAACGGAAGCAGCCAGGTGGGACGCGCCTGTGTGCTTGAGAAATTCTGCGTACTCAGAACCCCATTCGGCCGCCGGGCGTGTGCGGAAATGCTCGATCGAAGCGGCCCCCAGGACGACGGCTCCTCCGGGGCGCACGCGCACCACCACCACGCGCAACTGGTCACCCAGGATCTCGATCCCGACTCCGGAGCCGATGGCCAGCCAGCGGCCAAGGTCCGTTCGTTTCAGCGAACCCATACGTCGTCATACCACCGTAGGATGTGATAGCGGTCCTCGTACTCGCGGGGCAAGAACTTCACCAGCGCCGCCACAGACCGCCGCGTATCTGATAACTGCCCGTTCGTCACTCGAAGCCGCGCCGTGGCCCGCAAGGTGTACATCACCTCGCCACCCACTCCCAGCCGAGCCGCCGCCGGACCCAGCCCCTCAAGCTGCTTCATATCGCGAAAGGGCGCGCGGTTGCGTGCTTCGATCACGGCAGCAACTTGAGCAGGAGATAGCCCGACGGCCGCGAGCAGAATCGGATCGGCCGTATTGACATCGAACTGGCTTGTCGCGCCATAGACCGACAAGCAGTCGCGCAGGCCGCCGTGCGGGAGCAGGCGTCCGTCGGGCTCGGGATGGTAGCCACCGTAGAACAATTCCGGGGTCATGCCTTTCACAAGGAGTAATTCTTCAACCTCTTCAAATGACGCATGACGGGACCGAAAAGACGGCGTGAGCGAAAGATAATACTGGTCAAACTGCGTCTGCAGACCCGACGGGGCCGGCATGCGCCAGTCCAGGATGCCCCGCACGATCTCCTGGGCGCGGTCCATGGGAGCGCCCGCGGCTGTCACCAGGCGCAGCAAATCCTCCGGCGATGAAGCGTTTAGATTCATCTTGGAGGATTCCGGGATGATTTCGACTACCGCCTCACCGGTCGGGAATGCGAAGTGTAACCGCGACATGGGAGGCGCGTAATACCGCGGGCTTCCGTCCGGGTTCCTGGCCGCGCCGCCCCAGAGCATATAGAGCAGCGCGCGGTCCAACGCGCCCGAAGCCAGGAAGTAAGTGCGCACGCCTTCGGAATAAGTGGAAGCGCGCTCGGTTTCGGCGCGCACCGAATTGGCCACGGCGAAGGCAATCGCGCCGAGGGCGGCGGAAAGCCAAAGCACGGTGAGCAGCGCGGCACCCCGCCTCCGGCAGGCTCTAGCGCGTATTCGTATATGGTGCCAGCACATCGCGATTCACATGCAGCG
This sequence comes from uncultured Solibacteraceae bacterium, assembly GCA_964384215.1. Classification (GTDB taxonomy): domain Bacteria; phylum Acidobacteriota; class Terriglobia; order Bryobacterales; family Bryobacteraceae; genus JAJFUV01. The sequence continues at coordinate 59,405 of CAYLLB010000018.1, read as the reverse complement.
GCAGCGTCACCGACAACGGCTGCAGCTTCGCTGCGTCTTCTTCAAGCGGGGCCATCTCCACGCGGATGGCCTGGGGAAGCTTCGACAGCACCCAGCGTGGGGTCCAGCGGGCGATTTCAGGCTCGGGCCGGGATTCCAGGTAGGCAAAACGGCAGTAACTCAAGCGGTCCGCCAGCACGAAGGACTGCGTCCCCACCTGGATGGGACGGAAGAGCGGAACCTGGCCACCCAAGGCGGGATCCGTCGAAGGTCCCAAGCACGAAGCGCCGGTGGACAGCGGACCGCTGTACAGCGATTCATTCACCACCAGCCGCACGCCCTCGAAATTCTCGCCGGGGATTACCTGGAATTCCAGGATCCGCGGATAGCCCCTTCCCGCCTCCTGGATCGAATAACTGCTAACAAAGCGCATCGACTGCATCTCGCCCTGAAAGAACACCATCATTACGCCTGGCCGATCGGGCGCCACCCGGCACTCGGCCTTAGCCGGCATGATCCCCATCACCTGCTGTTCGAGGATGCGTTGCGCTCCCAATACCCGGCGGTTGGCCATGAGCCTCTTGTTGGTCTTGTCCATGGCGTTGAGTCCCACGCGGATGGACATCAGGATGCCGATCGACATCAGGCCCACCAGCGACACCGCGATGAGCACTTCCATGAGCGTGAGGCCGCGTTCCCCGGGAGATCTCATGGCGCGGGCGCCTCCGGGACATCGCCGCGGCGGAGAATACCGCGGCGGAACGCCTCGATGTCGAAGGTGCGTTTCAGCTCGCCGCGCTGCCACCAGACTTGAAGCCCGATCCGCATCAGGTACGGGGTGCCCGGCGCGGCCTGCGGCGGGGCCTCGAAAATCGAGGTATGGGCGGCCCATCCGCCGTTGAGCCCTCCGGTTTGGGTCTGATCCAGCGCGCCTTCCAGCCGGACGCCGGGACGCAGCAGCGGATTCGCGAGCAATTCGTCCATCTTGCGCTGCGCCACCAGCGATGCGCGGTCGTATTCGGTGAGCCGGGAGGCGCCTCTCATCGAAGTGCTGATCGCGGCGAGCAGGCCCACCACGGCGATCGCCATGATGGAACTGGCGACGATGACTTCGAGCAGCGTGAATCCGCGGCGCTTCATGGCGCCACCGTCCTTTCGATCTGCGGCACGCCGGTCACCGGGTCGAGGCGTACGATGCGCCTGGCTCGCCGCTGGTTCTCGATGGTCACGGCAATGCGCGGCGGCGTCCCGCCGGGATAGAGCACAAAGCGGAACAGGCGATTCTCGTACTCCGGCGGAGCGGGCGGGGCCGGCTCCACGCTCTGCACTACGATGCCGTCCGGCATCTCCAGCTTTCGTGTCCAGTCCGTCTCGGTGGAACTCATCCGCAGCGCATTGTCATCCTTGGAAACTTCGACCATCACGGGGACGCGCCTCCGCTCGGCGTGGTTCACCCCGGCATTCATGAAGCTGGCAATGGATTCCGCCGCCGAGTTCAACCGCAGCGAATCGACTCCTGTAGCGATCGAGGGATACGTGACGCTCACCAGCAGCCCCAGGAGCGTCATCACGACCACCATCTCGATCAGGGTCACTCCACGCCGGGACGCGGACGGGCTGGACAACACAGGCACTATTGGCTCTTCCAACTCACGATGTCGGCGTTGATGCTTTCCCCGCCCTGCTGACCATCGGCGCCGTACGAGATGATGTCGGGCTCGTCGCCGTGCTCACCGGGATACTTGTAAATGTAAGCATGGCCCCATGGATCCATGGGAACTTCCTGCGGAAGATAGGGGCCCTGCCAGTTCGTCACGCCCGGGGGCGCCGTTCGCAGGGCTTGCAAGCCTTGCTCGGTAGTAGGGAAAACGCCGGTGTCCAGTTTGTACTGGCCCAGGGCGCCGACGAAATTGCGAATTTGCACCCGGGCCGCGGTCACGCGGGCCTTGTCGCTTTGCTTAAACATGCTGGGCGCAACCAGCGCCGCGAACAGCGCGATGATGGTCACCACCACCAGCATCTCGATCAGGGTGACGCCCGACCGCCGTCTATCTTTTCGTTTCCTGTTCATAGCTCACACCGCCACTTCGTTAATGCTGGTGATAGCCAGCAACATACTTAGGATAAACGCTCCCACGACCACGCCCATCACCAGAATGAGCATCGGCTCGAACAAAGACGTGAAGCGCTTGATGGCCGCGCGCGTGTCGGCTTCGTAGATGTCGGCCATGCGGGCGAACATGTGATCCAGCCGGCCGGTTTCCTCGCCTACGCTGAGCAGGTGGCCGGCCAGCGGTGGAAACTCGCCGGCGCGGCGCAGCGGATTGGCGAGACCTTCGCCGCGTTTCACGCCCTGCGAAACGATTTCGAGGGATCCCGCGATCCGTTTGTTGTTGAGGATGGCGCCCGCGATCCCGATGGACTGCACCAGGGGGACGCTATTGGCGATCAGGGTGGCCATGGCGCGGGCAAAACGCGCCGTCTCAGCTTTCCGCAAAGCATCGCCGATCAAGGGTAACCGCAGGCGCAGCGAGTCCCACCACAGCCGGCCGGCCCGCGTCCGGATGTAGGAATAGAGCGCCACGGCCACTGCCGCCGCAGCCGCCAGCGCGGCCCATCCGTATGTTTGCACGACGCGGCTGGTCTCGATCAGGATCTTGGTGGGCAGCGGCATCCTCATGCGCGACTCTTCGAACACGGCGGCGAATCTCGGCACCACGAAAGTCATCAGAATCACGATCGATGCGATGCCGACCAGCGTGAGCAACGCCGGGTAGACCATCGAGCTGATGATGTAGCCGCGTAGCTCGTCCCGGTTGCGCTCGAATTCCGAAAGGCGCTCGAACACCACGCCAAGCGAGCCGCTGGCTTCGCCGGCCCGCACCATGTTCACGAACAGCTCCGAAAAATAGTCCGGATGCGTGGCGAGGCTGTCGGCCAGGCTCTTGCCGCCTTTGAGCACGCGGAGCACGTCCAACACGATGGAGCGGAAGCTGTCATGCTCGGTGAGTTCGCTCGTGATCGAAAGCGCGCGATCCAGCGGCACGCCTGCGTTGATCAACGTGGAAAGCTCCTGCGTGAAGAAGAGCACATCGCGGCGCTTGCCGCGGACGAACTTCGGCAGCTTGATCTGGAATCCCTTCTTGGGTTCCAAGCCGATGTAGACGGGCGTGAGCCCCTGGCGGCGCAGTTCCTTGGCGGCCGCGGTTTCCGTGTCGCACGCCAGCACGCCGGTGCGCAAGTCGCCGGTCGAAGTCACCGCCTTGAAGTAGTAGCCTGACATCAGAATTCCTGGGTGACGCGCATCACTTCCTCGGGAGTTGTGACGCCCTCGCGCACCTTCAGCCAACCGTCCTCGCGCAGGTTGCGCATCCCGTTGCGCCGCGCCACGGCCGTGATAGCCACGGCGTCCCCGTTCTCCATGATCAGCTTGCGGATCTCGTCGTCGATCTCCATCAGCTCGAAGATACCCACGCGGCCAGTGAAGCCGGAGCCGTAACATTGATCGCAACCGGCGCCGCGATAAGTGGTGATACGCTCTCCGAGCGGCGTCATGCGCTCGCCCGCCTCAGTCTTGCAATTCCGGCAAATGACCCGCACCAATCTCTGCGCAAGCACCGCCGTAACCGAGGATGTAATCAAATAACTCTCCACGCCCATGTCGGTGAGGCGCGTGATGGCGCTGGGCGCATCGTTGGTATGCAGGGTCGAGAAGACGAAGTGTCCGGTGAGCGCGGCCCGGATGGCAATGTCGGCCGTCTCGCGGTCGCGGATTTCGCCCACCATGATGACGTCCGGGTCCTGGCGCACGATGTGGCGCAAGCCGCTGGCAAACGTCAACCCGATCTGGGGATTCACGTGGATCTGGTTGATACCGTCCATCTGGTACTCGACCGGGTCCTCGATGGTGATGATTTTCTTGTCGGTCTGGTTAATGCGCTTGAGCGCCGAATAGAGTGTGGTCGACTTACCGCTGCCCGTGGGACCGGTGACCAGGAAGATTCCGTGCGGCAGCGAGGTGAAGTACTCCATGCGGCGGAGCATCTTGTCGTCGAAGCCAAGCTTCAGAAGATCATAGAAATCGCCCGCCGATCGATCCAACAGGCGCATGACAACACTTTCGCCGTAAAGAGTGGGCAGCGTGGAGACGCGCAGGTCCACCTCGCGCCCCAGGATCTTGATCTTGATGCGGCCGTCCTGCGGCAGGCGCCGCTCGGCGATGTTCAGCTTGGCCATCAGTTTGACACGGCTGATGACGGCGGCCTTCAGTTCGCGGGGCGGGGCGTCCTGCGGGTAGAGCACGCCGTCCACGCGGTATCTTACGCGGAACTCCTTCTCGAACGGCTCGATGTGAATGTCGCTGGCGCGCTTCTCCACGGCCTGGGCGATCATGGCATTCACCAGGCGGATGACGGGCGCCTCGCTGGCCATGTCGCGCAGGTGCTCCAGGTCCTCGCTGGCCGCCGCGGCATCGCCTTCAATCTCCTGCTCCTGCTTCTCGCTTTCGCCGTAGTACTTGTCGACGGCATCCAGAATTTCCTGTTCGCTGGCCAGCACCGGCTCAACCTTCAGACCCGTGAAACCGCGCACGGCCGAGATGGTCTCGAAGTCCAGCGGGTCCGCCATGGCCAGGGTGAGCGTGGAATCCTTTAGCTCCACCGGCAAGCAACGCGACTGGCGCAGGAAGCGCGGCGCAAGGCCGTCGAGGGTGGGATCGGAGGGCGGCGCCGCCTCGATTGTAACCAGCGGGATGGCGAGCTGATCCGATAGCGTGGCCAGCACGTCGTGCATGGCGATGAAGCCCAGATCGACCAGGATCTTGCCGATCTTCTCGCTCCGTTCCTTCTGGATCTCCAGCGCCCTGTCCAGGTCCTCCGGCTCGATGAGCCGCCGTTCGATGAGCATCTCGCCGAGGCGCATGGGCACTAGAGTTCCTCGGTCCGGATGCCGGCTTCGAGCGCGGCACGATCAATACGTTTGAGCGAGTAGTCCACCAGCAACCGCCGTTGCGCCTGCATGACGATCTGGGCCGGCACGCCGCTCACATCTTCCCAGGAATAGTGAAATAGCGTGACACCGACGACGATCTTCTCATCCAGCGGCACGGTATCCAGCGACTGGGCGCTGGCCACCAGCATCTCCTTCATCTGTTCGCGCAGCCTCGGCAGCCGCTCCACCTTTCTCTGATGAACGCGAACGATGCTCTCCTTGCGAATAGTCGGCTGAAAGGGAGAAATCGTCGGGCCGGGCATGAGGTTCATTTCCGCCGTGAAGACCGCCCCGTATCCTTCCAGATACACGCCGCGCGTCGTGCCGAGCAGCATCACCGGCTCGTCGACGCTCCATCCATCCAGACGCTGGTCGAAGGACCTCTCCAGGGGCGCCAAAGCCGCCCGGCTGACGCGCGGCTTGTCCGCCGCGCCCACCCACAGAGCTCCGCCAAGCAGCAGCGCCAGCGTAAACAGGCGTTTCATCAGCGTCCTCCCATGTTGGCGCTGGCCAGGTACATCACGTTGAAGCGTTTGCGCAGCACGTCGAGGTTCTCTTCGAAAGCCGCCATCTGCGCTTTCCTCTCGATCTCGGCGCGCTTCTCAACGGCCGCCACCGCCTCGCGGACCTGCGCCTGATGGCGCGCTTCCAGGCGCGAGACCGCTTGGTCCAGCGCCACCGGTAACCGCCGAGCCAGCTCCGCCTCGACGCGCGTTTCGATCACTTGCGCCTCGACCGCCGGGGCCGCCGCGGGCCGGTACATATAGCCGTGAAGCAGGATGGCAGCGGCTATCAGCCCGGCCGAAACCACCGCCCACTGAGGACCGGGACGCCACAAACGCTGCCACCAATTCGGTTCGAAGACTTTGTCGGAGACGAAAGCGACGCGCTGTGGAATCTCCTCGTCCGGGATTGACGCGAGCGCCGTCTGGGTTACCCGCAGCCGCTCCAGTTCTGCGCGGCAAGCGGCGCAAGCTGCTACGTGCTCTTCCGCACCGCGGCGCTCGTCCGCGGGCAGCTCGCCAAAATAGTAAGCATTCAAATCAAACGACGTGCACTTCATTCGACACCCCGTGCGTCAATCGGAGCCAACTCGGCTTTTAGCAGTTCAAGCGCCGTGTACAGCCGCGATTTCACCGTCGAGACCGGGCAGCCGAGAACCTGGGCCATCTCCTCGAACTTGAAGCCCTGGTAAATCTTCAGTACCACGGCCTCGCGTTGCTCATCGCTCAACCTGCCCAGCGCGCCTTTCACCGCCAACCTCAATTCGACCGGATACAGCCGGGGCCGCTCGGGTCCTTCGGCTATCTCCGCGGGCATTTCCCCCTCCGGCCGCCGCTTGCGCAGCAGCGAGTATGCCTCGTTGTGCGCAATACGAAACAGCCAGGGAGCGAAACGCTCCTCGTCCTCCAGTTTGCCGAGGCTCTGATACGCTTTGAGAAACGTATCCTGGGTCGCGTCGAGAGCGTCCTCACGGTCTCCCACCAGCCGGAGAATGTAGTTGTAAATCCGCTTCTCCCAGCGGGAAACCAATAAGTTGTACGCTTCGACCTGCCCCCGGCGCGCCCTCTTTATGAGGTCGCGATCCTCGACTTCCCGGAAGATCAAATCGTCGGCTCCTTGTCTAATGACGCCCACGGGCCGGAAAAAGTCTGCCGCAGGTACTTTGAGTGTAACCCGAAGCGGGGCGTGAGCCCACATCCGTGCTGGTGGTTATTTTTTTAGCCTGCTCAACGGGATGTGAACTGAACCGAGCGCCCCGGTGGGCCTGTCCTGCACGATCACGCGAAGCTCGATGGCCTCCGGTTTGGGGCGCACCGTCTTGGCCATGGCCAGCCAGTTGGACTGGCGCGTCGCGTACCGGCCGGCGGTCAGACTCAAGTCGACTGTGTCTCGCGTCGTCTCCAACTCTTTGCCTTGCGTGTCGCACTGCGTCAGGTACACGTCGAGACCTCCCACCCAACGGTCCTGCTTCTGCTCCAGGGTGAACGTCTCGGGATTGATCGACAGCGCAAGATCCACGACCTCGTCGTGTGCATCCGCGCGGGCGACGATCTCGATCGAGGAAGCTTCCAGCGGACTCCACAACGTGTCCCGCAGCATCGCCTTCCGCTCTTCCGCGCCAAGGGCGGTGTCCTTCACCGCCATGTACCCCTTGCGATGGCGCACATCGAGTCCCTTGCGGGCGATCTTCACATTCAATTCGTGGTACTTCCCGTCCAACGAATCCTGGTCCGGATAGAAACCCAGCGTGTAGGTCACCTGCGCGTCTTCGATGGCTTGTCGAAGCGCCTTGCTCAAGTCGTTGGTGTCCTTGAACATCACCCCGCCGGTGCCGTCGGCCAGCATCTTCATGGCGTCACGGTTGTCGGCGTGAAATGGAGACTGGATGGTCTCGATCTGGGACCGCCGGATCCTATACTGACCGTCGGCGCCGTAACGATCGGTGCTGAACATGCCGCGGACGTCCACCGGATAGATGGCCATGTTGGCATCACTGAACAGGCGGGTGGTGCGCGCCACCTCCGCGGTGAATGATCTCTGCCGCGAGGTCTCAAACTTTCGAGTGACCACCTGGAAGCCCGGATAGATGGGGAAGCTCCCCGAAATCCAGATCAGGTTCTTGCGCCCCGGCAGTTTGGCCAAATGGTTAGCAATGGCGTCGAGCGCCGCGATGGTCCTCTGCACACGCAACCCTTCGCGATACACCTGCTCGTTCTTGTCGGCGTTTTTCATCATGTCGAGCTTGTCCAACATCTGGATGACGCCCGTATCGTTTTCAGGCATGATCGATTCACCGACGATTTCGCCGCGGAAGTGCGAGATTATCTTCGCGAGGTGGTCGCGGTCGTCGCTGAAATCGTGGAGCACGTTGAGGCGGCGCCCCAGTGCGTAGATGGCGATCCGCTCGGTGGGATTCATTCCTGCAAGAAAACGCCGGAGGTGATCCCGGGCGAACGCCTGGTCGGGAAATTCAGTGTTCAGGCCGTCGACAAGAAGCACGGTTGCCGTCGAAGGCGCCTCGGACTGCGCTTCGCCGCGGTTGGTGAAGACGTTCTTGGGTTTCTGCGGTGCCGCCGACGTGGCGGAAACGGCCGAATTCATCGCGAAGAACGCGATCTTTTGGGATTTGCCGCTATCGAAAACCTCGAAGTCGCGCGCGGTGAGATCGGTGACGGGATGGCCCTTGCTGCGAACCACGACACTCACCGTGACGAGGCGGGTCGTGACGCGGATGACCGGTTCTGGGGTCTGGGACATGAGCAAAGCTGGGAACAGGAGTAAGTTGACAAGTCGCATGAGCTAACCTCGTTCCAATGATAGTAGAATAAGCGGCAAGTGTTGGAAAAGATCGACCTCTCCAAGAAACTCTCGAAGAAGCAGTTCGAGGCGGAGATGCCTGCGTTAGAGCGCCGCCTCTACGATCTCGAGAAAGCCTGCTGGGATGCCGGCATACCCAGCGTCATCGTCTTTGAAGGTTGGGACGCGGCGGGCAAGGGATCCACCGTCAACCATCTCACGCAACACCTGGAGCCGCGTGGCTTTCGCCTCCACCCGATCCGCGGTCCGCGCACCATGGAGCAGCACCTGCCCTGGCTGTGGCGCTTTTGGGTCAAGTTGCCCAACTACGGCCAGATGGCGATCTTCGACCGGAGTTGGTACGGGCGTGTGTTGGTCGAACGCGTCGAGAAACTGGTCGCGCCGAAACTGTGGAAGCGCGCCTATCAAGACATCGTTGACTTCGAACATACTATCGCCGATGACGGTTACGTCATTATGAAGTTCTTCCTGCACATCAGCAAGAAAGAGCAGGGCCGCCGTTTCCGCAGGCTGGAGCGCGATCCGCTCGAGAGCTGGCACGTGCAGAAGGAAGACTGGAAGCATCACAAGCATTACGAGGAATACTTAGAAGCCATCGAGGCCATGCTGGAACGCACCCAGACCGAGTGGGGGCCGTGGACAGTGGTGGAAGCCACCGACCGGTGCTGGACCCGCCACAAAGTCTTCTCGACCATCGTGGCGCGCCTCGAACGGACGCTTGTGGAGAGAGGAAAGCCGCTCCCTCAAGCGCAACCGGAAGCCAAGCCCGGGAGGCGCCGCCATGCTTGAAACCGTCGACCTCAAACGCACACTGACGCGGCCCCAGTACGAGCGCTCCCTGTTGAGGCTTCAGCTCGAATTGCGCGAACTGGCGTTGGAACTCTATCGCCGGAAGCGGACGCTCATCGTGCTTTACGAAGGCTGGGACGCGGCCGGCAAGGGCGGCAATATACGCCGCGTCACTCAAATGCTGGATCCGCGCGGCTACGAAGTGCTCCCCATTGCCGCCCCGGCGGGCGAAGACAAGACGCATCACTATTTGTATCGATTCTGGCGGCGTTTGGAAGCGCCAGAAGAAAAACAGATCCTGATCTTCGACCGCAGCTGGTACGGGCGTGTGCTGGTAGAGCGCGTCGAAGGTTTCTGCACGGAAGCCGAGTGGCGCCGCGCTTACAGGGAGATCAACGAATTCGAGCGCCAATTGGTGGACTTTGGCATGATCCTGGTCAAGTTCTGGATCCACATCAGCCAGGACGAGCAACTGCGGCGCTTCGAGGCGCGCAAGGACAATCCTTACAAGGCCTGGAAGCTTACCGACGAAGACTGGCGCAACCGGAAGAAGTGGGGCGAGTACGAAGCTGCCGTCGAGGAGATGCTGCTCAAGACCAGCACGATCACGGCGCCGTGGACGGTGGTCCCCGGCAATTCCAAGTGGGTGGCACGCGTCGAGGCGCTGCGCACGCTGACGACGACGGTCCGGCAGAAGCTTCAGTGAGACGCCCTGCCTGAGTTCATGCCGATGCTTGCCTGCGCGCACTGTGGTTTGCCGGTGGCGTCATCCGGAGGGCGTGAGCCTGCCTATTGCTGCGTGGGCTGCTCCATCATGGCAGCCGCGCTTGGTTCGGCCGCTTCGCCCGGGGCGGCCAATGTCGCCGTTGTCCGTTCGCTGATCCTGCGCCTGGGGCTTGGGGGGTTCTTCGCCATGAACGTCATGGTGCTGAGCCTGTTTCTCTACTCGCTCGCGGCACCCGGCGCGGTTCCGCCGCCGCAGAACGCCCTGGCAATGGTACGTTCGCTGGCTTTGCTGCTGGCTGCGCCCGCCTTCGCGCTGCTGTTTCCGCCTTACGCCGCGGGGCTCGCGCGCGACGTGCGGCGGCTGCGGTTCTCCATGGACAGCCTCATCGCCCTGGGCGCCGGGACGGCATTCGTTTTTTCAGCGGTTTCGGTCATCCGGCGTTCCGGCGAGATCTACTTCGACACCGCTTGCATGGTGCTGCTGCTGGTGACAACCGGCCGCCTGCTCGAGGCGCACGCGCGAAGGCGCGGCCGGCGCGCGGTGCGGGAGTTGATGGAGCTGGCGCCGTCATCAGCCCGCGTGCGCCGGGATGAGGCTTGGCTGACGGTGGACGCCTCGGCGGTGAAACCGGGCGACCTGATTCAGGTGCTGGCGGGCGAGCGGATTCCCGTGGACGGCGTCGTCGAGCGCGGCGCCTCGGCTGTGGATGAATCCATGCTCACCGGCGAACCGGTACCCGCCCGACGCGCGCCGGGCGACGCGGTGAGCGCCGGTTCGCTCGTGGTAGACGGCGCGATTGAGGTGCGCTGTGTGCACCCGGCGGATTTCTCCATGGTGGCGCGCATTGTGGCGAGCGTCGAAGACGCCCTCGGACGCCGTTCTCACATCGAGCGGCTGGCTGACCGCGCGGCGGCGTTGTTCGTCCCCCTCACCGTGGCGCTGGCGGCGGCCGTGGCGATTGCCTGGTGGAGCCGAGGGGCGGAGCGCGCCTGGATGAACGGCCTGAGCGTGCTTGTTGTAGCCTGCCCCTGCGCGCTGGGCATCGCCGTTCCGCTGGTGAACACCATCGCCATAGGGGCGGCTGCCAGGAACGGGATCCTGGTGCGTTCGGCCGAAGCGCTGGAGCGGCTGGCGGGCGTCGACATGGTGGCCTTCGACAAGACCGGCACGCTCACCGAGGGCCGCCTGCGCGTTACCGGGGTTCTGCCCGCGGAACCTTTCGACGAACGCGCGCTGCTCTCGTTCGCCGCCGCGGCGGCCGAGGATTCGCTCCACCCGGTTTCACGCGCCATCGCGCGACATGCAAGCGAGGCCGGAATAAGCGCGCCGGCCCGCGACAAAGTGACGGTGCGGGCGGGGCTCGGTGTGGCGGTGGTGCTCGCCGGTGGCCGTCGCGTCCTGCTGGGCCAACCGGATTGGGTCGAGCGCGAAGTCGAACAGGTCCCCGCAACGTGGCGCGCACAACTCGACAGGAGAGCCGGCTTGAACGGCGTGGTCTACTGCGCCGTGGATGGCAAGCTGGCCGGGGCGCTTTGGCTGGAGGATTCGATCGCGCATGACGCGCCCGCGGCCGTGAGCGCCTGCACCGAGATGGGGATTCGCACGCTCCTGCTGAGCGGCGACCGTCGCGAGACCGCCGGCCAGGTCGCGGCGTCGCTCGGCATCGGCGATTACGAGGGCAGGCTGACGCCCCAGGAGAAAGCCGTGCGCATCCAGGCGATGCAGCGGGTCGGGCGCACAGTGGCCATGGCGGGCGACGGCATCAACGACGCTACGGCGCTGGCGGCCGCCCAGGTGGGGCTCGCCGTGGCCGGAGGCACCGACGTCGCACGCGAGGTAGCCGAGGTCGTTTTTCTGGAGCCGGGGCTGCACCGCCTTCCCTGGCTTCTCGAACTCGCGCGCCGCGCGCACCGCACCGCTGTCCGGAACCTGTTGTGGACCGCCGGCTACAACGCCATCGCACTGGCGGCCGCTGCATCAGGTTGGCTTACTCCGATCCTTGCGGCCGCTTTGATGCTAATAAGCAGTCTGTTCGTGATCGGCAGTTCGCTGCGTCTTCCTGCTAGCATCAAGAGTTCGTGACACGTTGAGTCCCATGCAAAGCGAACCGCGTCCCCAACCCATTACGCACGCCCCTGTCTATGGCCCGCACGGCGTCCTGCTCGCATGGTCGCCTTGGCGCGTGTTGGTCGAGCGCGAGATGGACTGGTACCTGAAATGCCCCGTCGAACACGGCTACCCGCGCTTCGTCTACACCACGTTCATGGACGGCAATTACGAGCCACAGAAGCGCGCGCCATCCTTCATTCCGTGCACCCAGAACGGTATGGGCATCATTTCGTACCTGAAGTATTACGCGTGGTCGGAGAAGAAGTACCCGAAGGTGCTCGAATTCGCCCGCGCCATGGGCGACTACCTGGTGAAGGAAACGCTCACGCCCGACACCGGCAAGTATCCACGATTCACCCGCTCGACCGGATGGCGCGCGCAGTTTCCCTTCCCTCCCGATTGCGGCTCTCAGGCCGACAAGCCGTACGAAATTGAACCGGACAAGGGCGGCATCGCGGGTTTCGCGCTCATGCGGCTCTACGAGGAGACCAAAGACCGCCGCTACATCGAACAGGCGCTCCAGAACGCGCGCGTGCTGGCGGCGAACATGCGCGACGGCGACGCGGCACGCTCACCCTGGCCTTTCCGCGTGGACTATCGCACCGCCGTTGCGCGCGGCGAAGTGTCCGGAAACATGAGTTTCATCCTGCGCCTGTTCGACAAGCTCATCGAACACGGCCAGGTGGAATTCCGCGCTCCGCGCGAGAAGCTGTGGAAGTGGATTCTGGAATACCAGATCCCGAACCTCACCAAGGACGGTCTGCTCTGGGTGCAGTTCTTCGAGGACCACGAGGAGTTGGACAACCGCACCGCCTGGAGCCCGCTCAACCTGGCGCGGTACTTCATCGAAAAGAAGGAAGCGCTCGACGCCGGCTGGCAGCAACACGCCCAGGCGCTCATCGAGTTCGTGAACCGCCGGTTCATTACCGTGCGCAACGGAGTTGCCGTGTGCGGCGAGCAGACTTACGATGTGGAGCCCTGGAGCGGCGTGCTTTCGACCTATGGCGCCGTGCTGGCCATGTACTCGGCGGCGACGGGCACGCGCCGGTATGAAGCCTTGGCCCGCCAGGCGCTGAACTACGTGACCTATGGCTCGGACGACGACGGCTGCCCTGCCGATCGCGGCTTCGACAAAGCGCGCGGCGGATGGCAGGAAGACGCGCACACCGACAAGATGCACAATTTCATGGACGCCATCGCCGCCTTCCCCGAGTGGGCCAGATAGAAAGTCTTCATGCGACTAAAAGACAAAGTAGTGGTTGTGACGGGCGCCGCCGGCGGCATCGGCGGCGCGTGTGCCAGGGAATGCGCGGCGCAGGGCGCTCGCGTGGTGGCGGCCGACATCAACGCCGAGGGCCTCGCCGAAACCGTGCGCATGATTGCCGCTGCCGGCGGCCAGGCGCGCGCGGTGCCCACGGACGTATCGGCTGAGGCTTCGGTAGCGGCGCTGGCCGCCGAGGTCATGCGCGTCGAGGGCGCGGTTCACGCGCTCATGAACAATGCCGCTATCTTCTATGGCAAGACGGTCGAGGAGACCACGCTTGAGGAGTGGAACCGCCAGATGGCCGTGAACGTCGGCGGGGTCTTCCTGACGTCGAAGCATTTCCTGCCTCACCTGCGCGCGTCGCGGGGCGCCATTGTGAACATGAGTTCAGCCAACGCGTATTTTGTTGAGCCGAGTTGCGCCGGATACTGCGCCACCAAGGCGGCCATCGTGGGCCTCACCAAAGCCATGGCCATCGATTACGGCAAAGACGGCGTGCGCGTGAACTGCATCTGCCCCGGCTACATCGACACGGGCCTCGCGCAGGCGTATTTCGATGTGCAGGGGGACCCTGCGAAAGCACGGGCGGACCCCGGCAAACTGCACGCGCTGTGGCGCATCGGCCAACCGGAAGAGATCGCCCGCGTGGCGGCATTCCTGGCGAGCGACGAAGCCTCGTTCGTCACCGGAGCCGCCATCGCCGCCGACGGCGGGTTCACCACCGGCCTGCCGCCAAAATCAGCGGATGAGTATCTCAGTTCGTCCACTTCGTTGCCATGCGGTCCCACCAGGCAGACCAGGCACTCAGATACTCGCCCTCCCTCTCCGGGGGAACCGGAGCAATCGTGACGTATGGGGAAATGGCCCTATCCAGGTATTCCTCGTTCTGTCCTTCCGCGAAGTACGCCATGGCTCGTGCCTTTTCTGGCGTAAGTATCGGCGTCCCCTTTACGAACAGGCTCAGGCCGCGAACGGCTGCGTCTCTCAATTGAGGCTCCTTACTGGACAACAACTTCACCAGAGAGGGCACCGCATCCTTCGTATGAACCATCATAAGAGCTTGAGCTGCGCAGATGTGTAAAGGATCGGCGCCTGCGTTCAAGGCAATTGCACTCAATGCCGAAAGTGCAGCTGGATCGGATCCACGCCAACCATTCACGGCAAGGCAGGCCTGAGTGCCCGTCTTCGACTTCGCAATCGACGACGCCTGTTCTGCCACTTGCGTCAGCGACTGAACATCCTGCCGTCGAATCTCGGACGCGAGCGCTAAAGTCCTGAGATCGACCGACGACGAGTGAACGAATCCTCGGATCGCCTCGGTGAAGTCCGGCACATCAGCTTGCATTGCCGTCGGATCCCCGCTTAGTAAGGTTTCCATCGCCGTCAAATAAGCGGGCGATTGGTCAACATACGCGGCGTCTTCCTTAAGTACCGCCCAAACCGATGCGAGACAACTGGTTGCCGGAGATCGGACTCGACCGCTCTCGTCTGCGCGAGGAACAGCCAAGCCGGACGCGAACAGGGGGGCATTGGGTCCACCGATGGGAGAGATCTCCCACCCCGCCGAATCGCTCCCGCGCAAGAACCACACGGCCCGATAATGGCTGGGGCTCATTCGGGCAGCCGTAAGCGACCCCGGCCAGCGCACTGTCAAGGTTGAATTCACACTGAGCGGCCCCTTGATTACGTGGTCGACAGCCAACGCAAATGTGGCGGGTTCAAGAGTAAGTACGATGGGTTCCACTGTTCCCAGGACCACGCCATCGGCAGACGCACAAGCCGTGCGAAGTAGTTGTCCTTGCCCAGCCGCAATGCTTGCATTAAGGCAAGCTATGATCACTGCTGGCATGAATCCAAGAGGTTTCATGTCGGAGCCCTCCCTTCCGTGTCGATACCGCTACCAGTAATTGATATCTTCCCCGTGATCCTGATATAGGGTGTGATTACATTGGTTTGCCAAGAAGCCATAGGCAGTGCCAGCCTGGCTGTCTCCCACATACCACATTTGCTGCAGAGCCACGATGGGATCTTGCATCAAGGACGAGATATCGCCGCGCGATAGTGTGTTGCGAGACGGGGTCACCGTCTGTGGACTACAACCCGCGTCCACGCAAGATCGCACAATATCGTCATATGTTACCCACGTGTCATCATTACGGTATTTCGACCAACCGGCACTCGCGGGGGCCCCGGTCCAGTATGATCCGGCGCCTCCTGGCCAGAAGCTTTTGATACCACCAGGGAACTTCTCATGATAAGCAACCGTGGACATGCTCAGGGAGCACAACTCCGTGAATGTGAAATAATCCTTCGACCAATATCCACCCGACGCGGCGATGTTACTATATATGGAGCTTGAGTACCTCCCAGCCGGCCGATTCACGCAAAATCTCACCGGTGCAGCCGCCAAGAAACCGCCAGCACTTGCTGTTATAATCACATCCTGAGTGCATCCTCCACTCGGCGCTTTCGCTTGAGCCACGGTATCGTTGCAATTCGTGCACGTCAACTGTACCTTATCCGATCCCTGGCTGATCGTGTAAGTCAACGTCCCGTTCCAGTTTGGGGTCCCCTTGATAAGGGCCGAACTATAGTACCCATTCGTGGCATCCTCCTTGCCGATCACTCCAAACCACCAGATGCCATTGAGGCCCAAGGCATCGAGAGTTGGCCGAGAAACGGAGAGAATTTCCGATGGCGCCGGGTTCTGAGGAGTCAACGGGATGTCCTGGCCCCCGCAGACACCGTGGGAAGTGATCGTAGTCTGGTAATCACCATTGCCGCGTGGCTGGAGAGTCGCTTGCACAAGTCCGGCCGAATAGGTAAAACCCGTTGCAGTTCCATTCGGGATCGAGGTCGCCTGTTCACTGTAGTTCACCTCCGACCAAGTTTCGGCTCCTTGTGCACGAAACTTAAGGTGCACCCTCAGGTATACGAGCCAGTCTCCGGAGGCCGGCGACGTTAGGCGGAGACTTCCTTGCCCCCAAACGGTATTACCGCCAGCGCGAGTCACCGTCGGTGCGCCTGTAGGCTGTTCAACGAAGAGTTGGCAGGTTTGTGCCGAAATGGTGTCTGAGACCAGAATGCAGACAAGAATAGGCATCCAAAAGAGTGGACTAAACGTCCTCATCGCCCACGCGCTCCTTTCAAATCGCAACGATACTTAAACCTATTCGAAGATGCGACGATCACAGATTACTACGTATCGTGTCGCATTGTCAAAGACATTCTTACCTTATATTTCGGTACGCGGTTGATCAATAGAGTACGCATTACCGCAGGTAGACTCACAATTAGCCTGTCACTAAAGCGGCAGCCCATCGCCAAAGTTGAGGTGCAATTCCGGGTGCCGGGAGTTTCTGAGCGGGTACGGCTACGCGCGCCAGGTGCGCTCGCGTTTGAAGCCCTGTTCGAACATCGAGGCCAGCAGGTTCACGTCGTCGACGATCTGGAAATCGTACATGCCGACGCAGATGAAATCCGCTCCGCTATCGAAGGCGTATTTGAAGCCGACCTTCGGCTCAATGGCGCCCGCGGCCAGCGTCTTGAAGGCGATCCACGGCTCGGGCCGCTGGCGCATGTACGCTACAACATCTTCCGGACTCTGACACCAGATGTTGTCGCACTCGGGCTCCAAGCGCGCCGACCAGTAGTCCACCTTGTGCAGCGTCTTCATCCAGAAATCCGGCAGATAGCCACGATCCACGCACGCCTGGATGGTCGACAGCTTGTGCCCGCCGATGCCCGCCGGCAAGCCGTTACGCCGGATCAGTTCGAGGCCCTTCTCGATCAGGTCGAAGCGCCCCTTGGCCACCAGGTCGTCCGCCGTACCGCCCTGGATGTAGCAGGCGCATGCCCCTTCATCGATGGACTTCTGGATCGCCACCAGAATGTCCTTGCCGCCGCAATCGGAGATGAACTGGATCTTGCCGCCGCTGCGCCAGTAATCGCTGATCACGCCGCACAGCACCGGGTTCGTGAGGATGGTGTTCACGCCGCAAGCTTCGGCGAGGTCGAAGGTCTGGAAGATCTTGCTGCGGTTGTGATACGCCTTGACCAGCTTCGAAACGTAGATCAGATCGCGCGCGTGCGACCAGCCACCCATAAGGTTGCCACCCAAGATCATGCGGCTGAGCTTGACCTTGCCAATCCTCCCGTAGGGCAGTTCGCCTTTGAGATCGCGCAGTGAGCTGAACTCAAACCGCTTGGCGGTGGCGCTGGCCATGACGCTGTCGCCCGGATTCACGCGCGCGCGAAGATGCATCTCCTCGAAGCTCTTGTAACCGTGCTTTTTCAAAACCGCGAGAACGAACGCGCCCAGGACGGGCAGCCCAACCAGACCGCCGATCAACTCGCGCCGCTCTACGCCTGCAAGCATCGGCTGCGCCGCGGCCGCTACTGGCTGCTTGTTGCGCAAGCGCGCGATGAGCGCGCCCAGGCCGATCTCTGAGGCCGGCAGGAACGCAACCACCAGCAGCGCGCACAGCTCCACCAGGTTCTTGTTGACCAGCAGGTACGCGCCCTCGGTCATGGCGCCCGCGGACGGGCTGAACAGGGGTGGCTGCGCCAGGTAGTACAGCGCCAGCAGCGCTATGCCGCCGCCGGCCGCCGTGCGAACGAGAACGCCGAACATCAGGCCCAGCCCGACCAGCACCAGGCCCCAAATGTTGAGCGCGTCGATGATACGAGTCAGGGAATCATTCGACGCCAGATTGTAGAAGAAACCCGAAAGGGGTCCGGTAGCCGATTTCAAATATCCCGTCGCCGTCCAACCCGGCGTCATCAGCTTGATGCATCCCTCGTAAAGGAAGTGCCAGCCGATCACGATGCGGAGAACTGCAATGGCCCACTTTTCTTTCGTCATGGTTCGGACCCCACCCTGTGAAGGAGGATTCTATATGCGCCTAGCGCAGTTTCATCGGCTTGCCGCCGGCTTCCTTGCTGCGCTGCGCCGCATCCATGAAAGCGAACAGCTCCAGGCTCTCCTCATTCGGAACCGGGGGCTGACCCGTCTGGAAGAACTTCACGATCTCCTTCAGCATGTTGTTGTAGGAGACGGTGTACTTCTCGGAAGACTGCAGCACCTGCTTGGGACGAATCACCGTGGCGCCGTATGGTCCGTAAGGCCGGAGGGCAACGACGGTTCCGGTGCGGCCATCCTTCCAACGCCCGGTGATGATGTCGTGACCCGTTTCGCCGGTGCTGGCGACGCGCGTGACTTCCACGCAACCCGTCCCCAACAATGTGTACAGCATTTCAATGGGGTGGATGGCGTACCAGGCCAGGTCCAGATAGTGCTTGTCGTTCATCGGGCCGGGGCCCCACGTGATGACGGCCACGGCGTCGTCCGCTTTTACGCTGGACACGATGCTGCTCCAGCGCAGGCTCGACGAAGTGAACCACGGCACGCCTGCTTCTTTCGCCAGCCGCGCGATCTCGCGGGCGTCTTCGAGCGTCGACGAAAGCGGCTTATCGATGAACATGGGCTTCTTGGCAGCGATCACTTGCTTGGCTTGCGCCAGGTGTGGGCGCCCGTCCACGCTCTCCAGCAGGATGCCGTCCACCTTCGAGCACAATGTCGGGATGTCGGGAACGATCTCGACATTCCATTTGGTTTGCAGCTCTTCGGCGTATTTGTCGACACGGTTCCAGCTCTCGGGCAGGTCAGGGCTGCCGCCCTTGTAAGCGGCTACAATCTTGGCGCCGGGAACGTAGTCCTTCGAAGCCGGATCGTTCAGGGTCTTGACGAACGCGATGACGTGCGACGTGTCGGTGCCGATAATGCCCAATTTGAGATCGGCGGCAGAGGCGATGCCGCACAATACGAGGACAGCTAATACAATGCGCTTCATATCCGGCATTGTACACTAGACATCTCGGTGGATACCTCGACTCCCCTCATGTACGTGAAGGGCGTGGGCCCGGCCCGCGCCAAGGTTCTGGAGGCCAAAGGCCTCTCGACGGTCGAGGATCTTCTTGCCTATACGCCGTTCCGATACGAGGATCGCTCCAACGTCAAAACCATCGCGCAACTGGCTCCGGGCGAGATGGCGACCGTGGTGGCGACCGTGGCGTCGGCTAAGACTTCGCGCTTCCAGCGCCGCAACCTGGGTCTGTTCGAAGCCCGCTTCGAGGATGGTTCAGGGCAACTCCTGCTTGGTAAGTGGTTTCACGGCTCTTACCTTTCCGGCGTGCTGGAGCCCGGCCGCCGCATCGCGCTCTACGGCAAAGTGGAACTGGATACATACACCGCCGAATTGCTCATGATGCATCCGGAATTCGAGATGCTGCCCGAAGATGATTCAAGCGACGCTTCGCTGCATCTGGGCCGCGTGGTGCCTATCTACGAGGCCGCCGGCCGGATTTCGACGCGTGTTTTCCGTGCGCTGGTTCACCGGGTGCTTGAAACGCTCGCTCCGCTCGACGATCCGCTGCCCGCCTCCATCCGGGAGCGGCTGAAGCTGCCCGCCCGCTGGGACGCCATCCGCCTCACGCACTTCCCCGAAGAACGCGACGAAATTCACGTGCTCAACGAGTTCCGTTCCCCAGCGCAGTGGCGGCTGATCTTCGACGAGTTCTTCTGGCTGGAGTGCGGCCTCTCGATTAAGCGCGCGCGGGCCCGCAAAGAGGACGGCATCGCCTTTGCGCTCACCGGCAAAGTGCGCGAGCAGGTCAAATGCATGCTGCCGTTCAAGCCCACGGCGGCGCAGAAGCGCGTGCTGGGCGAAATCGCGCAAGACATGGCGAAGCCCCACCCCATGCACCGGCTGCTGCAGGGAGATGTCGGCAGCGGAAAAACGCTGGTCGCCGCCGAAGCCGCCATCATCGCCATCGAGAATGGCTGTCAGGTGGCCGTGCTCGCACCTACGGAAATCCTGGCCGCGCAGCACTACTACTACTTCAAGAACCTCTTCCGCGATCTTGGCTACACGGTGGTGCTGATTACGGGATCGCTCAGTGCGCGCGAGAAATCGCAGCTCAAGAAACTGGTCGCCGAAGGACTGGTGAACGTCGCCATCGGCACGCATGCGCTGATCGAAGAAGACGTGAACTTCCGGCGCCTGGGACTGGCCGTGATCGACGAGCAGCATCGATTCGGCGTCATGCAGCGGTTGAAGCTGCACCGCAAGGGCGAGCGGCCGGACGTTCTGGTAATGACTGCCACACCCATCCCGCGCACGCTGGCGCTCACCGTTTACGGCGATCTGGACGTTTCCATCATCGACGAACTGCCGCCCGGCCGCCGCCCCATCGTCACCAAGCATGTGAACGAGGATCAGGTGGAACTCGTCTACAGCTTCATCAAGCGCGAGATCGATCAGGGACGCCAAGCATACGTGGTTTATCCGGTCATTGAAGAGTCCGAGACGCAGGCGCTGAAGGCGGCCGAGAAGATGTTCCGGCACCTTTCAGAGGCAGTCTTTCCGGACGTCCGGGTGGGTTTATTGCACGGGCGGCTGCCGCCGGACGAGAAGGAAGCGGTCATGGAGAGCTTCAAGCGCGGCGAGACGAAGATCCTGGTTTCGACAACGGTGATCGAAGTAGGCGTCGACGTGCCCAACGCGACGGTGATGGTGATCGAGCAAGCCGAACGCTTCGGCCTGGCGCAACTCCACCAGTTGCGCGGGCGCGTGGGCCGGGGCGCGCAGCAGAGCTACTGCGTGCTGGTCACCGGGAAACTGGGCGACGCGAGCCGCGAGCGCATCCGCACCATGGTGGAATCATCCGACGGTTTCCAGATCGCCGAGATGGATTTGAAGCTGCGCGGGCCCGGCGAATTCTTCGGCACGAAGCAATCGGGCCTGCCCGCGCTGCGCATCGCC
The DNA here is from genome assembly GCA_964384215.1 of uncultured Solibacteraceae bacterium. Taxonomy (GTDB): domain Bacteria; phylum Acidobacteriota; class Terriglobia; order Bryobacterales; family Bryobacteraceae; genus JAJFUV01. The sequence continues at coordinate 38,404 of CAYLLB010000018.1, read as the reverse complement.
AACCTGATCCGGGACCACGAGATTCTGGAGATTGCCCGCGGGGAAGCGCAACAATTCGTGGAGCACGCGCCGGCGGAGGAACTGCGGCAAGTAGTGGCGCACATACGCAGGAGCTGGCAGCGGCTGTACGGGCTGGTGGAGGTGGGCTGATGCGTGTAATCGCGGGTGAATTCCGCAGCCGTCGTCTGAAGACGCTGCCGGGTATGGCGCTCCGGCCCACGCCCGACCGCCTGCGCGAATCCCTGTTCAACATCCTGGCGCCGCGCATCGCCGGTTGCGTCTTTGTGGACGCTTACGCGGGTTCGGGCGCGGTGGGCATCGAGGCTCTTAGCCGGGGGGCCGCGCGCGCCGTGTTCGTCGAGAAGCACCCCGCCGCCGTGCGTGTGATTCGCGAAAACCTGGCCGCACTGGGCATCGAAGATCGCGCGCAGGTGATTCAAGCCTCGGCAGCCATGATCGTGGGGCGCTACAGGGAAGGCATTGTGTTTCTTGATCCGCCCTATCCGCTGGTCAAGGAATACGACGCCGCACTGCACGCCCTGGGCGCCGCGCCCGGTTCGTCGCTGCTAGTAATCGCGCAGCACGCAGCAAGACAGCAGATGGTCGAATCCGCAGGTGCGCTGAAACGTGTGCGACAGGTGCGCCAGGGCGACAACACGCTGAGTTTCTACGAGACGGGATGACAACGCCAGATCAAAGCTAGTGCAGGAACATGCGGATCCCCTGGTGCAGGGCGGCAGCGCCGGCGGCGCCGGTGAGTGCCGGCATGAACGCGGGAACGGGCCCGCGTCGGCGCCATTCCTCGTGTACAGCGTGGATGCCGAGGAACAGGAACCCGCCGCCGGCCAGCGCCAAGGCGTAAAAGAGCCAGATGCGGCCGAGATGCCCAGACAGGGAGTTTTCGAGCAGGCCGCCGGCCAACGTGGTCCCCTCCGCGATCAGGCACCATATCATGGCGGCTCTGCGAGATCCGTAAGCGGCGCGAAGTATGGAACCGAAGGCCAGACCTTCGGGGACTTTGTGCACCAGGATTCCGGCTACCACCGCGGCTCCTGCAGCACTCGAAACGGCTTGTTGCGAGGCCATGATGCCCCACCCGTCCAGCGCGCTGTGCAACGTGGCGGCGATCACCAGCGGCGTGCCGAAACCGTGCAGCACGGTGCTGCACGCGCCGTGATCGTGCGTGTGGGCGCAGGTGGGGCACACCGGATAGATGTAGCGGTTTATCAGCCACAGCAGCGCAAAGCCCGAAGCGAGCATAAGGAAGCCGTCCCGCCAGCCGTAGCCTTCCGCGAGTTCCGGAAGCACGCCGAACACCGCGATGCCGCCGAGCAAGCCGCCGCCAAATGCCACCATCCGCCGCGCTGTGTGAGACGAACCCGTCAGCCACACCCCGAAAACGGCCGCGAGCAGTGCTACCGCGGTTGTTGTCACGAGAAAGAACATGTTCGAGGAGATCGCGCGTGAGGGCGCGGAATGTCCACTTCCCAATGTAGCGGGTTGCCGGAAGGGTAGGCAACCCGGAAGCCGCGTTAGTCCTTACGAGGCGCGAAGAACGAGTCGTCCATCAGGTAGAGTGCCAAGGCTATATCGATGATGGCGTTCTGCCATCCGGTCTCCATCACGTAGGCGCTCCACCACTGGTCGGCGTTCGAGCCGTAATACTCCCACAGCGAGTAATCGAACCCGCGCATCCAGCCGCCGTCGATCACCGGATCGGCGCTCTCGATCTGGATGCGCACCAGGTAATCCGCCACACGGTGGAAATCGTTCAGGTAAACGCGGTCCCGGGTGGCCTTGTATGCGATCCAAAAATTCATGGCCGCGAAGCTGGTCGTGTAAAGCTGGTCGGAGACGGTCTCCCGGCCGGTATAGCTGAGGCCGAGGTCGCCGCCCTCCACATCCGTGCCCGTGTTGCTGCCGTCCTCGCGGATGGCACCGCACGGGGCCAACCGCTCCCTGAGATAGGCCGCCTGCGCTTCGAGCGCCTGCCTGTAGCGCGCCTCCCTCGTGTAGTACCAAGCGAGAGCCAGCGGGAGCAGGAAGCGCGAACTCTCACACGTCCTGCTAATGATGTAGCGGCGTATCCTGGGAAAGCCGGCGATCATGGAATCGAGCGCGGGGAGCGCCTCGCGCAGATACTTTCGCTCCCCGGTGACGCCGTAAGCGTACAGCCAGGCCGCGATCACGCAGCCACCCGAGTGCGGGTGCTCGTCCATGCGGGTGAGCGGCGTCTTCGAGTTGAACTTGGCCACGTGCGGGACGTGCCGGCTGGCGTCCGTGCCGAACGCGCCGAGTTGCGCTTCGGCCGAGATCAGACCGCGGTGGAGAAACATGCGGTTGCGCGTGTAACGGTGCGCGGCGAGCGCGCAGATGGTCCCCCAGGAGGTATCGTCCGGGAAGGCGCTACCGGCGCGGCCGCGCGTGTTCCAGAGCCCGTAGCCGGGATCGCCGCGTTCCAGGCGCTGAAAATCCATGATGCGCACAAGCATCCTCTCACCCACCGCGCGGTGAGCCTCATCCTTGGTGAGTTGACCGTACAGCCAGAACGCCAGGCCGGACTCGAACACGCAATCGGCGCGCTCGGGGGAAAACATCTGCTCGGCCCCAAAAGCGACGCGGCGGCCTTCAAAATCGGGGCCTGAAATCCATTCGGCCACGCCCGCCGAACCATCGGGCGCAAGAAGCGCGCCGGACCTCTCGAACCAGCGTATGTTCCTGTTGAGGGCCTCGAGATAGGCATCGCGGCGGGAGGCGACATGGACCGCCAGTTCTTTCTGCCGCGCCGGGACTGGTGCGGTGGCCATCACGGCGATCCGCGCATCGCCGGCGAACACAGGGGCCAATTCAGCCCTGAATAAACCGGGAGCCAGTTCCCGCGCCGCCGTCCGTCCAACCTGCACGGAAGCGCCGGGGCGCGTTCTCACCACCACGCTGAACTTTTCGCCGGGCATCACCCAGCGCCGCGGTTCGGTCCAGCAATCCATCGGGAGATAGGCGGCCAGTACACTTGAGCGCCGCGCCGGAGGGAGCAGCGCGAGCACCAGTTCACGCATCAGCCTCGACCAGTGTGCCAGTGGGGCATACTGCCGCCGGCGAAACTCGGAGAGGCTTGTTCCGGCCACCGCGAACCGCCCCGTGCCGCGGCTTCCCATCACCAATCCCGGCCAAGTGTCTTGCGGGCGCGGCCGAGCGAGCACACGTTCCACCCCCGCCAGCCGGCCGAACGAGAGCACCTCGCGCCACGCCCGCTCTTCGCTAAAGGGCAGCGAGTACGAATCGTGCTCGTCGAAGAGTGTGCCTTCCTCCAACGCGCCTTCGACATCCAGCCGCGATTTGAGCATCAGCCGCGCGATTCCGGTCTTCACCATCCGGTCGCGTGCGGGCGCTTCCGGAAAGTTGGTTACGTATTCTGCATAAACACCGCCTCCGCGGCCGAGCACCGCGGCCGCCGCGTCCAACACCGGGCGTGGCAACTCTGCCGGCTCGGGATAGGACGGCGCGACGATCCATAGCAGTTCGCAGCCGCCGGCTACGGAGGGTGTGAGGGACGCCTGCGTCGCAACCCGGAAGTCTAGCCCCAACTCCTTGAACACCTCCGGCATATCGCCGGCGCGGCCGGGGTCGGCCACCGCCAGGCACACGGGCGGCGCGCCGGACTCCTTCGCGAACGAGGCCGAAACGGCGGCCGAACTGACAAGCAACCGGCGTCGAGTCAGCATAAAAATGTGAACCTCCGCAGGGCGTCAGTGTGGACAGCGCCGCGCCAACGCGCTCTCGAACTCACCCAAGGGCAGGAACGGGCCATCCACGCAGGTGAGCGCGCCCGATGGACTCGCACACTTCCCGCAAATGCCCACACCGCAACTGGTAATGTATTCGATGCTGCCGATGATACGGTCCTCGCCCACCAGTCCGCGCTCGATTTCAAAACACTTGCGCACCATGGGTTCCGGACCGCAGTTGATAAAGGCGAGGCGCTCCCTGCGGACCGCCGGCAGCGCCGCCACCACGTCGTGAAGCAGGTCGGGCACGAAGCCGCGGAATCCCTGGCTGCCGTCGTCGGTCGCCACGAGAACCGGCCCGAGGTTTTCGAATTTCTCCACGTCGCAAAGGTGGGCGCGCGTCCGGGCGCCGAGCACGAAATACTCTTCATTCGAGGCGCGCATCTGCTGTGCGATTTCGAGCAGCGACGCGATCCCCGTGCCGCCGCCAGCGAACACAAGTGTGGCCTTCTCGAACGTGGGCACGCCCTTGCCGTAGGGGCCGCGCACAAAGATCTCATCGCCCACGCTCATTCCGGCGAGATGGCGAGTGAACTCGCCCACCGCGCGGATCACCACGCTTTTCTCCGAACAGGAGAACACGGCAAAGGGCTTTTCGCCCACTCCGGGCACGCAAAGGAACACGAACTTGCCCGCCATCTCGCCGTCCTGCCAGGGTTGCGGCAGGTCCTCGAGCGCGAGTTTGAACAAGGTCGCGTCGTAATCGTAGCGGGCAGCGATGCGGGTCCGTGTATACCCCATCGGAAGCGTACTATCGCATCCGCGAGCGTAAACACTCGGGGCTTCGGGTAAGGTTGCATCTTTCTCGAGCTGCGCGAAGTACGCGGCAAACTGCGAACTATCCAGACCCGTGACAGCGCTACCCACCCCGAACAGGTCCGCGCCGGCCCTCGCGTAAGCGCGGACGTCGCCGGGCGAAGAGATGCCCCCCATGCCGATGATGACCGGTTCGGGGCCGGCCGCGCTGCGTGCTTGCTCTACCGCGCGCAAACCCAGGGGACGAATGCCATCGCCCGACAAGCCGCCGAACTTGTTGTGGAGGATCGGGGCGCCGCCTACCGGCACAACCGCCGGGCCGATGGTATTGGTCAGCGTGAGGCCCGCCGCGCCGACCGCCAGCGCTTCCCGCGAACTGGCCTCCACGTCGGGGAAGGTGGCCGCGAATTTCACGAACACCGGCACGTCCACTTCGCGCACGACTTCGGCCACGATCGTGCGCATCAACTCCATGTCCTGGCCGACTTGCGCGCCGTAGCCCTTGGCGTGCGGGCAGGACATATTCAGCTCGAACCCGTCGGCGATGGGCCGCAACGTGCGCGCGGCTTCCAGGAAACTGGCGGCGTCAGAACCGAAAATGGAGACCAGCAGGAACTTGTCCTCGGGAATCTGCATGCCGTCGAACTCGGCCAGATAGGCCGCCGCGCCAGGGTTGGCCAGCCCCACCGCGTTGATGTAGCAACCCGGCGCATAGCGCGCGTAAAGCGGTTCGCGATAGCCCTGGCGGGGCTGGGCGCTGATACTCTTCGTTGTGATCACGCCGATCGCCGGCACTTCGAGGAAGCACCGCAAGATGGTGCTGGCATGTGTGCAGCGTATGCCGGACGGGATGACAAAGCGTCCTCGAACGGTTTTCCTGCCAAGGCGGAACGGCTGATGCAAATCAAAAGGCAACATGGACGATTGCCCCACATGATACCAGGAACGCGCCAGTGATAAAGTCTGAAACATGGCTCAAATTGGATGGACACACCTACCGCGTCTGGCAGGCGCTCTTGTGCTAGCTGCATTCGCAGTGCAGGCGGCCGGGCCGCGCATCTGCATCGTTACCGACATGGAAGGTGTCGGAGGCGTGAACAGTTGGGATGAACAGGTTACGCCCGGCCAGCGGCGCTTCGAGGAGTCGCGACGCCTGCTTACCGGAGAAGTGAACGCCGCCGTCGCTGGCGCTTTCGACGCCGGAGCGAGCCGCGTGGTGGTCTGGGACGGGCACGACGGCAGCCGCACCTTCTCTATCGATGAACTCGACCCGCGCGCCGAACTGCTGCAGGGCGGCAGGGCCAGAGGCAACTATCATTTCTCGAGCAAGCTTTACGACGGCATCATGTTCGTCGGCCAACACTCCATGGCGGGCACCCCGAACGGCTTGCTGGCGCACACGCAGAGCCGTGAGATCAAAAGCGTCACCATCAATGGCAAACCGGTCGGCGAGATGGGCCAGGTGGCCGCCATCGGTGGTTATTTCGATATCCCGGTGATCTTCCTGTCGGGCGACCAGGCCGCTTGCGACGAAATGCGCGCTCAGCAGCCGGGCGCCGAGGTGGCGGCAGTGAAGCGCATGGTGGGGGTGGGCTCATCGCTCAGCCTGTCGCACACCCGCGCCAAGGAGCTGATCCGCGCGGGCGCCCGGCGTGCCGTGGAGCGCGTAGGGGAATTCAAGCCCTGGAAGATCGAGGGCCCCGTGGAGATGCGCTTCGAATGGCTGCCTTCGAAAGACCCTCAAAAGCCCACGCCCGCACCGAAGAGCTACAAGGGCGCGACGGTGCTCGAAGCGTTCGAGCAGTGGCTCGGCAAGGCCATCCTCGAGTAAGTCTGGTGCGGAGCGCGGCATGGGACTGCTGAACGATCACGTGGCGCTGGTGACGGGCGCCGGACAGGGCATTGGCGAGGCGATTGCTCGCGAGTTTGCGGCCGAAGGCGCCTGGGTGGCCGTCGCCGACATCCGCCGCGAGACGGCTGAGCAAGTGGCCGCCGCGCTGGGCGCCAACGCGCGTGCCTTTGTGTTCGACGTCGCCGACTCTGACGCTTACAAAAACGCGGTGGAGCAGGTGCTCGGCGAGCACGGCAGGATCGACATCCTGGTGAACAATGCGGCAGTAGCCTTCACCGCCGATGTGTTCGAAGACACGCGCGAGCAATGGGAGCGCACCCTGGCGGTGAACCTGGAGGCGATGCACCAGGGCGCGAAACTCGTCGCGCCGGCGATGGCGCGCCGCGGTTGGGGACGCATCATCAACGTCGCTTCCGTGCACGCCTTCGCCACCGACGGCCGCGCGGGCGCCTACTGCGCCTCCAAGGGCGGCATTGTTGCGCTCACGCACTCGCTGGCCGTCGAACTGGCGCCCCACGGTATCCTGGTGAACGCCATCGCGCCGGGCTTCGTCCGCACGGCGATGTCAATGGTGGACGGCGTGGACGAAACCACCACCGGCGAGTTCGCCGAATGGTATGTGAAGCGCCGGAAGATCCCGCTGGCCCGCGCCGCCGAGCCCCGGGAGATCGCACGTGTTGCAGTGTTTCTGGCTGGCCCGGATTGTTCTTACGTCACCGGCGCGACGCTGGTGGCCGACGGTGGATTGACGATCACGTTCTGAGGTTCGACTGGAGGGTTTTGCCATGTTATACGCATTCCTGCTGCTTGCCATGCTAGGCGGCGACGCGTTCGAACAGTCGCGCGAGTTCGTGCGCGCCAGGCTCTTTGGGGAAGCTGTCGCGCCACCCGCGCGAAGTTACATGATGACGTACCTGAAGCGCGGCAAGATCGAGAAGAACACCATCCGCGGCCGCGCACTGCGCATCAAGGACCGCGAGTTCGACCGCGGCATCGTAATGCCCAGCCCGGGCGAAATCCGCGTGATCCTGGCCGCGCCCGCCGCTTCTTTTGAAGCCATCGTCGGCACCGACAGCAATGACCTCGGCTATTACGCTAACCAGGGGCGCGGCGGCGTGGAGGCTTCGGTCGAAGTGGCCGGCCGCGAAGTGTTCCGTTCGCCGTATCTCAAGGAGGGGATTGCCGGCGCGCCGGTGAACGTGAACCTCGGCGGCGCGCGCGAGTTCCGTCTGAAGCTTGCGGCGGTGGGCGAGAAATCGAAATTTCACCAGGCCGAATGGGACCAGGCCGACTGGGCCATGGCGCGGATCAGGATGGCGGATGGATCCACTGTGTGGCTTGCCGACTTGCCGGTCGGACCACTCGAAGCGCCGGCGAGTGTCGAGTTGCCGTTCTCGTTCCGCTACGACGGGCGCCCGTCGGCCCAACTGCTGCGCGAGTGGCTGGTGAAGCGCGAATCGCGCAAGCTCGACGCGCATCGCACCGAACACACGCTTTCCTATTCGCACCCTTCGAGTAACCTCTCGGTGCGCGCCGTAGCCATCGAGTACGGCGACTATCCGGCGGTCGAGTGGACGCTGTACTTCAGAAACACGGGCTTGTCGCAGACCGGCATGATCGAGGACATACAGGCCCTGGACGCCTCCTTTTCGCGCGGCGGAGGAGGCGAGTTCCTGCTGCACCACGGCTTGGGCAGCCGTACGAAACCCGACGATTACATGCCGCTTGAAACGCCGCTCGCGCCGAAGGCGGAAAAGCGGCTCGCTACGGTGGGCGGGCGCGGAAGCGACGCCGAGTTGCCGTACTTCAATCTGGCCTGGCCCGGACGCGGCGTCATCATCGCCGTGGGTTGGCCCGGGCAGTGGGCCGCCCGCTTCACACGCGACGAAGGTGCGTCGGTGCGCGTCGTGGCCGGCCAGGAGCTGACTCATTTTCGCTTGAAACCGGGCGAGGAGGTTCGCTCGCCGCTCGTCGCGCTGGTGTTCTACCAAGGCGATTGGATCACCGGACAGAACGTGTGGCGGCGCTGGATGGTGGCGCACAATGTGCCCCGGCCCGGCGGCAAGCTCCATCCGCCGCAGGTGGCCGAAGGCAATGGGCGGCACACCATCGAAATGCAGGAAGCCAACGAGGCCAACCAGATCCGCGACCTGAACCGCGAACTCGATCACGGCGTGCCGCTCGACTACTGGTGGATGGATGCCGGCTGGTATCCCTTCACCACGGGCTGGCCCGACGTTGGCACCTGGGAACCCGACCCGGCGCGCTTCCCGCATGGCTTCGCTCCCATTTCGAAAGTGGCGCACGAGCGCGGCGTGAAGATCCTGGTCTGGTTCGAACCCGAGCGCGTCCGCCCGGGCACGTGGCTGGACAAGCATCCCGAATGGCTGCTGACAAAGCCCGGCAACTCAACCCGGCTCCTCGATCTGGGCAACGACGATGCACGGCGCTGGCTCACCGAGCATGTCACGAAAATGCTTCGCGAGCAAGGCATCGATCTCTACCGCCAAGACTTCAACATGGAACCGCTTTCTTACTGGCGCGCCAACGACGCGCCGGACCGCCAGGGCATCAGCGAGATCAAGCACATCACCGGCTACCTGGCTTACTGGGACGAGTTGCGGCGTCGTTTCCCGAACATGATGATCGACACCTGCGCTTCCGGCGGCCGTCGCAACGACCTGGAGACCCTGCGGCGCGCGGTGCCGCTGTGGCGCAGCGATTACGCCTACGATCCCATCCCGATGCAGGCACTCAGTTACGGCATCGCGCTGTGGATGCCTTACTACGGGACCGGGATCAATTCCGTTGAGCCGTACATTTTCCGCAGCCAGATGACGCCCGGCCTGGCGATGGGGCTGGACGCGGGCAACTATCCGAACGGTTACGAGAAGCTCAAAAAGCGCCTCGCCGAGTGGCGCCAGGTTTCCTGGAACTATTACGGCGACTACTATCCGCTCACTCCTTACAGCCTGGACACCGCAGCCTGGATGGGGTGGCAGTTCGATTCCCCGGACAAAGGCGAAGGGATGGTGCAGGCTTTCCGGCGGCCCGACAGCCCATTCGAGACGGCGCGCTTCAAGCTGCGCGGATTGGACGCCAAGGCGAGCTACACGGTGAAAGATCTGGACGAGGCCGGCGACGTGACCATGACCGGCGCGGAGTTGATGGAGAAAGGCGTTCCGGTCACCATTAAGCAATGTCCCGGCGCGGCGCTAGTCGCTTACCGGCGCCGGTGAAAGCGTAGCGGAAACCGTTTGCGGCGAGCAGGCCCAGTTCCGGCTCGCTGAATCCGAAATGCTCGCGGGCGAGCCGGTATTCGTGTTCGAGCGTCGTGTGGAACATGGCAGGATCGTCCGTGTTCAACACGACGGGCACGCCCGCGTCGAACAGCCGCCGCAGGGGATGGGCGTCGAGCGAGGCGACTACGCCCGTGGCCACATTGCTCGAAATCGAGATCTCCAGCGGGATGTCGTGGTCGCGCAGGTAGCGCATGAGCGCGGGGTCGCTCGCGGCGCGTATGCCGTGCCCGATGCGCTCTGCCCCCAGGCGCAGACTGGCCCAAATGGTCTCCGGTCCCGTGGATTCACCGGCGTGCGGCGCCAAGTGCAGGCCGTGCTCGCGCGCCCAGCCGAGCACGGCGGCGAAATTCTCCACCGGCCCGCGCGCCTCGTCGCCCCCTAGGCCGAAGCCCACCACACCTTCCCCGGCACGCTCGGCGGCGAGTTCGGCCACCCGCCGGGCGTCGGAGACGGGAAACTGCCGCACCGCATCGAATATCCAACGCACTTCGACGGGCGACCGGCGCGCTTCGGCGTTCACGGCGTCAAAGATGGACGCGACGTCCTGCTTGCGCCAGAGCATCACACCGACCGAAAGGTTGATCTCAGCGTAGAGCACGTTCTCCGCATGCAGCCGCTTGAGTAGCCGCCGCGTGATGAGTGCGAAATCCTCCGGCTTGCGCAGGCGGCGGACCACCTTCTCATAACTCTCCAGAAAACCCAGGAAGCTGCTGTAACAATACAGCGCCCGGATGGCTTTCGCGGTGAGCGATGGGTCCAGTTCCGCGAGCGTCGCGGGCTCGACCGAACCTTCCAGGTGCACATGCAGCTCAGCCTTGGCGAAATCCTGAATCAACCCCTGCATTCTTGTCATAATAGCTGCAATGACCCTCCAGGAAGTGGAAGCCATCGTCGGCGGTTATCATGGGGACCCCTTTCGCGTTCTGGGACCGCATGCCGTGCGCGGGCGCAAAGCCGGTCCGTCGTGGGTCGTGCGCGCGTTTCTGCCGCAGGCCCAATCGGCCGAAGTCGTCCTGGACGGCGCCGGCGTCGCGATGGAGAAACTCCACAACCGCGGCTTCTTTGCGGCGACCCTGGCGGGCAAGCCCCGGCCCTACCGCCTTCGGGCGGTCCTGTTCGCCGGCGGCACCGTCGAATTCGAAGATCCCTACCGTTTTCCGCAACTGCTCACCGACTTCGAGCTTCACCTGCACAGCGAAGGCACTCACTTTGAAAGCTACAACACGCTCGGTGCGCACCTGATCGAGTTGAACGGGGTGGCGGGCACTCGTTTCGCGGTGTGGGCGCCGAACGCCGAGGTCGTCTCCGTGGCAGGCGATTTCAACGATTGGGACACTCACCGCCATCCCATGCGGTTGCGCAACGGCGGGGTGTGGGAGATCTTCCTCCCCGGCGTGGGAGAAGGAGCGGCGTACAAATACTTCGTGCGTTCCCGGCTGGCGGCCTACCGGCAGCTCAAGGCCGACCCTTACGCCTTCTTCTGTGAGACGCCGCCTAAGAGCGCCTCCGTGGTCTGGAACATCGACAAGTACGAATGGGGCGACGGCGATTGGATGCAGGCTCGCGGCAAACGCCACTGGCTCAAGGAGCCGGTTTCTATCTACGAACTGCACCTGGAGAGCTGGCTGCGCGGCCCGGAGAATCACGCCCTCGGCTACAACGAGATTGCCGACGCGCTGGTCGAGTACCTGGTGCGCATGCATTACACCCATGTCGAGTTGCTGCCCGTCATGGAGCATCCATTCTCGGGCTCCTGGGGCTACCAGGTGATCGGCTATTACGCGCCCACCTCGCGCTTCGGAACGCCGGAGGATTTCATGCGCCTGGTGGACCGCCTGCACCAGGCGGGCATCGGCGTCATCGTCGATTGGGTGCCGGCGCACTTTCCCAAGGACGCGCACGGGCTGGGCTTTTTTGACGGCACCGCGCTTTACGAACATGCCGATCCGCGCAAAGGCGAACAACGCGACTGGGGCACGCTGATCTTCAACTACGGCCGCAACGAGGTGCGTGAGTTTCTTATCTCCAACGCGCTTTTCTGGCTGAAGAAGTACCACATCGACGGGCTGCGGGTGGATGCCGTCGCGTCGATGCTGTATCTGGATTACTCGCGCAAGCCGGGCGAGTGGATCCCCAACCGTTACGGCGGCAACGAGAATCTGGAGGCCATCGACTTTCTGCGGCGCTTCAACGAACTGGCGCACAAGGTGCCCGGCGCCTTCACGGTCGCCGAGGAGTCTACGGCTTTCGCCGGCGTCTCCAAGCCGGTTTACCTGAACGGGCTGGGCTTGACCTTCAAGTGGAACATGGGCTGGATGCACGACATGCTGGCCTATTTCTCGCTCGATCCCATCTACCGCAAGTACCACCAGCAGAACATTACGTTCAGCATGCTTTACGCCTTCCAGGAGAACTTCATCCTCCCCATTTCGCACGACGAGGTGGTGCACGGCAAGCGCAGCCTGCTAGGGAAAATGCCGGGCGACGAGTGGCAGCGGTTCGCCAATGCGAGGGCGTTTCTGAGTTACATGTACGGCCACCCGGGGAAGAAACTGTTGTTCATGGGCTGCGAAATAGGCCAGTATGAGGAGTGGAACCACGAGTCCTCGGTGCGCTGGGAGCTGCTGAACTTCCACTATCACAACACGCTGCAAGTCCTGGTGCGGGAGTTGAACCGTCTCTACCGCGCCGAACCGGCGCTCCACCAGGTTGACTATCACTGGGCCGGTTTCGAGTGGGTGGATTTCCGCGATACCGAGAAGTCGATCATTTCCTTCTTGCGCCGCGCCGAGAATACCGAAAACTTCCTGCTGTTTGTCTGCAACTTCACGCCCGTCCCGCGCATGAACTACCGCGTGGGCGTTCCCGAGGACGGCTATTACGAGGAGATCTTCAACAGCGACGCGGCCATGTTCGGCGGCAGCAACATGGGCAATGGGGGCGGCGCGCTCTCAAGCCCCGTGCCGGCGCACGACCGCAAGCAGAGCATCTCGATCACGCTACCGCCGCTGGGCGTACTGATATTCCGCAAGCGCTGACAAAGCGGCTAGCGCGTGTTCACTCTACTTGGGCTTGACGATCTCGCCGTAGAGTTCCGGTCGCCGGTCCTTGATATGGCGCTTATCGCTCACGCGGGATAAATCAACGTCGCACACCAGCATTCCGGCTACATTGCTTTGCAGGCGGGCGGCGATGGCGCCGTTGGGATCGGCGACAAAGGCCACCTGCGGATGCGCAAAAGCCAGGAAGTTCTCGTTCTCGTAAGCGCGCGTGCGCATCCACCATTCGTTGTCCAAGCCCCACATGCCGTAAGACGGAATCAGCACGATGCGCGCGCCCTTCAGCCGCAGCACGCGCGCTGTCTCTGGCCACCGCCGGTCGGCGCAGATCAGGATGCCGGCTTTACCCCAGGGGGTATCGAAAACCGGCAGGTCATCGCCCGGCGCGTAGCGCAGGTCGTGATTCTGCAGGTGCGTTTTCGAGTAGCGGCCCGCGATGTTGCCCGCGCGGTCCACCAGAAGGGCCGTATTATAGAATTTGCCGCCGCGGTTCTCCGTCAGGCCGAAGATGATATAGATCTTGTACCGCGCGGCCATTTCGCGCAGCCGCTTGATGTAGACGCTGGTGGCAGCGTCCTGCGCGATGGCGGCGAAGCGCTCCGGAGTCCAGTCCTTGGCCGGCGTGACGTAACCGTCCAGGAAGCACTCGGGAGTAACCACCAATTGGATGCCATCGGAGGCGTGCGCGGCAAGTGTTCTCTCGAAGACCCGCCAATTGCCCTCCAGATCCCATTTCACCGGCATGGCGGTGAACAGGCCCAATCGCAGAAGATCGCCCTCGGCGGCCATCGCCGCCGCGGCTGACAGCAACAAGACTAATGCACGTCTCATAACGCTCCCCGGCAGACAGGCGGACAATTCAGGTATATTACGCGCGCGACCGCTGCTTGATCAACTGCTGCGCGGCGATGAGCAGCGGGTCCCAGACCGGTGCGTAGGGCGGTGCGTAAGCCAGATCGAGCTGCTCGAACTCGTCGATGCGCATGCGCTGGGCCAGCGCCGCGGCCACCACGTTGATGCGGCCGGCGGCGGTCTCTCCGCCGATCACCGCTCCGCCGAGCAGGCGCCGCGACGAGCGGTCCGCCACCAACTCCACGGTGACCGGTTCGCCCCAGAAGTAGCCGGGGCGGTCCTGGCCTTCGATGCGGGCCGCGATCGGATCGAAACCTTCGCGCCGGGCTTGGGGCGCGGAGAGGCCCGTAGTAGCAAAAGCCACCCCGCAAATACGCACGATGGAGGTTCCCACAACGCCCGGGAAACGCTCCCGGATGCCCGCCGCGTTCGCTCCGGCCACGCGGCCCATCTTGTTGGCCGTCGTGCCGAGCGGGAGCCAGACAGGACGCCCCGTGACCAAATTTGTGGTTTCGGCGCAGTCACCCGCCGCGTACACGCCCGTCAGGTTCGTCTCCATGCGCTCGCTCACTCGGAGGGCGCCCGTGGGCCCAATCTCGACTCCCGCCTCCGCCGCCATCTCGACATTCGGTTTCAGGCCCGCGGCGACCACAACCAACTGGCAGGCGAGGTCCCCCACGCGGTCCGCTTCGATGGCGCGCACGGGCGTGTTCAGCCGCAGGCCGATGCGGAACCTTTCGAGGCAGCCCGCCACCAGACGTGTGAAGTCCGGATCCTGGCGCGAAAGCGCGTTGCCGGAAGCCTCGCACACGGTGACATCCAGGCCGCGGGCCCGCAACGCGCCGGCAACTTCCAGGCCGATATATCCGGCGCCGATCACCACGGCGTTCCGGGGCCTTTCGCGGATAAGAAAATCGTTCAATCGCCGCGCGTCCTCCAGCGTGTGGAGCGTGAAGACGTGCGGAAGGTCCGCGCCGCGGATGGCGCTCGCAGAAGGCCGCGCGCCGGTGGCGATCACCAGGCGGTCGTAAGGCACCCGTTCACCGCTTTCGATCACGACTTCGCGCCGCGCATGTTGTATGGAGCAGACCCGGGCGCGGGTCCGCACGGTGATATTGCGTTCCTGTTGGAACTGTTCGGGCGTGTAAAGAATCAGGTCCTCGGCCGAACCGACTTGCCCTTCGATGTAATAGGGCAGGCCGCAAGCCCCGTAAGAGATCGCCTCGCCCTTCTCCAGGACCACTATATCGAGGGACTTATCCAGGCGCCGCGCGCGTGCCGCCGCGCTCAGTCCCGCTGCCACCCCGCCAATGACGACCAGTCGCATGCGTCGCTCAATCCTGGGCGCGCTCGCGCACGAAGCTCAATATGTCGAAGTGCTTGATCTTACGACCGGGGAAGAAGCTGTTCACAGCGTTCTGTTCGTCGTCGAATAATTCGAACACGGTCGTAAGTTTGGTGAGCACCAGGAGTTCGATGTTACGGCGATTTACGTTCAGCAGCCGCAGGCGCCCGCCCGCCTTGCG
This sequence comes from uncultured Solibacteraceae bacterium, assembly GCA_964384215.1. GTDB lineage: Bacteria > Acidobacteriota > Terriglobia > Bryobacterales > Bryobacteraceae > JAJFUV01. Next base: position 23,272 of record CAYLLB010000018.1, on the reverse strand, counting down.
CAGCCTGGTGAAAGAGACCACCAGAGTGCCGAGCCCCGTGCTGTCGATATAGTCCGTCCCGGCAAGGTTCAAGATCACATTCGTCTTGCCGGAGGCGGCCAGATCGCGCAGATAATCGCTCAAAGCCGTGGCGGCGGAACCCACCGTGAGGCGGCCCTTCACGTCGAGGATAACGATGCCCTCTTTCTCGCGCTGCGCAATCTCGATGCTCATGGCGTCAATCTTCCATTCTAGAGGTCCGGCGCGCCCGCCGGAAAGCGTACTGTGAAACAACTGCCCTTCCCTGGCTCGCTCGTGACATCCACTCTCCCTCCGTGCGCCTTCACGATCCAGGCGACAAAACTCAATCCCAGGCCAGCGCCCCGTTCGGGGCCTTCCTCCTCCTGCGGTGCCCGGTAAAAGCGCTCGAAGATGTGCGGCAAATGCTCGGCGGCGATGCCGCGGCCGGTGTCCGCAACCGACAAGGCGACTTCGCCGTTGAGCCGCGCGAGCCGCACGCGCACCTGGCCGCCGGCCGGAGTGTACTTCACCGCGTTTGAAAGCAGGTTCGAAACCAAGCGCTCCATCTGCAGACGGTCCACCACTGCCCGGCACTGGGCAGGCAATTCCGCAGTGAGCGTGAGCCGCGCGCCTTCGGCGGGAATCTGAAACTCTTCCACGATGTCCCGCACAAGGCCGGCAAGGTCGAGCGGCGTCCTATTCAGCGGCAGGTGGCCGCTTTCGGCCTGCGAGAGCAACAGGAGCGCGCGAACGACGTTCGACAGGCGCTCGATGTCCTCCATGGCGTTGACGATCGCTTCGCGGTACTGCTCCTGGCTTTTCGCGGTAAACAGGGCCACTTCGAGCTGCCCGCGGATGGCTGTGATCGGCGTGCGCAGCTCGTGCGAGACATCGATGGAAAAGCGCCGGATCTGCTCGAAGGAACTCTCCAGGCGCTCCAGCATGAGGTTGAAAGCCCCGATCAGCTCGTCGAGTTCGTCGCCGGCACCGCGCAGGCCGATCCGCAAACTCAGGTTCTCCCCGGAGATGCGCCGCGCCGCGCGAGAGACATCGTCTACCGGCCTCAGCGCGCGTCCGGCCAGCACCCACCCCAACAGGCAACTGCTCAGGATCATCACTGGCGTGAGGGCGAAGTAGCTCAGGGTGAAGCGCTCGAGCACACGGCGGCTGTCGGCGAGCGGACGCCCGACGGCGACGTAGTAGCTGTGACGCTCATCGTTAAGGACTCCGCCGCGGATCATGTAAGGCAGTCCTTGGGCGCTGGTCCGCAAGCGGAACACGGGCTGCCGGGATTGAACGGCGGCCCGGATCTCCTGGGGCGGGTCTATGCCGATTACCTCGTAGGCGCCTGAAACTTCCAGGGCCTTCCCTTGAGCGTCCGCCAGCAGGAACACGCGCCGCAACCGCTCGACAATGGCCCTTTCCTCAGGGTCTTCCTCGTCGTAAAACCAAAGCGGGTAATGATTTACCACGCGGAGATAGCCGTTCACCGCGGCCCACTCCTCGTCGAGCACCTCGCGGACCTGGCTGTCCATGATCGAGCTCAAGGCATGGTGGAAGAACAGGCCCACGGCGCACAACAGCACGGTGAAGAACAATACGTAGCTGAGCGTGAGGCGAAAGCGCAGGCCTCGCGTGAACTGCGCCAGAGCCGTACGGCGGGACATGTTCTCCTATTTCCCGGCCGGCTGGGCGGAGGCATCCGGCGCGTCGATCATGTAGCCGATGCCGCGCACGGTTTGTATCAGCTTGCGCGGGAAACGTTCGTCGATCTTGCTACGCAGGTGCCGGATGTAGACATCCACGATGTTGGTTAATCCGTCGTAGTCCATGTCCCAAACGTGTTCGACGATCATGGTCCGGCTCAGCGGCCGCCCCTTGTTCCGCATCAGGTACTCGAGGATGCCGAATTCCTTGGGAGCCAGGTCGATGGGCTCGCCGGCGCGCGACACTTTGCGGCGGATGCAGTCCAGCGTCAGGTCGCCCACCTGCAGCTTCTCGGGAACGGCCTGCCCGCGGCGCAGCAGCGCACGCACGCGCGCCAACAGTTCGACGAAGGCAAACGGCTTCACCAGGTAGTCGTCGGCTCCCGACTCCAAGCCCTTTACGCGGTCGTCCAGGGCGCCGCGAGCGCTAAGGATCAGCACGGGCGGGCTCACTTTGCGGCCACGAACTTTTGCCAGCACTTCCATTCCGTCCATGTCCGGCAGCATCAGGTCGAGGATCAGCAAGTCGTAGTCGGTAGTATGGATGGCCGCCAAAGCTTCGCGTCCGGTGCCCACCACATCCACGGCGTAACCGGCACTAGCCAGCCCGCGATCGAGGAAATCCGCAATCCGCTGTTCGTCTTCGATGACAAGAATGCGCATCTACCCGTAAATGTAACAGTTTGGACGGCCGCGCACACGCGATAGCCTAACAATTCACACAATGCGAGCGATAAGTAAGGGAGGAGATGGATCGCGTAGAAAGTAATCCGGCTATGCCTCACGCAGGAAGTCTTGCCGTCAGCCGTGTGGACATACATGGCCGCACGCTGCGCCAAGTCCTTGACGCGCACGCGGCTTGGTTGGCACACCAACCCAATGGGGTCCGGGCGGTCTTGAACAGCGTCAGCCTGAGCGAACTCAAACTGGACAGCATCAACCTGGCTGGGGCAGAGATCACCTCTTCAATCCTGATCGAGACCGATTTGCGCGGCGCCGTTCTGGGATCTTCCCGGTGGAGCACCGTGGATCTGCGCAAAGCAACGCTGAGCGGGGCAGACCTGACCGGCGCCACGCTGGCCCAGGCGCAAGCCGATCTGGCCTGGTTGAGTTTGGTCAACCTGGCTGAGGCCACCCTCAACGGCTGCACTTTCCGCCGCGCCTCATTCGCCGGCGCCCGCCTGCAGGACGCTTCGTTCACCGGTTGCGATTTGACTGGCGCGGACCTCCACGAGGCCGGGCTCCATCATTCCCGGTGGTTCGACTGCAACCTGAGCGAGTCGAACCTGGAAGGCGCGCTTCTCTACCACGCCACCATGGATCTCTGCCGCCTGGTCGACGTTTCCGCGCCGCGAGCCAACTTCAGCAACGCGCACGTCCAGACTTGCGACTTCCGCTGTTCCGAGCTTTCCGGCGCAAAATTCAATCATGCGAACCTGAGCCGCTGCTCCTTCAACCGCACCTCCATGGCCGGGTGCGATCTGCACGGCGCCAGACTGAATAACGCAGAATTCTTCGGCGCAGACCTGCGCGGTGCGCGCTTCGGTGAAGCGACCCTGTATACGGCAGACCTGCGCGGAGCCAATCTGCTCGGAGCCCGCGAGTTGACCCAACAGCAGTTGTCGCAGGCGCGCACCAACGAAGACACCACGCTACCCAATGGCGCCAAGGGCCCCTACATACGTGGTTCCGGCGCCGAACGTCCCTTGATGCGGTAACGTGCAGTGTTGACGTTCCCGCGTGGCCGGCTATTTCACCATGCTTCGGAAAACCTTGAGCTGGGCCGCCATGGCCTGAACTTTGTCCGGAACTTCCTTGCGCGCTTCCAGCAGGAACCAGCCCTGGTATTGGATGCCCTCGAACAGCTTGAAAAGCCGGTCATAGGGATAGTCCCCGGCATCGAGTTCCCGCACGTGGGTGGTGTCTCCGATCCGGTCCTTCACCATGGCGAAGTTAGCGTCCAGCCCCGCGCCTTTCAGGTCCTCGCCGTTCGAGTTCCAGCAGACGTAGACGTTGCGGTGCGTGGCCACTCCGCAGATCGCTTTGATTACCGGCAGTTCGCACGTCTCTCTGCCGTGCACCTCCAGGCGGATCTTCTGGCCGTGCTCCGCCCCGAACGCACCCACCTCGTTCAGCGCCCGTCCGATCTGTTCGATGGTCTTCTCATGGGGCACATTGGGCGGAAAGGCATTCGGCTTCACCTTGACGCCCTTGCCGCCGCAGTCCTCCATCAGCAGGACGTACTGCTTGGCCAGGTCGATGTTCTTCTTCACAAGGGCCGGATCCGCGTGGTGGAAATCGCAATTCGAACCGTAGCCAACCAGTTCCACCGGACTATCGGCAAAGCGTTTGCGGACCTCCTTGCGCTGCGCTTTCGATAGCGAGGGCTCCACGCCGTGGGCGTGCTCGGTGCGCAACTCCACCCCGAGCAGCCCGGACTTTTCGCAGGCGGCGATCAGGGTGGGCAGGTCCATGTCCTTGGCCCACTGGTAAGTCACCAGACCGAACTTCATGCCGCTCGATTTGGAGGCGGCAGAAAGTCCCGGCATGGCAGCGACCGCCAGGCCGGAGCCCAGGAAACCGCGTCGGGTCATCTGTTCCATTGGAGCGCTCCCTAGACTTTCTCGGGCGCCGGCATCGCAAAGCCGTCGCGGTACGTATCGGCAAGCAGGGCGTTGGCCTGCTCGTCCCCCACGAAGCGTTCAGCGTCCGGATCGAACTGCAACACGGTTCCCCGCCGGAAGGCGACGTTGGCTACGTGAGCAAGGCCGGAGGAATAGTGCGCGGTCTCAACCGGGCCGTTCTGGTCTTCCACCTTGCGGCTGCGCACGGCCTTGATGAAATTCTCGAAGTGCTTTGCGGGAGCCGACCCCGCCGGTCCGGGTGTGCGTTTGGGGCCCAGGAAAACGGAGTATTTCGTGTAGCCGTTTATGGCCATGAAGCCTTCCGAGCCGTAAAACAGGTCGCCGTTGGTGCCGCCGTCGGCTTCGGTGTTGGTGCACCAGAAACGCACGGCGATCTCGGCGTACTTCTTCTCCCGTTCGAAATCGCACAAGGCGGTGAGTACTTCGGGAGTATCGCGGCGGTCGCGCCACAGGTACTTGCCGCCCATCGCCGCCACTTTCGTCGGGAACTTCACACCCAGGCCCCACTGCAGCATGTCGAGCTGGTGCACGCCCTGGTTGCCGATTTCGCCGTTGCCGAAGTCCCAGGTCCAGTGCCAGTTGTAGTGGACATGGTTTTTCGAATACGGCCGCCATTTGCCCGGGCCCACCCACAGGTTGTAGTCGAGCGTCTTGGGCGGCTCTTCGTTGGGGAAGTTTGGAAGTTTCGGACGCCACTTGAATATGGTTGCCCGGCCCATGTATACGTCGCCGATGACGCCTTCGCGCAGCTTCTGGACGGCCTCCTGCATAGCCTCGGAGCTGCGCAGTTGCACGCCATGTTGCACGATGCGCTTGTACTTCTTCGCCGCCGCGATCATGCTGCGGCCTTCCGCAAGCGAGTGCGTGCCGGGCTTTTCGACGTAGACGTCCTTGCCCGCCTGGCACGCCCACACCGTGGCCAGCGCGTGCCAGTGGTTGGGCGTGGCGATGCTCACGACGTCGATGTCCTTGTCCTCGAACACCCGCCGCATGTCCTGCACAACCTTCACCGGGTGCCCGTACTTGGCCTCGAACTCCTTGGCACGTCGATTGGCTACCTCAAGGTCGGGGTCGACAAACGTTGTGACTTCGACGTTTTCAAGCGGCTCGAAGCCGTTGTAGTGAGCCGTACCGCGGCCGTTCACGCCCAAGACGGCGACACGGATCGTGTCGTTGGCACCGAAGGCCCTGGTCGAACTCATTACCATGGGAGCGGCCGCCGAGGCCGCCAGAAACTGTCTTCTGTCCATTGGTCCTCTCCAAAATCCCCAGGGCCGATTTTACAACCATGGTGAGGATCGATGCTTGGTGGGGTGCAGGTAGGCGACCCGCCCGTTTACCGAAAAGGTGGGATGCCCTAGTCGCCGCTGACGCGGCGGGCGGTGGAAAAGTAGAAGTCCAGCGCGGCCGGGACTGAGACCTTCCAGGTCTTCCACTGGGTCCGGATCACCGACAGGCCCAGCATCAGCAACGTCACCGCCACGGCCACGGCCACGACCTGAGGCGTCGAGAGCGACTCCTTCCAGGAGCCGACCCAGCGCCCGTACACCAGCTCGATGTGCACCCAATAGACCAGCAGAGACGTAGTGCCTAGCTGCCGCAGCCAACTCCAGCCGCCGGAAGAACCGTACTCGGTCCACAAGTAGGCCGCCGACAGGAGCAGCATCACAACACCCAGCTTGATGAGGATCAGCGCCGGGCTATCCAGCCAGAAATCCGCTTTCGAATAAAGCGAATAGGGGAGATCTCCGATCCAGCGGGTGGCGGCGATCAGAACGATGCCGCTGAGGGCCACCCATTGCATCGCGCGCGGAACCTGCGTCGAGGGCAGGGCCCTGAGCAGGCTGCCAAAACTCATGCCGAACGCCACAAACGCGGCCCAGGGGAAGAAGCTGAAGAAGTCGTGGCTGGGAGCGAGATAGTTGCGCACCAACTGCGGCATGCCGCTCCAGTCGAGGTTCGTCATCAACGGAGACAGGCCCGCGACTCCCAATCCCAGCACCGCGCACAACCGGATTCGCTCTCGCGTCGGGAACACCGCCATCAGCGAGAACAGCATGATGGCCAAACCCATGCAGTTCAGGATGTCCACCTTCACGAGGTCCTGCCACTGGCTGTAAGGTAAGCCGAAAAGCCAGAGCTGGAAGCGCACCAGAAAAGCTATGCCGAACAGGTAAGCACCACGCTTGACTGCCGCCCAGATGCGGCGCGGGGCGGACCAGCCCAGCCGTTCGCGGCTGCTCATCAGGAATGCCAGCGTGACACCGGTGAGAAACAAGAACAGCGCCGGCGGCATTCCGCCGATGAATTGGGACAGCATGAAGGGGGACTCGGTGCGCAGGTCGGTTCGCGTGAAGCTGTGAAAGACGTGCCCCTGGAGCATGATCGCGGCCGCCACGCCGCGCGTCCAGTCCAAGTACAGCAGACGGGGGGACTTACCACTAGGATTGCTTTGAGACATTATGAAAGACCAACTACGGCGCTTCTATTAAGTTTAGGAAGACTACTTCTGCGGATACTCCCGCTTCACTCCTTTAGTGGGAAGGTTAAATGCCTGGTCAGAGATATTCACATCCAACTGGACATTCGAATATGCGATCAGATGGTAGTCGCCGCTGGGCTCCTGAAACTTCTGCTGAACAGGCTGGCCGTTGGCAGCCGAAATCCAAAGATCTACTTTCTTTAGATGTTCTCGCGCCTGCGCGGACTTAGGAATCAGTTCCAGATGCCAGGCGGACTGCCCGTTAGCCCGGTCCGAACCGAGGAACTTGATGTCGTAGCTGTTCGACAGTTCCTTGCTGGAAGTGCCGAAGCCCAGCAGCAGGAACTGATCCACTAACTGGCGCTGCTTGCCCAAGTCATACACCTGAACGGTCTTTATCTTGGGAAAGTACTTTTCGAGTTTCTGGCCGCGGAACACCACCGTGGATTGGTCCGGGCTGATGAAGTCGATGGCGATCCTCAGGTCGCGGGAGCCAAACCGCTTCATGCGAACCTTGCCGGTATCCTCGGAGTTGTCGTTGAGAACCGCGGTATGCGTGACGCGCTTCAGGTCCGCGACCATGCATTTGAAACCCTTGGCGCCTTGGTCCATCCGCGCCAAAACGTCCTGCAGAGTCTCCGCCGGGGCGGGAACGGGGACGAATAGCCAAGCCGCAGCCGTCAACGTTAAGAATGCGAATCTCATATCCTCGACCGTCTCACGCACGCAATTGGGGGCTAACTCACTGTGACTGCGTAAACGCCATGTAGCCCTTTAACGCCTCTTCGCTGTCCCGGACCGGTTCCAGACGAACCACCTTCTGTCGCTTGCCAGTGCGGTCCTCGAGCATCGCTTCAATCCGCGCGGCGCGTTGTGACTCCGGCACCGGAGTCAGCAAATCCATATCGACCCAATACACGCTGGCTCCGTGCACAGCGGGCAACATGGTGATACTGCTGGCGTTAGGAATTCTCGGCTGGTCGCGAAACCAGCCACGTGGCGTAAGAAAGATGAAGGCCAGAATCAGTCCGACCATGACATCGTATTGCCAGCATGCCCGGGGATAGTCCCAAAGCACGAAACGTTTGACGCCGGTCCAAAATCCGCCTGCCATCTTCCTTCAGTCTAGCATCTGGACGGCGTGCGCGTGCTTGCGGTTACACGGTCCTGGCGACGTTAACGAGATCGCTGAACAGGCCATAGGCGGTTTGCTCGACGGTCGGGTCAAGGGAAACCGTGCCCACGGTCCCCATCAGATCCGTGTGGAACAGGAGCAAGTTGGAGGTGCCGCGGGCCGAGGCGAGCAGATCCGTTTCAGCCAGCACCTCGGCACGCACGCGCAAACGGACGCCGGACGCCGTACGTTTGGCGCGGCTCACCAGGCGAACGGTTTTGCCCTCCGCGGCCAGTTCGCGGACGCGCGCGGTGGTGAGCCGGCCGATGCCCTTGGTCTCCACCTGCTGCGGCGTGGTGCGGGCGTCGAGCAGCACGTTGGCCAGAGCGGCGGTCTTGGCGGCGGAGTCCCAGCCGTCGATGTCGAAGCTCGGATCGGTTTCCGCGATGCCCATCTGACGCGCCTGCTCAATCCCTTCTTCCATCGAACAGCCTTCGCGCATGGCCTCAACCACGATCTTGCTGGTGGAATTCAGCACGCCCGTAAAGCCCGTAATTTCGACCCCCGGCAGCGCGAAGTTCACCAGATTGAAAACCGGCGCGCCGTCCATGACGGTGGATTCGAAGCAGAACTGGACGCCGGCCCGCGCGGCCTCGTCGCGAAGTGCATGGTAAGCGTGCGCGATGGGGCCCTTGTTGGCCGTAATCACGTGCATCGAACGTGCAAAAGCGGCGCGGATGTGGCTGATGGCTGGCTCGCCGGTGGCCGGATTGAGCGGTGTGACTTCGATCATCACTTCCGCTCCGGTACGATCCAGGAATTCCTCCACCGAGGCGGCCCGGGGGCCGAAGACCGGCTCGGGCGCTAGTCCGCCGGGGTCGATGGCGGTCCCGTGATGCGCCGTGTGGATGCCCACGATGCGAAAAGGGAACGACGCGCGCTTGCGCTCAATCAGGCGGCCGAAGGCGCGCCCGACGTTGCCGTAGCCGATCAGTGCGAGTTTCAAAACTCCATCTTATCAATCAGCGCGTCAAGCGCCGCGGCAGCTTCCTCTTTGGTCTTGCGCAACTGGCTCAGGCGATCGCGCAGGGCGGCCATTTTCGTTTCCTGGGCGGCCAGGTCGCGCGCGTAACTCTGCACCTGTTCCTGCTGCCCGGCAACTCGATTCAGACTGTTGATGTTCTGGCGGAGGCGTTCCTGGTCCTGGTTCAACTCCTGAATCTCTTTCTCGGTGCGAGCGATGGCGCGGTCGTTTTCGGCAATGGTCTTGCGCGCCGCGGCGATCTTTTCTATCTGTGCGCGCGCGGCTTCCGTCAGGTTCTTGTTGCGGGCGTAAAGCAGCAGCGCGTCCGGCGAGAGGTCCGTGACCGCGTGGACGACTTCGTACGTGTTTTCTTCGACGACGGCCAACTTCGCAGTGGACGCCGGCGCAAGCACCAGTTCGAAGCGGTGGCGCGTGGGCGTGCTTTCGGCCGGCGTGGGGCTGAGCACCTTGTAGCCGGGCCGCACGGGATGTTCGATATAGAGCGTCTTGGCTTTCTGGTCGACGTTGCGGACGGTGTAGGTCTTGGTTGCGCGGACGGCCTCGCGCAGGGTGAGCGTTCCGCGGCGCAGGTGGATCTCGCGGATACCTTGCGCCTCCGAACCCTCGATCGTGCCGATGCGCGTCCCCAGGTCGACGGCGTAGCCAACCAGGCGCTTGTCGCCGGCTTTCAGGGTTTCCATGAGCGCCTCACCCGAATAGGCGCCGGTCTCGAAGACGGTAATGGGGCCGCCGTCGAGCGTCTTGCCGGTCGAGTTAGTGATTTCGGCCGCGTTCACGGGATTCTGCCCCTGCCCCTCCGAATATACCAGCAGCTTGCGCGCGTGGATTTTCTGCTGCACGAAGGGCAGCATGGCGCTCTCGCCCTTGCGCACGGTAACAGGCGAGGAGAAACGGTATTCGAACAGGTCGCCCAGTTCGCGCGCTTCGGCGACCGCGGCGACAGAACTGGCCGCTTCCGTCCGCAGCATCAAGGGAGCGGGAGCGGGGGGAGCCATCGCGGGCGCGGCGTCCCGCAGGGCTTTGGATCGCTGCGCACCAATGATCCCGCCAATCACGCCTCCCGGCGCGCCGCCGGGAACGCCGCCGCCAACTCCGGCCGACGTGGCACCCTCATAGAGCACGGGTCCTTGCACACGGTCCTCGGGCAGTTCCGCAGTGGGACGGTCCCGGTATGCCGGCTCGTAGAGCTTGCTCACGAAAGACGTGGGGCGGCCTGAAACGAGCGCGAGCTGAATCTGGCTCCAATCCTCGCCGCTCGTGTTGTTGACGATCGCCCAGCCCTCGATGGTGGGGTCCTCCGCGGCGCGGAATATCAGGCGGTAGCTCGACTTCCAGACCGGCGTAGGCACCATGTAGCTGGCCGCGATCCGGCGCGCGCCGCCGGCGGCCGATTCGATAGTGACAGTTTTCTTCTCTTTCGAGCGCGCCTGCGCCAGCACCTCCAGATACTCTTTCAATTGGCCTTGCAAGCGAGGCTCGGTTAGGCGCAGCCCGCTTACGGCCGCGAGGTCGAAGGACTGCAATTCGCCCGAATCGGCGAGCAGCGTTACGATCTGCTGCTCGGGACGCTGATCGCTGCCCGTGGCGACCCGGCCGCCCACGATGGCCCCCGCGACGGGGCCGGAGGGGGTTTTCAGTTCGAGCCGCGCCCCCTTCAGGCCGTCCAGAAACATGACCAGGGGCTCGCGCGCGCCAAGCTGGAACGGGAACTCCCGCAGCCTTTGGTCGACGGGTTCACTGGAATCGTAGCGCACAGCGACGACCTTGCCTGCGCGGTCCTCGATCGTGAGCGACTTAAGCACATCGTTCATCTCCGAAACCTTGAATTGCAGCTGGGCGGTTTCCCCGGCAGCCACCTCGCCGGCGCGCTCGAAGTAGCCGACCCCGTTCTTGTAGAGAACCACTTGTTTGACCGGCAGGTCCGCGGCCGCAAGTCCCGCCGCGAAAACGATCGCGGAAAGCGCAAGTCGAGTCATATCACCTCCCTAGACGCCCATGAACGGGGCCGAGTTCCCGTCTACTACTCGCCCATCACTTTGATAATGACGCGTTTGGAGCGTTGTCCGTCGAATTCGGCGTAATAAACCTGCTGCCAGGGCCCGAGGTCGAGCTTTCCCTCCGTCACGGGGACAATCACCTGGTGATGCACCAAAAGGCTCTTGAGATGGGAATCCCCATTGGTCTCGCCGGTGTGATGGTGGCGATAATCCCGCCGGAAGGGGGCAAGTTTTTCAACCCACTCGTCGATATCTTCCAGTAGACCGTCTTCAGCATCGTTGACCCACACGCCGGCGGTGATGTGCATGGCCGAAACCAGGATCATGCCGTCGCGGATGCCGCTCGACCGCAGGGCGTTCGCGACTTTACCGGTGATGTTGATGTATTGGCGATGCTGTTCAGTCTTGAAGCTGAGGTATTCTGTGTGAAAGCGCATACGTCGCAATGATACAGAAACCCGCGGCTTTTCTGGAGGCCTTATGAGACTTGGATGGTGGTGGTGTCTGCTAGCGGCGCCGGTGGCGGCCGTGGCGCAGGAGGAGGTCAAAGAGCCGCCTCCACCTCCAGTGCTGAGCCGCGGCGCGGGACCGGACCTGCTGAGCAGCGAGACGAGAACCTCCCCGATGCGCTTTTACGCGGAGGTGGGCGGCATCTACGAGAACGGATTGACGTCGCTCACTATGGATGAGAAGGGCGAAATCCCCGACGAATACAGTTATGGCGCGGAGGCGGGGATCGGCGTGTTAGGAATTCACCGCTGGAAGCGGACGCTGCTTGGGTTGGACTACCGGGGCAATTATCGCCACTACACGCGCCGGACCTATTACGACGGCTCCGACCACGCGTTGAGCCTGGGAGTGTCTCACCAGGTGACGCGGCGGACGTATTTCACCTTGAAGCAAATCGCGGGCACGACGTCGCGGAGCATCGGCGTTGAGTCCCCGTATGGATTCATCGACCCGACTTATTACCAACTGCCCTCGCAAGAACTCTTCAACGGCCGCACGTATTACCTCAACAGCCTCGCGGATGTCACGTTTCAGAAGACCGCGCGCCTGTCGTTCAATTTCGGTGGAGGCGCGGGCCTTACCAGGAGACGCTCGAACGCTCTGGTTGGCAACGAGGCCGAATACGCCCGGGGCGACATGATGTACCGCGTGAGCCGGCACCAGACCGTCGGTTTCGATTACTCCTTTACGCACTACACGTTCACTCGCAAATATGGGTCGGCGTTCATGCACATGGGCGCTCTGAATTACGCAGCCAGGTTGGGCCGCTATTGGACATTCTCCCTGCGGGGCGGAGTAGCCAGCGTCGATACGCAGGGCTTGATCCGGGTGGACATCGACCCGGTGATCGCCGCCATCATCGGCCGGTCTTACGGCATTGAAATCTATCAGCGGCAGAACCTCATTCCTTCCGGCGGAGCCTCGCTCGGGCGGAGCTTCCGCAAGTCCACGTTGAGCTTCAATTACACCGATGGAGCCACCCCCGGCAACGGTTTGTATCTCACCTCGCGCAACCGAACGGCTGGAGCAAGCTACTCTTACTCCGGCATCCGCAAGTTGAATATCGGCTTCAACTTCGATTACAGCCAGTATTCATCTTTGAGCCGCAATCTGGATAAGTACGAAGGATATGGTGGTGGTGCGGGGCTTTCCTACGAGTTGGCGCGCGGGCTGCATGCCGTGGCCCGGTTCGACACGCGGGACTACGAGATTTACGGCTCCAAGTTCGCCCGCAATACGGTTCGCGTCACCTTCGGACTGGCATTCAGCAGCGGCGAAGGTTCCCTGGGATTGTGGTAAGGGGACTTGAGAATGCCATGACCGCCGGGCGCATTCTCGTGGTGGAAGACGAGCCGGGACTCTTACGCATCCTGGTGCGATACCTGACGAGACTGGGCTACGAGGCGGTCGCGGCATCCTGCGGCCGGGATGCGATTGCGGCTTTTGATGCCACGCAGGCCGGCTTCGCCGCGGTGCTCGCGGATCTGTCGCTTCCGGACATGCGCGGAGAGGATCTGGTAGTCCGGCTGCGAAAGTCGAATCCCGCCATCGCGGTACTGCTGACGAGCGGCAGCCCTTCGGCGCTGGAGAGCCTCCCGCTGCTCGGTGAAGCGCGCGTCGCGTCGCTCGCTAAACCGTTCACCGCGAAAATGCTCGCCGACGCAATCGGGCGGCTGCTGGAACGCGCGAATCCGCCTCAGCCGATCTGATCTTCCAGCCGCGCGGCGAAATCCTCGCCGGATTCCAGCCACAAGCGGCGCCGCTCGACGGGTAGTTCCCGGGAGATTTCCTCCGCCAGCCGGAGCAGGCTTTTGATGTTGCTGCGGATGGCGATCGTGCCACCTTCGGCGTCGTCGCGTAGCAGGAAGTCCTCGTCTACGCCGAGGCACAGGCGAAGATGATCATCGGAATCGCCGATGAAATCGGGGCCGAAGCATTCAATCGAAATGGGGGAGGGCTCCAGTTTCCATTCGTCTCTCCAGCGCCACAGTTCCCAGTACCCCTCGACTAGAAAGGCCACGTCGGAATGAACGTGATCGCGTGCGACCTCGATGACGTTCTCAACATTCGCTTCCTGGTTAAAGACAGTCTCTAAAAGCGGCGGCTCGACATACTCGAGCGCGTAGACTTCGAGCGAGCGAATGCCCTGCCGCAGGCGCGAAAAAGGAAACACCGCCAGGAGCTTCGCCAGATGGTCCAGCATGTTCCGCTCCCCGTAACCGCGCACCCAGAGCGATAAGAAAACCCGGTCAGCCAATCTTTCACCACCTAAGATTCCCGGCGGCCTCCGCCACCAGGAAGAGTCCGAGTAAGGTTACCACAGCCGCGCTCGCCACCGGCAAGGAACGCGTGAAACGGTTTTCGCCGGCTATCGCGCGCAAGGCCGGCGCCGCCAGCACCATGGCTATGCCGATCGCAATCAGCACCGACGCCAAGCCCAGGCTGAATACGGCCAGCAAAGCCAGCCCGAGTCCCAGCTTCCGCAGCGAAATAGAGATCATCAGCACCACCAGGGCTTCCGGGCATGGCACCAATCCTCCCGAAAAACCGAGCGACACCAAACTGCCTTTCCCAGTTGTTTCGTGGTGGTGGTGATCCGGCGAGCCGCCGTGGGAATGCGGGTGGGGGTGGCTGTGGTCATGATGCGCCGCACGCCAGCGCGCACCCAGCAGCCAGATGCCGATTCCCGCCACCAGAGCGCCGCTCACGAGCGCCAGCAGGGGATAAATGCGGTCGAGAGAGACGCTTCTCGACGCGTAGAGCGTCGCCAGGCCCAGCGCGAAGACGCTCGCCGTGTGCGTGATCGTGACTACGCCGCCGAGCAGCACGGCATCCACGACGCGGCCGCGGCTGCCCACCAAGTAGGCCGCCACGATGGTCTTGCCGTGCCCCGGCGTAAGCGCGTGCGCGGCGCCCAACAGAAACGCCGTCGCGAGAGCGCCCGCAAGCACAAGCGGATCGGAAGCCGGAGAAGCGAGGATCTGTTCGAGCCGCGCCCGGCCGGGCAGTTCCAGTAACAGCGCCGCGGGACTCAGCAGGTCCTCCTCATCGCAGTTGCTCGGTCACCGTGACGGGTTCCCTGAGCCGGAAACTCAGTCGCGTTTCGACAGGCAGCACGGCGGGCTTGCCGCGCGTGGCCATGACAGTACCAGTTCCGGCCGCGCCGCCCACGCCCGCGCCGATGGCCGCGCCCTTCCCTCCCCCGGCAATTGCGCCGATGATCGCTCCGATACCGGCACCGGCGCCGACCTTGGCGGCATCACTCTTAGTCGACTTGGGGCCTTCCCGTACGAAGGGATCGGTCTGGATATGAATCTTCTGCCCGTCCGAAGTGGTGAACTGGGTCAGCTCGACGGAAAGCTGCGCTAATCCTTTGACGCGCCCGGCCTTTTCGGCGGAAATCACTTTGCCGGACACGCGGGCGCCCCGCTCGGCGATGACATACCCGTCGACGACCACCGGCTGATCGAGCGTCGCGCTGAAGCTATCGCCGGCCTGGACGCGGTCGCTGGAGAGCGCTTCCATCAGACGCACATTCAGCAGGGTGCCGGCCGTCAAGGTCACTCGTTTCGGCTCGGGCGGAGGCGGGGGCGGTGTAACGGGCTGCTCCTGCCTGGCGACGGACGGCGCAGGCGCGGCCGGTTGCGCGGGCGGAGCCGCCTGGGGCGAGGAAGAGGCAGGCGCGGCTGGAGCGGCCGGGGCTTCCGCCGCTTCCGTTCGCGGGGAAGCGTGGCGCGGGCTCAGCCGCGAAGTTCGAGTCGGGGCCGGCTTCACGGGTTGCGCGGGTTCGGCTACCGGAGCCGGTTGCGGTGGCGCCGCTTCGGGCGCGGGCGCGGCAGGCATTGAAGTGCTGGCCACGGGCGCCGGTTGTGGCGGGGCGCTCTCCCTCTTCACCACGAATAAAACCACCCCGGCCGCGACGGCCGCGCCGAGTACAAATGCCAGTACAGCTCGCGTCATAGCGTTCTCCTCTCCATACTAAATTCAACGCGGCGTGATGCACACACGTTTCAGTGGCTCTCGTTTTGTACGCGCTGCCGCACCGTTCGCTAGAATGGTGGCTGACCCCAGTATGCCTCAGCTACCGCCATTGATGCGCGTCGGAAGTGTGGAGGTACACCCCGCGACGGTGCTTGCGCCGATGGCGGGCGTCACCGACACAGTCTTCCGTAGACTTATCCGCCGGCAAGGCGGCTGCGGCCTCATTGTTACCGAGTTCACCAGTTCGCACGGTATCGCTTGCAGCACTAACCCGCGCAAACCCACGCGCTCCATGCGGTACCTGGCCTTCACCGAGGATGAGCACCCCATTTCCGCGCAGCTTTTCGGTTCGAATCCGGAAGTGATGGCCCGCGCGGCCGCGGTTTGCCAGGAGCAGGGTTTCGACCTTGTGGACATTAACTTTGGCTGCCCGGTGAACAAGGTGGTGCGCTGCAACGGCGGCTCCGGGTTGTTGCGCGACCTGCCGCTGGTGGAACAGATCCTGAAGGCCGTGCGCGCAGCCATCACCATCCCACTAACCATCAAGATCCGCAGTGGTTGGGACGAGAACGACATTGTGGCGGTGCGCGTGGGCCGCATGGCGGAGGAGAACGGCGTCGACGCCATTACGCTGCACCCGCGGACCCGCAAGCAAGGCTACTCAGGACATTCCGACTGGCGGCACATCGCTGAACTCAAAGCGGCCGTCAAGATCCCGGTGGTGGGCAACGGCGACATCGTCACACCTGAAGACGCCGTGCGCATGGTCGGCGAGACGGGCTGCGATGCCGTCATGGTGGGACGCGCGGCGCTATCGAACCCGTGGATCTTCCAGCAGATCGCGCAGTACGCCGAGACCGGCAGCTATCGCACACCCGGCCAGCAGGACCGCCACCGGATGATTCGCACTTACTTCTCCATGCTGGTGGAGCACGGCGCGCCGGACATGGTCGGTCGCATGAAACAGTTCGCCACCTACTTCACGCACGGCGTCCGTGACGGCGCGCAGTTGCGGAGCCGCATTCACCACTCGAAGGACGCCTCCGAAATCGTCGCCCAGGTGGAGGAATTCTTCCTCGCAGGGCGGGAGGCGGCGTGAAGAAAGTCCGCATCTTCACCGACGGCGCCTGCCAGGGCAATCCGGGACCGGGTGGTTGGGCCGCCATTCTCCGCTACCAGGGCTGCGAGAAGGAAATCTACGGCTGCGCGCCGCAAACAACGAACAACCGCATGGAGCTTTCCGCCGCCATCGAAAGCCTGCGGCTGCTCAAGGAGCCCTGCGAAGTCGAAATAACGACCGACAGCGAGTACCTGAAGAACGGCATCACAAGCTGGATCAAAGGCTGGAAGCGGAACGGCTGGCAAACGGCGGCCAAGAAGCCGGTGCTGAACCAGGATCTGTGGAAGGCGCTCGACGAGCTGACCGCAAAGCACAGCGTCCGCTGGCTTTGGACCAAGGGGCACGCCGCCCACGCGGAGAACAACCGTTGCGACGAGTTGGCCACGCACGCCGCTCGCGAGCAGGTTTCCAGCCATCCGGCACGCGGCCAGCGCGCCGTGTGACAATGTACCCATGACGCGGTCACGAGTTCTCGCATTAGCGGCCGGCTTGCTGTGCGCCGCCTGCGCTTTCGCGCAGATCAGCTCCGACGAAAAGAAGCAGGGTTTCCGGCCCATCTTCAACGGGAAGAACCTGGATGGATGGGATGGCGACCCACAACTGTGGAAAGTTGTTGACGGTGCCATCGTCGGATCGACCGACGGCGTGAAGCTGAAGCACAACACGTTTCTGGCTTACAAGGAGAACTTTTCGAACTTCGTTCTGCGCCTGCAGATCAAGCTGCGCAATCACAACAGCGGTATCCAATTCCGCAGCCAGACGTTCCCGGAGTGGGTGGTGAAGGGCTACCAGGCCGACGCGGCCGAGGGCGCGTGGTGGGGTTCGATTTACGAAGAGGGCGGCAAGCGCGGCGTGCTCGCCAACGGCTGGACCGGCAAGGGCGAGAAGGTTGTTCGCGCGGGCGACTGGAACGATTACGAGATTTTCGCCAAGGGCGACATGATCCAGTTGACGCTCAATGGTTTGGTGACGGCCACCATTTGGGACAAGGCCAGCGCGAGCGGGATCATCGCGTTGCAGTTGCACGCCGGGCCGCCCATGCAGGCTTCGTTCCGCAACATCCGCATAAAAACCTTAGACTAGTGAGATCTTGAGACTCGCACTATTCGGCGGCACCTTCGACCCGATTCATGCGGCGCATCTCACGGTAGCTCGCGAGGCTGCGGACCGCTTCGCCCTTGATCGAGTGCTCTTCGTCCCCAACGCGCATCCGCCGCACAAGGGGGGGACCGTCACGGCGAGTTACGAAGATAGGGTGCGGATGGCGGAACAGGCGTGCCAGGACGACCCACGCTTCCTGGTGTCGAGGCTTGAAGCGGGCGCCCGGAGGAGTTACTCGATCCTAACCATAGAAAAAGTCCGGCAGAGCCTTGGCGCAGGCGACGAACTGTTTTTTCTCATCGGCTCGGATGCTTTCGCCGAACTGGGGAGCTGGTACCGCTGGCGGGACGTGGTCGCGGAGGTCGAGTTCATCGTCGTGACGCGCCCCGGTCATCAATACACAACGCCGCCGGGTGCGCGCGTGTTGCGGTTGGAGACACTGGCACTGCCGGTGTCCTCTTCGGACATACGCGCGGCATTAGGTCGCGGGGAGACGCCGCGAGAGTTGCCTGCGGCGGTTGCGGCATATATTCGCGAACACGGATTGTACCGGTAGCTTTAGAAAAGGGGGGCGTTCTTGATGAAGGCTACGATCACACTCTTTGTCTCGGCCTGGCTGAGCGTTGCCATGGCCGCGAGCACGGCACGCTATCGCATCGAGACGACCGGCGCCGTGCGTCCCTCGGTAGTAAAGAGCTTTACACTGTTGCGCGGGCCTGAGTGGATTCACCTGGGCGCGACCAAGGCGAACGGGCAGCGATTCGACGTCTGGTTGAAGAGCGCGGCTTACCCATCGGCGCAACTGGACGAGGCGCGCAGGCAGATCTCCCGCTACATCTTCCGGGAAGGCTCTGCACCGGCACGCGAGTACCGTAACGCCCTGACGGGCGGAACCGTACTCCCTGCAATGGGTGGTTGGGAGTACATGTTGCCGCAGCCCATGGAGGAGGCATTCCCGGAACATGTACGCTATCTGGGCCATCGCTACGTGCGAGAGAATCTCTCGGACGAATCCGCCGTCGCGCCGCCGGAAGACATTCAAATTGTCGAACTGCGGCCCGACTTATTGGTCGGCCCCGCAAGCAACCGGCGCCAGAAGGACGAAACCCGGCGCTGGGACGATTCCGAGTACGAGTTTGTGCGCTTGACGCGCGCCGACTACCACGAGATGGCCGCGGCGGGCGTCACCTGCGTGTCGGTCGACGAGGAGCAAGCCGGCTGGGCCGAGGAGTTGGGCCTGTTCTACTGGGGCGGCGGCAAGGGCCTGCCCTACCCCGAACTCCTGTACCGGAGCCAGTACCTGGGTCCGACCATGTTTCTCGACGAACCGGCCGTGGGTACACGCGATCACGTGATCCGGCCGAGGCTGGCCAAGGACCCGGCGTTTCGTAAAGCCATCACACCGCAGATCGCTTTCGACGAGTTCAGCAAGTATTACGGCCACACGCTCCGCGAAGGGCCACCCATGACTTTGATCAAGAGCCTGGCCGCCCGCGCCGACGTGGATTTGGGCGACATGCGCTTCGCGCAACAGAATCTTTACAGTTGGGAGACCATGACCGCCACCGCGGCCTACCAGCTTTCGCGCGACCCGCACGTACCGGAAGCCATGGTTTTCGAACCGCCGGGACGAATCGGCACGCAGCGCACGATCCCGGAGATGGACATGAGCTACGGCGTCCAGATCCGGCCGGACGACCCGCGCGCGCTGATCGACGTCATCATCGGCTTCCTGCGCGGCGCGGCGCGTCTCACGAACAAGGGTTGGGGCGTGAGCATTTACGGGAGCGTGCAGCGCAACGACGCGCCTTTCTGGTTGACGCACGCCTACGACCTGGGCTCCACGCGCTTCTTCTTCTGGGATAACGCGCGGCTGGCGTGTGTGCCGTACAGCGAGGTCCTGGCGCTCGCGCGGCACTTGAAGCAACACGCGGCGGAGCACCGGCACCGCGATTTCGCCCAGCTCAAGAAGGCTGCCGAAGCAGTGATCCTTCTGCCGCCCGGCTACAACCTCGGCCACGTGAAGATGGGGCGCGGCGAACTCTGGGGCGTCGGCGAATTGAACCTGGAGCGCGCGAACACACAGGGCGTGAAGTACCGCAAGGTGATGCAGAACTTCTTCACGGAGATTGAGCGCTGCCTGCGCCTTGGCATCTCGTTCGATTTGCTGTGGGACCTTCCGGGCATCGCACCGCAGGGCTACCGGGAAATGGTGCGAATTCGGGAGGACGGCAAGGTGGAGGTCCACGCCGCGGGCAAGAGCATGGTGCTGGATGGCGCACGTGTTCCGGCACGTCCTGCCGGCGCGGCGCCACATCTCGCGGTCGCGTTTAAAGCGCGCAGCGACGGGAAGTCCGTTGAGGTCGCTGCACTCGCAGCGGTGACGGAGACCACGGCCCCGGTGTACTACACGGTGGGCGCGGACTTCGGAGGCATCTACCACAACGCCATGGTGGCAGGGGAACTTTACGGCCCTGAAGAAGATGACTACCTTTTCCTGATGCCCGATAAGCTGAGGCCCACCGTGCGCAAGACCGCCACCGGCGGCGAGGCCGAAACCAGGTTCACCATTCTGAAGGCTGGCCGGTACCGGCTGCGCGCTTCGACGGTCGACCAAGCGGGCCGCTCCACGGTGGTGTGGAAAGAACTGGAAGTCTTGACGGACCCGGTGAGCGGACGGCTCGAATTTAAGGCCGCGCCTTAGCCGTGAGGGCTTCTCGCGTCTTCTCGAGCGTGCTTATAAGCGATTCGCGGGGCAGTCCGCTCACGATGGGGTTGATCAGCCAGGCCACCGCGCGGGGGACATCGCGCGTGAGCGAGATGGCGCGGCATTCCACATACACACCGCCGTCGCGCTCGCTCACCCACCAATAGGCGTTAAAGCGCCACAGAAAACCGTGGCCTTCACCGGGCGCTTTCTCGCGTTCCTTGGGGGTGTCCGGATCCTCGACCTCGGCGATCTTGGTGGAAAGCGAACGGCACACCGCGCGGCGCGGGCCGACGCTCTTCCACCGTATGTCGTACTCGGTGTTGAGCACGACGGTAAGGACCTTCTTCTTCTTCAACCTCAGGTAGGTAAGAAAGTGGTCTCCATCGCGTCTGATCAGCTTCGATGCGAGCACCTCGGGCTGGTAGATCTGCGCGTGCCGGTTGTAGTCCTGCAACAGCCTCACGGTGTCCTGAAGCCGGGCGCCGGGGATGAAGACGCCGCCGATCCAGTCGTGCACCAAGCCGCCCGGGACATCGATGGGGTGGCCTCCGTTCAGCGCTTCCACTGGAATCTCGCCGTTCCTGATTCGCGCAAGCAAGGTGCTGGAGGCTTCGCCCCATAAGGGGGCATTAGGGTCTGACAAGCGCGGATTCAGTTCCCGCTCAGTGCGGAACATATAGTTCTTGAAGGCAGCCAGCGTCTTGCCGGAGAGGTCCGCCGACCACGCGGCGGAACACAAAACCAGCGCTATCCACAACCGTGGCGGATTCATCTACGATGACTATTGTGCAACAGGGGATAGAATCATTCCAGCAGGCCGAACGCGCCCACACCAGCTTCCTCGCGCCCATCGAAAAGAAAGTCCTCGTCTGGATGGCGCATCGCGTGCCCGGCTGGATCAATCCCGACCACCTGACCGTCCTGGGCCTGGCATCCATGGCCGGCGCCGGACTGAGCTACTGGTACTCGCGCTGGGACCGGGCGGGCCTGGTATGGGCAATCGTGTTCCTGATCTTGAACTGGCTTGGCGACAGCCTGGACGGAACGCTGGCGCGCGTCCGCAACCAGCAGCGGCCCCGCTACGGCTTCTACGTCGACCACGTGGTGGACGCCGCTGGGACATTCTTTCTACTCGCCGGTCTGGGCTCGTCGGGATATATGAGCGAGCGGGTGGCGGCGGGGCTCATCATCGCGTACTTCCTGCTGACCATCGAAGTCTACTTGGCAACTTACACCATCGGGAAGTTTCACATCTCGTTTTGGAAGTGGGGCCCCACGGAGTTGAGGCTGCTTCTGATGATCGGGAACGTGGCGCTGTTCTACAGGCCTGTTGTGACGCTCTTTGGCCACAAGTACTTGCTTTTCGACGTCGGCGGCGTCATAGGAGTCCTCGGCATGACGCTCATGTTTGTTTGGGCGGCGGCGCGGCACACGCGGCGTCTTTACCGAGAGGAGCCCCGCGCCTAGCCGTGCTGCTACGCTGGCTGAAGTTCAACACGGTCGGGCTGATCGGCATCGGTGTGCAACTGGCCGCGCTCGCTCTTTATTCCGGTCTTCTTCACATACATTACCTGGTGGCAACCGCGATGGCCGTCGAAACGGCTGTGCTGCATAACTACGCCTGGCACGAGCTGTGGACCTGGCGCGACAGGCGTTCACCGGGGGACGGATGCCGCGCAATCGCATGGCGCCTGCTACGATTTCACCTCGGCAACGGACTGGTTTCGATGCTGTCGAACCTCCTGTTGATGCGGTTCTTCGTGGGTTCGGCGGGCATGAAGGTGATGCCGGCCAACCTGCTGAGCATCGCCATCACGGCGGTCGCCAATTTCCTGATCGGCGAGTTCTTCGTTTTCCGGCGCACGGCGCCGTCGGGCCGCTCTGATTCGTGACAGGATGAAGAGAACATGAACTTGGCCGATTTGCGGGCAAAGTACCGCGCCGTCCTGGTGGAAGGCCGCCGTGGATTCAATTGCTGACCGGCTTCGCGAGACCGATGCCGCGCGTGCGCGCGCGTGGCTGCGCTCGCTGCGCAACGCAGTCCACGATCCGCTCCTTGCGCGCTATCTCGCCTGGAAGTACGGCGAGCAGCGTTTGCTCGCGCGTGCCGGCTACAGATACCCGGCCGTGTGCTTCCAGGCGCCGCAAGCGGAGGTCGAAAGCGTCCTGGGCGCGCTCGATGCAACACCGGCTACCACTGCGAGCCAGGGTGCCGCCAGCCGGCTCGGTTTGCTGGTCGATCCACGGCTGACCAACGGGTATGTCTATGTGATGCGCCGGCTCTCGCCGGGTTCGCGCCTCGCCATCGATTGCGGTCTGGGCCGCTATTTTGGAATGCTGGACACTTGCTCGGCCCTCGAAATCGAGCTGCGCGCTGCGGTTTGCGAAGGCGCGCGGGACGAGGCGGCGCTCGATGCCAGGTTGCCCCTGCGCAAGGCCGCGCATGAAGCCGCGGGTGGTGATCCCGTCGACTGCGGCGCCGGGCGCGATGCGGCCGTCGGGCTCTCGATGCTGGTCGCCTGCAACGCGCGCGACGGCTACCGCATGCGGCTGGCGCGACGCGGCGATGGCGGCCTAGCGCTCGGCGGCGGACAGTTCCACGTGGTTCCTTCCGGCATGTTCGACTTCGCGGATGCGCGGCGCGATTACAACGTCCTCGCCAAGCTGCGTGAGGAATATGCCGAGGAGCTGTTCGCAAACAGGCCCGGGGTGTTGGAATATCTGGACCAACTGCTGGCCGACGGTGACGCGCAACTGGTTCTCACTGGCGTGGCCGTGAATCTGCTCAACCTGCGCCCCGAGATCTGCACGCTCCTCGTCATACATGAACCGAAGTGGTTCGAAACGGCCCGGCGCGCGCG
>CAYLLB010000017.1:0-97722 GCA_964384215.1 uncultured Solibacteraceae bacterium | reverse complement strand
AGCAACTCCGACTCGTGTTCGGCTGGGAGGGCCAGAGAATCTGAGGAAACTCCTGGCAAAATACCCTTGACAGCGGCTCCGCGCTTGAGGTCCTCCAGTTTGGCCATTTGCAGCTCGCGTCGAGCGTTACCTGCCTTGGTGGAACAAAGCTAATGATATCCGAAAAGCACGCCTAGTTGGAACTTGCTGGATCGGCAGCAGGTTAGGACCAAGTCAGCTGCAGCCTGCTGGCGAGAGATCGACCCGGCCGGATCCAAAAACTGCGGGCGACTGTCGCTGATGCGACGCCACCGCCACAACCTCAAGCCCGAGCCGAAGCTTCGCCTCCTGGCCTACTTGGCCGAGCGGCCGCCGCTGAATGTCATCTACCGTTTCAAACAACGGCTCTGCTACCTGCTGTTGAAAAAGCATCGCACCCGCAAGCAGTGTGAGAAACTCGCCCCCAGGCTGTTGCGCGCTATCTGCCAGTTGCGGCAGGCCGGCCTGCCATAACTGGTAAAGCTGGGCGACACCTTGCATGCCTGGCGCGAAGAGATCGCCGTTCTGTGGCGATTCACTCGCTCCAACGGCATCACAGAAGGATTCCACAACAAGATGGAGACGATCAGCAGGCAGGCGTATGGGTTCCGCAATTTCGAAAATTACCGGCAGCGGGTGCAGGCGCTCTGTGCTTAAACTATGTGGTTGGGATCGGGGTTGCCCCTGTTTTTGGCGGACAGCCTGAAAGGGTTGGTTGCGGGGGAAGGATTTGAACCTTCGACCTTTGGGTTATGAGCCCAACGAGCTACCAGACTGCTCCACCCCGCAATCCTATCCTAAACCCTCGGGGGTGGGGCGGTCAACACGAATCGCGCGTATTGTGATAGCTTACCCCGCATGGAGAGAGTTTGTTTCTTGCTCAAGGTGAAAGCGGACCGCCTGGAGGAGTACAAGCTGCGCCACAAGGCCGTGTGGCCGGAGATGCTCGAGGCACTGCGCGAGACCGGCTGGCATAACTATTCGCTGTTCCTCCGCGAGGACGGGCTGCTGGTCGGCTACTTCGAGACCCCCAGCCTCGAACAGGCTGTGGCCGGCATGCAAACCAAGGAAGTCAACCACCGCTGGCAGGCCCAGATGGCGCCCTTCTTCGAGAATATCGAAGGCAAGCGGCCCGACACGGGCTTCCTGCGGCTCGAAGAGATCTTCTACTTGGCGTAGTAGCCGTAGGTTTCGATCTCGTTCCACATCGCCAGGACGTTTTCGAGTTTCACGGCCGGATGGATCTCGGTGCTCGAGCCGAGCCAGAGTCGGCCGTTGGCGCCGGCTTCGTCAATGGACTTGCGCACCTGCGCGCGGACCTCGTCCGGCGTGGCGTAGGGCAGCAACTGGCTCGCGTCCGTGCCGCCCATCAGGATCCAGTCCGGATAACTCTTCCGCACATCGCCCACGTACATCTTCGACAGCGGCTCCAGCGGATTGATGCCGTCGACGCCGGCCGCCTTGTAGTCTTCCAGCACCGGCCACAGGTTGCCGTCGGAATGGTAGATCACCTTGACGCCGTGTGAGTGCCAGGCGTCCACTAGCTTCTTAAGCCGCGGGAAAAACTCGCGGCGCAGGAAGGCGGGCGAGAACATCGGCTGGTTCTTGTCGGCCAGGTCGGCGTAAACGAGCGCCACGGGGCTGAGCGAAGCGTCGGCGGTCTCATGCACACGCTGGATTTCGTTCCAGTTGAGCGCTTCCAGCCAGTTGGAAACCGTTTCGGGCTCCTCGGCGTAGGCGTAGATGAACAAATCCAGGCCCGCGCGGATGTGTGCCGTGTCCAGGCCCACGGGGCTTTCGAATGGAAACAGCACGGTGTTGGGACCGCACTTTTCCTGCAGTTCCAGGAAGTACTCGCGCGGGCTCTTGGTCGCGGTCCCCCACACGTTGCTCTTGCCCGCGAACGACCACATATCGCCGGGCTGGCGGTTGTAAATCTCCTCCGTGTTGCGGCGGATGTATTCGAGCAACCCGGCCGTATCCTTGAACGGCCGC
The DNA here is from genome assembly GCA_964384215.1 of uncultured Solibacteraceae bacterium. Taxonomy (GTDB): domain Bacteria; phylum Acidobacteriota; class Terriglobia; order Bryobacterales; family Bryobacteraceae; genus JAJFUV01. Next base: position 95,709 of record CAYLLB010000017.1, on the reverse strand, counting down.
TCGATCAGCCACGTAGTCCACCACTCCTGCTTGTAGACGAAGCCGTCGGGATAGCGCACGACGGTCTCCTCGGCGGGGGGCGCGATGCCGCGCGTGATGTCCAGGCGCTCGCCGATGGTGCGGCACAGCAGGTCCAGCGCGTTGGAGGGCGTCAGCTTCCGGCCAGTGACGTACTCGATCAGCGGCACGTGCTGAATGAGGTCGAAGATGGGCACGCGATCCGGGAGTTCACCACGCAGGGTGGCCTCGATCCTTTCGCGGGCCGTCATGGTGTCGCGTGGTAGTCGGCGCATGGATGGTGACTCCCTTCAACGGGCCCACCGGCCGGCACGCTTCAAGCCGGTGATCCCCGATTATACTTCCCGCAGGGCGCGCGCCGCGATTTCCCGCAGCATTCCTTTAAAGACCAGTTGGTGCAGAGGGTACACGCCGTACCAGTACGCCCTTCCGAGCAATCCCAGCGCATCGAAGGTCGCTGTCTGCCGGATCGTGCTCCCGCGGGAATCGCCCGTGACTTCAAATTCCAGCCAGGCCCGTCCAGGCAGTTTCATTTCGGCGGCGAGGCGCAAAAGCCGTCCGGGTTCATAGGCTTCCACGCGCCAGCAGTCCACGATATCGCCGGTGCGTAACTCATCGGGATGCCGCCGCCCGCGGCGCAGTCCCACGCCCCCGAAGGCGATGTCCACAGCCCCTCGCAATTTCCAAAGCCAGTCGCCGTAGTACCAACCGGCGGCGCCGCCGATGCCGCGTATGGGAGTGAAGGCGCGTTCCGGCGGCGCGCTGACATGCACCGACCTGGAGTCGGTCAAGTAGCCCCGGTGCTCCTCCGCGATCGCTTCGCGCATTGCTTCCCGGTAGCCGCGCGGACGAATGTTGAATTCAGACAAAGCCGCGGGGTCTCCGACCACCGTGGGATGACGGATGCTGTCGATGAGTTTCCGGCCGACGCGGACATAGAGTGGCGTTACCAGGCCCAGCCAAAGGCTCGATAAGCGCGGGGTGAGCACTGGCACGGGCAGGATCAGCCGCTTCAACCCGCGCTGCCGCGCGTATTCCTTCATCAAATCGCCGTAAGAAACCCGGTCTGCTCCTCCGATCTCGAAAACAAAGCTGGTTTGGAGCGGGAGATCCACTGCGGCCAGGAGGTACTGCAACAGATCGGCTATGGCGATAGGCTGCGCCGGCACAGCGATCCATCTCGGTGCGATCATCACGGGCAACCGTTCCACCAAGGCGCGGATCATCTCAAACGACAGACTACCGGAACCGATTACGATGGACGCCCGGAACTCGACGACCGGAACCCCGGACGATCTCAGAATCTCGCCCACCTCCTGGCGGCTGCGCAAATGCGCGGACAACTCCTCCTTGTCGCCAAGGCCTCCCAGGTAGACGATCCGGCGGACTCCAGCCTCCTTGGCGGCCTGTCCGAACAACCGCGCGGCAGTGCGGTCCTTCTCCTCGAAGGACCCGGTCGCGGCCATCGAGTGAATCAGATAGTAGGCGGTATCGACACCGTCCAGGGCCGCGCGCAGGCTAGCCTCGTCGAGTGCGTCGCCGCAGACCACATGTACCCGCGCCGCCTCCGCCCCTTTCAAGGCGTCCGGCCTGCGCACCAGGCAGCGGACGCGGCGGCCGGCATCCACAAGCGCCTTCGTCAGATGCCCCCCGACGTAGCCGGTGGCACCAGTCACCAGGATTAAGGGCCCCATGGCATCCATTTAAGCACCCATGCGTCCCATACTCTAAGGCAAAGCCGCGATTGCATTTGGGCGTGATGTTTGGGGATCATCATTGGAGATACTCAAGGAGGTGCGCAATGCACGCCAATCGGCTTGCGGTATTGGTCTTGACCCTCCTCCTGGCTGGACTGGCCCTGGCGCAGCCCGCCATTGAAGGGCCGATTCTGAACGTCGCCAGCTACCTGCTTCCGGGCTATCCGGGATTCGGTGTGGCGCAAGGCTCCATGTTCGTGGTGTTCGGCCGTAACATGGGGCCGCGCGGCATGTACCAGGCCCAAAACTGGCCCCTAACGAAGGATCTGGTGGGGACCTCACTCCAGGTGACCGTGGGCGGCGTAACGGTGGATGCAATCATGGTCTATACGTCTTCGACACAACTGGCGGCCATCCTGCCTTCAAACACGCCGACGGGCGACGGCACCATCACGGTGACGTATGCAGGCCAGGTAGGTCTGCCAGCGCCCATCCACGTTGTGCCAGCCGCCTTCGGGATCTTCACGCTGAATTCACAAGGCAACGGGCCCGCGGTGATACAGATCGTGCGTGGCGCCGAGCGGCCGGTGAACACCCTGCTTGAGGCGGCGCATCCGATGGAATTGGTTTCCTTGTGGGGGAGCGGCCTTGGAGCGGTAACAGGCAACGAAGCGGCGGGGCCGCTGCCGGGAAATATGAGCACTCCGATTGAAGTCTACGTGGGGGGCAAGCGCGCCGCTGTGTACTACCGCGGGCGTTCCGGTTGCTGCGCGGGTGTGGACGAAATCTACTTTTATGTGCCGCCAGGGGTGACGGGATGTTATGTGCCTGTCGTGGTGAGGGCCGGACAAGGTGTGAGCAACTCGACCACCATGTCCATCTCCGAGTCCAGCAACTTCTGCGAGGATCCTTCCGGATTCACCGCGGACGATTACAAGCGGATGAGCGAGGGAGGGAAGTTGACCGCCGGGTGGATCGAACTCAACCGGCGCGGGATCTTCACCTCACCTACCGTCGATCCGGCCCAGACCAGCGAAACCGTGCTGGCGAATTTCGGCCGCTTCCAGACTGATCGCGCCATCCGCTACAATGCGCCCACCCGGTTCACGGGATTCGGCTCCTGCGTGGTGGACATGCTGCGAGCGAGTGCTCCTCAACCGTCGGTGTTGTACGCGCCAGATTCGCTCGAGGCGGGCACAGCCCTCAGCGTGATGAATCCCGGCGGTATTACGAAGCAGGTCGGCGCAGTGTCGGAAGGAAGCTACTTCTCCTACGTGGGCGGCGAGACGGGTTCGGTTCCCCTGCCGCAATTCCTGTTCAATGGCACATATCGCGTGGACAACGGCTTCGGAGGGACCGGCGTGGGACCGTTCAGCGTGAGACGGGATCTGCGGTCACCAGTGATGTGGACCAACATCCCATCCACTCGCATCGACGTGACGCGTTTCAATGGCTACCGCGTCACCTGGACCGGTGGTGATGCAAGCCGCGATTTCGTTACCATCACCGGAACCAGCGTGGACACCGCCAACGACGTGAAAGCGAAGTTTTTTTGCGCCGAACGTGCCGATGCGGGTGAGTTCACCATCCCCCCTTACGTGCTGCTGGGGCTGCCGGCAAACGACTCCACCACGGGGACGTACCTGGCCGTGGGGAGCCAGCCGCTGCCGGGCCAATCGAAAGTAACCATCACGGGGCTCGACCAGGCGTACTTCTACTACAACAACTGGAGTTCGCGCGAGGTGAATTACAAGTAGGAATTGAGTATCAGGAATTTCGCAGCGTGCTAAAATCTTCGCGTGTCCGGTGCCGTGCCTAAGGAGCGCTATACCGCCGAAGAAGTCCGCCGCCTTCTCGGGCTGTCGAGCCGTCAACTGAAGAGCTGGCGCGCACAACGCCTGGTGCCGGACGGCGACAGCTACTCGTTCCATGATCTCATCGCGGTGCGCACGGTTTCCAGCCTGCGCCGTAACAAGGTCCCCCCGGCACGCATCCGCAAAGCCATCGCGGCGCTCAAGAGCAAGCTGGGCGAGTCCTCCGATCCTCTCACCGAACTCAGGATCTACTCGGAAGGCGGGCACATCAACGTGCAGGTCGGCGAGCAGCGCATGGAGGCCATTTCGGGTCAACTGCTGCTCGATTTCGACCGCGAGGAACTCGACAAGCTGCTGGCTTTCCCGGAGAAGAAGAAACCGGACAAGGACGGGGAAGCCGCCCGCAAGCGCGAAGCCGAATGCTGGTTTCAGAAGGGACTGGAGCAAGAGTCGACTGGCGCGCCGTTCGAGGAGGTCCGCCTCTCATACGCAAAGGCCATCGAACTGGATCCCACGTTTTCCGCGGCCATGGTGAATCTTGGCACGCTGCACTTCTATGCGCGCCAGTATCAGGCTTCCGCCGAATATTATCGCAAGGCGCTGGAAGTCAATCCCGATTACGCGCTGGCGCATTTCAATCTGGGAAACCTGTACGACGAGCAGAACGATTTTGTCCAGGCCGCGTTCCACTACCAGGCCGCGCTGCGGTTGGACCCGCGGTACGCCGACGCCCACTACAACCTCGCGCTGCTCTATCAGGCGCACGGCGAAACCATGAAAGCGCTGCAGCATTGGAGCGCGTATCTGAGGCTCGATCCGGCGAGTTCCTGGGCCGCCATCGCGCGCCGGGAGTTGGAGAAGCTTCGGGCGGCCACCATCGTGCGATGAACGAACTGGAAGCGGTTGAACGGATTCGCAGACTGGCCGCGGGGGCGCGCGGCAAAGGCGTGAAGCTGGGCATTGGGGACGACTGCGCCATCTACCAGTCGCCCGGCGCGCGGGAAGATCTTCTTCTTACCACCGACATGGTGATCGAGGACATCCACTTCCGCGCTTCGACGCACCCGCCGGACGCTGTGGGATGGCGCGCGGCGGCGCGCGCTCTCAGCGATATCGCCGCCATGGGCGGCACGCCGCGCTTCGTGCTGGTGTCGCTCGCGCTGGCAGGCTGGACGGACCGCCGCTGGCTGGATAGGTTCTATGGGGGGCTGCTGCGCCTCGTTCGCCGCAGCGGCGCGGTTCTCGCAGGCGGAGATTTGGGACACGCCGAGCGCATCTATTGCGACATGGTGGCGGGAGGAGTGGTCCCGCACGGCACGGCGTTGCGGCGAGATGGTGCACGGGCGGGCGATTCGATCTGGGTCTCCGGCGAGTTGGGCGGATCCGCGCTGGGCTTCGAGACCGGCCACGGCGCAGCCTGGCGCCGGCATCTCTATCCCGAACCTCGCCTCGAATTGGGCCGCTATCTGAGCTCCCGCTTGAAGGCCACCGCGGCCATGGATTTGAGCGACGGCTTGTCCATCGACCTGCACCGGCTGGCCAAGGCCTCCGGGCTCAAAGCGCGCCTGGACCGCCCGCTGCCGGTGGCGCGCGGAGCCACGCTCGACCAGGCGCTCCACGGCGGCGAGGATTACGAGTTGCTGTTCACGCTTCCCGCCGGAGTGGAGCCGCCCGCTCGATCGAAGGGCTTGCCGCTCACGCGAGTGGGCACCATGGAGAAGGGAAAGGCCGGCGCGGTGGAGTTCTTCGGCCGCCCGCTCGCGCCGGGCGGTTACGACCATCTGCGGCCCACGAAAACCCAAGTTTGAGCCATAATAGCGGTACAATGTGCAAGATCCTATCCATCGCACTGGCTCTTACCATGACCGTATCCGCAGCCGTAAAGATTGAGAAGACCGCCTGGAAAGGGTGGCCGAATTGCTACCGCATCTCGAATGGCGAGGTGGAGTTGATCGTCACGAGCGACGTCGGCCCGCGTGTAATGCGCTACGCCTTCATCGGCGGCCAGAACCTGTTGAAAGAATACGCCGACCAGCTAGGCAAGTCGGGCGAAAAGGAGTTTCAGCTTCGCGGAGGCCACCGCATCTGGGTGGCACCGGAAACGCTAGCCACTTCGTGGGCGCCGGAAAACGTGCCTGTGAAGATTGAGATCGAAGGCGACGTGCTCACCGCCACCGAACCTGTGGAACCTTCCACCGGTGTTCAGAAGCAGATGGTGATCCGCATGGCGGCGTCGGGCTCCAATGTCGAACTGATCCACCGCGTGAAGAACCACAACGCCTGGACCATCGAATTCGCGCCCTGGACGCTCAGCATGATGGCGCCGAACGGGACCGCCATCTTCGGCTTCCCGCCGCGCGGCAAGCACCCCGAGATGCTGCTGCCCACCAACCCGCTGGTGATGTGGGCATATACGGATTTTTCCGACAAGCGCTGGACGTTCACAAAGAAGTACATGGCGCTCCGGCAGGATCCCGGCGTGAGTGCGCCGCAGAAGGTCGGGCTGTTCAACAAGCACAGCTGGGGCGCTTACCTGCTGGGGACTGATCTGTTTGTGAAGCAGACCACGGCCGATCCCACGAAGACCTACCCGGACTTCGGCTGTTCGGTCGAATCGTTCGTGAACGACGTGATGCTCGAGATCGAAACCCTGGGGCCGATGCAGAAAGTGGATCCCGGCGCGGCTGCCGAGCACATCGAACGATGGAGTCTGCATAAGAATGTGCGCGTCGCGGCGATGACGGATGAGGCTTTGGACGCCGTTCTCGTCCCCGCGCTCGCGCACTGACCCTAACATCAGGGAAAGGAGTTGCCGGTTATGCGCGTATTCGCCGTGATTCTCGCTCTGGGAACAGCGTTGTTCGCGGCCGATTACAAGACCGCTCCCGGCGCCGCTGCACCGGCCGAAGTGCCGGAGGCGGTGCGCAACGCGCTCGAAAAGAGTGGCACGAAAGTCCTCGGTCCGGACGGCGCGGCACAATTTGAGATCTGGATGCGGGCCACTTTGCCTAGTGGCCCCGCTTCGACCGAGCCGAACGTGTCGCTGCCTATGATCCCACATGGTGCGCTGCTTGGCGTGGTGCGGTACACAGCCGAATCCAGCGACCGCCGCGGCTTTCAGATCAAGCCGGGGATCTACACGCTTCGATACAGCCTGTACCCGGTCAACGGCGACCACCAGGGAGTCGCGCCGCAACGTGACTTTCTGATCCTGCTGAACCTGGCCGACGATCCCGGCGTGGACGCCGCGCCGGGCTTTGACAAGTTGATGGAACTGGCGCGGAAGGCCGCCGGAGCGCCGCATCCGCTCTCGCTGAGCCTGCGTAAAGACTCGGGCAGCGCAACGGGTCTCACTCAAACCGGCGAGGACTGGGTGTTGCACACCAAGATCGGCGACACGCCGGTCGCCATCATCGTCATCGGTCAATACGCAGGCTGAGGCAGCGGCTCCTGTTCGCGCCGCACGCGAATGGCGAGAGCTTGGGGCTTGCCCGTGGCCGTGTACGCTTCGATTGCGGAGCGGTATTCCGCAAGCCGGTCCTTCTCAAGAAGGCTTGCGCCGGTTGGCGACCGCAGGTTGAGCAGCGTGACAGGACGCGGCGCCAGCGACGCCACCAGATCCGGCAGGTCGTACTGCCCGAGCACTCCCGGGACGGCTATTTCGAAAACTCTGCGATGGATCGGCGCGGTGGCGATGGCCGCGTAAGAGCACGGCATGTCTTCGAGAACGAGCGCGCTGAGGCGCTGGTCGATGGCCGCGGCGTGCAGCAAAGCCGCCGAAACCGGGCCGCGCCCCACGCCAACGACGCCCGCGGAAGGACGGAACCCTTTGGCTTCGAGCACATCGAGTCCGCGCGTGATGTCGCGCATCTGTAGCGAAACCAGCGGCCGTCCCGTCATGAGCGCCAGCCAGGCGATGCGTTCCTGGCCGAACCACTGGTCGGCGTAGCCCTTGGTCTTCTGCGCGAGTTCGCCGGTGCCCGAGACGTCCAGCGCCAGCACTACGTACCCGCGCCGCGCCAGATCGACCGCGTCGGCCTGCGGCTTGCCGCCCGATTCCTTGCCGGCCTGGCTGACGTAAATGGCGGCTCGTGCGGGCGCGGCGGAAGGGGTGATCAGGAACGCGGGAACCGTCAAGTTCCGGTCTGTGTCGAATGTCAATCGTTCGACGCGATAGCCGTCCGTCCCAGTGCTTCCAAGCGAGCGAAGGTTCACCGGCACGCCAGCCGCCACGTACCGCGTGAGGTGAAGGACTTTGCCGCGAGGGTTCCCATGGCCGGCCGGGATCGCGGCGAAACGGCGACTGTTAACGGAGCTTGCCGTGTCGCCTTTGAGCGACGTCGCCAGTTGGCCCGCCGGCGTGCAGTTGAGCAACTCCTCGGGTTCGGTCTCGATAAGCGGCTCCTCAACCCGTAAGTCGCCGCTCTCCTGGCCCAGCCAGCGCCGCATCCACGCGTAGATGCGCTCGCGGCCCGCTTTGTACACTCCGTGCGGGCCGGGTTCGTGAAACCATTCGATGCGATCGGCGGCGCCATACATCCGCCAGATGCGCCGCGCGGCTTCAAAAGTCTTGCGCGCGCCTTCGAGCGGAAAGAAATCCTGGTCGGTCGAGCAGATCAGGTAGGGCATGGGCGCGGCCAGCGCGACCAGATCGGCGTGGTCGATTCCCGCCTTCATTTGATCCGGGAACTGCTGCTCGGCATCCTGCGGTCCGGTGCCCGGGATTTGGTGCTCCCAACTGGTGACGTAGCAAGACGGCGCCGCGGCTTTCACGCGGCTGTCGAGCGCCGCCAGGTACACGCTCATGGTGCCGCCGCCCGAGCAACCAGTCACGCCGAGACGGTTGCGGTCCACTTCGGGCGCCGCCTCCAGCACGTCCAGCGCGCGCATGGCATCCCACACCATGTAGCGAGCCACGCTTTCGCCCGCCAGCAGCGCGCGTAGCCCGATCATCGAATGCTCCATGGTCGCGGAACCGACTTTCGAATCTTCCAGGTCGGCGTCATAGAAAACGCGGCGTTCGCCCTGGCCGAGCGGATCGTAGGTCAGCACCACGAAGCCCTGCCTCGCCAGCCCAATGGCCAACATTTGATAAAAGGCCCTGTTTTTCGCCGCAGTGCTGTGTCCTGTCGGCTGCAGCACGGCGGGGTAGGGCGGCTTGCCCGTTTGCGGGATATAGAGATTCCCGGTGACGTACATTCCGGGAAGGCTTTCGAAGATGATCTTGTCGACGCGGTACGTGCCGCGGTCGAGGACTCCGGTCCGGCGGATGTTCAACGGCGCACGCTCTGCGGGCAGCCCGCCCAGCATCTTCAGGAAAGTCTCCCTGACCCAGGCGCGGCGCCCATCCCACTGCGCGCGCGTGGTGAGCTTCGCGACGGCGGCGTCTCTTTGCGCCAGTTGATCAAGCGCGAGATTTTCCAAATAGCCGCGAAGGGGATCCACTGGTTGCGCAAGCCCGATGGCCGGCAGCAGAGCAAGACCGAGGAGCGTCGTCTTCATCGTGTATTCAGCGTATCAGCCGTCCGGTGTCGGTTGCGCCGGCTGAAACGCATAGAGTATGCTCATCTACCAGCCGGCTTTCGAGATCCGGCGATCCTTTTCTACCCAGGGAGGCGTGGACGCTATGAAATACTTGATCCACCGCGGTGGACAGCAATACGGTCCATACAGCGTCGAAGAGTTGAGACAGTTTGTCGCCAGCGGCAATGTTCTTCCTAGCGACATGGCGTGGGCGGAGGGCATGCCGGCATGGGTGCAGGTTTCCCAAATCCTGGGCGGCGCACCCGCGCCGGCTCCCGTTCCTGCACCCGCGCCCAGTTACCAGGCGCCGTCCCCGGCTTTCGCGCAGCCGCCCTCGGCAACTCCGGCGAGTTTCTCCTCCGCGCCTGCCGGTGGTCCCATGCCGCCTTCCTTGCATTGGGCGCTGGTGCTGGTAATCACTGTCTTGTGCGGCATCTTCGGCTTGGTCTGGCTATTTGTGCAGGCAGCCTTCGTCAAGAAACTCGATCCCAACAACAAGTCCATCATGATGTTCATTGTCAGCTTCCTGGTGGCGATCGGCGGCTGGATCGTGATTGTCGCCGGGATCGGGCTCGGTGGAGCCGCGGCCTCGATGGGTAGCGACAGTATGGCCATGGCCCTGCCCATCATGTTCCTCGTGTACTTCGTTGTGTGCGTGCTGTCCGCTGTTTTCGGCCTCCTGGGCGTGTTCGGCATGCGCCGCTCGCTGCTCAATTATTACAACACGGTGGAGCCCATCGGATTGCAGTTGAGCCCCGTGATGACGTTCTTCTTCGCGCTTTTCTATTTCCAGTACCATTTCACGCGGATCGCCAACTGGAAGCGCACCGGAGTGCTCGCCGCCTGATCGAAAACCAGCCCCTTAGCGCGCGGCGGGTTTCTGCTTCATGGCTTCGACATCGATGGTGATGGAGATCTCCACCCCCACCAGCACGCGGCCGGCCTCCCACGCACGCTTGTTGTGGAAGGCGAGGGAGCCGTATTCCGCGGAGTCAAAGAAATCCGGCGAACGCAGGTGAGCGTCGCGCTTCTCATAGTTGGTGTTGATGGAAGCGGCATCCATGGCGGCGTCCACCTGATCCGCGGGCGGGTTGGCCGGGTCATAGACTGCGGTTCCGGCGTCAGTTTTCCATCCGTGGTCCGACAGGACCCGTTAGCACAACTACGGTCAAACCATAAGAAGTCCGCGCACCTGAGGAGCTTTGATCCGCGATTGCGATCCGGAAGTGCCAGCCGGCTAATGCTGGCTCATCTTGCGCGCCATGAGCAGCGCCATCTCGAGGGCCTGCTCGTAGTTGAGCCGGGGATCCACTTCCGATTTGTAAGCCCGGCACAAATCGGCTTCCGAGAGGCCTCGCGCGCCGCCCGTGCACTCGGTGACGTCTTCGCCGGTCAACTCGAAATGCACACCGCCCAGCCGGCTGCCGCACGCCGCATGGATGTCGAAAGCGCGCTCAAGCTCGGCGAGAATGTCGGCGAAGCTTCTGGTCTTGACGCCGTCGGCGGTCAGCCGCGTGTTGCCGTGCATGGGGTCGGAACACCACAGAACGCGATGTCCCGCCGCCCGCGCGGCTTCTATCAGGCCGGGCAGGCAGTCTTCGATGCGGTCTACGCCGAAGCGATGGATCAGCGTGAGGCGCCCGGGCTCGCGCTCGGGGTCCAGGGTCTCGATCAGCCGCTGCAGCGTCGCCGGATCGGCCGACGGCCCGATCTTCACGCCGATGGGATTCGCGATGCCGCGGAAATACTCGACGTGGGCGTCATCCACGCCCGCCGTGCGCATGCCGATCCACGGAAAGTGCGTCGAGAGGTTGTAGTATCGTCCCGGGCCAGCAGGCTTGGTCTGGGCCTCTTCGTAGTCCAGGTGGAGCCCCTCGTGGCTGGTGAAGAAATCCACGGTATGGACCTCCTCGGCGTGGATCCCCAGCACGTTCTCAAAAAAGCGCAGCGAGTCGGAAATGGCAACGAGGGTCTTCCGGTACTCTCCGGCCAGGGGCGAGTGGCGCATCCACTCGAGGTCCCAATACTCCGGATGGTGCAGGTCGGCGAAGCCGCCTTTGACCAGCGCGCGGATGAAGTTCAACGTGAGGGCGGACCGGCCATAGGCGCGCAACAACAACTGCGGATCCGGGGTCCGGGCCGCGAAGGTGAACTCCGGAAGGTTCACCATGTCGCCCCGATAGCTGGGCAGCGTGACGCCGTCGCGCGTCTCGAAATCATCCGAGCGCGGCTTGGCGTACTGGCCGGCGATGCGCCCTACGCGGATCACCGGACGCTTGCTACCATGCACTAGCACCACGCTCATCTGCAGCAGGATTCGCAACTTGTCGGTGATCTGTTCCGGCGCACACTCGCTGAAGCGTTCCGCGCAGTCGCCGCCCTGTAATAGGAATCGACGGCCCTCGGCGGCATCGGCCAATTGTGTCTTCAGCGCGTCGATTTCGCCAGCCGTCACCAGCGGCGGCATGGACGCCAATTCGTCCACGACCGCGGCGAACGCCTGCGCGTCGGGATAAGCGGGTTGTTGCAAGGCCGGCCTGGAACGCCAGGAACGCGGCGACCACGTTTGCATGGGAAACGACCATTCTCGCAGATTCACGTTGCCGTCATCACTTGGATCAGCGCTCGGGTCGATCCGCGGGGCGCAGCCGGTACACCTCAAAGACGGGTCTGCCTCGCCCGTCGTGAATGACGCGCAGAATGTCCCGCCTGTAGCCGTTGTCGCGGGCGATGGTACGAAAGCGCTCGTTCTCGCGCGCGAAGACTTCGGCGCCGGGGATATGGGAGATGTAAATGTTCCGCCCATCCGCCATCATTTCAGCAACGCCCTTGAGGCCGGTAACCTCGAGGCTGTCCCCGGACAGGTAGCCGGTGCCGATTGCGGACGGAAGAGTGCATTTCTTGAGCAGGCAGAGACTGTTCACGATTCCCCAATCCATGGTGACTTGCCGGTACCCGCGCATGGTCTCCAGGTAGCCGGCAAGCGGAAAGATCGCGTCGGTCCACACCGTGGTCAGTTCTCTGCGGGAGAGTTGCTTCCCATACTGGCCGAGAACCAACAGATTCGACGCAACCACCAGCAAAGTTACGGCCGACGCCACCACCTTGCCAAATCGCTTAAGGCGCTCGGAGATCCCCGCGAGAGTCACTGCGACGAGCAACTGCGGCATGGGCCACAACAGCACGGTGTGATGCACCGAACCCCCGCCTCCGCATACAGCCATCGCAAACCAGCCAGCCGCTCCGAATACGACCGCGAACAACATCGCCGGCCTTGCAGCCGTCCGCCAGAGAAGAGGCAAAGCCAACAAAGACGCGGCCACGGTCCACGGCAGCAGAGTGCGCTGGAAGAAAAAGGGTTCGCCCACGGGTACGGGGACCAGGTAGCCGAACAGCGCGGAGCCGTCCAGCGAATGGATGAGATATGAGAATTTCCCGACCAGGTTGAGGCCCGCTTGCGAGGCGTTTCCCTTGACCGTTTCGAGCGGGTGCGCCACGTTGTAGATCACCAGCGGCAAAGCACCGACAACAAAGGAAGCCGCGGCGATCCCCGCATGACGGAGCGAGAACCGGCGCATCAGCGCGCACGGGCAAACCGCCAGGCAGGCCGCCGCCAGACCCGCGATGGACCACGCAAAGATAGCCTTATCCCAGAAGCCCAAACCCAGGCAGAACGCACCCGCCGCGAGCGCCTTCGCCGAGCCGCTTTCGTGAAACCACACGAAGAGCAGCATTGCCGCGACCAGCAGCAAGTGTTGAATCGCAACCGGGCCCCAATCGAAGCACGTGGTGAGGAGAAACAGACAGTCCGTGGCCAGGATTGCCGACCCAATCACTGCGGCGCGAATGCCCGAAATCTTCGCCAGCAGGAGATAGAAGAGCCAGACCGTAGCGGCCCCGATGAGCACAACCGGAATGCGCGTCGACCAGACCGATGGATGCCACACCGCAAAGATGATCGCGTACAGCCACGACTTCAGCGCGCCCACGTAGCTCATCACCATCAACGGAATCCTGATTCCCAACAAGCTCACTTCGTACGCCATACCGGGTTGTCCGTAAATGGCCGGAGCGAACAGCGCCTCGTCGTTTTGGATACCAGGGTACGGAATCAGGGTGCAGCCGATGGTGCAGAAGCACAGTGCCGGGATCGCCGCGGCGAGGTGCCCCCATAGCGTCCGCTGTTCCAGGCCCATGATCGCACCAGATTAGCACGGCGGATTCCGGCAGACGCGTGATGCCAGCGTCGCTGTGCTACACTGCTCAACTGCCGTCCGGAATATGGCCCTCGCCATCGTCATCCCCGCATTCCGACCACTCCAATCCCTTGCTCAAATCGTGGCGCGGCTGGCCGAAATGCGTTTTGAACGCATCGCGATCGTCGATGATGGCAGCGGCGCGTTCTATGACGAGACGTTCTCGGCCTGCGCGCGGATCCCCGGAGTCGACTTGCTGCGGCATCCGGAAAACCTGGGAAAAGGAGCGGCGCTCAAGACCGGAATCCGGCACATCCTTTCGGTGTGTCCTGATATCGAAGGCGTCGTCACCGCCGATGCGGATGGCCAGCACGACCCCGCAGACATCGCGCGCGTGGCCGCCAGGATGGCCGAACTCCCCGATCGCCTGGTTCTTGGCAGCCGTCAATTCGGCCGGGATGTGCCCTGGCGCAGCCGGATCGGCAACCTGGCGACGCGGCGGCTGGTGCGCTGGCTGGTGGGCCACAATCTGAAGGACACGCAGACCGGGCTTCGCGGCATCCCCCGCTCGCTGCTCGAGGCGCTGCTGGAAATCGGTTCTTCCGGCTACGAGTTCGAACTGGACATGCTGATCGCGGCCAGGCACCACGGCTGCGCCGTCGAGGAACTGGACATACAGACCCTGTACGAGCCGGGCAATCCATCTTCCCACTTCAACCCGCTGTACGACTCCATGCGGGTGTGGTTCGTCCTCCTCCGCTTCACCCTGCTCTCGCTGGCCACGTCCGTTGTCGACAACCTGATTTTTCTGGCGGCATTTTTCTCGACCGGCGGCATCGTGCCGTCGCAGGTCGCCGGCCGCGCGGGCGCCATTCTGTTCAACTACCCCGCGGCGCGGCGGGCGGTGTTCCTCTCTCATGAGCGGCACGGCAAGCTCCTGCCCCGCTACCTGCTGCTGGTGGTGGCAAGCGGTGCGGCGTCGTACGCGCTGATTGCTTTCATCCGATCCTTCAGCACATGGCCGGTGGCGGCGGCGAAGATGATTGCCGAATCCATCCTCTTTCCCGTGAATTTCGTCATCCAGCGCGAGTATGTGTTTCGCCGCGCAGACACCGCACCCGCCACCGATTGGAACCGCTACTACACCGAGACGCCTTTCACGGCAAGGATCACGCGGAGATACACCGCGGCAGTGCTGGTGTCCGCATTGAAGCGCTTCGCGGGTGGAAAGGTGCGAACAGTTGTGGAACTGGGCGGAGGAAACAGTTGCTTTTTCGACGACGTCTGCCGTATTCTGCATCCCGACGCTTACCACGTGGTGGACACCAGCGAGTGCGGCCTCGAGTTGCTGCGCCGCCGCGTGGGGTACGACCCCCGGTTGCGGCTGCACCGTCAGGACGTGATGGCCCTGAACCTGGATGTCAAAGCCGATGCGGTCTTCAGCGTCGGCTTGATTGAACATTTCGACAGGGAGGGTACGCGGAAGGCGATCGAGTCCCACCTGCGCCTCTTGCGGCCCGGAGGACTGGCTCTGATTTCCGCGCCCACGCCGACCTGGCTCTACCGGGCCGCGCGCGGCATCTGCGAAGCTCTCGGCTTCTGGCGCTTTCCCGATGAGCGGCCGTTGAGCGCAGGAGAAATCCGGGCCGCGGTATCCGGTCATGGCGAACTGGTATTCGAGAAAGTCCTCTGGCCGCTGGTGTTCACGCAGCGGCTCATGGTCATCCGGAAGTTCGAAGCATGATCCGTCGAGTCCTACTCTGGCCTGTCTTCGTCGCGCTGCCTGTCCTGTTCCTTTACGGTTTGGTTTCGCAGCGCCTTTTCGCTCAGCAGGTTTGGATGCCCGAGGGATTGGTGCGGCTGGCCTGGTTCGGAGGCGCCTACGGCGCATGGTCCCTGGCGGTACTGTCCTTCAAGCCCCGCTGGTTTGTCAGGGCGACCCTCGCGGCGGCATTCACCGGTACCGCCATTCTGGCTGGCGTGCAGGCGCCACTGGCGGTGTTGTTCCTTTTCGCCTCGGCGTGGGCGATGGGGCGGCGGTGCGGCCTGGAGGGCGTTCTGGCGCTTCTCGCCGGCCTCAGCCTTTACTCGTTGCTGATCGGCATTGCTGTGCTCCTGCCGGTCAACTATCCGGTGGTTTACGCGGCCGCGTTCGCGATTCCGCTTGTCTTGGAGCGGGGCCGCTTGCTGGACGCGTGGCAGGCCGAAGATGCCGAGCCGAACGGCCGCTGGGCGATGGCGGCGCTCGGTTTCGTTTTGCTGATGCATCTCGCCGTGGTCCTCGGTCCCGAGGTGAGCGCCGACGGATTGGCGATGCACCTGGCCATACCGGCATCCATCCACGCACACCATCAATGGACGTTTGACGTGCGGGAGACCGCTTGGGCGGTGTTTCCGATGGCGGGCGACTGGGGATTCACGGCGGCCTACATGTTGGGCGGCGAGGCTGCCGCGCGCTTGTTCAATTTCGGCATGCTGCTCTCGGCTGCGTTCATGGTGTTTCGCCTCTCGAGGAGGCTGCTGCCCGTAGTTCCGGCTCTCCTTACGACGGCCCTGTTCGCATCCAGCCCGATGGTCCAGTTGGTGACAGGCTCGTTGTTCATCGAGAACTTTTGGGCCGCGATGCTGATGGGCGCCGTCACGGCGATGGTACGTTACGAGGAACGCGGTGAGCGCTGCGATGCGATTGTAACGGGCGTCCTGCTAGGGACGGCGCTGGCGACCAAGTACGGCACCCTTGCTTATCTGGCACCTGCGCTGATCCTGCTCGGCCTGGAACTCCGGCGGCGCCGCGCGCTGCGCCTGTTCGCCGCCATCATCGCTCTCATCCTGCTTTTCGGCGCGCCGCCCTACCTCGGCGCTCTCGTCCGGACCGGCAATCCGGTCTTTCCGTTCTTCAACCACATCTTCAAATCCCCGTACTTCCAATCCGGGGCGCCGTTCGTCGATGCGCGCTTTCCTACACCGCCCGCCATCCCTGCCCTGTTTGATCTGACCTTCCGAACTGCACGCCACTTCGAGGGGCAGAACGGGGGCTGGACTTTCTACTGCTTCCTGTTCGCACCGCTGGCCGTGCTTGTCTTGCGGCCACGTCGCGCCGGTCCCGGCTGGATTGCGCTCGCCGTCGGGGTCCCGGCGGTAGTACTGACCCTGGCTTCGCAAGGCAATGTCCGTTACCTGTATCCAGCCCTGCCGCTTTGCTCTGTGGCTGCGGCGGCCGTCCTCGGCGACCTGAAGCAGCGCGGGGTGGTTTTCTATCGCACAATGCTCGCCACGGGGGTGGTCCTTCTGGCGCTGAATGTTTACTTCATGCCAGCCTCGGGCGGTTATCACAAACAGTTCTTCGTCTTCGGCAGGGACCGCGTGGAAAGCTACCTCGCCCATTGCGCGCCGGTTAGGAAAATCGTTGCATGGCTCAACGAGAAGCATCCTGGCGAGCCGGTTGTGTTTGTCGAAACTAACCAGATCGCGGGCTTGACGGGCCGCGCTCTCACCACGACGTGGCATAGCGCCATGTTCTATGACCGCATCACGGCGGCCGGTTCGCCCCGGCAATGCCTGGGGATGATCCGGCGGCTCGGGATTCGTTTGATCGTCGCGCCGGCCGCTGCGGACCAGGTCGCTCACGTGGCGTTGCGGCGCATGGTCACGGATTTCACTCAGCCCGAGTTCACCCATGCAGGCTGGCAAGTTCGTACGTTGACCGAGGGTGCTCTGCCCGCCTCGCCGCCCGTCGTTCTGCCTCGTGGTACTTACGACGACCTGGATCCCCGGTTCGAGTACTTGGGGCGCTGGGACAGCGGCAGATTCGACGCGGCGATGAACGGTTCCATCACATACTCCAACGGCCGCGGCGACCTGTTTCGTGCCGCTTTCGATGGAACCGGGATCGTCTGGACCTACACGAAGGCGTTCAATCGCGGGCTAGCGGAGGTGCGCATTGACGGGAACCGCATAGGCGTCGTGGACCTCTACTCAAAGGAGCCGCTGTGGAGAACCAGTTCCCGGTTCGCAGGCCTCACCGCCGGCGTACACGTCCTGGAGGTGCGGGCGCTTGGAGCCAAGACTGCCGCCGCCACGGATTGCTTCATCGACGTGGATGCGCTGGTTGTGGAATAGCGGCCAGGGCCGGTTATGTAATCACCAGTACTGCATGATGCCCCACCGTGGTTATGTCGACCTCGAGCGCCTGCCGGCCCAACCGCCAGCGCATGCCCTGAGCGTCAATGGCCTGCACCGCTTTGGGCCGGGCAGCAAAAACGCGTAGCGGGATAGTCACTTTCACCGGCCCCACCTGCGGGTTGACGCTGCCTCCCGAAGCGGCGAGGCCTGTATACAGGTTCACCAGCGAGAGCACGTGCGTGGCGCCGGCGTCACGCCGGCCAAAGACCACCTGAATCCCCGGAGGAGCCGACACCTGGACCGCCAACCCCGGGCCATACTTGCGCACCACGTAAGCCATCAGGCGCTTCAGCCAGGGATCCTCGCGCGCGGAGATCTGCTGGCCGATGGGGGCCGAGATATAGATCACACTCCCCTTCCCCACCCTGTTTATCGTGACTAACGGTTTTCCGGTGAAGGTCTTGAAGTGAATGTAGGCGGTCTCGCCGTCGGTGAAGCGCTCCTTCGTGCGATGATCCTCCGGATAGACCAGTTCCGCCAGCGGACGAGCGGTCGTGCACTGGACTTCCAGCACTTCAGAAAGGAATAGGATTGGGTATTCGGGAGCGCCGTCGCGCAGTTCCTCGCTGAGCCAGCCGTAGTTGACCTCCTTGAATGGCGAGACGCCGGTGAAGCGCACGCCTAGCAGGTCCGACCAGGCGAAATTGTCCTGGCGCTTCCCGGCAGAGTCGCGCAGGGACGTCTCATGGGTAACAATGAGCAGGCCGCCGGCGCTCACAAAGCCCCGCAACGCTTCGCCAAGGAGCGGAGACGGCGCCACCGCGTCACCCACCAGCAGCGTATGGTATTTCGATGGATTCAGCCGCGAGGTATCGACCACGTCGAAGTGAATGCCGCTGTCGAGCAGCGCGTTGTGCAAGCCGCTGGCTTCCTCCTGGACACGCAAGCCCCGACGGCCGGGGAGCGGCAGCAGGCTCAACTCCGAAACCGGGTCGTACACTACAGCCACGTCCGGCACGCTCTCCAGGCCCGCCAGCCAGGCTTCCCGCTCGCGCACGGCCCGGAAAGTCGGCTCCAGGTTGCGAAACTCGCCCGGGTAGAAGCTGCCATCTGGCAAGGGATTGATTCCCGCCGAGATGCGCCCGCCATGCGCGGTAGCGATGGCCGCACTGACCTGCATATAGGAGGACGGGATAAGGTTCCAGGCCGACCACGTGCCCTGCGCCGTGCCCGGCTGCAGCCTCATGAAGCCGCCGTAGGAATGTACCTGATAGGGCTTCCCCATGGCCCACATCGATTTCGCCGTGAAGCTGATACTCCGGTGCGGCTTGGCTTCGGTCGAATGCAGTCCGATCCGGTCCTGGATGTCCCGTGGCGTGCCATCCAGCAGATCGCGCATGCCCGCGCCGTTGTAGCCGATCACCATGGCGGGATCGATGGAGAGCAGCAAGTCCACGGCGTCGCGCAGCATTTCGATGCGGGCGCGATTCCCGAACCGGTTGACGCGCATTCTCACGGCGGGGTCGTCCGAAGCCAGCGGCGGCTCCTCTCCGAACGCCTTGCGGTACGCCGCGCGGCAGTGCGGGCAGAAGCAGGCCTGGCCGGGGTCGAACGACCCGACGCCGTAGGCGTTGGGCGCGCCCAGTATGTCAAACCAGAAGCCCTCCGGCCGGATGGCCTCCGCTACCTGCCGGAGTTCCGCCAGCACCTGATCGCGCCAGGGCGAGCGCAGGCACATCCAGTTGTAAGCCCCGAAGGCGATCTTCTCCTTGCCGGCCGGATCCACACAGCGCCATTCGGGCCTCTGGCGCGCCATCCAGTTGTCCAGCCCGACGTTGTAGTAGGCGATGAACGGCATGCCCGCGCGCCGGGCCAGTTCGCGGGTTTGGGTGGTCCAATCGCCGCGGCAGGGGCGGCCCTTGAAAGGAAAGGCGGCGTCCCCCATGGCGTTCTTGGTCTTCAGTTCGATGATCTCGACGCCGGCTTGCTTACAGTCGTGGATGAAGGCCTGAGCATTCCACTTCTTCCCGGCATCGCGAGACCACTCCGGCATGTCGACCATGGTGTGGACCGCGATCAATTTGCGGCCGAGCTCGACGCTTGCCTTCGTGAGCGACGGTTGCGCCGCCAGATGCGGGGCGATGCCGGCCGCGGCACCACCCCATAAGAATTCACGCCGTTTCATACCCGGGCCTCCATGAACAAACCGCGCCTGCGCGCGGAAGGCACTAGAATACAACCTTGATTCCGAACTGCACAATGCGAGGCAGGTTGATGTCGGCCGCCACCCGGCCAAACGCACTGCTGGTGACGGAGGTGTTCGGCGCGGAAAAGCTCGGATGGTTGAAAGCGTTGAACGCGTCGGCCCGGATCTGGATCTTGGGGCTCTCGGTCAAGTTGATGTACTTCAGTAGGGAGAAGTCCCAGGTGTTCATGCTGTCCGAACGCACCGCCGAGTAATAGAAGGGCGCCGTGCGGTAGTGGTAGCTCAGTTGCTTCGCCGATGACTTTTCGAAGCCAGCATCGGTGTTGAACCAGCGGTCAATACTGCGCTGACCGGCTGAGAGCGGGATGTTCTTGATGTCGCCATAGAAGGGAACGTCGCCAAAGCCAAGCGCCTGCCTGCTCCAAGCTTGGAAGACGGCGCCCACTTGCCAGTCGCCCAAGCTCATGCGCACAGGTGCGGGAGCGGTGGCCAGCCACTTTCTTCCGCGGCCAAAAGGTAATTCGTAAATGCCGCTCATCGAAATGTGATGAGGGCGATCATTCACTGAGATGGTGCGGTAGGGCGTAGGATCGAGCGCGTTGGCGTAAGAAGTCGCCTCCATGAGCTTCGACCAAGTGTAGCCCAGCAGATAAGTGAAGCCATTCGCGAAGCGGCGCTCTACTCGCAGTTGTATGCTGTGGTACCACGAATAGCCCTGGTTGTTCACGGTCGTCACCGAGCAGGCGAACTGCGGATAGGGGCACAAGGTGGAGCCCACGGATATGTTGATTCCCGCCAGGCTCGTGCCAGGCAGCAGCGGATAGAAGGGATTCGGCACCGCCGCCGACAGGCGGTCGATGACAGGCTGGTCACGGTATGGTAGCCGGCTTAGATACTGAGTGGGGATGCCTGAGAGCGGCCGGCTGATGAGCAGTAAGCCGCACGACGGTTGCTATCGAAGAATGTGATGCCACGGCCTACGTACGTCATCAGACCATCACGGTTGCCGCGCGGTGTGAGGATGCCGTTGGGGAACGGGTTCGTAAGGTCGGCGATGAACGTCTGGCCGCCATCGAGGGATGAGACCATCTTGGTGCTCTGGCTGTAGCCGGTCTGGATGGGTACTACTTGCGCGGGTATTCCGGCGGGAACGAAGAAGATCCCGTAGCCGCCGCGCACCAGGGTGTTTTTCAGCGGGTTATAGGAGAAGCCGACGCGCGGAGCGAAGTTGTTGCGGTCCGGCTCCCATAGGGTGCGGCTTTGGCCGTTGACGCCGGCGAACAACAATCCACCACGCACGCGGTACTGGCTCGAAGGCAACTCGGTGATGGGATTCGCGGCGTAGTTGGCCTCCACTTGTTGCGAGATAGGCAACACGGCCACGGAGTCAAAGCCGCGCACGCTGCGGTTGTAGCGATCCGTCACCGGTCCTTCGTATTCGTAGCACAGCCCAGGGTGATGGTGGGGCGAGGGCGAACGCGCCAATCATCCTGCAAAGAGAAAGCATAGTAAGTGGATTTGGCGGCATAGCTGTCGTTGTAATCCACATAGGCGGAGCTGGGCCGGCCGAGCAGGAAAGAGGCCATCGCCTGTCCCACGCCGCCGGGGGCCGCCGGACTGTTATCCAACGGACCGTTGGTCCAATTAGTGCCGAATGAGTACCGGCCACTGGCCTCGCCGGGTATGAAACGGTTCTTGAGATAGATACGCAGATCCGTGCCAAATTTCAAACCGTGGTTGCCTGCAGGGCGATTCACGTCCACAAACCATGAATGGATGTTATCCATCGAAGCCTTCGCTGGGTTGGCTCGTATTCATCACGAAGCGTTGAAAGCCATAACGGAAATCGATCACCATGTTTGGCGTAACAGTGTCAATATCATCGATCGCGAAGTTAAATGGCTTGATGCGGGCGTACATACCAGAGGCGTGGTTGCCCAGGTTGTCGTAGTACTTTGCTTCACGCTTGAACTAGCGGGAAAGAACGGCCGTAGAGACGTTGTCTGTTGCTGACGTAATGGTCCAGGTGAGCAATGTGGTTCTGGAACTTATTCGGCGTTGGGATGTTCAGTAGCTCCAGATTCTGAAGACCTTCGGCGATACCCTTCGCGTTGGGTTCGGGCCACCACTTTAACAGGTTCGCCGCCACGGGGCTGATGCGGCTCTGCGACACGATATTGCCGGGCAGAGGCTGCCGTGAATAACGGCCATTGGGAGCCACTGTGGTGGTGTTCGGATCGTAGATCTGATAGATAGAGCCCAGCTTCAGCAGGGACAAGAAATCTCCCTTCCGCGCATCCAGGCGTGGCAAGCACGAAGGCCGCAATGACGACGAGAAGTTTGACGTGGCGCATGTTCTGATCCCTTTCGACCGCAGCAGCGGTGTTTGGATGACTGTACATCACCTGTATACACTCTTAATCCTCCTTTCGGGGCCCCGTTCTGGTCGTATGAGATCCCAGTTCCTGCCGGTAATATTGGGGTACGAGACGTAAAATCACGTTCACGCCTCTTGCGCGACGGGCAAGTTTAATGGATACTTTCTGTATGCATTTATTCGCCAGGCTGGCTTTTGTCGCCGCCCTCCTGCTTTCAGCTCAATCCGCACTTCCGGCGGAAGCCGGCATATCGGCTTCGGATTTTGCGGCTCGGGCGCTGCCCGCGCTCCCCGTTGAAGAGCTACATGCTTTCCGGCCGGCAATCGTGAACTGGAAGGAGCCTTTGCGGCGGAACCCTACCGCGAAGCCGGCGGCGTCCGAGGTGGCGATTCCCGGCCAGGGTTGGACCCTTGTAGTCTCTGCCCAAGCAGGACCGGTGCTGCGAAATGCCGCGGAGGACTTCCGGGAATACCTTGAGCGCGCCATGCTCGTGCAGGTGACGGTGGAGGCGAAGCCGTCGCTCAAGGACTGGCAGCGGATGAAGAACGCAATCGTGGCGGGCACACGCGAACAGATGCCCGGTTGCGGCGCGGCGCTCAGTGGTCGCAAGGACTACCAACTCATCGGCTCGGAGAACGGAATCGCGGTCTGCGGTTTCGACGAGCGCGGGGCCATGTATGGTTTGTATAACCTGGAAGCCCGTATGAACCTGCGCGAGGCGCCCTTCCTGCCGAAGGGGCTGAATACAGTCCGCCATAGCCTGTATGGAGCGCGCATGACCCTCTCGGGCCTGGGCTGGATGGAGTGGCCGGACGCGTACCTCTCTCTCATTTCCCACTACGGCTTCGACGCCATTTACGCCTCGGTGTATGCGAATCCGAACGGCGTCATGGCCGGATGGCCGTACAACTACATGATGCGGCGGCAGGATCCGAAGCGAATGCGCGACCTGATCGACCGCGCGGCGCGTTACGGCCTGGACGTTTACGCGCCCATCATGCACCACCTGGACGGAACGCCCGAAAACGAGGCCGTGCTGCGCAGATCGAACGCGCCCGTCAGCGCGGTATGAAGGTCTTTGCCAAAGCCGACACCTTCGCGAGCTGGCAATTCGGCACCTTCCCGTACCTGCCGTTTCCCTATCAGTGGCACGCGCGCTACGAGCAACTCGAACAACACAAGATCGACGGCACCATGGAGACCTGGAGTTACGGTTTCAAGCCCAACTGGGTAGCAGAACTGCGCAACTGGTACAGCTGGTCGGACGCGCCGCCTCTTGACGACCTGCTGAAATCCATTGCGAAACGCGAGTTCGGCTCCGGCAGTGAAAACCTGATCCTCGATGCGTGGGGCCACTTCAGCAAGGCCATCCGCCTGCTGCCGGACACAGGTCCCAACATGGGCACCACCAACTCAGTCGGCTCGCCGTTCTTCTTCGAGAAGCCCAAGGTGCGCGCCATCGTGGTGGACCACAGTTGGGCCGTCCCGGGCATCCAGGCGGGCGGGGTGCCGGTGAGCAAGTACTGGCCCTACGCGCCGGAGCGCGTGATACTGGTGCCCGATTTCACCAACAAGATCAACGCCGCCGCGCGTTACGCAAGCCCATTCAGTCTGCCGGTTTTCAACAAGTACCTGCTCGCGGCGGCGGACGAGATGGAAAAGGGGCTCGAGAGCTATCGCCGGGCGGCGTTGGGAGCCCCGGCGTCCAAGCGCCGCACAGCTTTCCGCGAAGTTCTTCTGGCGGAGCAGCTGCAGCGCATGATGCGCAGTGACCAGGCGATTCTCGAATTCGAGGATCTGCGG
Source organism: uncultured Solibacteraceae bacterium (assembly GCA_964384215.1). GTDB lineage: Bacteria > Acidobacteriota > Terriglobia > Bryobacterales > Bryobacteraceae > JAJFUV01. The sequence continues at coordinate 71,952 of CAYLLB010000017.1, read as the reverse complement.
CTGAAGCTGGCCAAGGCGGCGACGCCGGCGGAACGTTCGTCCACGGTGGACCGCATGGCCGTGATCCTGAAGGAAGAGATTGCGCGCACGGAGGCTTCGCGCGAAACGCAGTTGCGAGATTCGCGTTTGGGCTACGAGTGGGAGCAGGATTACTTCTACACGCCCGAAGTGCTGGCGGAGAAAGTGCTGCAGCTTCGCGGCGTGCTCGACCGCGAAATCCCGGCCTATCGTAAGCGGAACGGTTTGAAGTAGGGAAAGCGAGGACTAATCATGACACGGGTTGTACTCGGCATGGATTGCGAGACCGACGTCGGCAGTTTCACGCCATTCTATGAAGGGCTGGTGAATGCTACGCCTCTGCTGCTCGAGATGTTCGACCGGCACAAGATCACTGGCACGTTTTTCTTTACGGGCGATGCCGTGAAGAAGCATCCGGAGATCGCGCGGCTGGTGCGGGACGCCGGCCACGAGGTGGGCTGCCACAGCCTCTACCATGAGACGGTGGGCGACGCGCTGTTTGAGATTCCGAACCTCTACCCCTTGTTGCCCAGCGAGGTGGCGAACCGTCTGAAGGTGGCGACCGAGGTGGTGGAAGAAGCCGCCGGAGTCCGGCCGGTGTCATTCCGCGCGCCGCGCCTGTTCGGTTCCACGGCGGTCGTGAATGCGCTGGAAATCCTGGGCTACGTCGCCGACGCGACCTACCCGATGTACTTCTATCGCGAACGGCTGGCGCCCTACCATCCAAGCGCGGACGACTGGACCAAGGAGGGCGGGCTGCGGCTGATCGAGCTGCCGATTTTCGCCGACCTCTCGATGGAGTCGAAAGATCCCTACGGGCGGGACATGGACCAGTGGCCGTTGTTCCGCACCGACGGCGCCGGGGCGCTGCTGAAGCACATCGACGGCTACGCGAAGTACTGCGAAAGCCGGGGCGTGGAACCCTTCCTGTGTTTCTACTTCCACCCGTGGGAGTTCCACCCGATGCCGGAGGGCGAAATTCACTTCGGCGAGGCCTCGGTGCGTCCCGATCCATTTATCGTGAAGAACTGCGGGCCGGAGGCGTTGAAGCAGTTCGACATCCTGCTGACGGCGCTGGCCGAGCGGGGAGCGAAATTCTACCAGGCGCGGCAAATTGCGGAGGAAATGAAATGATCACTATTCCAGACAGCGAGTATCAACTCAGGATCAGGAAGTTTCAGGAGAACATCCGCGCGGCGGGGCTCGATGCGGCGTTGGTGCACGGCAACGAATCGGACTTCGCCAACGTGCGCTATTTGACCGAGTACTGGCCCACGTTCGAGGCGGGCGGCGTGTTCGTGCCGGCCGAAGGAACGCCGGTCCTGCTGATCGGTCCGGAGAGCGAAGCCTATGCGCAGGGCCGCAGCAAGATCCCGGCCATCGAGAAGATGGTGGAGTACCGTGAATCGGCCGACCCCGAATATCCCGGCATCGCGGTGGCTTCATACAAGGATGTTGTGCGGCGCGCGATGCCCGGACAGCCGCTGCGCAAGCTCGGCCTTGTCGGCTACTCGGTGATGACACTACCCATCTACACGCGTCTGGTGGCGGAACTCCCCGGCACTGAACTCGTGAAAGCGGATGACACTCTGACCAGCTTGCGGGCGGTGAAGAGCCAGAACGAGATTGCGTGCATGCGGGAGGCGTTCCGCATCAGCGAGATGGCCATCGACGCGATCCTGGGCGAGATCAAGCCGGGCATGACCGAGCTGCAAGTGATCGGCATCGCCCAGCGCGAAATCTACCAGCACGGCGGCGAGTACGAAGGCCATGCCCTGTACTGCTTCTGCGGTTTCGCCACCAAGAACGCCATCTCGCGTCCCACGCACAACAAGATCGTGCCAAATGAAGTGATCCAGTTGAACATCGGCGCGCGCGTCAGCGGGTATTCATCGAGCGTCGGGGTGCCGTTCTCCATCGGGCCGCTGCCCGAGCGCAAGAAGCGGTTGGTGGAGTTCGGGCTGGAGGCTCACATCAAGACGATGGAGTTGATGCGCGCCGGCAGGCCCGCCGCGGACGTGGTGAAGGACTACGAGGCTTGGGTGAAGCAGCGCGGTTTCGGCCAGCACATGCTCTACGGGCCGTGCCACGGCATCGGGATGATGGAGGTGGAACGGCCCTGGATGGAATCGACCTCCACTTACGATCTTGCAGAGAACATGACCTTCCAGGTGGACACCTTCTTTTATGACGAGGACTTCGGCCTGCGCTGGGAGGACGGAGTGCGGGTGACCGTCGACGGCGTGGAGAAGTTCTCGGGTCGGCATATGAAGCTCGTGGAACTGTGAGGCTGAGATGGAAACGGAATTCGGACGCCGCGTGTGGTTTTTCCCGGACGGCGACCTGCCGCCGGCGGGAGAGGGAGCGATGCCGGGCCACGAGTCCCTCATCATCCTGAATCCCAATGACCAGGACGCCGAAGTAACGATGACCGTGTACTTCGAGGACCGCGATCCGGTCACGCCGCGGCCGCAAACGGTGGCCGCGCGGAGAGTCCGCTGCATCCGGATCGACAAGCCGGTGGGGACCTACCAGATTCCTTTCGGCCAGTACGCGCTGAAGATCGAAAGCACCGTGGGTGTGGTTTGCCAGATGGGGCGTGCCGACGTGCGCCAGGCGAACCTGGCGTATTACACGGTGATGGGATTTGCAGTGTAAAGGAGGCTCCTATGCCGCATTTATCGCGCCGCGAACTGCTTCATGTGGCCGGCGGGTTGGGTGTTCTCGGATTCGCGGATCTCGCGCCCGCCGCTTCCACTCCGCCCGGAGTCTTGACGTTCCGGCACATCCACCTGGACTTCCACACATCTCCTGCGGTCACCGGAGTGGGTGAAGCGTTCCGTGCCGAGGAGTTCGCGCGCGTGCTCAAAGAGGCTGCGGTCAACTCGATCACCATCTTCGGCAAGTGCCACCACGGCATGTCGTACTACCCGACGAAGGTAGGCGTGCGGCACCCATCGCTGAAGATCGATTTGGTGGGGGAGATGATCGAGGCCTGCCACCGCCAGGGTATCCGCGTGCCGGTTTACATCAGCACTATGTACGACCAGCGCATCTGGCGTGAGCACGCCGAGTGGCGCGTCTGCGACGAAGAGGGCAAGCCGTCCGGCCTGCGGGGTTTCACGGGCCCCCTGAAAGCGGATCTCGGACGCATCTGCATGAATACGCCGTATCTCGACTACGTGGTTGCGCAGGCCGACGAGATCCTCCGCAACTACGAAGCGGACGGGATCTTCTATGACAACTTCGGGTACCCCGGCTTTGGCTGTCTCGGCCCATCGTGCATGCAAGAGCGGGAGAAGCTGGGCCTGGATTCCGCGAAGCCGGAAGACCGGCGCAAACACGCGGAGATGGTGACCGAGCGCTGCATCCGGCGCTTCGCACAGACGGTGCGCGCGCGCAAACCCAAGGCGGGCATCTTCACCAACGGTCCGTTCGGCGTGCGGCGGCCTCCCGATTTCCTACGCCGCGTCGCCGAAGACTACACGCACATCGAAATTGAATCGCTGCCCGGCGGCGGCTGGGGCTACTCCCACTTCCAGATCGCTTCGCGCTACCTGCGCAATTTCGGGCTGGAGGCGCAGGGCATGACGGGGGCGTTCCATCGCAGTTGGGGCGACTTCGGCACCGTGCGCAACCAGGCGGCGCTCGATTACGAGTGCTTCAGCATGCTGGCACAGGGTACGAAGTGCGCCGTGGGCGACCATCTGCATCCGGATGGACGCCTGAACCCGCGTACATATGAGCGCATCGGCCGCACTTACCGGTCCGTGAGGGAGAAAGAGCCCTGGTGCGAGGGTGCCAAAGCGGTAGCCGAAATCGGCTCGCTGCTATGCCTCGCCGGCCCGCGCGCGAACGATTCGGACGTGGGTGTGACCCGCATGCTCACGCAAGAGCACCAGCAGTTCGATTTCATCGACGGCGATTGCGACTTCTCGCGCTACCGCCTGCTGGTTCTGCCCGATCAGCACCGGCTGAACGCAAAGCTTCGCAACAAGCTCTCCGCGTATTTGGCGAGCGGTGGTGCGCTGCTGCTGAGCCACGAATCGGGCGTGGACGAGAAGGGAGAAGGTTTCGCGCTGCCGGACCTGGGACTCGAATACGAAGGTCCCTGGAAGCACGAATCGCAATACATCGAGGCGCTGGAAAGCGCGCGCGACGGTATCCCGGAGATGGTCCACGAAATGTATGAGACCGGTTCGGCGGTGAAGGCGCGAGCGGGTACGACCGTGCTGGCCCGTGTCTGGGAAGGCTATTTCGATAAGGACTACCGGCGGTTCCAGGTGGAGCAGACTCCCTATGCGAAGCCCACGGATTACGCGGCGGCGGCGCAACGCGGCAAGGTCGTCTACTTTGCGGTGCCGATCTTCCGTGCGTACGCCCGCAACGGCTACGCCGTATATCGCGAGCTTGTGGCAAACTGCATCCGGAGGCTGATCGGCGATCCGCTGGTGAAAGCGGAACTCCCGTCCACTGCCCAGGTCACGGTCACTGAACAGCGCGGACGGCGCATCATGCACATCCTGCATTACGTGCCCGAGCGCCGCAGTCCGGATCTCGATATTGTGGAGGACGTGATCCCGCTCGCAAATGTGAAGGTCGCGCTCCGAGCGTCGGTGCGCCCGAAACGGGTCTACCTGGCTCCACAGAAGCAGGACCTGCCCTTCGAGTTCACTCAGGATTACGTACGCACAACGGTGCCGCGAGTCGAAGGCCATCAGATGGTGGTGTTCGAAAGCTGAAGCATTCTTTGCACGGCAGGTGTGGGCCATGAAGGAAACGAAAGAACCGCCGGTCACGGCGGCGCACAAGGAAGGCGAGGTAGAACGCATCTACCGGACGCTGAAGACCTGGCTCGTCGAATGTACGTTGCGGCCGGGCGAAGTACTGTCCGAAGTGGACCTGGCGAGCCGCTGCCAGACGAGCCGCACACCGATTCGCGAGGCGTGCAACCGGCTGGCCCAGGACGGCTGGCTCACGCGCATCCGGCACAAGGGCTACCTGGTGACGCCGGTCTCCATCCGCGATCTTCTGCAACTGTACGAGTACCGGAAGATCCTCGAGTGTTTCGCCGCCGAAAAAGCGGCGCAGCTCGCCACCAGCGAACAGCTCGAGAAACTTGAGGCCATCGTGAAGCTGGAACGGGACAAGGCGGTCCAAGTCGACCAGATTCTGCCGGCCAGCGACGCCTTTCACCTGACGCTTGCGGAAATTGCGGGCAACCAGCGCGTCTTCGAACAGCTGCGGCTCACGCTCGAATACGTGCACCGGCTGGACAAGCTGTCCACACAGCGCGACAGCAGTTGGGTTCCCCACGTCGAAATTGTCGAGGCGATCGCAGCGCGCCGTCCCGCTGACGCGCGTATCGCGATCGCGGCGCACATCGATAACGCCCGCGACCGTATGCTGCGGTTGTTCGCATTGTGAAGGGAGTGCCATGAAGCAGATTCAGATCGGTCTGGCCGGCTGCGGCGCCTTCGGGGAGTGCCATCTCCAGACGCTGGCAGCCGAACCGCGGGCGAAGGTGATGGCCTTGTTCGATATCGACGGCGACCGCGCCGCCGCGCTGGCGGCCCGTTACAACGTCCCGAGGATCTGCGAGAGCCTCGACGAGCTTTGCGCCCTGCCAGAGCTGGACGCCATCGACGTAGTGACTATCGAAGGGGCCCACTGCGAACCCGTCATCAAGGCGCTCGGCGCTGGCAAGGACGTCTTCGTCGAGAAACCGCTGGCCACCACGCTCGAAGAATGCGGCCGGATGGTTCGTGCGGCGAATGCGTCCGGCAGAATCCTGATGGTGGGCCACACGCTTCGTTTCGAGACCAAGTACGCCATGCTCAAGGACGAGATCGCTTCCGGCGGGCTGGGCGAGCCGGTGTCCATGCACGCGCGGCGCAACCGGCCGAAGAGCCTGTTGCCAGTGTATGGCCGCACGCATCCAGTGTTGGAGAACTCCATCCACGATATCGACTTGATGCTGTGGTACACGGGCCGCGCGGTGCGGCGCGTTCGCGGGTACGGTCGCCGCGCCACAGGCGGCCAAAACGACGACACTTTCTGGGGCGTCCTGGAGTTCGAGGGCGGAGCACTCGGCGTCGTCGAAACCATTTGGCTGCTGCCAAGCGAGGCCGGCATCGGCATCGACGACGCTTTCCAGTTCGTGGGGACCACGGGTGTCGCTAATGTGCAGATGCTGCCCGGCAGTCTCAATTTCCTGCGGGAAACGGGTTACTGCGTCCCCGATGCAAGCTATGGCCCGCTGGCCTGCGGGGTGCCGCGGGGAGCCATGCGGGCGGAACTTGCCTACTTTGTGGACTGCATTTCGGAAGGGCGTCCCTGCACCGCAATCCGGCCGGAAGAAGCCATGGAAGCGGTGCGCATCGCACTCGCGTTGATCGAGTCGGCCCAGCGCGACGCCGACGTGGTGGTGATGGGGTGAGGGGGAATCTATTGTGCGTCTGACACAGCGCATCTACCTCGTAGGGGGCGGCGAACTTGGTTTCGGCATGTCGAGCGATCCCGATTGCCACATTTACGCCGTCGAGACCGGCACAGGCCTAGCCCTGGTTGACGCGGGCACGGGCCTAAACATTGAGTCCATCCTCGCCAATCTCCGTTTCGACGGGCTCGACCCGGAGCGGCTGCGCTGGCTCTTCCTGACTCACGCTCATGCCGACCATGCAGGCGGGGCCGCGGCATTTCATGAAAGGTTTGACGTGGAGGTGATCGCGTCAACGGAAGCGGCTGCATACCTGCGCACCGGCGACGAGGAGAAGATCAGCCTGCCCGTCGCCAAACGCGGAGGAGTCTATCCGGCCAGTTACTCATTCCGCGCGTGCGAGGTGGCCCACGAGCTTTGCGACGGCGAGACGTACCAGGCGGGCGAGGCCGAGTTCCGTGCCTACACGACTCCTGGCCACTGTTCCGGCATGTTGTCGTTCCTCATCGAGGACGCGGGCCGCAAGTGCCTGTTCAGCGGCGACACAGTGTTTCACGGCGGCAAGATCCTGATCAGCAACATTTGGGATTGCAGCCTGACAGAATACGCTGCCAGCCTGCGCAAGCTCGCAGCCCTCAATGTGGATGCGCTACTGCCCGGCCACTTGGCCATCGCGCTCAGCGGCGGCAGCCGGCACATCCGGCGGGCCAACGATTCCATGGAGCGGTTCGCGCTTCCGCCCAACATCCTGTGAGGAATCCTATGCCTGCCCCCACAGTACTCGATACCCTGGCCGCGCTCATCCGCATCAACAGCGTGAATCCTGCCTACCACGGCGGCGTCCCGGAAGAGGAAATCGCACGCTACATCGAAGGCTTCTTCGCGGAGCGATCCATCCGGACTTGGCGCCAGGAGGTTTTCCCGCGCCGCCCCAACGTGATCGCGGCGATTCCCGGCCGCGACTCCTCCCGCCGCCTGGTCTTCGAGGCGCACATGGACACAGCGTCGGTGGAAGGCATGACCATCCCTCCTCTTGAGCCGCGCCGGGAGGGAGGGCGAATGTACGGCCGGGGATCCTGCGATACCAAGGCCGGGTTGGCCGCAATGATGGAAGCGCTAGCCTCCGTGGCGCGGGAAGGCAAGCAGCCGCCGTGCGAGATCTGGCTGGCGGCGGCCGCGGACGAAGAGTTTTCCTACCGTGGTGTGGTCAAGCTGCGCGAAGGCCTCACCGCTGCCGGAGCCGTGGTTTCCGAGCCGACCGAAATGCGCCTGATCACCGCCACCAAAGGCTGCGTCCGCTTCAAAGTGCACACGCACGGCAAGGCGGCTCACAGTTCGAAACCGCATCTGGGCGTCAACGCAGTGTCCGCCATGGCGCGCGTCATCCTGGCGATTGAGAAGTACTGCGGCAGCCTCGCCGGCCGCTCGCATCCGTTGCTCGGCGCGGCCACGTGCAATATCGGACTTATCTCTGGTGGCACGCAAATAAACGTTGTTCCGGAAAACTGCACCATCGAGATCGACCGGCGCTTGCTGCCAGGCGAAACGCCCGCCGGGGCGGTGGACGAAATCCGCGCCTTGGTGGCGCAGTTGCCCAGCGTCGAAGCGCGTGTGGATGATCCCATGCTCCAGGACCTGCCGCTCGAAACCCGCCGCGACGAGCGCATTGTGGCCTCCGCCGGCGCTGTCCTGGCGGACATGCGCCTGAACGCGGAGCCCGCCGGCGTGCCGTACGGCAGCGACGCCAGCAAACTGGCCGCCGTGGGAATTCCGAGCATCGTGGCCGGACCCGGCAGCATCGACCAGGCGCACGCGGCCGTCGAGTACGTCGATTGCGACCAGGTAGAGATGGCGGCGGAGTTCTACCGCCGCGTGATGATGGCTTTTGACTAGAGGAGGACCGCTTTGGATCTGCCGTGTAAGAGCATGTTCCCAAGGAGCCGCGAGGTCACGTATCTGGACACTGCGGCCGAAGGACTGCTTCCGAGTTTCGCCGAGGAAGCGCTTGCCACGTACTATCGCGACAAGAGCCTGGGGACCAGCGGGCGCAGCCGCCTCTACGAGGAAGGGCACAAGTGCAGGAAAGCCGCCGCGCGGATGCTGGGTGTGAACGCCGAAGATGTCGCTTTCGTGGCGAGCGTGAGCGACGGGCTGAACGCCCTGGCGAATTCCATCGACTGGCGCCCCGGCGACGAAGTCGTCACCACGGATCTCGAATTTCCGGCGAACGTACTCGCCTGGCTGCGCCTGCGACATCGCGGCGTGCGGTTGCGCGTGGTGCGCTCCTCCAGGGGCACGGTTACGCTCGACCAGTTTGCCTCCGCCATCGGACCGGCCACGCGCCTGGTTACGACGAGTCAGGTGAGTTACAAAAGCGGCACGAACTTCACTTACATTCCCGAACTGGCGGCCGAGGCGCATCGCGCCGGAGCGTTCTTCTCTCTCGACGTGACGCAAGCCGCAGGGCGCATTCCCATTCCGCTCGCCGGAGTCGACTACCTGGTGTGCAGCGCCTACAAATGGCTGCTGGGAATTCACGGCACGGCCCTGGTCTATGTGGCGCCGGAAGCGAATGCCCGGTTTGCGGCGCCCGGCGTGCTCGGATGGTACTCGGTGAAGGACATCTTCCGCCCGGACCGCTTCGAAACGTTTGAGTGCAAAGAAGGTGCTGGGTATCTCGAGGCCGGCATGCCGAACTTCGCGTCGCTGTACGCCCTGCGGCGCAGCCTCGATCTATTGAACGAGGCCGGCGTGGAGCGCCTGCAAAGCACGTTGCGGCCCTTGGTGCTTTCGCTCCGAAACTGCTTCGCGGAACTCGGCTTCGACGTCCTGACGCCCGAAGACCCAACGCAGCAGGCGGGCATCGTGAGCTTCGAACACCCGGAAGCGGAACGGATCGGTGACGCGCTCGAACAGAGCGGCATTGTGGTGTGGCGCGGGGACGGGCGCGTGCGCGCTTCCGTCCATTTGTATAACGACGCGCCGGACGTGGAGACTCTAGTGGCGGCGCTCGCTTCGCTCGCCCCTGCAAACCAGGTGAGACGATGAATTCTGCAATCCTTCCCGGACTGGCGCTGGTGCTGCTTGCGGGGGCCTTTCAGGGTAGTTTCCTTTTCCCCAGCAAGTACATGAAGGGCTGGAAGTGGGAGAACTACTGGCTGATCTTCGCGGTCACGGCCTATCTGATTTGCCCCTGGCTGGTAGCGGCCGCCACCATCCCGCGGCTGGCCGAGGTGTACATAGGGATCAGCGGCAGCGCGGTTCTCTCCACTATTCTGTTCGGGATGGCGTGGGGCGCGGGCGCGCTCACGTTCGGCCTGGGCGTGGACGCGGTCGGCCTGGCGCTCGGATTCGCGGTGATTCTTGGCGTCGCGGCCACAGCGGGCGCAGTCATTCCGTTGATGACGCAGGGGGCGGACGCGCGGCAGACCTTACTGACCGGCATCGCGCTCGCGATCATGCTCGCGGGGGTAAGCGTCTGTTCTTTCGCGGGGCGGTGGAAGGAAACGGTGGCCACGGGAGGCCGGCCGTACGGGCGCGGGATCGCGCTGTGCGTGGCGTCCGGCCTGCTCTCGGCATGCGGCAATCTCGGCTTCGCGTTCGGCGGAGAAGTGTCGGCGCGCGCGCAGTCGCTTGGCGCGGACGCCCAACTCGCCGGCAATGCCCTGTGGACCCTTTTGACCTTGCCGCTGTTCCTACTGAACGCCGGATATGCAGTGTACTTGCTCTCGAAAAACAAATCCGCATTGAACTACCGCGCGCCGGGATCCTGCCGCATGCTGTTTCTGGGCATCGTGATGGGCGTGGCGTGGATGGCGGGAATCTCCATCTACGGCGTGGGCGCCCGGCGCCTCGGCCCGTTGGGGCCTTCGCTGGGCTGGGGCATCCTGATGTCGACCATGGTGCTGGTGGCGAACGTGCTTGGCGTGGTGAGCGGCGAATGGAAGGGCGCGCCCCGGCGCGCTACGCGGCAATTGTTGTTCGGACTCGCACTTCTGCTGGTCGCAATCGCCGGGCTCGGCTATGCCAACCGGGCCTGAGGGCTGGAACCGAAATTACGAGCGCGCCGCCAGCACGCACTGCGCGGTATCGCGCGCGATGAGCAGTTCTTCGTCGGTTGGAATCACGTACGCCGCCAGGCGGGATTCCTTCGAGCTGATGCGTTCCTCCCGGCCGATCGTCTGCTGGTTCAAGCCTTCATCGAGCGTCAAGCCGGCCCACTGGAGGCCGGCGCAAATGCGCGCCCGGATTTCGGGAGAATTCTCCCCGATTCCTCCGGTGAAGATCACCGCATCCGCCCCGCCAGCCGAAGCCAGCAGCGCGCCGGTGTACTTCCGCGCCCGGTGACAGAAGACCTCGATGGCCAGGCGCACCCTCCGGTCGTCGTGCTCCTTCAACTCCTCCAGCAGGACCTTCATGTCGTTGGTCAGGCCGGAAACGCCCAGCAGTCCGGACTGGGTATTGAGAAGCGTCTCCACCTCGTGCGGCGACATGCCTTCCTTGGTCGCGATCAGGTTCATGATCGCGGGATCGACATCGCCGGAGCGCGTTCCCATGACGAGGCCTTCGAGCGGCGTCATGCCCATCGTCGTATCGACCGAGCGCCCGCCACGGATCGCCGTCGCGGAGCAGCCGTTGCCGAGGTGGAGCGTGATGATGTTGGTTTGCTCCGGACTCAGGCTCAGCATCATCTGATAGCGGTACGCCACGTAGCGGTGGGACGTGCCGTGGAATCCGTAGCGGCGGATGCGGTGGCGGCGGTAGAGGTGATAAGGCACCGCGTATAGGTAAGCGTGCTCCGGAATCGAAGAGTGGAAGGCGGTATCGAACACCGCGACCTGCGGCATGGACTCGCCGCAAATCTCGCGCACGGCCAGAATGCCTTTCAGGTTGTTGGGATTGTGTAAGGGCGCCAGGTCGATGCAGTCTTCAATCCCTTTGAGGACCTCGCTCGTGATGAGGGCCGAGTCGTGGAACAGTTCCCCGCCATGTACTACGCGGTGCCCCACCGCGTGGATGTCCGACCAACTGCGGATCTCATTCACGCCGGAAGCGTCCGAGGCGAGCCAGCGCAGCACGCGGTCGAGCGCCGCCGTCATGTCGCGCACGGGAGCCGTGAACTTCTGCTGGTCGCCACGCGCGTTTTCGGCGGATATGATGGCTTCCCCGCCGATGCGCTCCACGCGGCCGCGGCACAGGCGGACGTCATCGTCCCGCCGGCCGCCCTCAGCGGTGGAAATGAGCTGAAACCGGAGACTGGAGCTTCCCGCGTTGAGTACGAGAATGTTCATGGTTCTTCACCGGGCCTTCATTTCTGCCAGAGCATCCGGTCGACTTCGACGGGCAAGGCTGCCGGATGGTATGGAATGATACGCGGAGTGAAATCGCTCGCCGGGCGGGTCGCGGGCGCCCGCGTTGAGTAGACGTACGCCACGCAACCGGTGGTGCACGGTTCGGTCCGGCTCATCTCCTGCCGGAACGGAGCGCCCCCGCCGATAGGCGCATCCGCATACAATTCGACGCGCACTGCGTCTGGATCCAGACCGCCAAGGTACACCTCGACCTCGAACAACATCTCGCCGTCTTGCGTATCGACTTTGAGTTCTCCGAAGCGAATGTCCTTCCAGCGCCGGGCGATCTCCCTCTGCCAGGCGAGAACACTCGCACCGGTTTTCCCATTGTCTGCGGCGCGCGCCGCATAGGCGGCCATGGCCGGAAGGTAGTGCTCTTCCGTGTATTGGCGGACCGTGCGGTTAGCCGAAAACGCGGGCGTCAGCCGCGCCATGCTCTCCCGTACGCGCGAGATCCAGGCTCTCGGAATCCCCATGTCGTCCCGGTCGTAAAACTCAGGAATAACCTGAGTTTCCAGAACTGAGTACAGGGCCTCAGCATCGGTGCGGTCCCAGGCGGGATCGTCGCCGTGCTCCTCTCCGTCGCCGATGGCCCACCCCACCTCGGGCGAGTACGCCTCGGCCCACCATCCGTCCAGTATGGACAGGTTCAGCCCGCCGTTCACCAGCACTTTCATCCCGCTGGTGCCGCTGGCCTCCCACGGGCGCTTCGGCGTGTTGATCCAGACATCCACGCCCTCTACCAGGCGCTCCGCCAGCAGCATGTCATAGTCGCTCAGAAACACCACGTGCGGGCGCACGTCCGGCCGGCGGACAAAGCTCGTCCATTCGCGGATCAGCGCCTGGCCGGGCCCGTCTTTCGGATGAGCTTTCCCCGCCAGCACAAGTTGTACGGGTCGGCGTGGATCGGTGAGAATCCGGGCCAGGCGTTCGGGGTCGTGCAGAAGGAGGCATGGCCGCTTGTAGGTGGCAAACCTGCGCGCGAAGCCCAGCGTCAGGGTATCGAAATCGAGGATGCCTTGCGCCTCCTGTAGCTGCAGCGGAGACGCGCCGTGGCCGGCCTCCTGGCGCGCGAATCGCTCACGGGTGTACTCCACCAGGGCCCTCCGTCCCTCCGTGCGCATGTCCCAGAGACGTCCGTCATCGACGGTGCGGAAATTCTTTTCGACATCTCCCAGGTCGCCCCGCCACATCCCTTTGCCGCAAAGGTCCATCCATAGGCGATCGGCCCCGTTCGAATCCCAGGTCGGCACGTGGATACCGTTTGTTACGTGGCCGACCGGCACCTCGCTTTCCGGAAACTTCCGGAACAGCGGCTGAAACAGGCGGCGGCTGACCTTCGCATGCAGGCGGCTCACGCCGTTCACCGATCCGCTGCCGCGGATCGCGAGATAGGCCATGTTAAAAGGCTCGGAGTCATCCTCCGGATTCTTGCGTCCCAGCGCGAGCAACTCACGAACGGAGATCCGGAGAACGTCCTGGGCGTATTGCGACATGTACTGCCGGCACAGCGCCGGGGCGAACCGGTCGAAGCCCGCATCCACGGCGGTGTGCGTAGTGAAGACGTTCCCGGCCCGCGTGACCGCGAGCGCTTCGTGAAATGGCCGCCCGGTATCTCTCATGTAATCGCGAGCACGTTCAAGCACGGCGAACGCGGCGTGGCCCTCGTTGAGGTGGCACACCTCCGGCTGGATGTCAAGCATACGCAGCAGGCGCCACCCCATGATTCCGAGAAGCAACTCCTGCTTGAGACGCAACTCCGGTCCGCCGCCGTACAGCTCGTTCGTGATACCCCGATGCTGGGGCAGATTGGCGGGATCGTTTGTATCCAGGAGGTAGAGCTTGGCCCTGCCTACTTGAACCTGCCAGGTGCGGACCCAAACCTTGTTACCCGGCAGCATGAGCGGTATCCGCAACCACTCGCCGTCCGGGGTTCGCACCGGCGTGATCGGCAACTGGCCGGGTTCGTTCGTGGGATAAAGCGCCTGTTGCTCGCCGCGTGCGTCAATCTCCTGGCGGAAATAGCCCTGTTGGTACAGCAGTCCCACGGCGACGACGGGTATGCCGAGGTCGCTGGCGGCTTTGAGTTGGTCGCCGGCGACGTTGCCGAGCCCGCCGGAGTATATCGGCAAGGCCTCGCTGAGCATGTACTCCATGCTGAAGTACGCGACGGCCCGGAGCGGGACATTTGGATAAGCGTGCTGAAACCATCCCGCGGCAGCCCATTTGTCGTTCGTCTCAGCGAGCAACTGTTTCACGCGCCGGCGGAAAACTGGGTCTGAAATGCTCTCGAGCTTCTTCGGTGAAATGGTCTGCAGGATGACCCACGGGTTCGCGCTAAGCTCCCAAAGCTCCGGGTCCAGCCGCTTCCAGATTTCATCCGCCGAATGGTTCCAGGACCAGTGCAGGTCGAGCGCAAGTTCGGTCAGCGCATTCGAATTTGGGATTTCGGGAACGGGCTGCGATTGTTTTGGATCAATCATTCTATTCCACCTTCTCGTATGGCCACTGCCACCCCGTGACATCCGCGCTGTCGACGCCATGCTCGTGGGCGTAATTCCTGCAAGCGATCTGCCGGTTGAGCAACTCCTCCTTCACGTGCGCGCCCGTGCGCTGCAGGACCGGCACGCGGTCGATGACATCGATCGCCAGGCTGAACCGGTCGATCTCGTTGTTGATCGCCAGTTCCATCGGAGTGTTGATGTTGCCTTTCTCTTTGTACCCGCGCACGTGCAGGTTGGGATGATTCCTGCGGCGGTAGGCCAAGCGGTGAATCAGCCAGGGATAGCCGTGGAAGCTGAAAATGATCGGCTTGTCGACCGTGAACAGGGAATCGAAATCCCGGTCCGTCAATCCGTGCGGGTGTTCCGAGGTCGGCTGCAGCTTGAACAGGTCGACCACGTTCACAAAGCGGATCTTCAGGTCCGGGAACTTCTCACGCAGCAGCGCGGTGGCGGCCAGCGCCTCCTGCGTCGGGATGTCCCCGGCCGATGCCATTACGACATCCGGTTCCACGCCCTGGTCGTTGCTCGCCCATTCCCAGATGCCGATGCCTTTGGTGCAGTGCGTGATGGCCGCTTCAATATCGAGGTACTGCAGGTGCAACTGCTTGTCGGAGACGATCACGTTGACGTAGTTCTCGCTTTCCAGGCAGTGGTTGGCCACCGAGAGAAGGCAGTTGGCGTCGGGCGGCAGGTAGATGCGCGTAACCGCGGCGCTTTTGTTGAGAACCACGTCCAGGAAGCCGGGATCCTGGTGCGTGAAACCGTTGTGGTCCTGCCGCCAGACCGTGGAGGTGATCAACAGGTTCAATGACGCGATCTTCCTGCGCCAGGACAGGCGGTTGCAGATCGACAGCCATTTGGCGTGCTGGTTAAACATGGAGTCGACCACATGGACGAACGCCTCGTAAGAAGAGAGAAAACCGTTGCGTCCCGTGAGCAGGTAGCCTTCGAGCATCCCCGCCATGGTGTGCTCACTGAGCATTTCCATGACGCGCCCGTCGGGTGCCAGTTCGGTGCCGTCCTGATCTTCGGGGAAGTAACCGGCGATCCAGAATTTCTTCGCCGCCTGGTATACGGCCTGCAGCTTGTTCGACGTGTTCTCGTCGGGGCTGAAGACGCGGAAGTTGTCCATGTTCAACTTCATCACGTCCCGCAGGAAATTCCCCAGAGGCGGCACGTTTTCGACCGAGGTTGTCGCGGGACGCTCGATTTTCACAGCGTAGTCTCGAAAATCAGGCAGCCGCAGGGACTTCTTCACGACTCCGCCGTTGGCGTTCGGATTGGCGCTCATGCGGTGGAGCCCCGCTGGGGCAATGTCCCTGAGTTCCGGAACCAGCCTGCCCTCACGGTCGAACAGCTCTTCCGGCTTGAGCGAGCGCATCCAGTTCTCAAGCAGCTTCAGGTGCGCGGGATTGGTCTTGACGTCCGCCAGCGGAACCTGGTGGGAGCGCCAGAAACCTTCCACCCGGTGGCCGTCCACCTCTACCGGTGCACTCCAGCCTTTCGGGGAACGCAGCACGATCATGGGCCAGCGGGGGCGCTTTGGAACACCGCTCGTCCGGCATTCCTGCTGGTGCTTCCGGATCTCCAGGACGCAATGCTCCATGGTGGCGGCCATGGCCTGGTGCATGCTCTCCGGGTCGGCGCCCTCCACGAAGTAAGGAGTCCACCCATATCCACGCAGCAGGTCTTCCAGTTCCTCGTGCGTGATCCGCGCCAGCAGCGTGGGGTTGTTGATCTTGTAACCGTTCAGGTGAAGGATCGGGAGGACCGCCCCATCCCGGATGGGATTGAGGAACTTGGAGATGTGCCAGGAAGTCGCCAGCGGACCCGTCTCCGCTTCGCCGTCGCCGACCACGGCGGAAACGATCAAATCGGGATTGTCGAACGCGGCACCGCAGGCATGCGACAGGACGTAGCCCAGTTCACCGCCTTCGTGAATCGAGCCCGGAGTCTCCGGGGTGCAATGACTGCCAATGCCGCCGGGGAACGAGAACTGTTTGAAGAACCGGCGCAGACCCTCTTCGTCCTGGCTGCTCTCCGGGTAAACCTCGGAGTAGGTTCCCTCCAGGTAAACGGGACCCAGCACGCCGGGCGCTCCATGGCCTGGACCGGCCAGGTAGATCATATTGAGGCCGTATTTCCTGATCAGCCGGTTCAGGTGGATGTAGATGAACGCGAGGCCGGGGCTGGATCCCCAGTGCCCGAGCAGCCGGTTCTTGATGTGCTCGGCCTTCAGGGGCTCCCGGAGCAAGGGGTTGGCCTGTAAATAGATCATGCCCAGGGCCAGGTACTTCGCCGCCCTCCAGTAGGCATCGATCTTTGCCAGTTCCCCGGCGCTCAACGGCGCGCCCTGAATGGTCGATCTCGCTTTCCCGTAAGCGCTCAGCGAGTCGGTGGATGGTTCGTCTGCTGCTGAAAAAGACGTCATGGCGAGATCTCCTTACTGAGCAGAATACTACCGCAGTCCAGGGTGACACGGCTTTGGACTATGTTCTGCACCACGCCGTGGGTCCGGGCGCACTGTCGAATCCCGCTCCCGGTTCTCGGAACTGACCGCGCAAGTGCAAGCCGCAGCGGCATTATGCTCGGTGCCCACCGTGTGCCGTAGAGCCGCAATCCTATGAAGCCAGTCGATGAGCGGGTTCCTGCTCTGCGTGATGAGGGCCGCCGGACTCTCGTCTACATTCAAATCCCAGCGGCTTTGCGGAAGTGCGCCATGAGCACTTCCGGTTGCAGACGGCGCACGAATTCCGTTTCCACGCAAACGCAGGGGCCGTACTCGAGTTGCGCCTCCGGCCATAGCGTCTGTACCAGGCGCGGGATCTCTTCCCTGTCGGCCGGCTCGTGTTCGAGCGCCACCGATAGGCGTGGGCGGTATCGTTGGACCGTCAGCCTGGCCCCGGCGAGCGCTTTCCGCTCCGCGCCTTCGACGTCCATCTTAATGAAATCGACGCGATCCAGTTTCAGCTCCGCGGCAAGAATGTCGATCGTCGTAAGCCGCACGCGCGGTCCCGGACGGCTGCCCGGGAACTTGAGCGCCACGCTGTCTCCCCCGGACTGGTCGTCGTAAATCCTGAGGTCGCGCTCCTCTTCCTTGTCCCACACTCCGTTTGGATAGACGATCACGCGGCCCGCCTTGATCTCGGCGGCGAAGTTGCGGCGCAGACACTCCAGATTCTGGGGCGATATCTCGATCGCCACCACCAGGCGCGCGCCACGGTCCAGGGCATGGCGCGTGAACACGCCCACATTCGCGCCGCAATCGAGCACCACGTCACCGTTTTGCACGCGGTGCGTCTCGCTCTCATACACGCCTCGCCCACGATCGACGATCATCTCCCCCATCACCTCGTGATTGCGCCGGGGGATCCAGTACCGTCCCTGCGGAGTCTCGACGAGTTCCAGGCCGCCATCGGCGGCCACAACGCGCTCCGCCTCAAGGGCCTGGTCGATCAGCGCGGCCGTCTCCCGGTATTCGGTCACCCGCATCCAAACCTGCCCAAGCGGGCAAAGGGTGTCGCGATACCAGGCGAAACGCATGGCGTCGGCGACTTTAGACCCGCGCATCCAGTAACCTGCGCCGGCCAGCAGCGCACTTAGCCCGAAGAGGGCCCCAACAGTTTTCCACTTCTTCATTAACTTTCTCTAATCAAATTGTTACTAGCTGGGATGCTCCGGCACGTGATTTCTACCCGCAAACAATAGGTAAGCGCGCCGCGAAGACGCTATGATGAAACTAGGTCTTGGGTTGCTGCAACATCAATGCCTTCAGTAATCGTACTGCATGACAGCCTTCTATGAGTAACCGTACATCACGGCCCCTTGTACGGGCCGCCTTCCTGCGGATGGTGCGGGAGATACTTGCTGCCGGGATGGCGTCGGCGCTTCTGTCGCCCACGGTTCTGTTCGGCCAGCCGCCGGCGCGTCCGGCAGGTCCCGCCACCGTTCTGATTGTCTTCGACGAACCTGTAAAGACGACAGACCGGGCCTACTTACACGCCCTCAACCTGGACAATCTCTTAAGTCACTTCCAGCTTAAAGCGCATCTGGAACCGATGGCGACCTACACGCCCGGCCAGTTAGGGCGATACCAAGCCGCTTTCTTCATCGCCGCAGGACGCCATACGGTGGTGCCGGCCGCGCTGTTGAACGACATCCGCACGACCCGCCGTCCATTTACATGGTTGGGAGCGCACATAGGTCAGCTGCTTACCAACGAAGAGGCACGGAAGCAATTCGGTTTCGCCTTCCAGTCGTCCGTGTCGGAAACCGGCTTGAGCGTAGAGTACAAGGGCACGCTTCTTCTCGACTCGGAACCCGAGTTGGACCTGGTTGCGCCGTACGGTCCGGCTCCGGCAAACGTCCTGGCCCAGGTGCACCGCGCCGATTCCAGTGTGGCGCCCTATGTCGTGCGGAAGGACAAGTTCTGGTATTTCGCCGACTCGCCGTTCTCTTACATGGAAGACGGCGGCCGCTATCTGGTTATTTGCGATCTGTTGCACGACATCCTGGGGATCCAGCATGCACATTCGGCACGCGGGCTCATCCGCATCGAGGATGTCAGCGCCGAAAGCGATCCCGACGACCTGAAGCGCGTCGCCGACGCCCTCGCCGAGCGACACGCACCTTTCCAGGTTTCTCTGATCCCGATCTACCGCGACCCAAGCAAGGCGGTGGAAATCAGGCTGGCCGAGTCCACGGGCATTGTCGACGCGCTGCACTACATGGTTTCCAAGGGCGGGACGCCGGTGATGCACGGCGCAACGCACCAGTACCGCGGCGTCAGTTCGGACGACTACGAGTTCTGGGATGAGATGCGAGACTCGCCCATCGCGGGAGATTCCACCGCGCACGTCCTGCGGCTCCTCCGATTCGGCCTCGCGGAGTGCTTCCGTAACGGCGTCTTCCCGGTGGCTTTCGAACCGCCGCACTACGGTGCGTCGGCAACCGACTACCGCGCGTTCCGGCAGGTTTTTTCGGCGGCGTACGACCGTCCGCTGATTTTGCCGCGCGGCGACACGGGCCAGTCGTTTCCGTATCCGGTGGTGGATCGTTTTGGCCGCCTCATCATTCCCGAGGACCTCGGGTACCTTCCACGTGACAACCCGGATCCTGAAATCGTGCTGGCCAACGCGCGGCGCATGCGGGTCGTACGGGACGGCATCGCCTCGTTTTACTTCCATCCATTCATAGAAACTGAGTTGCTCGAAAAGGTTGTGGACGGCATAAGGAGCCAAGGCTACCAGTTCATCTCGATACGCGACTTCACACCCCAGGTGAACTGCGAGGGGAGCTACGCGGTTCTTACCGCCTCCGGCGTCACGCGCGTCTCGCCCAAAGACGAGTATTGGAGAGTCCGCCAGTATGATCGCTCGGGCAGGCTGATCAAAACCGAGGTGTCTGCCTCACGGCTCAGCACACCCGTGGAAATCCCCATCAAGGTGTCGCCCCAAGGCTGGACCGCCGTCGACTGCTTGCGCGACCTTCCACCCGACGTTGAACCCACGACGATGTGGACGGGCGGCTGGAACGAATACTGGACTCGTTTCCGGCAGTGGTTCTCCCGGCCTAAGAAGTCGGAAACACCCATTAGCGGCAAGCAAGCCTGGCTGCTATGGGCGGACAAAACCACCCAGGAAGACGCGTTTGACCAGCAAAGCCACCAGGCCGCGCTGGAGACAGCCGGATTCCGCGTGAACCTGGTCAGGGTCGCCGATCTCGACCGCGCGCCGGGGGACAGCCGGACCGTCATCGACGTGCCGCGGGCTGCCGCCGCGCTCCTGAACGACGCGCAACGAAAGGCATTGGTCAGGTACGTGACCGGCGGAGGCGCCGCGATCTTTGAAGGGTATCAACCATGGCTTTCCGCGATCGGATTGCGGTACACCAATCGCGAAGTGCCGGTGATGTCAGTCGCGGATCCCATATACAATATGCCCATCAGTTGGCGGCCGCGAGCGACGGTCAGAGAGTTTACTTACCCGGAAGCGGCGCGCGTGTTGCTCTCCGATCCTGGCACGGGCTTACCCCTGGCGATCTCCGGCAGGCACGGCAGCGGACGATACATCTACCTGGCCACAAGGCTGGATCCATTCACCCCTTACGCCAGCAGCCGCTATCCCAATCTGCCCCAGTACATCGTCGAGAGCTTCGGAGCCGCCACGCCGTTGCGTGCCCGCCGCATGGAGGCATACTTCGATCCCAGTTACCGTCCCGGGGCGGATTTGAACCGGCTCGCCGCGAATTGGCGGAGGTCCGGCATCAGCACTGTCTACGCCGCGGCCTGGATTTTCACCCGCGAGTTCAGTTTCCCTTACGATGAGTTCGTTCGCGCCTGCCATCGCAACGGTGTGTCCGTGTACGCCTGGTTCATGTTCCCGGCGGTCACCCCTCGCATGTGGGAGGAGCATCCGGAATGGCGCGAGAAAACCGCCAGCCTCACCGATGCGCGCATCGGCTGGCGCTACCTGATGAACTTCCAGAATCCCGATTGCTATCGCGCGGCCATGGAGTGGATGAATACCATGCTGCGCAGCCACGATTGGGACGGCGTCAACATCAGCGAGCTCAACTTCGACGGCGACACCGCGCAGCCGTACCAACCCGGGAACTTCGCGCCCATGAATAAGGAAGTTCGGGAGGCATTCCGCGCCGCGAACCACTTCGACCCCATACAGATCTTCCAGCCCGGCTCGCGGTACGACCATACGGTCAACCGCGCGGCCCTGGACAAGTTCCTGCGTTTTCGCGAGGATATCGTCATCGACTGGCACCGCAAGATCCTCTCCGAGATCGAACCTTTGCGGCGCGAACGCGGCTGGGAAGTGATTGTTACGGCGCTTGACAGCCTGCACAGTCCCAATGTGCGGCCTGCCCTGGGTCTCGACACACGGCGTCTCGTCGACCTGATGCAGGAGTATCCCTTCACGCTGCAACTCGAAGATCCCTCCGAGTATTGGAACAAGGCGCCGGACCGCTATCTGCGATTCGCCGAGACCTACAAACCGCTTATAGAGGACCACAGCCGGCTGATGTTTGACGTCAACGTAGTGCCGGATCGCGGACTGCGAGGCACGTCGCTGGCGCTGGCCACCGCCACCGGCACGGAACTCGCCCTGACGTTGAAGGCCGCATCCGAGGTTTCCGGACGGGTGGCGGTTTACTCCGAGTACACCGTGCCGGCTCACGACTGGCCCATTCTGTGCACAGCACTCGCGGCACCGGCCCGGCTGGACCTCATAGGCAAAGAACAGTGGCGCCTGGACAGCCCCTTCCCTGTGCTGTTTTCACTGGGCCGCAGAGTGCCCTTCCTGGTGGATGGCCGCTCCTGGCCGGTGCTTTCGGTCGATGATGCGTGGCTGCCACCGGGGCAGCATACTATCGGCATCGAACACGGCTGGCGCACGTGGTTGCTCCCGAGCGGCGCACCCGTCCACCTGGTCGCCTCTACCGCGGGCATCTTGCAGACCCACGCCCTGCAGCAAGGCATTGAAGTCCGCTACACGAGTCCCGGCCGCGCCGTGCTGATGTTCGACAAACAGCCGATGGACGTTTATGTGGACGGCGCACGGATTGCGGCGCATCCTGAGATCGCCGGCGCCGGCTGGTCGGTGGTTTTCCCGGCCGGTTCTCACGCAGTCCGCATCATCACAGATACGAAAGCCGGCGTGGCGGTGAACACCTGGGGGTGGTTTACCAGTTGGATTATTGGCGGCCTCGGCGTCCTGGCAACCTTGTTCATGATTGGCGCGTACGCGCGGCTTAAATTCCGGCGGATCGTCCGCCAGCGGGAGAGTCAGTAATGCGGGCGAATCTCGTCGTTGACATCTTCTTCCTGTTATCGGTGACCATCATCTGGTTCATGGTGGGTTACC
Organism: uncultured Solibacteraceae bacterium; assembly: GCA_964384215.1. Classification (GTDB taxonomy): domain Bacteria; phylum Acidobacteriota; class Terriglobia; order Bryobacterales; family Bryobacteraceae; genus JAJFUV01. Next base: position 49,763 of record CAYLLB010000017.1, on the reverse strand, counting down.
AGATCATCCTGTTTCTATTCGGCCACCTGTACTACCGGCGCACGCGCGAAGGAACCGAAGGACCTGCCCCGCTGGCCGACGCGGACTGCCCGGGCGTATCGATCCTGATTCCATGCCGCAACGAAGAGCGGGTGATCGCATACACGATCCGAGCGCTGCTCGCCCTGGACTATCCCAAGAGCCAAATTGAAATCGTCATCATCAACGATGGCAGCACGGACCGCACCGCCGAAGTGGCAAACGAGTTCAATTCCATTGCCCGCGTGCGGGTGGTGAATGTGCCACCGGAGAAAGCGGCGCGAGGCAAGTCCTCCGCTTTGAACTACGGGATCAAGTTCGCCAGCCACTCGATCATCGCGATCTACGACGCCGACAACGTCCCCGAACCCGGCGCGCTCCGCCCGCTGGTTTCGCAGTTGATCGCCCATCCGAAACTGGCTGCGGTCATCGGCATGTACCGGGCCTGGAACCGGCATCGTGCGCTCGTCACGCGCTTTATCAACATCGAGGGCATCGCCTTCCAGTGGATTCTACAGGCGGGCCGGTGGATGCTGCTGCATATCACCACGCTACCCGGCACCAACTACGTCATCCGCCGCGAGGTGATCGAGGAGTTGGGCGGCTGGGACGAAGAGGCTCTTACCGAGGACTCCGAACTGAGCATCCGCATCTACCAGGCCGGCTACGAGATTCAATTCATCCCCAACTCGGTCACCTGGGAGCAGGAGCCGGAGCGTCTGCGGCACTGGTTCCGCCAACGCCGCCGCTGGGTTCGCGGCTCCAATTACGTGTTCCGGAAGTTCGCCGGGTCGCTGCTGAAAACAAGGCCCAGGCGGATCGGTTTCGAACTGCTCTACTCGCTCTCGCTTTACTACATTTTCTTTGTGGCTATCGTAATTTCCGACGTGCTGCTGATCCTGCTCGGCACCGGCGTGGTCCACCTGAGCATCGCCGGACCGTACGGGCTCATCTGGATCGTGGCATTCACTACCTTCGTGCTGCAACTCGTCATCGCGCTCGGCTGCGAGCCGGGCGAGGACTCGCCCAAGAACATCCTGCTGGCCTGCCTTATGTATTTCACGTACGCGCAGTTGTGGATACCACTGGTGGCAGCGGGCGTCTACGACGATTTCATCGTCGGCCGCGAACATAAATGGGACAAGACTAAGCGATATGAGATGAGCAAGGTGAAGTGAGGCGCCGGCGGGAGCGAGGTGTGCCTTCACGCTCCCGAATGTGTTAAGTTCTTAGCTGAAATGAGACTTTTTCACGCCTTGAGATCCTGCATCCCGGCGGCTGCATTCTGCCTGTGCCTTTACGGGCAAAACGCGCCTGGCGGCGCAGCGCCGGTCGAAGCGAAGGGCTTGCCGCCGCGAGCTGCTCCGACCGATTATCAGTCGCGCGGCAAGGCGGGGAATGTGACGATCGCAGCCGAGTTCAAAGGGCACGCGATCCCCACCGAAGAGGCGACTCTCAAGTCTGAGGAATACATCGTCGTCGAGGTGGGTTTGTACGGCCCGGCGGGAGAGCGGCTGACCATATCCTTCGACAATTTCTCGCTGCGCCTCAACGGGAAGAAGGACGTGTTGCCCAGCGTGCCGTTTGGTCTGGTGCTCGCCACCGTCAAGGATCCCGAATGGCAGCCGCCCAAGTCCGAATCGAAGCCCAAGACGAGTTTCGGAGGAAGCGGTCAACCCGGCGAGTCGGAGCCGTACAGGGAACCGAAGGTACCTCTCGAACTTCAGCGAGCCATGGGCAAGCGTGTTCAGAAAGCTACGCTCGCCGAAGGCGACCGCGCTCTGCCCCAGGCCGGCCTGCTCTACTTCCAGTACCGCGGCAAAACCCAGAAGATTCATTCGGTTGAACTGATTTACTCCGGCCCGGCGGGCCAGGCAACCATTCCTTTGCAGCCGTAGGATTCCGCTGGCGAATCCCGCTCCGTCTTTGGCATCATGAACGGGTCAGTCGATCGCCGTTCAAGGATGCACGAAAGATGAAGCGAATGATCCTGGTGTTCGTCGCGGCCTGCGCCATGCCGCTCGCCGCGCAACCGCCGGAGTTCCCGCGCTTTTCCTTCGCCGGCCACGACGCCGAAGCGCAACTTCTATCGAATTACCTCTGGTATCACTTCAGCACGCGGCTCGGGCACGGCAGCGTGCTTTTCAATCAGGAGTACCTGACCACCAGCGACACCTGGATGGCAGGCGCGCTGCACCCGGGCTGGTCGGCGCCCATCCAGCGGATCCTGCGTGACGACCTGCTCGCTATCCGCATGGACAATGACGGCTACGTCTGGACCAACCAGCACTTCTCGCACGCCCACGACCAGGGTTGGCCTTTCCCCATGTGGACCAACGCTCCGGCCGGCCAGAAGGGCTACACCGCCGGCTGGCATTTCCAGGACGACGGCCCCGGTTGGGTCTGGGAGCACTTCCTGCGGCGGCGGCCGGATTCCCGCTTCGGCCGCCCGAAGGCCATCGAAGGCTGGGAACTCGAACACGCACGCTCGCTGGGCATACGGGACAAGAAGTGGCAACTGGAAGCCGATGGCGATTCTCCGTGCATCACCACCCCCGCCGATGTGACGATCGACGCCTTCAACGCCCCGTTCGTGCAACTCCGCTGGAAGCGCGATCCGGCACCGCCCGCCGGCCGTCTGCCCTACATCGAATGGCTGCGTGAAGAGGATACCGGGTACAGCGCCGAACGCCGCGTCTACCTGCCGTTGACGGGCGGCAACGGTGACATCGAGTTTCTCTCGCGCGTCATGAACCGGATGCGCCGCGCGGTGCGCTACCAGCAGACCGTGCTGGGCGGCCTGGAGTTCAACCACATCCGCAACCGCTGGCCCGGCCACGACGGCCTCGCCGGGTACACGACAAAGCCGGATGGATCCAAGCAGATGCATTACGGCCACGGCATCGGCAATAATTACTGGGACATCATGCCCTTCGGCTGGAACGATATGTACTCGACATCGCAGTATTACGCCTCCCTTTTGGCCATGGCCGAAGCCGAACAGGCCGTCCGCGACAATCCGGGGTGGGGCATTCCTGCCGGCGACGAAGCTCTGGATCCGGCCGCGCTTCGCCGTCACGCCTCCCAGGTGAAGCGCACGGCGAACAAGAAGTTCTGGAGCAAGAAGACCGGCCGCTTCGTTGCCTGTATCGACAAGGAAGGAAAGGCTCACGACTACGGCTTCACATTCCTGAACCTCGATGCCATCTGGTACGGCATCGCCTCGGACCGCCACGCCGCCGAGATTATGGACTGGATGAGCGGCCGCCGCAACGTCGAAGGCGACACTTCCACGGGCGGTGATATTTACCACTGGCGCTTCGGCCCGCGCGCCACCACGAAACGGAACCTGGAGTGGTACGGGCAAGGCTGGACCCGGCCGGAAAAGATCCCCTGGGGCGGGCAGGTGCAGGACGGCGGCGCCGTACTAGGATTCTCCTTCTATGATCTTTGGGCAAACCTTAAAGTGCTGGGCCCCGAGCGCGCCTGGCAGCGCCTCGCGGAGTTGCTGGCGTGGGAGAAGGATGTCTGGGCCGAAGGCGGCTACCGCAAGTACTATGAAGGCGGCAAGCACGGGACCAAACTGCAGGGCGGAGGCACTGCCGGCGGCATCGGCATCGATGCGGAGTTCTTTGAAAGCAGTCTGGTGCCGTCTATCGTGGTGTACGGTTTTCTCGGACTGCAGCCGCAAGCCTCGTCACTGCGCATCGAGCCCCACCTGCCCGCCGCCGTGCCCGAAATCGGCGTGACGAATCTGCTCTACCGGGGGACGCGGATGGACGTGAAAGCTTCCGCCCGGAACATGGAGATCGTGGTGAAGCAGCGGCCCTGGGATCCTGTCCGCCTGGAGGTACCCGCCGGTTGGAGGCTCCACGGCGCCGCCGGGGCGCAGACGTCCTTCGCGCTCGCCGAAGCCGGCTCGTACCGCTTCGAGCGCGTCTCAGAGCGGTGAAGGGAAGTGCGTCTCCGATCCTGTCCAAAAGGACCTCGTGGGAAGCTCGGAGCCGGGCAGGTGTATCACGCGCGGACGCAGGACGATAATGGCTTCGTTCGCATTGTCTTCACGCGTGTTCTTGCGCAGTAGCGGCCCCAACAAGGGGAGCGATGAGATGCCGGCCAGCCCGCTGACGGTACGCGCCTCGGAAGCGGTCAGCAGGCCCGCGATCACGGCGTACTCGCCCGATGCCAGACGCACCTGGCTCTTCAACTTCCGGTTGGCGATCACGGGAATGTCGTCTACGATCTCGCCCGTCAGAACTTTAAACTCCGCCTCGATGTCGAGAGTCACATCCTCCGCTCCGTGGATCCTGGGCGTCACCTTCAACACAAGGCCCAGGTCCTCGAACGAAAAGCTGGGCGTCAACGCCAACACGTTGTTACCAACCTGCGCCGTGCTGCCGTAATTGCCCGTCATGATGGGATACTTGTCTCCGACGTGGAACTGTGCCGCCTGCCCGTCCAGGGCGCGCACATCGGCCCGCAGCATCGTGCCTCCGCTGGAACGGCTGGCATTGGCCACCGCCGTTGCGCTGGCGATTCCCACAGCCACCAGCGAGGCGCCACCGCCGAAGGACAGGAAGTTGGTGTAGCCCGACGGAAAAGTGGCTATGGCGTTGCGCCACGGCTTACCTGTACTGACCATGGGAAACGTCGTCGGCAGCGAGATCCCGAAAGAAGTGGAAGCCCCCCGGCTGACCTCCAGGAACTCGAGTTCTATTTCGGCCTCAGGCCGGTGCCGCAGCAGTTGTTCGAAGAGCATCTGGGCGCCCTCGATCTTCGAAACGCGGTCACGCAGGAATACCAGGCGGCGCTGCGAATCGACGAACAGGCGCCGGATTTCGAACGTCTGCTGCACGGTCCTCGCCAACTCCTGCGCGTCCTGCACCGAGACCGGCTCCGGAATAGGGACCACCACCGAGGCCATCGGCTCTACTTCATTGCGTTTCTGCACGTTGTCCTTGACAACGAGCATCAAGCGCCCGGCCAGCGGCACGACAAAGCTACCGGTTGCGATTTCCAGGGTTCGGAGGGCCTCCCGATAGTCGGCCTTGTCCAGACGAAAATGCTGAGCGGCAGCGTCGGGGTAGTCGCCATCGAAGACCACGTCCATGCCGTAAGCCTTCGAGACCTGTTCGAACAACTCTTTGGGGCTGCCGCGCAGGTCCAGGTCCCGGCGTCCAGGATCACCATGTAACTCCTTTGGCGGCTGTGGCTTACGGACCTCAGCCATGTCCTTGGCGGTAATTGTGCCAAGCAGGGACGCGTCTTCTCGCGGCGGTTCTTTGACCGGCTCGGACGGCGCCTGTACCTTCACTTGTCCCAAAGCTCTGGTCCGCAGCGCCTGGCCTTTGGCCCAGTATTCGCGGTTGTCCGGATCCGCCGCCGCAGCCTGCGAGTAGAGCAGGTAGGCGCGCGCCCATTCCCCCTTGCGCTCGGCCTTGCGGGCGTTGCGAGCCAAGCTGCCTGCGTCGCTTCCCAACGCGAAGCTAGCGCAGACCAGAAGCGCCCATGCGAATTTGCCGGCAGACTTCACCAATAGATTTGACGCCGAAGGCGCTCCCGGCGTGGATAAAGTCCGAGGCTGTTTCTGTCGATTCGAGTACTGACAAGGAAGATTCCTAAGCATGGCCACAACCGCGCAATACCGCTCAGCTTATTGCCCTCCTCCTCCGCAAACCATGGAGCAGCTTGGAGTTCCTCAATCGCTGGTGATGGACTTGATGCTCCGGCGGCTTCTGTTGGAGGCGTACTCGACGCTTTCTGACTTGAGCAAGAAACTCCGCATTTCCGTGCCGGTTCTAGAGGGCGTTTTCCGCCATATGCGCCAGCAGCAACTGGTGGAAGTGAGGGGCATGATCGGGAACGACTATCAATTTGCGCTCTCGGCTGCCGGCCGGGCGATGGCGGGCGAACGTTTCCAGATCAGCCAATACGCCGGCGCGTGCCCGGTATCGCTTAGCGAATACACGGCCGCCACGCAAAGGCAGTCCGCCAAGGTCACCGTCACAAGGCGCATGCTGCGTCAGGCACTCTCTGACCTGGTGGTGACGGATCGCCTGCTCGACTCGCTGGGACCGGCCCTGATCTCCCAGACCTCCATCTTCCTTTACGGCCCCACCGGCAACGGCAAGACCAGCCTGGCCGAGCGTTTGCTTCGCATTTACGAAGACGCCGTTCTAATTCCCTATGCCGTGGAAGTGGACAACCAGATCATCAGCCTATACGACCCGGTCGTGCACGAAAAGGTAGAGGGTGTGGAAGACGCCGATTGGGACCCGCGCTGGATACTCTGCCACCGGCCATTCCTGCTGGTGGGCGGCGAACTGGTACCGAGCATGCTCGAATTGCGCCTGGACGAGGCCTCCGGCATTTACGCCGCGCCGCTGCAAATGAAGGCCAACGACGGTATCCTCGTCATCGACGACTTCGGCCGCCAGCTCATGAGCCCGCGAGACCTGCTCAACCGCTGGATCGTGCCCCTGGACCGGCGCGTCGACTACCTCACCCTGCGCTACGGTGTGAAGTTCCAGATTCCGTTCGAGATGCTCGTGGTCTTCTCAACCAACCTGGACCCGAGCGACTTGGCCGACGAAGCCTTCCTGCGCCGCATCCACAACAAGATCTTCATTGACGCCGTGGACCCGAAGGTCTTCGAGGAGATCCTGAAGCGGACAGTCGCCGCGTGCAACATTCCCGCCGAACCGGACAGCGCGGACTACCTGCGGCGCCTGTGCCTGCGCGACGGCCGCACGGAACTGCGCGCCTGTTATCCGCGCGACATCTGCGAGATTCTGGCCTCCATCGCCAACTATGAAGGCCGCCCCGCGCGCATGACACACGGGGATCTGGAGCGTGCCGCCGACCTGTACTTCACGCGCAGCTAGGTAAGATCGTCCTACCTGACGATGGTGATCGTGGCCGGGGCGGCCAGCATCATCAGCCGGTCCAGGTCGAATTCTTTGTACAAATCCAGGCAGAACAGGTCTGGGGCCTGTCCGTATTCAACCGGGGCGTCATAGATGTGCGCCAGCGACGCTTGCCCGTTGCGGATCACGACGTCGGAAAACAACTCCGGCGCGAGCGCCGCCACGATAGTCGCCGCCACCTGCGCGCGGAAACCGTTCGCCTCCAGGCGCAGTTTCCTGGCGCCGGACTGCGTGCCGAACCAGCGAACCGTCCCAATCAACTGCGCCGCTTCAAGCGCCAGCGGCCGCTCGCCCAGCGCTGAGATGACCTGCGTGAAGACGCTGGGCCGGGGTTTCGAGGGAGCGGCGTCCCCATGGAAGATGGGATCTACTGCCAGGACCTGCTCGCCGCGGTTCACGCGGTCCGAAACCACGGCCCCCGCCGCTTTCTTGCCGTTCTCGTTGAGGACGATGGTCGCCGGGGCGGGATCCCGCGCATCCAGCGCGCGGAACCATACCGCCGTGGCGCTCAATCCGTTGGAAAAGTCGAGCCGGTAGGACCGCGTTTCGAGCCCCTTGTTGTGCGTGTTGGCGAGCTTCCACGGGCGCGCTATGGTCACCGGCTTGTAGCGAAGCACCCGGCCGAGGCGTGCGCGTTCTTTCACGGCCCAGGCCTCGCGAGCGGCGCCCTCCGGCGGGATCGCTGGACGCGAGACGCGCAGCGCGAGCTTGCGCGCCAACCCCAGCACCGTCAGGTTGTCCTTCGGGATGCCGACGATCAGTTCGTCGTAGCTTTTGATCTCCGGTCCCAACTGCTCTTCCGAATCCATCCCCGCTATGCCGAAGTGCCGGCCGATGAACCTGTACGCCGCCAGGCGATTGTCGAGCTGATAGTTGTGCTCGGACGGGTCGGTGTTCATGTGCCAGGCGAAGCTCGCCGCCTTGCCGTAGAGCTTGAAGAACGGCACCACGGCGTCGTAAATGTCCGGCTTCACCAGCGGGGCACGGAAGCAGCAGTTGTCTTCGGCATTGTAGACGAGCAGGGTGGGCCGGGGCGCGCGCATGGCCGTCAAGTGCGGGTAATCGGCGTAAAGCTGCATATCCGGCGCGTTCTGCTCGACATCGCCGGTGTCCATGGCGCGCTCGATACGAGCGGTCACCGCACAATAACCGGCCACCGGAACGGCCAGCGTGACGCGCTCATCAAGCGAACTGAGAACGATGGTTTGCCAGCCGCCGCCGCTCAGGCCGGTGACGCCGACGCGCGTGTGGTCGGCGTTGGGATGCTGGTAAAGATAATCAAGGCCCTTGCGCATGGCCAGGTAGAACAGGCCCATGTCGTTCGCGCCGGCCAGGTCCAGGTGCGCGCCGAACCAGTGCTGGTTTTCTTTGTGCGTCAGTTCGCCGAAGCTGATCCATTCGAGATTCAGGTTCAGGATGCCGTGGCGCGCCTGGTGTATGCAGCGCTTCTGCTTGTATTCGACGCTCTTGCCCGCCGGCCCCACGTGGCCGTTCACGTTGAGGATCACCGGGACTTTGCCGGTCATCTTTTCGGGCTCGTAAAGGATGCCCACCGAGTAGAAGCCCGGCACGATCTCGTAGCGCAACTTGCGCATGCGATAGCCGGGGCCGGAGGGCATCAGGCCGAGGTCCTCAACCTTGAGCGGCCCATTCACCCACTCCGCAGGCCAGCCGTGAAACACCACCTCGCGCAGGAACTTCTCGCGCATCGTCTTGGACTGGGCGGTCCAGGCCTCGGCGCTCGCCGGCTTGGGAAGCGCGGGAACCTTCTGAATCAGGTAGTTCCGGACTTGGAAGGACACCACATCCGGCGTGAGCAGGTCGGCCTCCAGCATGGGCCGCACCGAGCCGGGTTCCGTCTGGGCGAGCGCGGAAACGCAGAGCGCAATAGCGGCGGCGAGAATTCGATTGATCATCAGCATTCCCTCTTCACCCGGAAGCCCATCAAGCGGCCCATCCGCTCGGCGGCTTCCATATGATCCCCGTAGAAGATCACGCGGTGCAGTCCGCCGGTCCAGCCTTCCACCATCTTGCGGGCGTCGGCGACGCGCGTCACGATCTTGGTCCGGCAGCCGCGCGGGCTGTCGACATTGGCGGTGACTTCACCGGTGGAAGCGACCAGCGTCTTCGGGTCGTTGAAGCGCGCACAGGTGATGGTCTCCCTCACCGGCATTTCAACTTCGACCGACACACCCTTGTTGTCCTCCATGTGCGAGCGCAGGCTGAACGGCGACGGCGCGCCGCCGATGCCGCGCATGCAGGTGGCCGCGACGCAGTGGGCGTGAATGACCTCGTTGCGGCTGGTGTCGAAGGTCGGGTCGGAGACGAAGCCGGGCTTGCCGGAGTAAGAGGTAACCAGCAGCTGCGTCATGGTCGACGGCAGGTCCGATTCGCAGACGCCGTACATTCCCAAATCGTTGAGCATAGTCCAGGCCACGCAAGGATACGCGGGCAGCTCCCCGCGCCGGAATCCGCCGAGGCAGTCGATGGTAATGGCGTTGGCTTTCTCCTTCGCCAGCAGTTCGCGGACGCCCAGGTACAAGCGCCAGGCGTCACGGATGTCGGCGGGCGAGGGCTCGACCACACGCAGGGCCTTGCGGGCAAATTCGGCGCCTTCCTCCTCGGCCTTGCGGACGTCGATCGATTCGAAGCAGGCTTTGAGGTCCGAATAAGCCGGGTACGCCATTTGCGTGCCGAACTGCGCGGTGAACTCCGCTCCCCCGCGGCCCTGGCTATTGATGACCAGCACCTTGCTGTATTTCAGATGGTGGATGGCGCGCAGCATCGGCAGTAGCGGCACCAGATCCTCGAAGTTGCTCGATGCCACCATGTCGGCCTTGGCGCCGCTTTGAATCCAACGCGCGCCGTCCATGAAGGACCAGCCGGTGATGGGCCGCGTGAACAGCAGCTTCGCGATATCCAGTTTGCCCAATGCCTGCAAGATCGGCGAGGTGCTGGATGTCAGGTCCAGCACCAGGACGGCGTCCGCGCCGGCGAGGCTCTTGGCCCACGGCTCGACGTCCGTCGCGCTCTTGAGCCACTCGCCGCCGGTAAAGTGGACCTCGGCTTTGTGCTGGGCTTCGAGCGCGGCGAGATTGGCGCTGATGCCTGCCATTTCCTGCTCGAAATTGAGGTCGGGCCTCGGCCAGGTGGGCTTGGGAACGCCCACGAAAACCTTACGAACTTCGGCGGGCGCGTCCCACGGCGCTCCGCTCACCGCGGCGCGGGCGGCGGGGACAAACACGGGCGTGGCGCCCAGGCCCAAACCGAATTCACGACGGGACAGTCTGAAAGGACGCTCGGACACGATTGCCTCCTAACTGGCGGAACCGTCCCAGCATATAAGAAAACCGGGGCAGGTGGACTGCCCCGGCTCCTTCCGGGCTGGTTACCCCAGGTACTCCTTGGCGTTGGCTGGCATTGAGAGCAGCACTTTGCGGGCGCTCACAGCGCCGCGGAGCATTTCGAGTTCGTCGGCCGGTTCGGTAAGCGGCAGGGCCACCTGCCCGCCCTGGGCCGCCGAGCGGCAGAAGGCCATCATGATCTCGAAGCCTTTGTAGGCGCTCTGGAAGTTGCAAGAGTGGACTTTGGCGTCGTCGTCCAGCCAGTCGGCCATCTCCTGGATGTAGGGCGGCATGTCCAGGTCGTAGTTCATCGAGCCGGTGCCCGACGCCGAGCCCGTCTTGGTGACCGATCGCCAGCCTGCGCCGGTGAGCGTTTCGGCGAACCCGTCGGTTCCCTGCGCTCCGATCCGGCACTTGCGCCACCAGGCGTCCACTTCGGGCACGTCCGGAGCGCCGGCGCCGCATTCCAGCACGCCGTGAACTCCGTTGGCGTAATGCACGACGCCCGCGATGTAGTCGGGCGAAGGATGCACGTCGGTGAGCTTGCCGCGCCCGGCCGCCTGCGCCATGACCCACTCGGCTTCAGCTTCGTTGTTGTACCAACGGGTGTAATCGATCAGGTGCGAAAGCATGTGGGCCATCCACCCGGTGGAGGTCCCGTAGACCGTGTGGACACGCCCCAACGCCCCGCTCGCAATGATCTCCTTCACCTTCCGGTAGTGCGAGCCGAAGCGGTGCTGATGGCTCACCACCACCTTGATGCCGCTCGCATTCACCATGTCGCGGATGGCGAAGCCTTCGGCGCTGGTGAGCGCGATGGGCTTCTCCATGGCGATGAGCTTCGCGCCGCATTCAATGCCGGTGCGAAACATGTCGACGCGGACATTCGGCAGCGTGCAGAAACAGAACACATCGGGTTTGACGGCGGCGGCCACCTGGGCGGCGTCGGTGCCCTTCAGCGTGACGCCTAACTTGGCGGCAGCGGTGTCCAGGCGGCCCTTGTCGATGTCGCAGATGCCCGCCACCTCGAAGCGGCCGTTCGATTGGAACGTGGTGGCATGGTGCATGCCGCGCTTGCCCATGCCCACCACGACGACTTTATACTTGCGCTGCATATCGCGTTACCCCTGTTGGGAGTCCCACTCGAGCGCCTTGGCGATGGTGTAGTCCACCTCTGCTTCGGTCAGCTCGGGATAGATGGGCAGCGTGATGCAGCAGGCGGCGTTGCGCTCGCTGTTGGCGATGGAACCCACGATACGGGCGCCCTTGCCCCAGGGATAGCCTTCCTGCTGATGGATGGCGATAGGATAGTGGCACTTGGCGTCGATGCCGTTCTTGTTCAGGTAGTCCAGCAACAGATCGCGGTGCGCGGCCTGCTTCGTTTCGATCACATAGAGATGGAAGACGTGGCGGTAGCCGGGCAACTCAGTGGGCAGCGTGAAGTGCTTCGCGCCCTTCAAGCCGGCCGTGTAACGGGCAGCCCACTTCCGGCGCAGGTCGTTCCACTCGTCGATGTGCTTCAGCTTCGCGCTGAGGACGGCGGCGTGCAGGTCGTCCAGGCGGCTATTGAAACCATAGCTGTGGCAGGAACGCTTGTCGGAGCCGTGATTGCGCAGCTTGCGGACGATGCGGTCCACTTCCGGATTGTTGGTCACCACCGCGCCGCCGTCGCCGAAAGTGCCCAGGTTCTTCTGGATGATGAAGCTGGTGCAGGTGGCGTCGCTCAGTTCGGCGATCTTAAAGCCGTCTCCCGCCGCGCCGATGCCCTGGGCGTTGTCTTCGACAACCAGGAGTTTGTACTTGTCGGCGATCTTGCGGATGGCTTTCATGTCGGCGCACTGCCCGTAAAGATGCACGGGAATGATGGCCTTGGTTTTCGGTGTGATGGCCGCTTCGATTTTGGCCGGATCGATACAGTTCGTCACCGGATCGGAATCGACGAAGACCGCGGTGGCGCCGGCAATCCAGATCGCCTCGGCCGTAGCGAAAAACGTGTTGGTGGTGGTGATGCACTCGTCGCCCGGTCCTATGCCCAGCGCCATCAGGGAAAGCCAGATGGCGTCCGTGCCGTTGCCTACACCTACTGCGTACTTGGTGCCGTTGTAGGCGGCGAATTCTTTCTCGAACTTCTTGAGCATGGGACCCATGACATACTGGCCGCTCTCCAATACCTCGGCTATGTTGGCGTCGATTTCGGCTTTGATGTTGTGATACTGCCTTACGTGCCCATAGAAAGATACCGTCATGTAGACTTCTCCTTTCGTCTGTCTTACGTGGGATAGTGACTAAGTATACCTTAGCGGGGCGGGCTGGCGCGCGGCACAATCTTGCTTAGAACGCCGGTGTCATGGTACAAATCTAGCGGGCTTATTGGCCCTGATCTGGTGATGCTATCTCGGAGGACACAGATGCTTGCACTGCACTCAGCCGCACTCGCTTCCGCCCTGTTACTTTTCGCAGGGCTTCCCGTTCCGGCTCAGCCGCCCACGGCGCAGCCGGAGATGACTACTCTCAAGTCATCCTTCGTCCCGGGCGACAAGACGATCTTCTATGACGATTTCACGGACATGAGCGCGGGCGATGCCCCACCCCATTTCAAGGTCCGCGGCGCCGCTCCCGAACTCCAGGCCGCAGGCGATGTCCGTCAACTAACCATCAGCCAGCGCGGATCCATCTTTCCCAACATCACAGCGCTACCCAAGAACTTCACTTACGAAGCCGAGATCAAGTTCGATCCTAAGGGCCGGGCCATTGCCCATCTCATTCTGCTCTCGGGAACAAAGCAAGTCCTCGTTTACAGCACAACCGCCAGCCCCAATCAGTGCGACCTGCAGGTCCAGCTCAAAGTGCCGGCGTACCAGGATCTCGGCCGCAAGCGGATCCAAATGAGCTGGGCCGAGCCGGCCAAGCTCGCGTTGTGGGTTCAGAACGGTCGTCTCCGCATCTTCGTCAATGGCGAGAAGCACCTGGACTTCAACCAGGTCGAGATGCCGGCAATCACTGGGGTGGAGTTCGCCCACGACTTCTATGGCGCGAATCAGTCCCTGGGTTATCGCACGGTTCGCTTCGCCGAATCCACGCCGGACTTCAGCCAGGTCATCACGTCCGCCGGGCGCTTCGTTACCCACGGCATCCTGTTCGATACCGCGAGCGACCGCCTGAAGCCGGAGTCGGCCCCGGTGATCCAATCCATCGCCAAGGGCCTGGAGACCAATCCGAATCTCCGCCTGCTCATCGAGGGACACACCGATTCGGTCGGCAACGCCGCCGCCAACATGGATCTCTCGCGCCGCCGCGCCGAGGCCGTCAAGTCCGTCCTGGTCACTCAGTTCAAGATCGACGCCGAGCGCCTGACCACAGCGGGCCTGGGTTCCACCAAGCCGGTCGACACCAACGATACGCCTCAGGGCCGCGCGCAGAACCGGCGCGTCGAGCTGGTCAAGAAATAGTATAGGGCAGACGGTTTCGCCTGCCTCGCCTCACCCGAACAGGCGGTCGAAGAACTCGCGGGTGCGCTCCTGCACCTGGGCGAGTTCCATGGCCAGCGGCTGGTCGTGCAGATAATCGGGAGTCCAGCGGCTGACCAGTTCGTTGAGCACTTCCAGTTGCGATTCCGACCTCGGCAGGTCGCCCGCCGCCTGGCCGGTGGAGACGCGGATGCCGTGGTCCACGGCGCGGTAAAAAGTGGAGGCGTCGCGCAGGAAATCGGCGTCGGCGCGCTCCAGGTGACCCATCTGCTCGACCACGTCGATACGGGCGGGCGTGTTCAACACTTTGAAGAATATGCCCGCGCCGCGCAGGCGCAAGTACATCAGCGCGAAATCGATGTCGTAATAGGAGCCGCGGCCGGCCTTTAGTGGATTGCCGGCGCTCAGTTCCTTCTCCAGGCGCCGGCGCATCTGCAGCAGATCCTTGCGTGAGCGCCCGCTCTGCCCGTAGCGCCGCCAGTCCACCTTCTGCAGCTCATTCAAGAACGCCGTGCCGCGCTCGATGTCGCCAGCCACGGCGCGCGACTTCATATACGTGATTCCTTCCCATGCCTCGGCGCGCTTGGCGAAGTACTCGTGATAGTTCTCCTCGGACTGCACCAGGGCGCCCTCGCGGCCGTTGGGCCGCAGCCGCGTATCGACGGCGAAGATGACACCCTCGCCGGTGTACGCGGTGATGCGGTTGATGATGGTCTCGGCGACGCGGGTCCAGAAGGGCAGTTCGGGCAGATCGGCGTCGGGAAGAACGAAGACCAGGTCGGCGTCGCTGGCCATATCGAACTCGCGCATGCCCAGGCGGCCGAGCGCCACCACCATGAGCTGGTTCCCGGGCGTGTATCCGGCCGCGGGGGGCCGCGAGGCGGCGACCTCTTCGACGGCCAGGCGGTAGGCGGCCTGGATCGTCGCGTCGGCGAGTTCGCTGGTGCGTTCGAGCGTTTCAAAGATCGGCGTGCGCAGGCAGATGCTTTCGGCCTGCACGCGGAACATCTCGCGGCGGAAGAAGCGCCGCACCGCACCCATGTCGCTCAGCGCCGTCACCAGGCCGGAGTAGGGAAGATCCCGGGTCGACGAATCGCGTATGCCGCGCAACTCCCGCAATAATTCCGGGTCGCGGATCAAATGCTCTGAAAAGTACTGGCTGCAATCGAAAATCTCGAAAACGTAGCTCGCCAGGACGGGATCGCGGTCCAGCCAGCCGAGCCACTCCGGCTCGTTCAGAATCCTTTCAAGGTAGTGCTCAAACAGGCTGAGGCCGCGCCGCAGGTCGCCCCGGCCGATCATGGCGGCCAACCGCGGCGCCTTCTCGTCGAGGAACCGCACCAGGTTGCTCGGCGCGGGTTCAGGGACATCGTCCGGCGTCTCCACTCCCGTGCCGCCGGCCGGTTCGATGACCGGCTCGGGTGTCATGTAATAGATGGGACGTTGCGCGTGAATGACGCGCTCGTAAATCTCCTGCACTTCCTCCAGGTGCGCGTTCAGCTCACCCAGCAGCGTTTCGGACGATGACGCCTTGCCGATCTCGGCGGCGGGCATGCGGCGGGCGAACGTTTCCAGCCTAGCCGCATCCGAGGGCAGCGTGTGCGTCTGGCGGTCCTCGTCGAACTGCAGCCGGTGTTCGAGCGTGCGCAGGAATTGGTAAGCGGAGGCCAGCCGCGAGTATTCGGAATCGTCCAGGAAATCTTTGTCGTGCAGGCGGGCGAGCGCCAGCAGCGTACCGCCGTGGCGCACCCAGGGCTCCCGCCCGCCGTGCAGCCGCTGCAGGCATTGCACCAGAAACTCGATGTCGCGGATGCCGCCGCGCGCCAGCTTGACGTCGAAGCCCGGCGCGTCGCCGCGCCGCCGGGCCGCCTGCTCATGGAGCCGCTCGCGAGTGGCTGATACACTCTCCACCGCACTGAAATCCAGCGTCGTCGCATAGATGCGCGATTCGAGCGTCTCGAGCAGTTCTCTGCCCAACGCGCGGTCGCCCGCCGCAGGACGCGCCTTGATCAGCATCTGCAGTTCCCAGTCCCGCGCCCGCGTCTGGTAATAGAGAATGGCGCCGTCGCGCGACAGGCAGATCTCGCCCAACCTGCCGTCGGGGCGCAGGCGCAGGTCCACGCGATAGCAGGCGCCCACCGGCGTGTACGTGGAGAGCAGTTCCGTGTATCGATGCGCCAGCTTCTGGAAGAACTCCTTGTTGCTGATGGAGTGCGCGCCGTCGGTTTCGCCGTTGCCCGAATAGAGGAACATCAGATCGATGTCGGAGCTGTAATTAAGCTCCTGTCCGCCGAGCTTGCCGAGCGCCACCACGGCGAACGAACAGGCGCGGCGCTTGCCGTCCGCATCCACCCACTGGGGCACGCCATAGCGGCGTTCCATCTCCTTTCGCAGATGACGGTAGCTGACTTCCAGAATCGCGTCGGCCAGGTTCGAAAGCTCTTCCGTGGTTTCGGGCAGCGTGGCGATGTTCAGCACGTCGCGAAGCACGATGCGGAGCAACTGGCGCCGCCGGAAAAGGGCCAGCGTGAGGGCCAGCGGCGCGGAAGCGTCCGCCGCCAGGGCCGCCTCCAGGCGATCCTCGAGCTGTTCGGCGGGAAGGACGCGGTCGATGTCCCGGGCCTTGGCCAGATCCTCCAGCCATTCGGGGAATTGCAGCACGGCCTCGGAAAGGAAGCGGCTATAGGAGAAGACGGCGACCATATACTGCAAAGCGGTGGAATTGGCCGCCAGGCGGCGGAACGATTCCGGATGCGATTCGTGCAGGCGCTCCAGGAACAGCAACGCCTCGTCGGGATCGGGCGAGGATGCTAACAGATAGAGGAGCCGCTTTTGGGTTTCGCCGGGGATTGCTCGCGAGAGGCTCTCGATACTGGAACGCGCGCGAGAGAGATCCCGAAAGCCGACTTCGTCGAGGAGGCGTTGCATGAAGGCAGTTCTTGTCCCCACCGAATTATAGCGTGAAGACAAAAAAGGGAGCCGCCGGAGCGGCTCCCTTTAGGAGGTAGCGATAGGTCTCAGGTCTATCTCTACCAGTTGAGGTGCATCGCCAGCTTGATGAACCTCGGCAGGTTGCGCTGCGTCGGGTTCAACTGGCCGAATGCCGCGTTGGTAACGTCCGTCGACTGTATGTCCGCAAACCACGGGTGATTCATCATGTTCACCATCTCGAAGCGGAATTGCAGCTTCAGGCTTTCTTTAATCGGGAAGTACTTCATGAGCGACGTATCCCAGTTGTTCATACCGGGACGCCGCACATCGCTGAACAGGTACGGGAAGTTGCGCAGGGTGTATGCTTCCGGCAAGGGAACCGGAGTGCCCGACGCCGTCTTCCACAGCGAGGTATTGAACCACCGCTTATTGGTCGGGTTGTCGATCTTCGCGCTGCCCGGAGCATTCTGAAGAGCGTTCGGGTAATCTACCACCCAGCCCTTCTGGAAAGCTACGTCGTAGGCGACTTGCCAGCCGCCGATGATGGCGTTGACAATGCCCGGAACATTGTTGGCGAATTGCCGGCCCTTGCCGAACGGCAGTTCATAGATGCCCGCGATGATAAACTTCTGCGGGGTGTCTACGTTCTGGTTGGATTCCTTCACCAGGACGGTGGAGTCGTAGTTCTTGACTCCGCCGAAATCCTGCGCGTTCAGCATACGGACCTGCTGCAGGTTCTTGGCGATACCGTAGTTGGCCAGGAAGCTCAAGCCGTGCGAGAAGCGCTTGGTGACCTTGAAGCTCACGGCATCGGTCCGGTTCTTGCCGATCGGCACGCCGGTCAGCGTAACGCCGTTGTACTGCGGATAGGCGTACATGAGCTGCGTCCGCACGATGGTTGCGCCGTTGAGGGCAGCGTTGTTCGGAATCAGTCCCGCCATGGGGTTGGCGATCTTCTCCGTGTACCACGCCGTATCGATGGCGCCCGTCGAGGTTCGCCTACCCAACATGTTGGTCGGGATGTAGTTCAGGCCATAGCCAGCGGAACCGACACCGCCGCCGGACATGTTGAACCGGCGCCCGATGTTGCCCGAGTATCCGACTTCAAACAATATGCTAAGCGGCAATTCCCGTTGGATGTCGAACGAGTATTGGTGCGTGTAGGGCAGAGCGCGGTTTCGAATCCAGCCTTGCATGCCTTCACCAAGGAAGCTGGCGGCACCGCCGCTGGAGCCGGTGGGATCGAGCAGCTTGCTGTTGGGGTAGGACACGAATGCGTTTTGCGTGGTCATGCCCGGATACGGCGTCAGGCCACCGTCCAGGGACGTAACGATGCTCGTGGAGCGGCTGAAACCGTTCGTGGAGCCATTGTCGTCGTGGCCGATGTAATAGAGACCGTAACCTCCACGCAGCACCCACTTGTCACCCAGCTTGTAAGCCAGGCCGACGCGCGGCTGCCAATTGTTCGTGTCGGCATCCACAAGGGTACGCGGCAGGCCGTTCACGCCCGCAAACTGCACGGCGCCCTTCAGGGTCAGGCCCGTGACCTTGCTGGCGATGGGGCTGGCGGCATCCCAGTCGAGTCCGAGGATCTGGCGGTCATACCTTTCCACGTTCCCGGTTTCGGTGTCCCACCGCAGACCGAAGTTGATCGTCAGGCGGGAATTGACCTTCCAGTCGTCCTGGAAGAAGCCGCCATAGTAGTAGTGGCGGTAGGCCGGGTCGATGTTCTTCTGGATATAACCGCTGCTCGGGATACCCATGAGGAACGTGGCGATCGAGTTGCCGGATACAGCATCCGCCCGGGTGGCGTTCGCCTGCGTCCAGTTCTTGCCAAAGTAATAGTAGCCCGACGGATAGCCCCGGCCGGAGTCGTTGCGGTTGAACTGGCGGAAGTCCGCGCCGAACTTCAGGAAGTGGCGTCCGAGCACCTTGTTGAGGTTGGGCTGAAGGCTGTACGTGTCACGCGTGCCGGGTCCGAACGCGTCCGAACCAACACTCTGGTAATCCTGCAGGTCGAAGCGCGGGAACTGGTACTTGGTGATCTGCGATGTGATCGCGCTCGAAAAGCCCAACTGCGCCGGGTTGTAGCCCGCGCCGATGGAACTGCCGCCCGCCTCTTCCCAGCGATTCAATCCAGCGCGGAGGTCGAAGGTCATGGTCGGCGATATCGTGGAGGTCCAGTTCATCATCACGTTCCGGCCGTTGCGCAGCAGCGGGGCGTTGCCAGTCGGTTCGGCGGGATTGTTCATGCCGAACACGATGGCGCGGAATTCCTGGAACGGGTTTTCGTTGTACCGGAAGAACACGTTGTTCTTCGAGTTCACCACCACGTCCGTGCGCCCCACGAACTGGTCGAAGCTGGCGATCCACATCGAAGGATACGGATAGTTGTTGACGCGGGCCGGTCCGTCGCCGGGGGCGGAAGGAGCCGGGTAATAGGACAGCACCTTAGCCGCTACAGGATTGATCTGGCTCGCGGCGATCCTGTTGCCGGCAATCGGCGTACGTGTGCCGTCGGCCTTCGTGCTGTACGGGTCGTAAATAGTAACCTGCTGGCCATTACCGTTGAGCAGATTGGTGAAGTCGCCGCCACGGATATCCATGGTGGGGAACGTCTTCACATCCGGGTCAGCGGAACGCTGCCGCATACTCTCCCAGGACAGCATCCAGAACACGCGGTTCTTGGTGTTGACCAATTTCGGGATCACGATGGGACCGCTCGCCTGGATACCGAACTGGTTGATGTGGTTTGGTGGCTTGCGGCCGTTGGGGAAATATTGGCCGGCAACGGTCATGGGCTTGTTGAGCTCGCTCTGGTTGGCATTCAACTTGTCGTTCTGGAAATATTCGAACGCCGTTCCATGGAAGTCGTTGCCGCCACCCTTGGTGACCACGGTGATGACGCCGCCCGCCGTGCGCCCGTACTGCGCATCATAAGTGGCGGATTGCACCTTGAACTCCTGCACCGATTCGGTAGTCGGAGCACTGATTACCGTGTACTCGGCGCGGACGTTGCTGATACCGTCCATCAGCACTTCGTTGACCTTTTCACGGCCGCCGTTGATCGAGAGACCCGACATGCCGCCGATATCAAACGAGCGAAGATAACGGAATGTGCCGCTCTTCACCACGCCGGAAGCCGCCCAGGCGATCTGGAACGGGTTACGGCCCTGCGTGGGCACGCTGGCGACGATCTCGTTGGCGAGGACTTGCGACCGCGTGGCGGTTTCCGTTTGCAACTGCGAAACCGATTCGCTCACGGTCACGCTGGTGGTCACTTCGCCGACTTCCAACTTTACGTCGATGCGGACCCTGTCCGCCGCCTGCAGTTGGATGTTCTCCCGCACGAACTTCTTGAAGCCGGTGGCTTCCACCGTCATATGGTATTGGCCTGGAGCTAGGAAGGGGGTCACAAAGGTGCCCGATTCGTTACTCTTGGTCGATGTGACGGCGTTTGTTGCAAGATTGGTGACCTGCACGGCGGCGTTAGCTACCGCGGCGCCGGTTGAATCCGTGATGGTCCCCGTCAAACTGGCGCGTACCTCTTGTGAATAAGCAAGGGGTACTAACGCCAATACCAATAGCACAGACACTAGTCTGCACAAATTACGCATACTCCCTCCTAAAGCAAAATTGTGAAGATTTGCTAAGACACCCGCACCACAACAGTATACGACCACCACGGGGGGTGAAATCTAGCCTCTGTGGGGGATTTGGGGCGAAATTTCATGGGAGTTGACCAGAATTTGCACCTCCTGAGTATTCTAAGGCGAAGACAAGACGAAGAAGCGCTGCCGTGTTCAGTTTAACTGAATCGCGCGGCTCCGGCGCGTCGGCGCGCTGAACAACACTGTGACGTGGTAGGAACGTCTTTACTCCTGGGCAAGAGGTAGTTTCGACTCAGAGACGATACTGGCATGAGGGGTAAGCTTGATGTGAGTTCACGTTGTGTGTCGTAGTGCATCTTCTGGTGACCCTGGCTCCTGCAGAATATTCGCGGGAAATTCGCGCCAGCATTTCGGGCACCGTTACGGACCGGACTGGCGCGGCCGTCGCGAATGCTACGGTGACCGTCACCAATCCCGCTACGAATGCCAGTGTCGTGGCGAGAACCAATGATGTGGGTCAGTATCTGGCACCGTTCCTGGCGCCGGGCACTTACCAACTAGCGGTGGAAGCGGCGGGCTTCAAGAGATACGTCCAGACCGGCATCAGGCTGCAGACCCTGGACAAGCTTCGCGTAGACATGGCGTTGCAGGTCGGCGAGGTGGGAACCAACGACTTCCACGGTTCGGTTTTCGAGTATTTCCAGAACGCCAAGATGAACGCCAACCCATTCGAGTTGAACGCGGCCGGCCCGATCGCCTCGCAATCACAGGGCTTGAGCCTCAAGGACCAGGTGCTGTTCGCGAATCTCAACGGGCAATCCAGAGGATCCTACAACCCGGACATGAACAATTTCGCCCCGCGCATCAGTAATCCGACCATTGCGAAGTGGTTCGATACTTCGAAGTGGATCGACCCGGCGACGGGCAAGCTGGTCACAGCGCAGCCCAGTTACACATTCCGCACTTACCTGTACTACTTCAGCGACGTGCGGAGTCCCGCATACAAAAACTGGGACGTGTCCGTGACGAAGTATTTCCCCATCTACGAGCGGATGAAATTGCAGTTCCGCTTCGAGGCGGTGAATGCCTTCAATCACCCGTGGTTCACCGGCCTCGCCTCCGGCGGGACAGACGTAACAAACGCAGCGTTCGGGCGTCTGAACCCGGTGCAGAACAACCTGCCACGCTTCCTGAAGTTGGGATTGAATCTACAGTGGTAAGAACGTAGGGGGCGGGATATATCCCGCCCCTACAATACCTCCTACCAGTTGAGGTGCATCGCCAGTTTGATGAACCGCGGCAGGTTGCGCTGCGTCGGGTTCAACTGGCCGAATGCCGCGTTAGTTACGTCCGTGCCGCCGTCAGCCATATCGGCAAACCACGGGTGGTTCATCATGTTGACCATCTCAAAGCGGAACTGCAGCTTCAGGCTCTCCTTGATCGGGAAGTACTTCGACAGCGAAGTGTCCCAATTCTGGTAGCCGGGCCGCCGCACGTCGCTCATAAGGATGGGCCACGTGCGCCAGCCATAGGTGGTGTTCGGCACCGAAACGGCGGCTCCGGTCGAAGTCTTCCACAAGGAGGTGTTGAACACCTTTTTGTAGGTAGGGTTGTCGATCTTGGCGCTGCCGGGACTGACCTGCGGAGCGTTCGGGTAGTTCACCACCCAGCCGCTCTGGTAGGTCACGTTATAGTTCCACTGCCAGCCGCCGATGATCTGGTTCACAAATCCCGGCGCGTTGCCGGCAATGGGCTTACCCTTGCCGAACGGCAGCTCATAGATGCCCGCGATGACGAACTTCTGTGGGGTGTCGGCATCCTGGTACGGTTGCTTGATGAGCTTCGTCGCTTCGTAGTTGTCCCTCCCGGCGAAGTCCTGATTGTTCAATATACTCAGCTGTTCCAGGTTCTTGCCGATGGTGTAAGCCGCCAGGTAACTCAGACCGTGGGTCATACGTTTGGTCAGCTTGAAGTTCACGCCGTGATACTGGTTGCGCCCTACTGGTATGCCGGCCCATGTGACGCCGCTATATTGCGGGAACGCCCGCCACAGGATTTGCCGCTGGATGGTTGCGCCGTTAAGGGACGCGTTGTTCGGGATCAGCCCCGCCATGGGGTTGGTCACCTGCGCGGTGTAATACGCCGTGTCCACCGCGCCCGTGGAGGTAACCCTGCCCATCTCGTTCGCAGGAATGTAGTTCAGGCCAAAATTGACCGACAAACGGCGCGTGGTGTTGCCGCCATAGCCAACCTCGGCCAGGATCCCGCCGGGCAATTCGCGCTGGATGTCGAACGAATACTGGTGTGTGTAAGGGTTCTGCCGGTCGTAGAGGTAGCTCGTGATACCTTCACCCAGAAAGCTGGCGGCTCCCTGGCTGGTTCCAATGGGATCGAGCAGCTTGCTGTTGGGGTAGGAAACGAACGCGTTGGCCGTGGACAAGCCGGGGTAGGGCGTCAGGCCGTTGGTGGAAACCACGGCGCTGGTCGTACGGCTGAAGCCGCTGGAGGCGCCAGTTTCGTCCGAACCCATGTAATAGAGGCCGTAACCGCCCCGCAACACCCACTTGTCGGCTATCTTGTAAGCCACACCGACGCGGGGCTGCCAGTTATTTTTGTCCATACCCCTGATCGTGCGCGGTACGCCTTGGAATCCTGAGAACTGCACGGCGCCCTTCAGCGTCAGCCCGGTCACCTTGCTGGCGATGGGGCTGGCGGCAGTGAAGTCCAGGCCTTGCACTTGGCGGTCAAAGCGTTCCCGATTCCCCGTCTCGCCGTCCCACCGCAGGCCCAGGTTCAAGGTCAGCCTCGAGTTGACCTTCCAGTCGTCCTGGAGGAACCCGGCGTAATAGAAGTGGGTGTAAGCG
Organism: uncultured Solibacteraceae bacterium; assembly: GCA_964384215.1. GTDB lineage: Bacteria > Acidobacteriota > Terriglobia > Bryobacterales > Bryobacteraceae > JAJFUV01. The sequence goes on along the minus strand of CAYLLB010000017.1, from coordinate 26,602 downwards.
CTGTCGATGTTTTTCTGGATCTGCGCGCTGGCCGGCAAGCCCATCAGGAAGCTGGCTATCGAGTTGCCGGAAACCGCATCGGCGGTCGAAGCGTTGGCCTGCGTCCAGCCCTTGGTAAAGCTGTACTGGCCGGACGGATAGCCGCGGCCCGAGTTGTTGTTGTTGTACTGCCGCGCTTCCGCTCCGAACTTGAGGAAGTGACGGCCCAGCACCTTGTTGAAATTGGGCTGGATGCTGTAAGTGTCCTTGGTGGCGGGACCGGCGGCGTCCGCACCCTGGCTTAAGTAGTCGGTGAAGTCGAACCGCGGGAACTGATACCGGGTGATCTGCGAGACGATGACGCTCGAGAAGCCAAGCTGCGCCGGATTGAAGCCCTCGCCGATCGTGCTGCCGCCCTTCTCCTCCCAACGGTTCAGACCGAGGCGCATGTCGAAGGTCATGGTCGGCGATATGGTCGAGGTCCAGTTCAGCATCACGCCGCGGCCGTTGCGCAATAGCGGCGCGTTGCCCGTCCCTTCCGCCACGTTGTTCAAGCTGACCGTGATGTTGCGGTATTCCTGGAACGGGTCCTCGCTGTAACGGAAGAACACGTTGTTTTTCGAATTGGCCACCACATCGACGCGGCCCACGAACTGGTCGAAGCTGGCGATCCACATCGAGGGATATGGGAAGTTATTGAGGTGGGCCGGTCCGCTGCCCTCGCTCGACGGCGCCGGCATATACGTCAACACCTTGGTCGCAATCGGATCGAGCTGGCTGGCTGGAATCTTGTTGCCCGAAATGGGAGTGCGGGAGCCGTTGGCCTGCGTGCTGTATGGATCGTAGATGGTGATCATGGTGCCGGCGGAATTATAGAGCTTGGTGAAATCGCCGGTACGGATGTCCATAATCGGGACGGTCACAACGCTGGGATCGGCCGAACGCTGCCGCATGCTTTCCCAGGACAACATCCAGAACGCCCGGTTCTTGGTGTTGATCACTTTAGGGATCACGAATGGTCCCGACGCCGTGGCGCCAAACTGGTTGATGTGATTTGGCGGTTTGCGGCCGTTCGGGAAATACTGCCCGCCGGTTGTCAGGGGTTGATTCAGTTCGCTCTGATTGGCGTTCAACTTGTCGTTCTGGAAGTACTCGAACGCCGTGCCATGGAAGTCGTTGCCGCCACTTTTGGTGACGATGGTGATGACGCCTCCGCCGGTGCGGCCGTACTGCGCGTCATAGGTGTTGGCCTGCACCTTGAATTCCTGCACCGATTCGGTAGTCGGAGCGTTGATCACCGTGTACTCGGCACGGACGTTGCTGATGCCGTCCATCAGCACTTCGTTGGTCTTGCCGCGGCCACCGTTGATCGACAGGCCGGACATGCCGCCGATATCGAACGATCGCAGGTAGCGGAACGTCCCGGTCTTAACCACGCCGGAAGCCGCCCAGGCGATCTGGAAGGGGTTGCGCCCCTGAGTGGGCACGTTGGCCACGATTTCGTTGGCCAGGACTTGCGACCGGGTAGCGGTTTCCGTCTGCAGTTGAGAGACGGACTCGCTCACGGTGACGCTGGTGGTTACTTCACCAACTTCCAGCGAAACGTCGATGCGAACCCTATCCGCAGCCTGAAGTTGGATGTTCTCCCGCACAAACTTCTTGAAACCGGTCGCTTCCACTGTCATTTGGTATTGGCCGGGAGCAAGGAAGGGAGTCAGATAGCTGCCCGCTTCGTTACTTTTAGCCGATGTGACGGCATTCGTTGCGAGGTTAGTGACTTGCACGGCGGCGTTCGCCACGGCGGCGCCCGTCGAATCCGTGATTGTACCCGTCAAACTGGCGCGCACCTCCTGCGAGTAGGCAAGAGGCACGAAAGTTAGAACAAGTAGCGCAGACAGAAGTCTGCACACATAATGCATAACCCCTCCTAAAGCGAAGTTATTTGCCTGCAATTACCTGTTTAGGATTCTAGGCCAAGAAATTACAAGGTTCAATACCGGATTGGCGGGATTTCGGGCAGCAGATGCGGCAAGAAGTGAACAGCGTTCACTACATCTGACTAATGCAAGAATGTATGGGCTAGACGAAAGAGCGCTCCCACGCGTAGGGACGTGGGAGCGCCGGGGGTCTCAGGACTAAGTTTAGATGTCGTAATACAGCGCGAACTCATACGGATGTGGGCGCAGGCGCATGGCATCGGCTTCGTTCTTGCGCTTGTAGTCGATGTAGGTTTCGAGCAGCTCCTCGGTGAAGACATCGCCCTTTAGCAGGTAGCCGTGGTCCTCTTCGAGGCAGTCGAGCGCTTCGTGGAGCGAACCCGGCATGGAGGGAACATTCTTCATCTCCTCAGGGCTCAGATCGTAGATGTCCTTGTCGAGCGACTCGCCCGGATCGATCTTGCTGAGGATGCCGTCCAGGCCGGCCATCAACATGGCCGCGAACGCGAGGTAGGTGTTCGCGGACGGGTCGGGCGGACGGAACTCGATGCGCTTGGCCTTGGGGCTGGCCGAATACATCGGGATGCGGATGGCGGCCGAGCGGTTGCGCCGCGAGTAAGCCAGGTTCACGGGAGCCTCGTAGCCGGGCACAAGGCGCTTATAACTGTTGGTGGTAGGCGCGATAAGGGCGCTCAGGCTGCGCGCGTGCTTCAGCAGGCCGCCAATGTACCAAAGGGCCATCTGGCTCAAGCCCGCGTAGCCGTCGCCGGCGAACAGCGGCTGCCCGCTCTTCCACAAGCTCTGATGTACGTGCATGCCGCTACCGTTGTCGCCGAACAGCGGCTTGGGCATGAATGTTACGGTCTTGCCGTATTGGTTGGCGACGTTGCGGACGCAGTACTTGAACAGCATCATGTTGTCGGCCGACTTCACCAGCGTGTCGAACTTCTGGTCGATTTCGCACTGGCCGCCGGTAGCCACTTCGTGGTGGTGGCACTCGATGTTGATACCGCACTTGATCATGGTGTCGACCATTTCGGTGCGGAGGTCCTGGTAGTGATCGGTGGGCGGGACCGGGAAATAGCCTTCCTTGTACCGCGGCCTGTACCCGAGGTTATCTTCCTTGCGGGACGAGTTCCAGCGGCCTTCCTCGGCGTCGATGTAATAGAAACCGGAGTGCTGGTTCTGGTCGAAGCAAATGTTGTCGAAGATGAAGAACTCGGCTTCGGCGCCGAAGTACGCTGTATCGGCCAGGCCGCTGTTGGTCAGGTACATTTCGGCCTTCTTGGCAATCCAGCGCGGGTCCCGTTCATAGTGCTGCCGGGTGATCGGATCGATCGCCTCGCTGATCATGGCAAGGGTTGGAAACTCGGCGAACGGGTCCATGAAGACTTGGTTGGGATCCGGCACCAGGAGCATGTCGCTCTCGTTGATGGCGGCCCAGCCGCGAATGCTGGAACCATCCATGCCGAAGCCTTCTTCAAAGCTCTCTTCCGAGAGCTGGCTGATTGGATAAGAGACGTGATGCCAGAGACCGGGCAGGTCCGTGAAGCGCAAATCGATCTGGCGGGCCTCGTTCTTCTTTGCAAATTCGAGTACTTCTTTAGGGCTCATGTGTTCTTCCTCGGAGGGATACACTTATGGCGGGATACCGCAGCGACGTATGAATCAATCTTAGCGGCTCGCGGTTGGTTCTGTCAACGTCGAATACAACCATAGCTGGGATTCGAGTTTTCCAAGTTGGAAGCGGAGCCCTTCGTTCATCAGTCTCCTGCCCGAGGCGGTCGTGGTGCGCCCTGTATAAGGATCGGTGAGACGGTAGTTCTTCCGCGGGTCCAGAGCTTTCAGGGAGAAGTCGTGCCACGCCTCGCCCGGCTCCAGACGGAACGCCTGCACAAAGCCTTCGCCGGTCGACGGATCGTGAAACTGCCATGCTTCCCAGGCGTCCAGGTCGCGCGACTGTACCGCCAACGGGTAGTAGTCTGCCATGAGGAAGCGGCGCAGCTTCTTGTGCACTTCGACGTGCTTCTTGGCCTGCGCCTTCATCGCTTGCGGCCACAGGTCGATACGCCCGCCGGAGCCGAAAGCGCCTCCGAACATGCTTTGAAAACCGACCGGCAGCGGTTGGAAGTCTTTTTGCGATGGGAGCGGCAGGGTGTAGCAAACGTACTGATAGCTGCCGGGCAGGAAGTGATTCAGCCCGGCCAGATGGAACCTTACGTTGTGGGGATCGGCTGTGTGATCGCTGATCCAGAAGGTGTGGAAGCGCCGGGCGGATTCGAGGTCGATGCGGCGGCCGCCGCTCGCGCAACCTTCGAGCACGGTTTCCGGGTGCCGTTCGCGGATCCAGTCCAGGACGCGGTACAGGCCCTCCATGTGGCGTATCTGGTGCATTCCCCGGCGGTCGGGCTTGTCGGCGGCATCCCAGTAAGCCAGGGGACCGATGTTCGAGTCGTGCCGGATATAGCGAATGCCGAACTCGCGGATGTAACGGTCGAACAGCGCGCACACCCACCGTTGGACTTCGGACCGCCCGTAATCGAGCACGCCGTAGTTCTGATTCGGCAGCCAGAGCACCCAATCCGGATGCTGCCGCGCGAGCAGCGAACCTTTGGCCACACGTTCGGGTTCGAACCAGAGTCCGAACTTGAGGCCTTTGGAGCGCACGTAATCGGCGAAGGCGCCGAGGCCGTTCGGGAACTTCACGCGGTCGATCTCTTCCCAGTTGCCTACGCCCGTGCCGAAGTCGCCCGATGCGTCGATGCCCGTGTACCAGCCGGCGTCAAGCAGGAAGTACTCCTGCCCGATGGACGCTGCGGAGCCGGCGAGTTGCCGCAACAACTGCTCGTCGAAATGGACGTCGATGTTCCACCAGTGATCGTAGGTGGCGATGGGCAGGAACTCGCGTCCGCCCAGACGCGGGGCGTATTGAGTGCGGATGAGGCGGCGCAAGCGGTTCACTCCGGCGTCGAGTTTGCCGCTATAGGCGCCCAGCAGGATGCGCGGGCCGCTGATTTCTTCCCCCGGCCGTAACCGGATGTTTAGGTCTGGAATGCCGCCTCGTACGAGCAAGGTGCCGCGGTTGTGATCGGCCCTCACCGTGGCCGACCACTGGCCCGACCATCCCAACGCGACAAACATGCCTTCGCTCCTTCGCTGGTTCTCAATGAAGAAGAACGGCAGGTCCTTGTTCGAGGACCGGCCGCCCGAGGTGCCCAACGTCACACGGCCGTTGACCGGCGTCATCGGTCCTGGATACGATCGCCGGATCGAAAAAGTCGCGGGCGGATAGACTTCCTCAGCGAGCCCGCCGCCGCTCGAAACCACGCTTGCCCCGTCCACGACGCCGCCTGCGAAGCCGAGGTCCATGGCATTCACCTGCGACACGGCGCCGGAATTCTCCCGGCCTTCGTTGCGGAACTTCACGGTGTATTCGACGGCGGCGAATTCAGGCCAAACGCGGACTTCGCGCACGGCCACCAGGCCTGAAGCGTGGCGGTAGCTCGTTGTGGTGGTCCCGGCAGTCGAGGCAGTCCAGTCGCCGGGCAGTACCGGGCAGGCACGCTGCCCCTCGTAAGTGAAGGAGAAGCCAATACCTTCCTCAAGTGCCTCTCGGAACGACGAAGGGCCGGCAGCCGGCCAGAACGATTTCAAGCTCTCAGCCCGCAGACCGCAACAGAACAGGACGGCGGCGAGCACGATACGGACTTGCCGGGAGATTGACTTTGGCATGCCCATACTCTACTAAAGTGAACTCGCCGGCTCCAGCCGCTATCCTTTGTTCGCGGCACGACATAGAATATCCCCATGGCAAGACCCACCCGCCGCCATTTCCTGGAATCCGCCGCCGCACTAAGCGCTGCGCCTGCCGGCTCGCAAACGCCGAAGGCCGCCGCGAAAAGCGCGGTGCGCGCGGGCTTCGCGCCCACCGGCGCTCCACGCAGAATCACCGAGAACGTCTGGGTGTTCGAGGACACCTGCAACGTTTACGTGATCAAGGACGGAGAGAGCTGCGTCCTCATCGATTTCGGTTCGGGCAAGATTCTCGACCATCTGTCCGCCATGGGAATCTCCAAGGTGGACTATGTCCTGCACACGCATCACCATCGCGATCAATGCCAGGGCGACAGCAAGGCAGTCTCTCGTGGCATCCCTATCGCCGTGCCCGCGCATGAAAAGCACCTGTTCGCCGACGCGGAGAACTTCTGGCGCAACCGCCGCGTGTTCCACCTCTATTACGTGCGCAACGACTTCAACACGCTCACGAAGAACGTGCGGGTCCAGAAGGCGCTCGCCGACTACTCGACTTTCCGGTGGAAGAACACCGATTTCTTTATCCTGCCCACGCCGGGCCACACCCTCGGTTCCATCACCCTGCTGGCGGCCGTGGACGACAAGAAGATGGCTTTTTCCGGCGACCTGATGTATGCGGCCGGCAAGATACACACGCTCTATGACACGCAGGTGAACTACGGCGGCAGCGAAGGCATCGACCTGGGGATCTTCTCGCTATGCCGGCTGCGCGAGCAGAAACCCGAGATGCTGTGCCCGTCGCACGGTGAAGTGATCGCGGACCCGGATTTGGCCATGGCGGAAACGGTGAAACGGCTGACCGAGTACTACCGCTTCCAGACTGGGAATGCGCCCAGCTCCGAGAACAAGCCTTACGCAGTGAGCCCGCACCTGGTGGCGCACTATCAGACGACGTCGTCGTTTTATGCCATCGTGAGCGACAGCGGCAAGGCGCTGTTCATCGATTACGGCTCGGCGAGCGGCGTGCACTTCGGCAACTTCGAGCGCGCCACGGCGGTGACCGACCGCATCCGGTTCGTCGAACACTCCATCGATATACTCAAGCACGACTACGGCTTGAAGTCTGTGGACGTTGTCATACCCAGTCACATGCACGACGACCACATCAACGGCTTCCCGCACCTCATCCGCAATTACGGCACCAAGGTGTGGTGTTACGAGAACATGGTGGACATCTTCCAGAACCCGCGCGGCTGGAACCTGGGCTGCACGCTGGCCGAACCGTTCAAAGTAGCGCGCTCGTTCCGCCACGGCGAGAAGTTCAAGTGGGAGGAGTTCGAGTTCGAAATCACGCACTCGCCCGGCCACACCGAGTACCAGATGGCACTGTTCGGCGACATCGACGGCAACCGGGTAGCGTTTACCGGCGATGCGTTCTTCGCTTCGGGACGGCCGGACGGCGTGATGCGGCATAACATCATCTTCCGCAACCACGTCGAAAACGACAGCCACTTGAAGTCAATCCTGAACCTGATCGAACGGCAGCCCACCCTCATCGCACCGGGCCACGGAAAGCCTTACGCGGTGACGCCGGAGATGATGACGGCTACCGAGCGGCATTTCCGGAAGCAGCAGCAGTTGTTCTATGACATTCTGCCGGACGGGATGTCGAACTTCGGCATGAACCCGAGTTGGGTGCGCCTGTATCCATACCAGATCCTGGCGGCGCCCGGCGAGACCAAGCAGATTCAAGTCCACGTGCTGAATTACTCGCCCTCGCCGATGAAGCTGGAAGTGGCGCTGGTGGCGCCGCCCGAGTGGCGGATTACACCAGACATCGCCAAGTTCGAAGTTCCGGCGAACTCAAAGGGGAGCAGCACGGTCGCGGTGACGCTGCCGAGGAACTGGGCCGCGCAAAGCCCACGCTTCGCCATTGCAGCGGACGTCGTGGCGGACGGCAAGTACCTGGGGCAAATCACCGAAGCCGTGGTGGACATGAAGGGTTCAGAAAGCTATTGAGAAGTTGACACGCGCCTCGTTATCGATAACGATAATTAGTGTAGTGTCACTTAAGTGGAAGATCGCGGCCATGCTTGCCGTGGCCGCCGCCCTCAATTATGCCGACCGAGCGGCCATCTCAAGCGTACTGGCTCCGCTACGGCACGATCTCAGCCTGAGCGACGTGGCGCTGGGTTCGCTCGGCAGCCTTTTTCTGTGGAGCTACAGCATCGCCTCGCCGATTTCCGGCGTGCTGGCGGACCGGTACTCGCGCAGCCGCCTGCTGGTTATCAGCCTGGCCGCCTGGAGCCTGGTGACGCTGGGCACCGGGTTCGCCTCGGGACTCGCCTCGCTGCTTGTTATGCGCGTACTGCTCGGCGTGTTCGAGAGCATGTACCTGCCCGCGGCGACCGCGCTCCTGGCGTCACACCATGACACCTCGACGCGTGGAACGGCCATGGGCCTTCACTCGGTGGGGTTGAATTTCGGCGTGGTCGCCGGCGGGACTTTCACTGGATACCTGGCGGACCACTTCGGTTGGCGGGCCGGCTTTTTGGTGTTGGGAGCGGCAGGCCTCCTGGTCGCCGCCGCGGCCCAGCGGGTATTGAAGGATCAACCGCCCCAGCGCAGCGTAAGTGCGCCGGTGCGCGTGCCGCTCAAAGAAGGGGTGCGGCACCTGGCGGGCATTCCCTCGTACCTGGTTCTGCTGGTCAAGGCAATGCTGGCGGGAATCGGCATCTGGATCTTCCTGACCTGGCTGCCGCTCTATTTCCGGGACGAATTCGGAATGAACCTGGCCGCCGCCGGCTTCGCTGGCACGTTCATGCTGCAGATTTCCACTGTGGTTGGAATCGGCACGGGCGGCTGGCTCTCGGACTGTTTCGCTACGCGGGAGTTGCGCAACCGGATGCTGTTTCAGAGCGCCACGTACCTGGCGGCCGCACCCTTCCTTCTGCTGTTCATGGACCGGCCGGGACTCGCACCGTGGCGGTTGCCGTTTCACTGTTCAGCCTCCTCCGGGGCATGGGACAATCCAACGAGAATCCAACGCTCTGCGATGTGGTCCCGGCGGAGCTGCGCTCGACGGCCATCGGCATCATGAACACTTGCGCGACGGCAGCCGGCGGGGCGGGCGTGCTGTTGACTGGAGTAATGAAGTCGAGCCTGGGCTTGGCCACGGTGTTTGCGGCCATCTCGATTCTATTCGTCGTGGCCGGCCTGTTCCTGCTCGTTGGGTACTACTTCTTCATGCCGCGCGACATCGCCCGCGCCAGTCAGGGTAGTTTGACCCTCGCCAGGTAGATGGACGTCTTACCTTCGTGGGATGAGTAGTAGCTCACCCACAGAAGACCCTTGTGCATGGCAAGGCCGGCGTAGCTCGAATCGCCTTTGGATGGCAGAGCGAGGAACTCGACCAACGTGCCTTTGGCGGGATCGAGCCAGCATAGCGCGGTGCGCGTCGTCGGCTCATGCAACCTCACGGCGGCCACCCAGCGGGAACCGGGAACGGCAATGAAGTTCGGCCCTCCTATGCGGATGCCCGTATCTTTCCAGGTCCATTTCAGATACGGCGGATCGGCGAGCCCGATGAGGGCGGTGGCGGCAGAGGCGGGAATCGGCGGCTTGCCGCCGTACGCATCGCGGCGCAGGGGTGCGATCGCCCGATCACCGTCGAAGCGAATGGCGGATTCGCCCGGCGAGTTCCGCACGCCCAGGTTTTCCACCAGGGCGCGATAGGCGTGGCCATCTTCGGAAACGTAGAGGCGCAAGGTGCGCAGGTTGCGATCGCGATTCGTGTTGTAGCCGAGCCCGTAAGCGGTGCCTTTGTGCCAAGTTACACGCCAGAGCCAGAAGTCCGGATCGGCCACCTTGTGCGCAGTTTCCCAATTGCGTCCGTCGCGGGAAAACCAAGCGAGCGACTGGTGACGGTTCGGCGCGGGCTGCCGCAACGCGACCGCCCCCATCAACATGAGGCGTCCGTCCGGCGTCACGCTGATCTTGGCGTCGCGCAGATCGCCGTCGGCCGATTCAAGCAGCGCCGCCGGTTCCCATCGCTTGCCGTCTTTGGATGCGATGACGCGCAGGCGGCCGTCCGGAGAGGCGTGCCCAGCGCCTTCGCGGAATACGCAATACCAACTGTTACGGAATCGGACGAGGTCGGTGAAAGCGTTGTGCGGCGCCCGGTCCCAGATCCTGCGCACATCGACGATCCTGGCCTCTCCCGCGGCAAAGCACGGCACACCCAGCAGCAGGGCAAAGAGAAGGAGTGTGGTTCTCATAGCGGCTTCCTTATCTGCTGCAGAACTTCGTTCTCCTCTACGAACTTTCGCACGGGCGCGAGAAACTCGGCGCTGGGCGCCGGCGTGAGTTGGACCATATGAGACTGGATAAGGCCCAGGATTTCGAGCACTGCTTTGATGGCCATCAGGCGGAGCACCGTGGAATCCTGGGGCTTCGCCTCCAGTAGACCGAACACCTTCATCATGGAGGCGATGCGCGGCTGGTACCTTGCGATGGCGTCGTGGTCGCCGGCGGCGGCCGCCTTCCAGGCCTCCACCATGAAGGCCGGCGCAAAATTGCCGATGCTGACCACGCAACCGGCAGCGCCCGCCTCGGCAGCCGGCAGTGCCAGCAGTTCGTTTCCGTGCATATAGCTGAACGACGCATCGTGACGCACATAGTTGAGGATGGCGAGCGTGCGCGCGAAGTCGTTCACGGTGTCCTTGATGCCTACGAAGTTGGGATGATGACGAAGTTTCTCGATAGTAGCAGGCTCGACCGTGTTATTGGTGCGGAACGGAATGTTGTAGGCCAGGACAGGCAGCGGCGAATGGTCCGCGATCGAACTGAAGAAACGCAGCATCTCAGACTGCGACGTCCGGAAATAGTACGGCGTCAGCGCGACGGCAAAATCGGCTCCGGCCGTGGCGATATCGTTTGCACGCTCGTAGGTTTCTTCAAGCGAGTTCGACGAGAGCCCCGCGCACACCTGCACGCGCCGGTGTACGTACTTAACCACGGCACGCAGCAGTTGGATCTGCTTGGACCAGGTCAGGCTCACGCACTCCCCGGAACTGCCGAGGGCGAAAATGCCATTCACGCCGCCGGCAATCAGGTACTCAACCAGGCGGCCGGTGGACTCCTCGTCGATTTCGCCACCCGCCGTGAGCGGGGTGACCATGGGTACTACCACACCATTCAAACGTTGCATACTAATAAACTCGAATCTCGAATACTCGCGCGGCGGGGTCTCCGTGCGTACGCTTCACCAAGAGGCGAAGCGAGCGGCATACCGCGGGCCGGGCGAGCGTGTGTCTCCTCTTTCTGAGATGGTTGTTGTGAACTTCGATGACTGTTTCGCCGCAGATGAGGTCGTAATCGGCGACAGTTTCCGGCTGCGGCCCGCGAATCGTCTTCCGCGTAAACTCGTCGCTCAGAGACAGGGTCAATTCACGGTCGAAAGCGGTGTCAAAAGTGACTTGTACTTCACGGATTGTCACCGGCTCGGGCCATGTGAGTTCGACCCACGCCGGCAAGTCGAGCGACCGCCACTGGTTCGAACACTCCGGGAGACTTGGATGAAGCCTCTTCCCAGTCGCGCGCGTGACGCCGTTCGTGATGAGCGCGGCCTCATATCCCGGCGCTTCAGACGACGCGGTGATCGCGGCCGTAAGCGCCAAGTCGCGATCACCGTCGTGGTACACCGTCAGGAGAAACATATCGTCCTCGACCAAGCGCCGCTGGAGGCGGCCCAGGTACGGCGGATCGAGCAGGTCCGCCGAACCAGCAAGCCCCGCCTGGCAGGCGAGCGCCGCCGCGGTTCCCACGGCCTGTCCCGTCAGCGCGCACGTGGCCATCACACGCGTCGAAGCGAAAGCGACGTGCGTGGCGGAGATGTTGCGACCGGCAAAGAACAGATTACGCACGTTGCGGGAGTAAAGCGCCCGCAACGGAATCGAGTAGAGATACGGCACGTCGATCTGCGTGCAAGGATACTCGTCGACGGCGTCCACGCCGGCGCTCGGGTGCAAGTCGAGCCACCAGCCTCCGTAGGCCACTTCGTCGTCGAAGATGCGGCCCGAAACGATGTCGTTTTCCGTCATGACGTGTGGGCCGAGAAAGCGGCGTGATTCACGCTTCCCGGGCAGCATGCCAACCCAATCCAGGCTCCAGTTATCCGGACGCTCGACGGGCGCGGCGGCTTCGATGCCTTCCGTCCACTTGTCGTAGCCGGCCGGGATGGCATCGCACTGGCAGCCGTTCTTGATGTGGTCCCAGACGCCAAGAGCGATGCGCAACAACTCGTGGCGTATGCGCGCATTGTCGCGGATGGTGTCGAGTTCGCCACCCCACTCCAGCCACCAGTAGCCGTACTCCCATTCGCGGTGGATGCGCAGCCGTAAATCGGTTCCGGTGAAATGCCGCGCCCAGGCTGGTGCGGTGAAGGGACAGGGGTGATCCTTCCGGCTGGCGCTGAAGAGGATGGTGCTGCCGAGCGTGTTTCGGTCGGCGTCCTCTGCGGCGTGCGGCTCGTTGAATTCCCGGCGGGCCTCGCGCCCTACGCGGAATTCCGCGCCCGCTTCCTTGCCGAGCCGCCCGTCGCCGGAGCAGTCCGCAAAGAACTGCGCTTCGATCTCAAACTCCTCTTCGGTGGAGGGACGTGTCGCCCGCACGCGGCGGATAAAGCCGTCGTTTGTCTCGCAGCCCACGCAAGTGGTGTCGAGCAGCAAATGGATGCGCGGTTCGCTCACGACCTTGTCGTAGAGCAACAGATCGAACATCGGGAAGCTGCGCTCCGGGTTCCGGACGCTGTCTTCGACGCGAAGTTCGTCAATGATGCCGCTTTCGCGCGCACCGGGCCGCCTGCCGGAGCACGAGGCACCGGAGATGTGCATGCGGACTTCGGAGGAAGCGTTGCCGCCCAGCACACTACGGTCCTGCAACAGCACCACCGTGGCGCCGCAGCGCGCGGCGGCCAGCGCGGCCGAAACGCCTGCCATGCCGCCCCCAACGACACAGAGGTCCGCAGTAAGCTCAATGGGCACGCGCACCTCCCAGCACACGTTCGTGGAAGCGCAGCGCCTCCGGCAGCGCCTCCGCTACCACAGAGAAGACGTGACCGCCGTCGAGCGTCTTGAATGTGTGCTCAATGCCCAGCGAGTTCAGTTTCTTGTGAAACGCCTGGTTCATGCGATAGTCGAAGGCGTCTTTGCCGGTCGCGAACCACAGCGGTTTTCCTCGCAGAGCATCGGCCGCGCTCATCGGATTCAGCCCGGGCCATTTCGCCGAGGGGCCGAAAACCGCAGGCACTCCATGGTTGTCCCGCTCCGGATAGCCAGGATTGGGAAAATCCAGCAGGCCCAGGATTCCCGTCCACGAAGTAAAGACGTGCGGATACTGTTGGATCAACCGGACTGAGCCGTAGGCGCCCATGCTCCAGCCGCCGCACCCACGGCGGTTCGGGGAAATGGAGAAAGCCTGCGCCACCCATTCGGTAAGTTCTACAACATACTCCTGGTGACCGGGCGCGATCCACCATGAAGCGCCGCCTTCCGGCATGAGAATAACGTGACTCGCGGAATTCAGCGTGTTATGCGTGGAGGGGTTTTCAACGAGGGTGCGATGATTCCTCCCGCTGCCGTGCAGCAGAACTACTAGCGTGGGTTCGGCGGTCATGCGCTCCGGCAACACCAAGGCGCAGGAAGTTCCACGCCCCAAAGCTTTCGAATGATACTTACACTCCCAAACGCGCGGTTCACGAGCATGGCAGGAACTTTCCAGTTGCGGCGGAAGCGTCTGACCTGTCATTTTTAGAGGTGAAAGCAATGCGAGAAGAGCGCAGAAAATACAGAGCCGGACTGTAAGTGTATCCCGCATTGCATTATCGATATCGCTAACGGTAGACTAGTACGTAAGTGACCGCTATGTCAATTGCCCAATCGGGAGGCACGGTGGAACGGGGGGGCGGTTTTAAACCGGTTCGTACCAAATCGGTGCGCGAGCAAGTGCTTGAAGCGCTCCGAACCTCCATTTTCTCAGGCCAGCTCAAGCCCGGCGATCCCTTGCGCGAGGCGCATCTTGCGCGTGATTTCGGAGTGAGCCAGGCGACGGTGCGCGAAGCACTCATCGAACTGGAGCACATGGGGCTGGTGGTTCGCAAGCCCAACAAGGAAACCATCGTAACGCGGCTCACCCAGGAAGAGATTGCCGAGCGAGCCGAACTTCGCGCCGCGCTGGAGGGCATGGCAGGCGTACAGGCCAGCCGCCGGCTTACTGACGATGATTTCTCGGTGTTGGAGCAGAAGCTCAACGCGATGAAGGCGGCACGGACCGCCGAAGACTATTTCAGTTTCTCGGCCGCCGACCTGGGTTTTCATCGCACGGTCTGGGAAATGTCCGGCAACAAGACACTGCTTCGCACGCTGGACAACCTGACCGTTCCCCTGTTCGCATTCCTTAGCATCCAACGCAGCCGCCGGTTCCACAATGTTTCGCCCGGTGTGCAACCGCATCAACCCATCCTGGATGCCTTGCGCTCAAGAAACGAAGCCGCCATAAAAGCTGCGTTCGAAGAGCACATCATGCGCTCTTACCAGCAACTGTCGGAGCCCTAAAGGCAGGTCGGAATACAGCCTAGAGGTGAGTTGACAAGTACAGAGGCTCTCCATATACTTATCGTTATCGATAACGACATCGTTATGCTGTCGTTGTATGTAAATAGTGACTGGAGGTCCTCATGGATCCGCGTTTAAAGCTTGTGTTCGCTTTGATGTTCGTCGCATTCTGGTCCGCTCTGGCCCAGACTCCCACAGGTGAGATTCGAGGGCGCGTGGAGGACACGTCGTCGGCCGTGATCGCGGCCGCGAAGGTGGAAGTCATGAATCTCGAAACCAACGTGGTCATTCGCACCATGACAAACCACGAAGGGAATTTTCTGGTGCGAAACCTCAATCCGGGCAGTTTCCGGTTGACGGTTTCTCATGAGGGTTTCAAGAGCTATACACGACAACCGTTGCAGGTGCGCGTCGGCGACGTGCTGAACCTTCAGGTTCCGCTCGAGTTGGGCGCGGTGTCGGACACGGTCAATGTGACGGCCGAGACTCCTCTGCTCGAAACGGCCAACGCGACCGTTGGACAGGTGGTGGACACGCGACGCATTCAGGACCTGCCGACGCCAGGCAATAGCGCGATCTACCAACTTCAGTTTGTCCCCGGTGCTTCGACAACCACGGCGGTGACCAACCTATGGCCGCCGGACGCGCTAGGCAGCGGTGGTTCGACTTCGATCGGTGGCGGCCGTCCGGGCGCCAATGAGTTCGCCCTCGACGGTACGCCAATGATGACGCGCGGCGGTGGGTTCACGCTGAACCCTCCGCAGGAGATGGTACAGGAAGTCCGCGTGACGACAGCCGGCTACGACGCGTCGCTGGGCCGCTTCCTCGGCGGGCACGTGAACATGGTCATGAAGAGCGGCACCAACACCGTTCACGGCAGCCTGGTCTACCAGAACCTGAGCCGGGGCATGATCGCCAAGGATCTGTTCACCAGCAACGCCATCAACGACCCGAAGACGGGCCCGGTAACCTCGGAGAAAATCGAAAAGAACTGGCCGCCGCAACGCGTGCTGCGCATCCAGGGCAACATGGGTGGGCCGGTGTACGTCCCAGGCATCTACGACGGACGCAACCGCACGTTCTGGACCTTCGGCGGTGACGGGGTGGATCGCCAGCGCGCCTCGCGCGCTTCCTACACGGTTCCGACCGCGGAGCAACGGCAGGGCGATTTCTCCGCGCTCCTGAAGCTCGGCTCGCAGTATCAGATTTACGATCCGGCGACCATCGCAGCCGCATCAGGAGGACGTTACAGCCGCCAACCGTTCGCGGGCAACCTGATTCCGGCGAGCCGCTTCAATGCCATCTCGAAACAACTGCTCACTTATTACCCGCTGCCCAACGCAACCGGCAACGCGGATGGCTCCAGCAACTACACGGACCCGAACATGGCCGATTCGCCGTACAAGGGCTACCTGGGCCGCGTAGACCACACCATCAACGACCGCCATCGCTTCTTCGTGTCGTTCAACATGGCTTACACGGACCCGCAGAACGACCGATATTTCCACAACGACGCAACTGGCACAATCCGCGAGCGCCGTCAACGAGGGCTGACCTTCGAACACACTTATGTCGCCAGCGCATCCACGATTCTGAATTTCCGCTACGGCTTGAACCGCTTCCGAGACGATACCGCTCCGCCCAGCCTTGGTTTCAATCTCGCCAGTTTGGGCATGAGCAACAGCCTGGTCTCGCAACTGGACAGTTCGCTGACATCGATGCCGACGATTAGCATTTCGGGTGACACGGGCATCGGCGGAGGGAGCGGATCGCGCCCCCGCACGACGTATCACAACCTGATCGGGCAGGGCACTCACGTAAGGGGTAACCACACGGTGCGTTTCGGCCTCGAATCACGCTTGATGTTCGAGAACAACTGGTCGCTGGGGAACATTTCCCCGGCGCTCTCGTTCGCGCAGACATGGACCCGCGGGCCACTGGACAACTCCCCCGCCGCGCCCGTGGGCCAAGGCCTGGCATCGTTCCTTCTCGGTTTGCCCACCGGAGGATCCATCAACCGCAACGCATCTTCGGCTGAGGCCTCGCGATATTGGGGCCTGTTCGTGCAGGACGACTGGAAAATCGGCCGCCGGCTGACCGTGAACCTCGGCCTGCGTTGGGATTACGACACGCCAACGACGGAGCGCTACAACCGTGCCACGCGAGGTTTCGCTTACGACACGGCGAGTCCGGTGGAGGCAGCTGCGCGCGCCAATTACGCATTGAATCCGATTCCTGAGATTCCCGCGGCCCAATTCCACGTAACCGGCGGTTTGCTCTTTGCGGGCCTGAACGGAGCGCCGCGCGGCTATGTGGACCCGGACCGCAACAACTTCTCTCCGCGCATCGGCTTCGCGTACCAGTTGACGCCGAAGACGGCTCTGCGCGGCGGTTACGGCGTCTTCTTCGCTCCGATGGGCTCGGATCAACTCGATGCGAGCCAACCGGGATTCAGCCAGACCACGCAGGTTGTGCCAAGTCTGGACAACGGCATCACTTTCCGTGCCACGATGGCCAATCCTTTCCCGGACGGAATACTGGAAGCGCAGGGCGCATCGCAGGGTCTGGCAACCTACCTCGGCCAAGGCATCACTATCGTGAATCCGCAGCTTCGCAGCGGCTACACGCAGCGCTGGGGTTTCAACGTGCAACGTGAGCTTCCCGGGCACTTCCTGGCTGACATAGGCTACATGGGCAACCGTAGCACGGCACTGGGCGTTTCACGCGCGCTGAACGCGCTGCCGAATCAGTACCTGAGCACGCTGGGGACCCGCGACGCGGCGACCATCTCCTATCTCACCACGCAAGTGAAGAATCCGTTTTACGGCTTGCCGCAATTCACGGGCACTTCGCTGCAAAGCAGCAACGTCCAGCGCCAGCAACTGTTACTGGCCTACCCGCAGTACACCGGCGTGAGCACGACGACAAACGACGGGTATGCGTGGTACCACGCACTGCAGGCCAGGGTCGAGCGGCGATTTTCGGCCGGATACACTTTGCAGGGCAGCTACACGTACTCGAAGAACATGGAGGCGGTCAGCTACCTCAACGCCGGCGACGCACGCCCGCACGAGGTTGTATCTTCCATCGATCAGACCCACGTGCTGGCAGTGACCGGAGTGTATGAGTTTCCCTTTGGCAAGGGCAAGCGTTTCGTGAACTCGAACCGGTGGCTCGACCTGGCCGTCGGCGGCTGGAACTTGAACGGCGTGTGGCAAGTGCAGAGCGGCCGGCCCCTCGAATGGGGGAACATCCTCTTCACCGGCAACATCAAAGATATTGCACTGTCGCACTCGGAGCGCACTCCGAACCGGTGGTTCAATGTGGACGCGGGATTCAACAAGAACTCGGCGCAGCAGTTGGCCAGTAATCTGCGCACCTTCCCGTTGCGGCTGAACGGCGTCCGGGCGCCGGGCATCGACATCGTAAACCTCTCGCTGTTCAAGGACTTTCACGTCACTGAGCGCTTGAACCTGCAGTTCCGTGCCGAAGCGGTGGATGCCTTGAACGAGACGCCTCTTTCATCGCCCAGCGTCTCTCCGACCAGCGGATCGTTCGGAACCATCACGACGGTCGGCGCGGGCAACACCCAACGCCGCATTACGCTCGGCGGGAAGATTTCCTGGTAACCGCGGAACGCCGGTAGCGGGCCTTTTGTTCCGGCGTCATCTTTTCGGTGGCGTACTGGAAGATCAGGCGGGCGGCCGTGCCTTTGAATTCGGCCAGGAACGGCTCCACCAGCCTCGGCTGCTTCTTCCAGGCTTCGCGGAGGAACCAGCCGAGGCCTTGATGAACGACACGTTCCTCGTCCCTCATCATGGGCCGGATGAACTCAAGAAGCGGCGCGCCATCCTTCACGGTCTTCAGCAGCGAAAGCAGGCTCACCGGGACGGCGCGGCGCTTGAAGCGCGCCGGCGACGAGCGCCACTTGTCGAGCTCGTCCATTTTGACCGAGCCCTTCGCAAGGCACCATCCGGTCAACTCGCCCGATAGCACATCGCAGTGCGCCCAGTTGCGCACGCCTTCATCGAGCCAGTTCCCGGCGCGCTGAACCTCCCTGGGACCGACCTGGTCGCGGAAGGCGGCGGTGAGAATGATGGCGAACGCACCCATCTCGTAGTTCGGATTGCGAAATAGCAGGTCGCCAAGATCGAGGAAGCCGGCAAGGCCCAATTCGGCGTGCGCTTCGAGCAGGGCTTTCTTGTAAGCAAGCATCCTCTGGAAATCGACGCCATAGGCCTGATATCCCTCCTTGAAGTAACGCGAGTACTTGGCCACATTCGCGGCGCTGGCGTGTTCCACGCAGAACGCCTCGATTTCCTTGACGAGTTTGGAAAGGTTGCGGGCGCGCATGGTGCTTTCCATTCTATCCTCCGGTTCTCCGCGAAGCGTTGCGCTACAATGGCATCGCAAGATGGAGCGCATCGGCCGTTACCAAATCATAGGCGAGCTGGGTCGCGGGGCGATGGGTATCGTTTACCGGGCCACCGACCCGGCCATCGGGCGCACGGTCGCCATCAAAGTGATCCGCCTGTCGGAGTTCACGGCTCCCGGCGAACGCGACCGGGTGCGCGAGCGGCTGTTCCGTGAGGCGCAATCGGCGGGGATCCTCTCGCACCCCGGCATTGTCACGATCTACGACATCTCCGAAGAGGGCGACATCACCTGCATCTTCATGGAGTGCGTCAACGGGCCGACGTTCGAAAAACTCCTGGCGGCCGAGACCCCTCCGTCGAACGATCTCATCCAAAACGTATTCCGCCAGACGGCGGCGGCGCTGGATTACGCCCACGGGCGCGGCATCATACACCGCGACATCAAGCCCGCCAACATCATGATCCACGAAGACGGGCGGGTCAAAATCACCGACTTCGGCGTGGCCAAGATCGCTTCCCAGCAGATGACGCAGTCCGGCGCGATGATGGGCACGCCGAATTACATGTCGCCGGAGCAGATTCAGAGCGCGCCGGTGGACGGGCGCGCGGACCAGTTTTCCCTGGCAGTGATCGCATATGAGACGCTTACGGGCGAGAAACCATTCGTGGCCGAACCGCTGGCGGCGCTGCTGTACAAGATCGTGCGCGAAGAGCCGGTGCCGGCGCACCTGTTGAATCCGTTGCTGGATTCCAAGGTAGACGCGGTATTGCGCAAGGCTATGTCGAAGGATCCGGCCGGGCGGTACGCCTCCTGCACGCAATTCATCGCCGCGCTCGAAGAAGCTTGTGACATTCGCCCCGGCTGGCGCGCGCTGCGGCGTGGATCGAGCGCCACGCTGCCGACCCTGATGGACGCCCAAGCCGTTCCACCACGCGCGCCTGAGCCAGCCGTACGCGCCGCCGCGCCATCGAAGCCTCCGCCGCCGATGCGCATCGCGAGCGAGGAAACCGCCACGCGGCACCGCCGGCCGCGATACGGTGACGAAGAACCGCTTCCAACTCGCCGCATGGGGTGGTTGAGCACGCTAGGGGCGGTCCTGCTGGGCGTGGCCATCGTCGGTGGCGTGTTTTATGGGACGGCGAAATACCTGGAGCAGAACTCGCCGGCGGCCACGCCTGCCGAACCTGCACAGCCGCAGCCGCAGGTCCAACAGCCCCAACCGGGTACGCCTCAGACGGTTCCCGCGCCGGAGAACGCCGCGGGTGAACCGGCGAAGCCTTCGCCGATGTCGCCTGCCCCCGAGCAGGAGGAACCGAAGCCAGTAGCTCCAGCCCAGGCTCGGGCCCCGGCCACCTTGCCGGCACGCCCCCCCAAGACGGAGGCCCCCGCGCCGGCAGAGCAGGTGGTGTTGATCCGCTCGATGCCGCCTGGCGCGCGCGTCGTGGTTGACGAGCGCCCGGACTGGACCTGTACCACGCCCTGCTCCCTGACTCTCCCCCACGGACGCCACGCGCTAAGCGCCGTGCTGCAGGGATATAACACCGGCATGCGCGTGTTCGAGGTGCCCAAGGAAAGCGGGCTCTTCCTGAGCCTCGCGCGAGCCGGAGGAACGCTCATCGTGAAGACTACTCCGCCGGGCGCCACCATCTTCATCGATGGACAGGCACGCCCGGAGAAGACGCCGGCAATGATTCCGCTAGCGCCCGGCCGCCACAAGCTCTCGGTGTCGCTGGCGGGTTACAACAAGGACTACCAGGACATCCTGATGCGAGACGGCGCGACGCTGGAAGCCAATTTCACGTTGGGGCGGTAACGCGAAGTCAGTACATGAGCAGACGCTCGGCTTCGCGCGCCAGGTCGTCCACCTGCGGCAGGATTTCCTCCTCGAGCTGGGGGTTGTAACCGATCCAGGTGTCGAGTGCGGCCACTCGCCCAATAGGCGCGTCCAGCAGATCGAACAGTTCGTTCGCGATACGCGCGGCGATTTCCGCGCCATAGCCCCAGCTCAGGCAATCTTCGTGCGCGACGAGCACGCGGCTGGTCTTTTCGATGGATGCGCGGATGGTGTTCCAGTCGTAAGGGGCCAGCGTGCGGAGGTCGATGACTTCGACGGTCCAGTCCGGATTGCGCTGCTCAAGCTGAAAGGCGGCCTGCAGGCTCTTCTGCACCAGCGCGCCATAAGTCACGATGGTCAGGCGATTGCCGCCCTTGACTACCTTGGCCCGGCCGAACGGGATGGTGTACTCGGGTCCGGGGTGCGGGAAGCGATTGTAAGGCTCGCGGTAGAGTTTCTTGTGCTCGAGGAAGAGCACGGGGTCGTCGGCGCGCAAGGCGGTGCGCAGGAGGCCGCAGGCGTCCATGGCGTTCGACGGGAAGACCACGCGCAGGCCGGGAATGTGTGTGAAGGCCACTTCGCCGCACTGGCTGTGATAAATGGCGCCGCCACTGAGATAGCCTCCTATGGCCACACGCACCACCACCGGCGCGGAGAACGCGTTGTTGGAGCGCCAGCGCAATGTGGCCAGTTCATCGCGGAGCTGCATCATTGCGGGCCAGATGTAATCGAAGAACTGGATTTCGGCAACCGGTTTTAGCCCGCGCGTCGCCATGCCGATGGCGCGGCCAACAATGGCAGCCTCGGCGATGGGCGTGTCGAAACAGCGCCGGGTCCCGAACTGGCGCTGCAGCCCGTGGGTGGCCTTGAAGACGCCGCCTTTGCCCTTGACTTTAGCCAGGTTGCATTCGCGGCCGCAGTCGGCCACGTCCTCGCCGAAGACCACGATGTTGGGGTTCCGCCGCATCTCCTCGGCCAGCGTGAGGTTGATCTCGTCCACCATCGTGCGCGGCCCGCCGTCGAAATCCGGCGCGGAGTGAAACGCATCCGAGGCGGGATCGACTTTGCCGGAATAGAGATGCCGCAGCGCGCAGCCTCGCGGCGGGGGCGGCGCATCGAGCACCTTGTCGCTGATGGCCTGGATCTGCTGGTCAACTTCGTGCATGAGCACATCGAGCGCCGCGGTATCCAGCACACCCGCGCGTACCAGCATTTCGGGAAAGCGCGCGATGGGGTCGCGCGCGGCCTCTTCGGCGCGTTCGGCCTCTGTCTTGTAAAGGCGCTCATCGTCGGAAAGTGAGTGCGAGTAGGGGCGGATAACGTGCGCATGCACCAGGGCCGGGCCCTCGCCCGCGCGGACGTATTCAACAGCCTCGCGCAAGGCGCCGTAGGAGGCGAGCAGGTCCGTGCCGTCTACTTCGCGGATGAGCAGGTCAGGAAAGCCCGCGAGCACGCGCGACACGCTGCCGCCGGCCGTCTGGCGCTCGACGGGCACCGAAATGGCGTAACCGTTGTCCTCTACCAGGAAGATCATGCGCAGGCGTTCAAGGCAGGCCGCATTGATCGCCTCCCAGAATTCGCCTTCGCTGGTGGCTCCATCACCGGTGGTGACCAGGGTGATCTCTGTGGAGTTGGGGTCCAGGTAACGGCAGGCCTGCGCACAGCCGGCGGCCTGCAGAAACTGCGTGCCGGTGGGCGAACTGGTAGAGACAATGTTGTACTTGCGATGGCCCCAGTGTGAAGGCATCTGCCGGCCGCCCGAAGAAGGGTCTGCGGCGGCGCCGACCGCGGCCAGCAGCATTTCCTCGGGAGTGACGCCGAGCGTGAGACACAAAGCGCGATCACGGTAGTAAGGGTAGAACCAGTCCTGGCCGGAGCGCAGCGCAAAGCCTGCGGCCACCTGCACGGCCTCGTGGCCCGCCCCGGAAATCTGGAAGAAGATACGGTTCTGGCGCTTGAGCAGGATTTCGCGGTCGTCCAGGCGCCGCGATGTGTACATCAAACGGAACGCCCGGATCAGATCTTCCCTCGACAAGCCGTTCGCGGGAGACCGCACCGCTGTGGGAACCTCTGTCGTGATGCCGACGGCCATGCTCGGATCTCCGATTAAAGTGTAGCCCAGTGCGCGGGAAGCTAGAAGAGAGCTATCCTAACTACTTCACCCACCTTTTTTCAGCCATGCACGATCTGTCGACATTCCGCAATCATTTGGATGAGTTCGCGGCGCGACTGGCCACGCGCGGATTCACCCTGGATCTGAACGATTTTCGCGAGCTCGACAGCCGCCGTCGCGCAGCGGTAACCGAAACCGAGCAACTGCGGGCGTTGCGCAACAGCGAGAGCACGGAGATTAGCAAACTGCGGAAGCAGGGGGCCGACACGAGTGAGCGGCAGCAGAAGGTACGCGAAATCGGCGACCGGATTTCCGCGCTCGACGAGCAATTGAAAGCGCTCGACGATGAGTTCCGGCTGCACTTGGCCGGGATTCCGAACGTGCCGCACGAGTCCGTGCCCATCGGGCGCAACGAGGAAGAGAACGTGGAGGTGCGCCGATGGGGCAAACCACCAGAGTTCGCGTTTCAGCCGCAGGCGCATTGGGACCTGGGGCCGGCGCTCGGCGTACTCGACCTGGAACGGGCCGCGAAAATTACCGGGGCGCGGTTCGCCGTCTACTACGATTTGGGTGCGAAACTCGAGCGCGCGTTGATTAATTTCATGCTCGACACGCACACGCGCGAGCACGGCTACACGGAAGTGCTGCCGCCGTTCATGGTGAACTCCGACAGCCTTTTTGGAACGGGCCAGCTTCCGAAGTTCAAGGAAGACCTGTTCAAGTGCGAAGGCTACGATTTCTGGCTGGCGCCTACGGCCGAAGTCCCGGTGACAAACCTCTACCGCGGCGAGACGCTTGATGCGAACCGGCTGCCTATACGATTGTGCGCTTACACGCCGTGCTTCCGCAGCGAGGCCGGCTCGTACGGCCGCGACGTACGCGGCATCATCCGCCAGCACCAGTTTCAGAAGGTGGAACTGGTGAAGTTCGTGCAGCCGGACCAGAGCTACGACGAGTTGGAGAAGCTGACCTCCGACGCGGAGAGCATCTTGCAGAAGCTGGGGCTGCCGTATCGCACGGTGGCGCTCTGCACCGGCGACCTGGGGTTCTCTTCGGCCAAGACCTACGACCTCGAAGTGTGGCTGCCGGGACAGAGCGCCTACAAGGAGATCAGCTCCTGCTCGAACTTCGAAGCGTTCCAGGCGCGGCGGGCCAATATCCGCATGAAGGCGGGCAAGAAGGCCGAGTTCGTGCACACACTGAACGGCAGCGGCCTGGCGGTGGGTCGCACGTGGGTGGCGGTAGTGGAGAATTACCAGCAGGCCGACGGCAGCGTGGTCATTCCGGAAGCTCTGCGCCCTTATTTGAACGCCGAGCGGATCACCAAGGGCGAATTGAAATAGCGGCGCCCTGTTTTGCGTTCACACGCCACAGAAAGAAATTTCGCGATCGTCAACTGATTGAGGCTCCGTGCGTTAGCACGCACCAGGACGAAAGCAGCCTCCCTTAACGCCGGATCGGCGTGCATAGACTGTAGCTGACACTGCGCCACGCGCGCCGGCTATTTTCTTTGGAGGCTGGTTATGAATGGATTTCAACCGCGGCGGATAGCCCGGTTCGCTGCCCTGACGATCATGATTTGCGGGAGCCTTCGCGGAACCCCGCCACTGACTACGATTCAAGACGTTCTCTATAAGGCGGACGGCTCGCGCTTCCACGGCACCGCGTTTATCGAGTGGAAGAGCTTTGAAGCCGCGGACTCATCGGCGATCATGACGCAGAGCCTGACGGTCCAGATCATCAATGGAAGCCTGAAAGTGCAATTGGTTCCCACCACCAATGCCGCCAGCTCGGCGTACTACAACGTGCGTTACAACAGCGATGGCCGCGTGCAGTTCGAAGAAATCTGGCACGTGCCGCCCAGTTCGACGGTCCTGCGGCTGAGCGACGTGCGCGCGCTGGATGCAACCGGCGAGGAAGTGTTGCCGGGCCAGGTGAGCACCGAGGTGCAAATGAGCGATGTCATCGGCCTGATGGCGGAAATGGCTTCGCGGCCGGTCAAGTCGCCGGTGTTCACCAGTTCGCGAGCCGTGGCGATCAACTCAAAAGGAGAACTGGAGTCGGTGTCCGGCGACGGCGCTAGTTGCGTACACGTAGACGGCACCTCGGGGCCGTGCAGCACATCGCCCGCCTTCATCGACGGAGAGGTTCCATCGGGACCGGTGAACGGTGTCAACGCCACATTCACGCTATTGAACGCGCCGGACCCGGCCGGCAGCCTGTCGCTCTACCGCAACGGTGTTCTCCAGAAACCCGGCTTCGATTACAGCATCACCGGGACCAGCATCAGGTTCGTTTCCGCGGCGATCCCGCAAAGCGGAGACACGCTGTTGGCGTCTTATCGGGTGGGCGCGACGGCCTCGCTTGCGTATCTGAACAGCGTGGCGCCGGCCGCACAGGTTCTGTGCGGAGGCCAAGGCGTTGCGACGAGCGCCACCGTTGCCACCGCCCTGGGCGCCTGTACGATTCCCGCGGGCACACTGCAAGCCGGCGACCGGGTGGAGATCCGGGCCGACTATGCGCACGCCGGGAGCGGTGTGGGGTTCAGTTTCGAGGTGAAATGGGGGGGCTCGACGCTGGCAACTCGGGCCGCATCCGCATCCGACCACGCCGCCACGTTGAAGGGAGAAGCTGCGCTTGCCGTTGGAGGTGCCGCGTGGTCGGTGCAGAGCTGGGGTACTCTTCTGGGCTTTCTGGCGGCTGCTGGCAGTGCTTCGGACGGAATCGACACGGATTTGACCATCAGTTTCTTGGGGCGCATGGCCGGACAGACCACCGAGAGCATTGCGCTTCAGGGCTACACGGTGCTCCGGTACCCGGCACGACTAGGACTCATACAGTAGGGAACACTAAGTAGTTTGGCCGCGCCTCTCTACGCGTATCTACGGCTTGCCCGGACGTCCAACAACGGCCAGGATGGAGGAGTAGGGATTCGTGAAGGAGGCGCTGGCCTATGACTTGGTCAGTGAACAGCTTATTGTTTTGGGCAACCCGGCTGGCCCGGTGCTGCCAAGGCCAGGACATGATCGAGTATGCCCTCATGGCCGCAACAGTGGCAGTTGTCGTGGCGGGCTTTCTCCCTCCCCAAGTGATGCCCGCCGTGAGCGGCATCTTCTCGAAGGTAGTCTGCCTGACCGGATTAATGCGGTAACGCCGTTCGCAGCCTTGCTAGGTAACGCAGCGACCCGCGGCGGCTGGGCTCTCAGGAGCGTTTGAAAAACCACAGCCAGAAGTACTGTTCCCCTGCGCCCACGCGATAACGAGGTTCAAAGCCACAGCGTTCAGCTAAGGCCACGGCCTGTTCATCGGTGTAAGAAACGCCCACCCAAGTATCGTCGGGAAGACTCTGCTCGGACAATCCGCCCTGGACCTGGAACTTGAACAGCGCACCGGGCCGCAGCAACCTGTGCACCTCGCGCACGTAGCTCTCAATAACTTCGTAGCTGGGGATGTGCTGGAAGACGATGCTGGAGAAAGCGAAGTCGAATTCGATTGGCGGCAACGGGCTGAGGTCCATGCCGTTGTTGAGGTAAAGGTGCACATTGGCGAAACCCGCAAGGTTGCGCCGGGCCTGTTTGATCATCTCCGCGCTCACGTCGACGGCATGCACTTCGCCGAACAAGCGGGCAAGGGCGCGCGTCACCCGGCCTGCGCCACAGCCGATTTCGAGGACCTTCATCTGCTGGGGGTGCAAGCCCTGGCAAATGTTGATCATGTCGGTGAGGATTTCACCAGCCACGGTGCACTCGCCGGACTTGAAGAACTCCTCATCGGACCAATCTGTTCGGGAGCTTTCGACGTAGTGCCGGGCGTTTTCCCGCGCACGGTCGTCCCAGTCCCGGCGCATCTTGGCCAACTGCTCCTGAATGGTGATTTCCGGCATCTGATTCATTTTACCGCTTCAAGCCGGCGTGTTATATTGAGAGTGTTAACGTGGGCGAGTAGCTCAGCTGGGAGAGCACGGCGTTCGCAACGCCGGGGTCGTGGGTTCGAATCC
>CAYLLB010000016.1:30638-101177 GCA_964384215.1 uncultured Solibacteraceae bacterium | reverse complement strand
AAAACCGGAACTTTCTACTTTGCTCGGAACCGGAAGTTTCTACTTTGCCTTGACACACGGAGCAAGGGGCGGCTGTATTCCGCCCCTCGGTTCATCCTGGAAAAGTGCTAACGTCTGCCGCGGCGCTGTCCCGCTCCCGAACCGCCGCCGGTCCCCGGCGTGTGCAGTGGGCCGCTGCCGTCCTGCGGACCAATCTTCTTGCCGTTGCGCTGGCCTTGCTGCTGGCCAGTGTTTCCATTGGGGCACGAGCCGCCGTTCTGACCGTAGCGCGGACCGTTGTAAGCGAACATCGAACCCGTCATCAGCGTTAAAGCTGCAATTGCGATCATCTTTTTCATCTGCGTGGCCTCCTTCTGGCCTTGCCAGACAAGAAAGCACACACACCACCAATCGCCATCCCTCACTAAACCAATCACTTAGCTCAGAAGCGGGGATCACCGCCGCGCAGGATCTGCACATCGAAACGCAGTCCCTGCGCGCTATAGATGCGACGGATAGCGGTTGAAGAGGATGTCGCGTTTCTGCCAGGGCACATAGTTGATCGTCAGGTTTTCGAACCAGTACTGGCCGGTTTTGCCCGCGCAGACAATGTCAAGGTCGCCGTCGCCGTCCAGGTCGATCACGACGAACTGCGTTCCGGCGCCCGCGATCGAATTGTAGGCAACCGGATGGCGCTCGAACACCGGAGTCTTGCCGGGCTTCACCTTGTAGTAGTAAATGGCCAGTGGGTCGAACGAACCCGGGTCGGACTCATTGTGGCCGCGGTAGCGCTTGCCGGCCAGGATTTCGAGCTTGCCATCGCCGTCCAGATCCACCATCTTCACGTTGTGCACCTGCGAAAACGAAAGGTCGATGCCGTGCTTCACCCAGGCTCGCTTCCCGCCTTTCGCCTTGCGCTGTTCGAGCCAGAAAAGCCCGTATGAGTGACCCGAGGAATAGAGGATGTCCGGCCGTCCGTCGGCATTGAAATCGAAGGCGTAGATAGCGATGCCCGTTTCCTTGAGATCGAATTCCGGACGCCACTCCCATTTATCCTTGGCCAGATCCACCTGCCGGTAGTAACCGTGGGGAGTGATGATATCGGGCTTGCCATCCCCGTCCACATCGCCGAAACCGACGCCGTGCCCGCTTCCGGCATCGCCCACAGGACGCTTGGTGATCTTGCCTCCGGCTACATGCAGCCAGAATACCGGCTGCGAGGTCCAGTGAGTCGGGATCACATCGGGCGTGCCGTCGCCGTCCACGTCCACCGAAATCAGCCCTTCGGTCTGCTTTGAAGGCGTGATCTGTGTCCTGGTCCACATGACGCCGGGTTTCTTCGGGTTCTCGAAATAGAAGATTCCGTCGTCCATCCAGCCGGAAGCCACGATGTCGGGATAGCCATCACGGTTGACGTCGATGGCGAATTCGCCGCAGTTGGAGATGAACTCGCCCGAGATCTTGGCTTCGCGGAACTCCGTGCGCCGCCAGTCCGGCGCTTTGTACCAATAGGCGCCGCTCGTCACATCGAGCTTGCCATCGCGATCGACGTCGAAGACGGCGACTCCTTCGGAACGGTCTGTCCCGATCTGATGCAGCAGGAAAACAGGCGGCTCGGCGGCAGAAGCCAACGCGGCCGCGAAAAGCAGGAACGCGGATCTCAGGGTCACCGTTCAATTATGAACGACGCGAGACCTTCCTGCGGCCAGCGAAACGGCTGAGGTAGGCTGTCCAGTTGCTTTGGACCGAAGGAGAATCGAACGATCTTTTCCAGCACTGGCGGAAGGCCCGCAGACGGCGTTCGCCAAGGGCTTCGATGCGGCGCTTGGCCGCCGCGGCGGAACGCAGGGAGCCTGCCGGTGCGCCGTCGAGCAGTTCACAGGCGCTCGCGCAGTCGGTCACCCCGCCCAGGTGCTGTTGCACGGTGCGCAATGCGCTGAGGCGCTCCACGAGTCCCGGCCCGTAAACCGGCCGGAACAACTCGACGCTGTAGCGGAAGCGCTTGCTGGCCAAGCGGAACTGGTGCAACGCGTCACGGCTTTCGCCGGCGCGAGCCGCCCGCCGTCCGCGCTTGAAGAACTTCCTCGCCATTGCCGGCAATGTCTTCGAGGCGTAGCTGGCTGCGGCGTCGAAATCTGCCGCCGAATCGCTGCCCCCCTCAGTTGCGGAAAGCTCCAACGATTCCCGCCAGCGGCGGGAAAAGTCGCGCCGGTTGAGGCGGCTGAGTTCATCCGACAGAGCTTCCATTGCCTTGCCGCGCTCGCCGGCAAGCCAGGCGAACAAAGCGGAGCGTTGTCCCACTCCGGCAAGACTCAGAAGCTCGACAGTGATGTCGTGATTGCGCACCACGGCAGCCAGATCCATAGTGCGCCGCAAGCGGCGGCGGCACTTCTTGGCCGCGCCTGATGGAATGTACTTCCGAAACACGCACAGGCACTCGTTAAAGCGGCGGATCGCCACGCGGAGGTCGTGAACGTCGTCGGGACGGCGGTTGCGGGCTGCACGGCGCACTTCAAACGCCAGGCGCGTGAGACCACCCGCGATCTGTTCCGCGGCGTACCTGCGCATCGTTGTGCTCCCAGTCTACCGCCTTGTCTTCACCAGGGTAAGCGAAAGACCGTAAACCTGCCGGAAAACTTCACCCACGCTTTCGCCGGCCCAGATTTCGAGATCCGTGTCCGCGGCCGACCGCAGGTTCAACACCACGCCGGATTCTTGAATGCGGCAGACCACACCCTCGACGCGCTGGTCGTGACTGCGGTCCAGGTTGTCGGCCAAGCGGAGGATCGGAATCAACATCATCACAGTGCGCTTTTCATCGGCGGACAGAGACTGGAAGGCCTCGTGCCGCGGCGACGGCATACTTTTGCGATGGTAACGGCACAGCATCGCGACCACCATGCGCTCACGGTTGGTGAAGCCAGGCATGTCGGAATTGGCCACCATATAAGCGGAGTGTTTGTGATGGCCGTTATCGCTGATGAGGTGCCCGGTGTCGTGCAGGTAGGCGGCGGCTTCGAGCAGCCGTCCCATAGCCAGCGCCTGACCATGCTGCCGGTGAAGGGCCACGAACAGTGTATGCCCCAGGGCGGCGACCTTGCGCGCGTGCCGCACATCGACACCGAAGCGGCGCGCCATCTGTTCTACTACGGCGCGCTGCTCCCGGCCCAGGCGGGAGAGTTCCATGCCCACGCCCCGCGCGGCGAGGTCGGCAATGATTCCGTCCCGCAGGCCTGCGCTCGAGTAATAGAGCGATGGCAACCGGAAACGATCCATCGCCACACGCAACACGGCGGCGCCCGGGATGATAATCTCGGCCCGGCGCGGCCCCACGCCAGCGATCTTGCGCCGTGCGGCGAGATCGCATTTCGCCACGCGGCGGTAGAAGGCGCGCAACTGTGCCGCCGTGACACGCAGACGGTCGGCCGAGTCACGGCGCATTCGCGCCACACCATGTACGGCACACACCACGGCCGCCGCGGTCGCGCTCGTGGCAATGGCGCGGTCCCATCGCCGGGAACCCGAGCCGGTCGCGGTGGCCGCCAACTTCTCCTCGATGAACTGCTCCAGCCGGTGCAGTTCCTCGGCGGTGGGCGGATCATGCTTAATGAAGACCTCCATCAAACGCACAGCGCCGAGCGGCTTCGAGTAGGCCGCCGCCAAGCGTCCGCTCTCGCCGAGGATAAACTCGGCGCTCCCGCCGCCGACGTCGACAATCAGGATCCTCTGCTTTGGATGGGGCCAGCGCGAATGCACGCCCATATGGATCAGCCGCGATTCTTCCTGCCCGGAAATGATCTCGACGCTTGTACCCAGCGCTTGGGATGCGGCTTCGAGAAATAGCCGCTGGTTGCCAGCGTCGCGCACGGCGCTGGTAGCCACGGCCCGGATGCCGGCAGGTTCAAACTTGCCGTAAGCGGCGGCGAACCGGCGCAGAACCTGGCAGGTGAGGTCCATGGACTCCTGGCTGATCAAGCCGTTGAGGAAGACGCCCTCCCCCAGGCGTGTCACCTGCCTCTCGGCAGCCAGCACGCGCGGCGCGGCACCGGGGAGCACCTCCGCCGCCAGCATGCGGACAGAGTTGCTGCCGATGTCAACGGCGGCGTAACGGGGCATAGGGCTATAATAAGCCCTGCGGGATCGCTAACTCTATGTCAATACTCGCCCCTAACCGTTACAAGGGCAAGCTGATCATCGTGGAGGGCATCGACGGATCTGGGAAATCCACCCAACTCTCGCTTCTGAGCCACTGGCTGCGGGCGCAGGGTATCGCCGTCGCGTTCAGCGAGTGGAACTCCTCGCCTCTGGTCCGAGAAACCACGCGGCGCGGCAAGAAGAAGCAGATGTTCACTCCCACTACATTCAGCTTGATTCACGCCACCGATTTCGCCGACCGCCTGGAGCGTTACATCACTCCAATGCTCAAGGCGGGCGCCTTGGTGTGCGCCGACCGTTACGCGTACACCGCCTTCGCGCGCGATACCGTCCGCGGCGTCAGCCGCCGCTGGGTGCGGAACCTCTACCGCTTCGCCGTGCGGCCGAACCTGGCGTTCTATTTCCGCGTGCCTCTGGACGTGGCCCTGGGCCGCATCCTGGGCGGGCGAGCCGAGATCAAGTACTACGAAGCAGGCATGGACCTGGGCCTGAGCCGGAACATCGAAGAAAGCTTCCGGTTGTTCCAGGGACGCATCCTGGAGGAGTACGAGTCGATGGCCGCCGAGATGGGCTTCCACGTGATCGACGCCACCGGCAGCATCGAACAGCAGCAGCGCGAGATGCGGGAAATCGTGCTGCGCGAGTTGGGCGACAGCTTGCGCAGTGGCGTTTTGCGAACCAGGGAGGGAGACGATGGTGCCGACAAAGCGTCCGCTTGAGTTCTATGGTGATCCGCTGCCGGGCGTCGACACGGCCGAACTGCAGGGCAAGCTCATCGTCATCGAAGGGCCGGACGCGGTGGGCCGCACAACGCAAATCTCCGCCTTGCGCACATGGCTGGAGGCGCAGGGCCACGCCGTGCTGGACAGCGGCATGGCGCGCTCGGCGCTGGCCGGAAAGGGTATCCAGCAGGCCAAGGAAGGCAACACGCTGGGCCCCATCACAATGACGCTTTACTACGCCACCGATTTCGCCGACCGCCTGGAAAACGAGATTATCCCCGCTCTGCGCGCCGGCTTCGTGGTGCTGATCGACCGGTATATTTTTTCGATCATGGCCCGCGCCGCCGCGCGCAACGAAGACCGCCGCTGGATCGAGCAGGTCTCCGGCTTTGCGCTAGTTCCGCACGCGGTCTACTACCTGCGCGCCGACGTAAAGGATCTGGTTTCGCGCGTCGTGGTCGGCCGCGGCAGCTTCGATTTCTGGGAAAGCGGCATGGACATGCGCTTCGGCCGCGACATGTATGAGAGCTTCGTCCGCTACCAGAGCCGCTTGATTCGCTCCCTGGACCGCATGGAGAAGCGGTACGGTTTCGAGGTGATCGACGCAAGCAAGCCGCCCGACCAGATCTTCAAGGAATTGCAGCGCCGCATCGTCCGCCTGTTCGCGGCCAAGCGAAGAAAACCGAAAGCGGCGGCGTAGCGGGCCGCAAAGCGCGAGCTGCTAATATTTCCGTGGAGGCATGAGGGGCTATGAAAGCGATTCTGCTCACCGCGCCCAAAGAGCTTCACCTTACCGATCTTCCGCGGCCCGAGTTGGCGGGCGGACAGGTGCGCGTGCGGGTGCGCAAGGTCGGCGTCTGCGGTTCGGACTATTCAAGCATCGCCGGCAAGCTGCCGTTCACGCGGTTTCCCATCGTAGTCGGACATGAAGCCAGCGGCGAGATCCTGGAATCGGCGGCACAAGGCTGGCAACCCGGGGAGCGCGTACTGCTCCATCCCATCCTGTGCCGGCGCGACGAGGAGGCTTTCGCGCGCGGCGAGGTGCATCACAGCGATTCGACCGAGGTGCTCGGCGTGGTGTCGCGTAACGGCGCCTATGCCGAGGAGGTGGTAGTCGAAGACTACATGCTGCGCCGCATGACGGACACGATGGACTTCGAGACCGCCGCGATGGTGGAGCCGGTGGCGGTGGCCGTGCGCGCGTTTCAACTCGGGAAGCCCCGCGGCGGCGATCGCGTGCTGGTGTTCGGCGCGGGCAACATCGGCCTCGTCCTGATCCAGGTGGCGCGCACCCTCGGCGCTGGACAGGTCGTCGTGACCGACATTTCACCCGAACGTCTCGCTCTGGCCCGCTCGCTCGGCGTGGATGAAGCTATCGACGTGCGCGAGGAATATCCGGCGGGCCGCCTGGAAAAACAGTTCGACATGGTGATCGACGGCGTCGGCACCAACGACACCGTCAACAAAGCGCTGGCCGCGTGCGTGCGCGGCGGCCGCATCGTCGTCTACGGCGTGCCCGCCGGCGACATCAACTATCCGTTGAAGGTGGCATTCTCGAAGGACGTGACGCTGGCCACCAGCCGACTCTACGATGCGAACTTCGACGTGGCCATCCGTCTGGTCGCCGAAGGCAAGCTGCGGCTCACCGACATCATCACTCACCGCGTGACGCTCGACGAGGCACCCGCCCTGCTGCTCAGTCTCATCGACGGCAAGGAGAAGGCCATCAAGGTTATGATTTCGACATGAACCCGGATCTCTTTTCTGTCAAAGACAAGGTGGTCCACGTCAGCGGCGGTTCGCGCGGCATCGGCCGGACCATCGCGTTGGCGTTTCACGAAGCCGGAGCCAAGGTGGTGGTGAGCGCGCGCAGCGAGCACGCCCTCAAAGCCACGGGCCTCGAATACGAAGTCTGCGACGTCACCAATCAGGACGCCATCGAGCGCACCGTAGCCGGCATCGTGGCCCGGCATGGCCGCCTGGACGTGTTGTTCAACGTGGCGGGCATCAACTACCGGCACGCCGCCGAAACGTTCCCCGCCGCCAAGTTTGACGAGATCATGGCGGTGAACGTGCGCGGCAATTATTTCATGGCCAGCGCGTCGGGCCGCGTGATGGTGAAACAGCGCTCGGGTAAGATCGTGAACGTCGCCAGCCTGCACACCACGCAAAGCGTCCAGGGCGTCTCGGCGTACGGCACCAGTAAGGGCGCCATTGGTTCGATGACACGCGCGCTGGCTGTCGAGTGGGCCCCGTATAACGTGCAGGTGAACGCCATCGCGCCTGGCTTCATTGTCACCGACCTGAACCGCAAGCTCTGGGAAAACCCGGCCATGCGGGGATGGGTGGAAGCGCGCACGCCGGCCACGCGGCTCGGCACGCCGGATGATTTGTTGGGCGCGGCGTTCTTCCTGGCCAGCGCGGCCAGCGACTTCGTTACCGGCGTCGTACTCAGTGTGGACGGCGGCTTCAACGCCGGTTCGTTGTGGCCGCTCGAAGTTCCACGCTGAGTCTGACGTTCGGTCTGAGTATTCTGCCTTTCACGTAGCCGCGAGCAAAGGATGCGGTGGATTGGAGGACAATTCCATGGCAGACAGGCAGCAGACACTGCAGGCGCTCAAGGATACCGGGGTTGTGGCGGTCATCCGCGCCGACAAGGCTGAGGATCTTGTGGACGTCGGCCGGGCACTCCGCCAGGGCGGCGTTCAGTTCATCGAAATCACCATGACGGTGCCGGGCGCGATCGCGGTCATCGAAAGAGCCACGGCGGCGCTTCAGCACGACGGCGTGTACATCGGCGCGGGGACGGTGCTGGACTCGGAGACCGCGCGCCAGGCGATCCTCGCCGGGGCTAACTACGTGGTCTCGCCGGTGTTTCGTCCCGACGTCGTCGCACTGTGCAGGCGTTACAGCGTGGCCGTGATGCCGGGCGCCATGACACCCACCGAAGTGCTCAACGCCTGGGAGGCGGGGGCGGACGTCGTTAAGATCTTTCCCGCCGGCGTCGGCGGCCCGCAGTTCTTCAAGGACCTCAAGGGACCGTTTCCGCACATCGAGATCATGCCCACTGGCGCGGTCAACCGTGAAACGGCTCCGGCGTTCATCAAAGCCGGGGCCTGCGCCGTTGGCGTCGGCGGCGAACTGGTCGGCAAGCCGCTGATCGCCGCCCGGGATTTCGCCACCATCACCAAGAACGCCGCCGATTTCCTGGCCCTCGTACAGGCCGCCAAGAAGAAGTGAGTACAGAGAGGACGGGATGAACACATCGAAAAAGGCGGTGTTCTTCGGCGAGTTGTTGATGCGCCTGGCTACCAAGCGCTATGAGCGGTTTGTGCAAAGCCGCGAGTTCGAGGTGGGTTACACCGGTGCGGAAGCCAACGCCGCGGTGTCGCTCGCGAACTTCGGCCTCGACGCGTTCGTTGTTTCGGTGGTGCCGGACACGGAAATCGGGCAGGCCTGCATCAACTATGTGCGCCAGTTCGGCGTGAACACGGATTACGTGCTCCGGCGCGGCCCGCGGTTGGGGACGTTTTACTTGGAAACGGGAGCCTCTCAGCGCCCTTCGAAAGTCATTTACGACCGCGCGGGCAGCTCGATCACGCAACTGAGTCCGGGCCAGGTCAACTGGGACGAAATCTTCGTCGGCAAGCATTGGTTTCACTGGTCCGGCACGGCGCCGGCCCTGAGCGACTCGATGGCGGCAACCACGCTGGAAGCCTGCCAAACAGCCCGCAAGCACGGCTTGACGGTGAGTTGCGACCTGAACTATCGCCGCAAGCTGTGGCCGCCCGAGAAAGCGCGCCGGACCATGACCGAGCTGATGCAGTACGTGGATGTCCTCATCGGAAACGAGGAGGACTCCGCCATCGTGCTGGGCGTCGAGGCCAAGGGCGTGGACGTGGCCGCCGGATCGCTGGACGCGGAGCGATACAAGGAGGTCGCCGGGGAACTGCACCGCCGGTTCGGCTTCAAGTACGTGGCAACAACCTTGCGCGAGAGCATCTCGGCTTCCGAAAACGGCTGGTCGTGCCTGCTTTCCGACGGCAGCCAGTGTTATCTCAGTCGCAAGTACCGCATCTGGATTGTGGACCGCGTGGGCGGCGGCGACTCATTCTCCGGCGGCCTGATCTACGGTCTGTTGAGCGGCATGAGTTGCCAGGAGACCGTCGAATTCGCCGCGGCCGCGTCCTGCCTGAAGCACTCCATTCACGGCGATTTCAACCACGTTTCGCGGGCCGAGGTGCTGGCACTGCTTGGCGGCAGCGGCTCCGGGCGTATACAACGGTAATAGCGATCATCATGCACAAACTCACACTATTCGTGTCGTCGACGCTATTGTTCGCCGCCCTTGCCGCGGGTGCGCCGGCGGCGTTCCGATCGGCCAAGCCGGTTTGGCCCAAAGGCCGCGAGAAAGAGATGAACCTGACGGTCGGTTTCCAGGCCGCTTTCCGCGCCCCCCGTGAGGCGAAGGTCACCATCAGCCTCACCGCGTCCACGCTTTACAGGCTTTACGTGAACGGTACGTTTGCCGGCTACGGGCCTGCACGGGGCCCTTACGGTTGGTTTCGCATCGACGCGTGGGACGTGACTCACCTGCTGAAAGATGGTGTGAACATCGCCGCAGTGGAGGTCGCCGGCTACAACGTCAACAGCTATTACACGCAGGACCAGCCTTCATTCCTGCAGGCTGAGATCGTCTCGAACGGCAAGGTGCTGGCCTCGACGGGCGGCGGAGGCGCGAAGTTTGTGGCTCGCGTGCTCCCCGAGCGCGTGCAGAAGGCCCAACGTTACAGTTTCCAGCGGCCGTTTTCCGAAGTTTACCGCTTGAAGCCCGGCTGGAACGCGTGGCGCACCGAGCCGGGAACTAACTCAGTAGTGCTCGCGGTGCAGCCGGTGCGTCAACTGCTCCGGCGCGGCGTGCCTTACCCGCGTTTCCAGTTGCTGCCCGCACGGCGCGAGGTGGGTGAAGGCACACTCGAAACGGGCATCACGCCGGCGAAGTTCTGGCGCGATCGGGCGCTCACAAACATCGGACCCAATCTCGCCGGCTACAAGGAAGCAGAGCTCGAGATCATCCCGTCGATCGAGCTTCAGAAGATCCGCTCGCACGCGGGCGGCGCGGCAGAGTCGCCTATCGAGTGGAGCGGCAAACTGCACCTCGGCAGGAACACGTATCGCATCGTGGACTTCGGCACCAACTTCACCGGCTTTCTCGGCGCCACCATCGAGTGCACCGCGCCCACACGCATTTACATGGTATTCGACGAGATCCTCAGCGACGGCGATGTCAATTTCAGGCGGCTGGGCTGCGTGAACGCAGTCACCTACGACCTTCAACCAGGGTCTTACGAGGTGGAATCCTTCGAACCGTACACCATGCGCTACATGAAGATGCTGGTCACCGAAGGCGCCGCGGACGTTTCGCGTATCTACTTGAGAGACTATGCCAACCCACAGGTCTACGACGCGCACTTTGCTTCGAGCGACGCCCGGCTGAACCGGCTGTTCGCAGCCGGGCGCGAAACGTTCAGGCAGAATGCGCTCGACGTCTTCATGGATTGCCCCTCGCGCGAGCGCGCCGGCTGGCTGTGCGACAGCTACTTTACGGCTCGAGTCGCGCCGCTACTCAGCGGAGACACCGCCGTCGAGCGCAATTTCCTGGAGAATTTCCTCCTGCCGAAAGAGTTCGCCGCCTTGCCCAAGGGGATGTTGCCTATGTGCTATCCGGCGGACCATCCCAACGGCAATTTCATCCCCAACTGGTCGCTCTGGTTCGTGGTCCAACTCGAGGAGTACCTGGAGCGTTCCGGCGACCGGCAAATGGTGGACGCGCTACAGCCCAAGGTGATGGCGCTGTTCGATTACTTCAAGCCGTTCCGGAACCAGGACGGACTACTTGAGAAGCTGCAGCGCTGGGTCTTCGTCGAGTGGTCCGAAGCGAACAAGTTCACCCAGGACGTGAACTATCCGAGCAACATGCTTTACGCCGCCGCGCTCGACGCAGCCGGCCGCATGTACGCCAAGCCTGAGCTGAGCGCGCAGGCCGCCTCCATTCGCGATGTCATCCGCAAGCAGTCCTTCGACGGGGAATTCTTCGTGGATAACGCGGTCCGCAAGGAGGGGCGCCTGGAGGTCACGCGCAACCGCAGCGAAGTCTGCCAGTACTTTGCCTTCTACTTCGGTGTGGCCACCCCGGAAACGCACGCCGCGCTCTGGCAAAAGCTCGAGCGCAGATTCGGTCCGGATCGCAAGAAGACCGGCGCATTTAAGGAGATTCACGCCGCCAATTCCTTCATCGGAAACGTGCTCCGCCTGGAGTTGCTCTCGCGGCGCGGGTTGGGGCAGCAGATCCTGGACGAATCGGTCGGTTATCAGCTTTACATGGTGGACCGCACGGGAACATTGTGGGAGAATGACGGAGCTTATGCGAGCTGCAATCACGGCTTCGCGTCGCACGCGGTGAAGGTGCTGTACCGCGACGTGCTGGGTATCTATAGCGTGGATCCCGCGGTCAAACGGATCGTGCTGTGCATACCGAGTTCCGACTTGAACTGGTGCGAAGGCCGCATTCCGCTCGCCGACGGCGGCTTATCCTTGCGCTGGTGGAGAGAGGGCGACGAGGTCATGTATCACCTCGACTCGCCCGCGAACTATCGCATCTCAGTAGAAAACCGCACGGGACGCAAGCTGCTGGAGCGCTGAGGAGCGTTACTTGATCCCCGGCAGTATGCGCACCATGTCGGCGATCAATTCCCGCTCCGCAGGGTTATAACGTTCCACGAACCAGGGGCTCGCCATGCGCGTTTGCCGCTCGCCGGGCGTCATTCTGCTCAAGCGAAAAGCCTGGCGGCGCAACTGGAGCCGCCTGGGAGGAGAGACCTCCGCCAACCGCCGCGACAGCCCCCGGAGCGCCTCCTGCTGGGCGGGAGGCATTTTGCGGAAAGCTTCGTAGCGTTCCCTGAGGCGCCCGCGCTGCTCCGGGCTGAGCTGCTGGAACCGCTCCAGGCGCTCTTCCAGGCGCTTGCGGCGCCACGGAGGCAGCCGCTCCAGCACTTTGGCGCGATCTTCCGGAGACATGTCCAGCAGCCGCTCGATGGCCGGGAGCGGTTCCCGATGCCGTCCACCAGTCCGGCTGGGCTGGGCGAACAGGCCCCTGGCCGTCACCGCCAGCAGCAGTAACGTAAGCGATCTGGGACCAAAGGTCATAGTTGCTCGGCTCCAGCAGCCGCCTCTGGAGGCGCCAGATACAGCTGCTTCAACATATCGATATCGTCCAGCGTCTTTTCCACCTGGTCGATATCGACCGTGTCGGCTTTCCTCACCACGACGGCGGGGTTCTTACCTTCCGGAACGCGCAACAGCAGCACGGCGGCAATCACCACGGCCGCGGCGGCAAGTGGAACGGCAGGACGCCAGATGCACGCCCACCAGACGGCCCGGCCCGTCTGATCGAGGCGCGCACCGAGACGCGCATCAAAGCTCGCCGAGACCGGTTCAGCCTTCCAATCGTCCAGCGCCGACCAGACCATGGCCTGCGTCTGGCAGAATTCGCGGCATGCCGGGCATTGTTCCAGATGCCGCTCCACCTCGGCCACCGCAGCCACATCCAGCGTGCCGGCGCAGTAGTCGATCAGGACCTGCGAACTTTCCCGCGCTTTAGCTGGACATTCCACTTTCGTTTCTCCTTATACACAATCCGCCAGCCGCCCGCGCAAGTACTCGTATGCGCGGAACAGCAGCGACTTCACGGCCGGCTCCGAACAACCGAGAGCGGCGGCGATCTGCGCGTACCCCATCTCTTGGTACTTGTGCATCAGCACGGCGGCGCGCTGCCTGCCGGGCAAATTCTGGATCGCTTCGCGGACGCGGTCGAGCCGGACCTCGCGCAGCATCTCCTGCTCGACGTTAGGACGCGGGTCGGGCACCTGGCGGGGTTTCGCCTCATAGGCTTCCACGTCCAGGCTTTCCATGCCTCGTTCGCCCTTGCGGTCCCGCAAGTGATTCAGCGCGACGTGCGTGGCGATGCGAAACAGCCAGGTAGTGAACTTCGCGGAAGGCTCATAAGCCGTCCTGGCCCGGTAGACTCTCAGGAAAACCTCCTGGGCGAGTTCCTCGGCCACAGCTTGGTTGCCCACCATGCGGTACAGGAAGTGGAGGACGGGCCCGCGCTGTCGCGCCAATAGCGCATCGAAACTCGCCTCGTCGCCGTCCTTGGCCCGGAGCA
The DNA here is from genome assembly GCA_964384215.1 of uncultured Solibacteraceae bacterium. Taxonomy (GTDB): domain Bacteria; phylum Acidobacteriota; class Terriglobia; order Bryobacterales; family Bryobacteraceae; genus JAJFUV01. The sequence continues at coordinate 88,097 of CAYLLB010000016.1, read as the reverse complement.
TGAGCTCAGCGTCCCGCTCCACGGCAATCGCGGCCATATCTTCTTTAACCCGGAAGGCGCGAAAAGGTTGCGGAGCCGGTTTACCACAGCCCATGAAACTACCTCAAGACCCGGCCAGGACTTACTCGCCTTTGAGTGAGCGTTCCATCAGTTCCCGGATGGCCTCGCGCGGAGGCCGGCCCAGTCTCATTATGGCGTACATCTGCTCGGTGATCGGCATTTCTACGCCATGCAGGCGCGCCAGATCCACGGCCGCCGTCGTGGTCTCGACACCTTCGGCCACCATGCGCATTGAGGCGAGAATCTCGTCGAGCTTGCGCCCTTTGGCAAGCTCCGTACCGAGCTGCCGGTTGCGGCTGAGCGCCCCCGTGCAGGTGAGTACCAGATCGCCCAGACCGGCAAGACCGGCCAGCGTCTTCGGCCGTCCTCCCATCGCCACAGCCAGGCGCGTGATCTCGGCCAGGCCACGCGTAATGAGCGCCGCCATCGTGTTATTCCCAAGGCCCAGGCCGTGGCAAATGCCGGCGCCGATGGCGATCACGTTCTTGAGCGCCGCGCCAAGTTCTACGCCAACGATGTCGTTGTTGGTGTACAGGCGGAAACTCGGGCCGGAGAATGCGGCCTGGACGTCGCTCGCTAGGCGCTGATCCGTCGAGGCGATGGCCACCGCCGCCGGTTCCCCGCGCGCCACCTCCTTGGCGAAGGTGGGCCCGGAAAGCGCGCCAACACGCGGCGCAAAGCGTGCGCCGGCCACTTCCTCCACCACTTGCGTCATCCGCAGCAGGGTACCGTTCTCGATGCCCTTGGTGGCGCTGACAAAAAGCATGGCCGGATCGAGAAACGGCAGCATGGCTTTGTAAGTGCGCCGCGCGTGCGCCGACGGCATCACGCCCAGCACGATCTGGGCGCCGGCAAGCACTTCCTCAAAACTGGTCGAGACCCGGACGTTTTCCGGCAGCGTGGAATCGGGCAGAAACACGTCGTTCACGCGCGTGGCGGCCATCCGCCCGGCGAGGTCGGCTTCATACACCCACAGCCGCACGTGCTCGAAGCGCGGAGCCAGCAGTACCGCCAGGGCAGTGCCCCAGCTACCCGCTCCCACAACGGCGAGTTCCTGGTAACGTTGAACGGTCAAGATTTCTTGCTCCCGAAGGAAAACTTATGCTCGCAGCCTTTCGCAAGCCGCGCGATATTCGCGTGGTGCCGCACAATGACGAACAATCCGGCTATGGCTGCGGCCCACACAACGGCCGAGGGCGGATGAGAGATCAGCCAGACCGCCAGCGGGAACGTGCCGCAGGCCAAAATCGAACCTAGCGAAATGTAGCGCGTCGCGGCTACAACGACGACGAACACCCCCAGCACGGCCAGTAGCGGCAGCGGCGCGAGATACAAAAATGCGCCTATGAAGCTCGCTACCGCCTTGCCGCCACGAAAGTTCAGAAAGACGGGAAACGCGTGGCCGGCCATGACGGCCAGCGCCGCCAGGCTCATCCACAAGGGCGAGGAGCCCGTCAGTAGCGCGGCGATCCACACCGCCGCAGAACCCTTGGCAATGTCCAGCAGCAGCGTGACGATGCCGGCGGCGCGGCCCGTGGTGCGCAGGACATTGGTGGCGCCGATATTCCCGCTACCGCTCGAACGCACATCCTGGCCGGTCTTCCATTTCACCAGCAGGTAACCGAACGGGATAGCGCCGAGCAGATATGCTATCAGAAGTACGAACGAAGGCATCATGGTCTTTCTAATGGGAATTCGGCAATCGCGCGGTATTCGGAACCGCCCGGCTTCAAAATGCTCTGGTACAGAAAAAAGCCGCCGGCCATGAACTGGCCGAAGTCCGGATTGACAATCGCATCGACGGCGTTTCGCAGCGCTGTCAATGAAACCGGGTCCTTGATGCGCGCCAGCGTCAGGTGAGGCGAAAAAGGCCTGCCTTCCACCGGAACGCCTAACCTCACGAGGCTCCGTTCCGTCTCTCGCGCCAGTTCCTCCAGACCGGGGCCGGCGTTCACCCCTGCCCAGAATACCCGCGGGTGGCTTGGATTCGGAAACCATCCGAGGTTGCGCACCGCAATGTGGAGCTTCGGGCGCGGCGGGAGTGCGTTGAGGACAGCGGCCAGTTCATCGACGCGCTCGTCGGGCCACTCCCCAATGAACTTCGTCGTGATGTGCAGGTTCTCCACCGGACTCCACTTGATCCGCGCCGTCGGGCGCAAGGTGTCGAGCAACCTGGTGAGCCGTGTCTTGATTTCAGCGGGTAATTCGATACCAGTGAACAGGCGCATGAGTTTGGTACTTTGCTATTGTCGAATGAAAACGCAGAAGGTTTCAACGAATTGGATGGACCGCTTATCCTTTGAGCGCCTGGAGGCGGAGTCTTCCGTCCTGCCGCGCGGCTTCTTCGGCCGCCCTACGGAACAGGTGGCGCGGGAACTGCTTGGCAAGATCCTGGTCCACGGCCGCACGGCCGGCATGATCGTCGAAGCCGAAGCGTACCTTGGCTTGAACGACAGAGCCTCCCACGCATACCGCGGGCCGAAAGGCCGCAATCGTGTCATGTTCGGCCCCCCCGGCCACGCCTATGTGTATTTCATCTACGGCATGTACGAGTGCGTGAATGCGGTCACCGAGGCTGACGGCACACCCGGCGCCGTCCTGATTCGCGCCCTGGACCCGCTAACCGGGATCGAACTGATGCACCAGCGCCGGCCCAAGGCCCGCTCCATCGAGGACCTGGCTTCCGGCCCAGGCAAGCTCACCATCGCGCTGGGTATTACGCGCCGTCTGAACCGGGCGGACCTTACGGCCGGCGAATTGACGGTACGGGAATGGCGCGGCGCCCCTCCCATCGAAATCGACGTCACACCGCGCATCGGCATTCGCCACGCCGCCGACTGGCCGCTGCGATTCGTCGTACGCGGCCACCCTTGCTGTTCAAAGGTGGCCAACGGGCGGCCGTGGAGCGCCCTGCGTTAAATTGGCAGTATGCTCAAGCCCACGATTTTCCGCGAATACGATATCCGAGGGATCGCAGATCAGGAGTTGCTCAGTCCCGACATTGAGCTGCTGGGACGCGCCATCGGGACCTACCTCCAGCGCGAAAAGGGCCGGAAGGTGAATCTAGGGCGCGACTGCCGCCTGAGCGGGCCGCGCCTGGCAGACGCCATCCGTAAAGGCTTGCTGGAAAGCGGCTGCGACGTCACCGACCTCGGCGTTGTGCCGACGCCGCTGCTGTACTATTCGACCTTTCATCTGAATGCGGACGGCGCGGTCATGATCACCGGCAGCCACAATCCGCCGGACTACAACGGATTCAAGGTGGTCAGCGGACGTTCGACGATTTTCGGCGCCGAAATTCAAAAGGTCCGCGCCTTGATGGAGCGCGGTGATCTCAACAGCGGAGCGGGGGCTCTCTCCACCTGCGATGTGGTCACGCCGTACGTGGATGAAATCGCGGCGCAATTCCAGCCGCCCAAGCGCGTCAAGGTAGTGTTGGATGCGGGCAACGGAACCGCGGGCCCGGTCATGCACCGGCTGCTTGAGAAGATCTGCCCCGGGGCCGTGGAGCTGTTCTATGAGATGGACGGCAACTTTCCGAACCACCATCCCGACCCCACTGTCGTCAAGAACCTCGTCCAACTGAGAGAGACCGTCGCCCGGCACAAAGCCGACCTGGGGATCGCCTTCGATGGCGACGCCGACCGCATCGGCGCCATCGACGACCAAGGCGAAATCGTCTGGGGCGACCAGCTTCTGACCATCTACGCGCGCGAGATCCTGACCCGGAAGCCCGGCGCCACGTTCATCGGCGAGGTGAAATGTTCCCAGGTGATGTACGACGAGTTGCGCCGGCTGGGCGGCAACGCCATCATGTACCGCACCGGGCACTCGCTGATCAAGGCGAAGATGAAGGAAGTGAACGCCGAACTGGCCGGCGAGATGAGCGGCCACATGTTCTTCGCGGACCGCTACTACGGCTTCGACGATGCGCTTTATGCCGCCTGCCGGTTGATCGAAATCGTGGCCGCCTCCGGCCTGCCGCTCTCGGCCCAGCTTGCGGGGCTGCCAAAGATGGTCTGCACTCCGGAATTGCGGGTGGATTGCCCGGACGAGAAGAAGTTCCAGGTTGTGCAGTACGTGGTGGATCACTTCCGCAAGATCCGCAAGGTACTCGACGTTGACGGCGCGCGCGTCCTGTTCGATGGAGGATGGGGGCTCGTACGAGCGTCCAATACGCAGCCTATCCTGGTCCTACGCTTCGAGGCACCGAACGAAGAACTGCTTGCCGCCTATCGCAAGGAAGTGGAAGACGTAGTGGCCCAGGCCAAGGCTGCCGCTGGAGTCTGAACTTCGCAGTTTCAGTTCTTCGATCCTACGGTTTCCGTGCGGCCTGCCAGCGGTTTCACGACATCCCCGCCGCAAACTCCGACGCCTGTGTCGACCAGAGCGTTCAGGAAGTTGAAGAAGACGGCGTAAACCAACTGCTCGGTCACGGGTTGACGTCCGGGCATGCGGAAACCGATCGGCAATTCCTTCAGAAGTTGCACGCGCACGGAGTTCGATTGGATGTAGCCGGCCCGATCGCGCCGGTTGGCCAGCCGCATGGGCGTCTGCAATACCATGCCGGTAACCCCGTCGACGTAAAACTGGCAGCGCGAAAACCAGCCCAGGTTTCCGGCATCCGCGGCATCGAACAGAAGTAAGGGGCCTTCCCGCCCAGTGGCCGTCAAATCGATAGTGAGGACGCGCCGCTCATCCTCGATCGTGCATTCGAACGACGCCTGCTTGGCGATGTTGGATACAAAATCCGGATCGAGCTCCAGCGAGATCAGTTTGTGTTCGCCTGCCTGGATAACTTGCACTAATCTCCATTCTACTCGGCGCTGGCAGCTATGGGAACCGATGAGCCCGCTATAGTAAAGGGAAGATGCCGAAAGCCGATTGGCAACCCGCGCCAGCGCTGGTCTTATTTGATATCGACGGAACCCTGATCCGCCGCGCGGGTGCCCATCACCGCGAAGCCCTGGTGGAAGCGGTGCGCCGCGTCACCGGAATCGATGCGACCACCGACCACATTCCCGTCCAGGGCATGCTGGACCGGGACATTTTGCGCATCATGATGCAGGACGCCGGCGCTTCGGCTGCGCTCATCCGCCGTTCGATGCCGGATATCTGCGCGGCCGCCGAACGCATTTACGCCCGCCGCTGCCCGGACCTTCGCCGGCGCGTGTGTCCCGGCGCGCGAGGCTTGCTCTGGCGCCTGTTCCGCAGGCACATCCCAGCGGCGCTGGTTACCGGCAACTTGACGCGCATCGGCTGGACCAAGATGGAGCGCGCGGGGCTGCGGCGGTACTTATGTTTCGGCGCTTTCGCGGAGATGGCACCGGATCGCGCCGGCTTGACGAGGATGGCCATCCGCGAAGCCCGGCGCCAGGGCTGGATCGGCCCGAAAGCCAAGGTGACCCTCATCGGCGACCATCCCAACGACGTGAAGGCCGCCTTTGCCAACGGCATCCGCTCGATGGCGGTGGCCACCGGCTTGACCAGCAAACAGGAACTCGCCGAACATGGGCCTGACCTTTTGCTCGACGATTTGAGATCCTTGACTGTGGACATGCTTCTCGCATGAAGAACCAGGAAGCACAATCGCTGGCAGTGAAACGGGCGGAAGTGGAGTTCCACAACTTCGCTTCCCTGGGCGAACCGGAGCGCGCGCTCGCCGTTTACGCCGCCGAGAACGTCCGCCGCGGCGCGTTGATCCGCAAGTATCGTGATTTCATCGGCGAGTTCTCACCTTTCCTGGAGATCGGCGCGAATGCCGGCCATACGAGCTATCTGCTGGCGAATGAGTTCGGCGCCGATGGTTTTGCTTTAGACATTTCCGCCGACAGCCTGCGCTACGGCACGGCGCTTCAGCGGATCTGGAATTTCCCGCGGGCGCCGATTCGCGTGGCCGGCGATGCGCTGCATCTGCCGTTCCGGGACAACTCCCTCCGGTTCGTGATGACCTACCAGACACTCAGCCAGTTCATGGACATCGAGAGCGTCTTCCTGGAGGTGAAGCGCGTCCTGGCTCCCGGCGGTGTGTTTGTGCTCGCGGAAGAGCCGCTGCGGCGCGCGTTGACTCTGAGCCTCTATCGTTGCCCCTACTACGACACCATGAAGCCCTGGGAGCGCAAGCTCTACGACTGGGGGTTACTGGGCTACCTGGTGCGGGACGTCGTCGGCGCCGAGCAGGAAGAGAGCTTCGGGATCCGCCAGAACCACAGCATGAACGCGCGGCAGTGGCATGACCTGATCCGCAAGCACTTCGCCGATCAACGCTACGACATCTTCGTGCGAGCCACGGGGTGGGGTGAGCGTTCCATGAAGCGTCTGGCGGTGATGCTCGATCCCTATCGTTCCGAGTGGCGCGCGGCGCGCTTGCTCGGAGGCACACTCGCCGCGTTTTGCCGCAAAGCCGGCGGCCCCGCCCAGCAAGCCGCGGCACCCGGCAGGCTGGAAGATTGTTTGCAGTGCCCGGATTGCGCCGGCGCCCTCCAACGCGACGAGGCTGGCACGCTGCGCTGCGACTGCGGTTTTGAGGCTGCCGAGGAAGGCGGAGTGTACAACCTGATCCGCTCCGAGGAGCGCAAGGAACTCTATCCGGGCAGGCGGGACGACATCATCGATTTCTCGCTACCCGGCCACGAAACCCAGTTGTTGGAGGGATGGGAGGAGTTGGAAGGCGTTTACGGCAACAAGTACCGCTGGATCAATGAGCACGCCGCAGCGCGCCTGGTCCGGGTGACCGCGGGTCCGCAGCGGCTTCGCATTCGCGGCCACGCCCAGGAAGGGATTTTCGCGCAAGGCCAGCCTGTACGCCTGGAAGCGGCCGCCAACGGACGGCGCGTGGGCCGCTGGACACTGGAGCGCCACGGTCTGTTCGTGCTCGAAGCCGATGTGCCCGACGCCGAAGAATACCGGATCGACCTTTACGCCTCGCCCTCCTGGACCGCCCCACCCGACACGCGGCGGTTTACCGTCACGATCAGCATGATTCGCCTCATTGACCGGCAGCAGAACGATTCTCTGATCTGTCATTGAACTTCTGTCTCCAGCCGTGCGTAATAGCCAAATGAGGAGGAGTATGAGCAATTCAATCCTGACCTCTTTCCTGCCGGCAACACTGCTGTTACTTGCTGGTTGCGGCATCGAAGGGCTCGACGGTTTCGCCAGTTCGCAGCGGTTCCAGGAAGATTTCCATTACACCTACACTTTGACCCCCGGGGGGCGGATCTCCGTCGACAACACCAACGGCAGCGTCGAGGTGATCGGTTGGGAAAAGGACTCTGTCGACGTCTCGGGCACCAAGTACGCCAGCACCGAAAGCCTGCTCAAGGACGTGAAGGTGGACATCGCCACCTCGCCGTCCGAGGTTCGCATCCGCACGCTTCACCCGTCGGGGCGGCGCGGCGGCTTCGGCGCCAAGTACGTCCTGCGGGTTCCGCACAAGACAATCCTTGACCACATCGAGTCCACCAACGGTAGCCTGCGAGCGGAAAGCGTGGAAGGATCGGCGCGGCTGCACACCACCAACGGCAGCGTTCGCATTTTCAAGCTTCACGGTGAAATAGACGTCCAGACCAGTAACGGCAGCATTGAAGCTACGGATAGCGAAGGCGCCGCCAAAGCGCGCACTACCAACGGTTCGGTGACCGTGGACGGCTTGCGCGGCTCGCTCGACGCCAGCACCTCCAACGGGCGCATCCGCGCTAGAATTGCGCAAACGGACCCTGGGAAAATCCTCCGCGCCTCAACCACCAACGGCAGTATCGAGCTGACCATGGAGTCGTTCAAAGACAACGACGTGCGCGCCTCGACCACCAACGGTTCCATCACCGTGCGACTGCCCTCTTCCCTGAACGCCCGCCTTCGCGCCAGCACCTCTAATTCGCGCATCACGACCGACTTCGACGTCACGCTGAAGGGCGGCACGCAGAGCAAGAACCGGCTGGACGGCAACGTGGGCAGCGGCGGCCCGCTCATCGACCTGTCCTCCACCAACGGCGGCATCAAGATCCTGAAGTTGCAGTAGCGCTGCTTGCGCCTGGGCACCCGGCTGCGCGAGGCTGTTGTTCATGAATCCCCTGACGCTGCTGGTGGCGGGCAACCCGGCCGAGCGCGCACTCTCGCTGTTGGAGCGTCTGCCGGCCGATACACGCATCGCGGTGAGTGAGAATCCCACCGCCTTCGGCAAGCTTGCCGGTGAAGCGGACGCGATCCTGGACGCCTGGAGCGCGCCCGGCGTGCTCGAAGCGGTCTTCGCCATGTGCCCGCGGGTGCGCTGGGTTCACTCGTTGACTGCGGGCGTCGAGAATATCCTCTTCCCCGCCCTGGTTGCTAGCTCCGTTCCGCTCACCAATTCGCGAGGCGTGTTCAGCCGCTCGCTGGCGGAATTCGTCGTAGCTGCCATCTTATACTTCGCAAAGGACTTTCGCCGCATGATCCGTAGCCAGGAGGCACGCGTTTGGGATCGCTTCGACGTTGAGGAGGTTTACGGCCGCACCCTGGCCATCCTTGGTTTCGGCGAGATCGGCCGACATACGGCCCGCCTGGCGTCCGCCCTGGGCATGCGCGTTACGGCATTGCGGCGCCATCCGGAACGCGTGTCAAACACCGAGGACGACGTCCGCATCTATCCACCCGCCGCCATGGCCGAATTCCTCGCCGGGGCCGATTACCTCGTCATCTCCGCGCCACTCACCACCGAAACGCGCGGCATGATCGGAGAAACGGAACTGCGCTTGATGAAGCCTGCCGCCGTCCTGATCAACATCGGCCGGGGTCCGGTGGTCCGCGAGGAAGCTCTCATCCGCGCACTGGAACAACATTGGATCCGCGGCGCGGCGCTGGACGTGTTCGATTGCGAACCGCTGCCCGAGGGGCATCCGTTCTACAAACTGGAGAATGTGCTGCTATCGGCCCACTGCGCCGACCACACGGTGGACTGGAAGGAACTCGCCATGCAGTTCTTCATCACCAATTTCGAGCGATTCCAGCGGAGCGAACCGCTCGCCAACGTGGTGGACAAACAGTTGGGTTACTGAGCGCGCCGAGCGTAAAAGGCTCTCGCACGCTCGTAAAGGGCCAGCACCTCGTCGCGCTCCGCATCGCTGTTGAAGCGTTTCGGGTCGGCCCTGGTCTGGGTGATCAGATCCTCCACCCACGCCAGGAAGTACCTTGCATCCTCGCGGGCATCGGTCCTGCCGTCCAAGTAGACCGGGCTCGTGTGCGCCATGCGAATCGTACGTTCCGCGTCCACAAAGCAGCGCGCCGCCACCCAGGAATGCTGTGTGGCATCCAAGCGGAACCGGAAACGCAGGTTGCGGCCATCCCCCGCAGGCTTCTCGCTATGCACCACGCGGCCGTTGGCCACCACCTCCACAGCCCTCATCGGCTCGGGCGACCTGGCGTCCACCTCCACCGTACGCCGCTTGCCCCGCCCTTTCACCTCAAAGAACAGCACTGGACCGTTAGTGGCGATGCTCGGTCCGTCGCGCAATGCCCGGTACCAGTTCGCGGCGGTCAACTCCCGCCCGTCCCGGCGCACATAGACCCGGTTGTACCCCATCGGATTCGGCAAAACGCCGCTCGCCGAGCCGGCTGAGGGCGCGAGCTTGAATCCCAGGTTCAGGTAGCGGTAGTAGAGGCCCAGGCAGTATTCGACGAATCCACGGCGCCCCGGGAACTGTTTCTGGTCCCGCGGGCGTCCCCACACTTCGTTGTCGAGCATACCGTACTGGGTGAAATGGTTGTGCGCGACTCCCAGCGAATCCGGCGTGGCCAGCGCCATCATCACGGGCGTCTCCCACCAGATGGGTTTCTCGCAATCGAACCAGGGCAACGGATCGCCCCGCTGGCGTTGTGCGCGGGCTTGCTCGACGAACTTGATGCCCGCGGGATACCAGCGGCCATCCACGGCGACATCGATCGGCTCGCGCAGCCCGTTGATGCACCACGCCCCGCCGCCGCGTTCGTCCTCGGCATTCAGCAGCGTTGTGATATGCCGGGCATCTCCGCGCACCACCGGGTCGGCCGGTACGGGCTTGTCACGCCACCAACTGCGTTTGTTCCAGATGGTGAAGTTGGCTCCGAGATTGACGTCCTCGGCAAGCATCATGGGGACGAGTTCCTCGCTTGCGCGGTGCACGTGAAGATCGCCGGACCACCAGCCCAGCTTGTCCATGTCGATCCAGCGGCGGTTGGCAAATGCGATGGAAGCCGGCGCATCCACGCTACGTTCCAGGCGCTCGTACTCGAGCCCTCGCTCAACCACTACCAGGTAGCGGCCCGGCGGTACCTCCACCCCGCATTCGCCCTCCATGAGAAAGCTACCCACCGAAGGATGATCTTCGCCAAAACGGATGCGCTTGGCGCGCTCGCTGACAATTCCTCCGGGCTGGTACATTTTTCCGTCCGCCCCCCGCACTTCCACACGGGCCCGGACAGGCGCTCCGGATGCGTCAACGGCACGGATCCGGATTTCGGCCGCGGCAAGCGCCGCGGCAAGAGGCAATGACAGCAGAATCAACCGCATGGTCAACTCCCTATGTAGCGGGCGTACAAGCTGCGCGCCAGCCCGACATCGGTGGTGCCTTTGATGATGGCGCGGCCGTCGGGGAATACCGTCAATTCATACGGCTGCAGAAAGAAGCGCAAGGCGAATTCGTTGGTGCGAACCATGCCGAGCGGTTCCAGTTGCTTGCGGAGTTCCTCAAGGTCGATGGGGCGTTCACGCTCGTGGATCTGCACGGCATTGCGTCCACAGAGGCTGATGGGGACGCGCTTCGCCCCTTCGAGATGCACGAAACGGCGCTCCCCGCAAGCGGGGCAGGCAGGTTCCGGAGCGGGTTGCTTTACCTGCCGCACAAGGCCGCTCCATACATCCACCATAGTGACGCAGCGGGCCACCTCGCTGCCGTGCCCCGCAAGGATCTTGATGGCCGCGCCTACCTGCAGTGAAGCCACCACCGCCGTGATGGCGTTGAGTACGCCGGCGGTTTCGCAAGTGGGCTGCGCTCCAGCCGGGGGCTCAGGGTAAACGCACTTCAAACATGCTGTCATGCCGGGAATCACCGGCATGGTGAGGCCGTAGCTGCCAACCGCGGCGCCGTACACCCAGGGAATCCCTTCGCGCACGGCGAAATCGTTGATTAGATAACGCGTTTCGAAGTTGTCGGTTCCGTCCATGATGAGCGAAACACCGCCGAGCAGTTCACCGATGTTGGCAGGAGTCAGATCCGCTGCGCGGGCGGCGACCTCGACTCCGGAATTGACACGCTTCAGGGCACGCTCGGCGGCGATGGCCTTGGGCATGCTTTCAGCGGCGTCACTCTCGTCATAAAGCCACTGGCGCTGGAGGTTGCTGGCCTCCACATAGTCGCGGTCGATCAGGACCAACTTGCCGACGCCCGCGCGGGCGAGCGCCGCGGCATGAAAGCTGCCGAGCGCGCCGCAGCCAACCACCGCGACGCGGGAGGCCAGCAGAAGCTCCTGTCCCTGCTCGCCGATACCCGAAAACAGGATCTGGCGCGAATAGCGATCGCGTTCTTCCGGTGTCACTCGTCCCCCATCCTAGCAGCCGTTAGAGTATCATGCAGTAAGTGCGCCGTTCCCTCACGCGAGGCCTCGTGCCACCCTTTTTGGTCGGTTGCTTGTTCGCCGCTGGCGCATACGCCGGACCCGAGGCTTTCGAAGGCAAACGAATCTCCATCATCCGCTTCGTGCCCACGGAGCAGCCGCTGCCTCCGGGCGAACTCCAGCAGATACTTCCGGTGCGCATGAAGACGCCGCTGCGCCTGAGCGATGTGAGGGCGGCGCTGGATCGCCTTTACGCCACAGGGCGTTACGAAGACATCGAAGTCGACGCCGAACCCGACGGGGAGAACGTAGTGGTCACTTTCAAGACCACAAATCGCTGGTTTGTAGGGCGCGTGACGCTGGACGGGGCCAAGCCCCCGCCGACTCAAGACGCCCTGCGGGACGCAGCCAAGCTGGACCTCGGCTCGCTGTACCTGGACGAACGCGGCGCCGAGGCCGAACAGAACATCACCCGCAGTTTGCGCGACAACGGGTTTTACGGTAGCCGCGTCCAGCGACGGCTTGAATACGACTCGCGAACCCAGCAAGTGCACATCCACTTCGATGTGGCTACCGGGCCCCGCGCGCGCTTCGGTACCCCTGTGTTCACGGGCGATCTCCAACGGCCGCCGGAAAAGCTTGTCCGGGCCAGCCGCTGGCACGGATGGTTCGGCTGGCGGCCTTTTACCGACAACCGCCTGGACCGCGGGCTCGAGCGGATTCGCAAGTCATACCAAAACCGCGACTACCTCATGTCCAATGTGCAACTGGTCGACGTCAGGCACGACGCCGCGGCGAGGCGGCTCAGCCCCGTAGTGGCCGTTAAGGCCGGCCGAAGAATCCAAGTGCGCGTGACGGGCGCCGACATCCCGCGCGGCAAACTGCGGCGGCTGATCCCCACTTTCGAGGAACAATCCATCGACCGCGAATTGCTGCACGAAGGCATCCACAACCTCACTGAATACCTGCAGTCGGAAGGGTACTTCGAGGCGAGCGTCAGATTACGGTCATCGCGCCGGGAGAGCGACACCGCCATCGTGGAATTCGCCGTCCAGCGCGGCGACCGCCACAAGCTTGTCGCGGTGGAGATACACGGCAACAACTATTTCAGCCAACAGATCATCAAGGAGCGTATGTCGGTCATCCCGGCTTCGTTTGAGTACCGCCGCGGCCGTTACAGCCGCGAGGCGCTCGACCGGGACGTGGATTCCATACGGGACCTTTACCGCTCCAACGGATTCCGCGAATGCACGGTTGAAGCCGATGTAAAGAGCGACTACCAGGGCAAGCCGGGCGAGGTGGCCGCCGTTATCAACATCACGGAGGGCCCCCAATGGCTGGTTTCAGAGCTCCGGATCGAGGGAGTCCCGCAAAGCGAAGCCGAAGCACTGCGAGCAATGGCGGGCATCCGCCCGGGGCAGCCCTTCAGCGAAGCCAGCACCGCGACGGACCGGGACAATATCCTGGCTTATTACTACGACCGGGGATACCCCGACGCCACTTTCGAATGGAACTGGAAGGCCGCCAAAGATCCGCGCCGCGTTCAAGTCGATTATTTCATTCGTCCGGGACGGCGACAGTACGTCCGCGAGGTCCTGATCGGTGGGCTAGGCGCTACCAAGCCGCAACTGGTCAACCGGCGCATCCTGCTCAATCCGGGCGAGCCTCTCTCGCAGAGCCGCATGATCGAGACACAGCGACGGCTCAACGACTTGGGCATCTTCGCGAAAGTCGACATGGCGGTACAGAACCCCGATGGCGACGAACCCGCCAAGTATGTGCTCTATCAAGTGGAGGAATCCAAGAAATACTCGGTCGCGGGCGGCCTCGGTTTCGAGGTGGCGCGCATCGGCGGGGGCACAACCAGTTTCGATGCGCCCGCCGGACAGGCCGGCTTCAGCCCGCGCGCCACGTTGGACGTGACCCGGCTGAACTTCCGGGGCCTCGGACACTCGGTGAGCGTGCGCGGCACGGTTTCCACCCTGCAGCAGCGCGCGTTGCTCAGCTACACGGCGCCGCAGTTTCTGAGCAACGAGCGCTTGACGCTGTCGGTTGTCGGCCTGTTCGACGACTCGCAGGATGTGCGTACCTACGCCTCCCGCCGCTGGGAGGGCTCGACGCAGATTTCCCACCGCTGGTCGCGCTCGAAGACCGCGCAATACCGCTTCAGCTATCGCCGCGTCGGGGTGGATCAGGGCACACTCAAGATCGATCCCGCGCTGATTCCCCTGCTGTCGCAGCCCGTTCGCGTCGGTATGCTTAGCGGCACCTACGTCGACGACCGCCGCGACAATCCGCTCGATGCGCACGCGGGCACGCACAACACGTTGGACCTGGGGCTGGCTTCCAAGGCCTTCGGTTCGGAGGTGGCCTACACGCGCATGCTCGCCCGCAATTCCACCTTCCATAGGCTCCCCGGCAGGCTCGTTTTGGCGCGTTCGATGACGTTCGCCGTCCTGGGCGGTTTGAGCGGCAACCCGGCTATTGAGGATCCCACTCAGGATATCCCGCTGCCGGAGCGTTTCTTCGCCGGCGGCGCATCGTCTCATCGAGGATTTCCCGACAACCAGGCCGGCCCCCGCGACTTGAAGACCGGCTTCCCGCTCGGCGGCAAGGCCATGCTGGTGGCGGGCACCGAGCTTCGCTATCCCATCCTGGGAAACACCTTGGGCGGGGTTCTCTTTCACGATGCCGGCAACGTCTATTCCAGCGTGTCCGACATCAGTTTCCGTGTGCTGCAGCGCGACCGGCAGGACTTCAACTACATGGTCCACGCCGTGGGGCTGGGCCTTCGGTACCGCACCCCCATCGGACCGCTGCGCCTGGACGTGGCCTACAGCGTGAATCCACCCCGTTTTTTTGGATTCAAGGGCACCACCGAAGAGCTGATCAGGAACCTGGGGACGCCCACCGACCAGCGGATCAGCCATATTCAATTTCACTTCTCCCTGGGGCAGGCTTTCTGATGCTGGGCCGCGCATTCATTCTCGCTTTCCTCATCGCGCAGTCCGGCGTGGCCGAGATCCTGGACCGTATCGCTGTCACGTTGGACAACAAAGTGATTGCCGAAAGCGACCTGACCGGCGAAATCCGCCTGAGTGCGTTCTTGAACAGCACCCGGCCGGATTTGTCCGGCTCAGCCAAGCGCGCCGCCGCTGAAAGGCTGGTGGAGCGCACGCTGATGCACCGGGAAATGGAGATCAGCCGCTATCCCGCCCCGGCTGAAAAAGAAGCTGCCGCCGCCCTGGAGAACTGGCGCAAAGAGCATTTCGCTTCGAAGGATGCTTTCACGAAAGCGCTCGGCGAAGCCGGAATCGCGGAGGCGGACCTCGCCCGCTATCTGCTCGAACAGCTCACCACTCTGCGCTTTATCGACTACCGCTTCCGGCCCGGCGCCCAAGTGCTCGACGCGGAGGTAAAGGAATACTATGAGAAGCGGTTCCTGCCGCAGTCGCGCGCGGCGGGCGTGAAGAAAGACCCGCCTCTCGACGATGTGGCGGAAAAGATCGAGACGATTCTTCTCGAAGAAAAGGTCGACCGGATGTTGGATGCCTGGTTGAAAGACGCGCGTTCGCGCGCCAGGATCGTCTACCGTCCGGCGGTGTTCAAATGACCAGGCATCACGCCAAAATCGCTTTGTTTGTCACAGCGGGCCTGTGCCTGTCCCTGGCGGCCGCGTGTCTGATAGTTGTGCGCACATCCTGGTTTCGCGAAAGAGTGCGCCAACGGATTGTTCGCGAGGTGGAGAGCGCCACGGGCGGCCGCGCCGAGATCGGGTCGTTCCAGTTCGACGGCAGCCACCTGCGCGCCGAGATTCGGGACTTCGTCCTGCACGGGACCGAACGAGAAGGCGCGCCTTTGGTCCGCGCCCGCCGCGTCGCCGTGGTTCTCAAACTGGTCTCCGCCCTGCGCCGGGACATCGATATTCAATCGCTCGAAATCGAAGCACCCCAGGTGCGCATCATTGTGCATCCGGACGGCACTACGAACCTGCCTCATCCCAAGGTCCCGCGCGGAACGCGCAATGCCGTCGAACAGTTCCTGGCGCTGGCCATCGGCCGCGTGGATATTTCCGATGGCACGGCGGAGTGCGGAGTTGAGCAGATCGGGATTAATCTGCATGGAGGAGAACTGCGCGCGCGGCTGTTCTACAAGGCCGCTCCCGAGATGTACCTCGGCCAGGTTTCGCTCCGGCAGGCGAACCTCGACTCGTCACGGATACCCGCCGGCCCCATGGACATCGCCGCATCCATTGAACTGGAAGGTAACCGGATCGCATTCCGGGGAGCGAGCCTCCGCACCGCGAAGTCCTCGGTGAGCCTGGACGGCGAAATTGCCGATTGGCTTTCGCCCCGCCTCGCCGCCAGGTTTTCGGGAAAATTCTCCATCGCCGAGTTTGCCCGTTCCTGGTCCCTGCCTGTTGCGCCCACGGGCGTGGCTTCGTTTCAGGGAGGCCTGCACTACGACAAGTCCGGCGGCTGGCGAGCGCAATCGAACATCGCAGCCAAGGGCCTGTCCTGCCAGGGTTACGGCGTACGGATAGACGGCGCTTCCTTGAACGCCGCCGCGGATTGGTTTCCCGGCCGCCTGAATGTGAGGAGGATGAACCTCGCGGCCTTAGGCGGCCGCTTTGACGGCGACGCCTCTCTTGATGACAATGCCGGCTTGCGAGTCGACGGGCGCGTCAGCGGATTGCCCATTGATCGCGTTTTCGCTGCGCGGGGTCTGGCTGCGCCTCCCTGGAACGGCGCTATCTCGGGCGAAGTCCACCTGCGCGGCAAAGCCGGTTTCCCCGCCCAGCGGCTGGCCGCCACCCTGGCGCTGGCCGGCCCATCGCTCGGCGGAAAGGTGCAGTTGGAATACGACGGGCAACTGCAGCGGCTCTCCTTGGGTAGGACCGTGTTTGAGACCGCCGCCAGCCGCATTGAACTCGAAGGCGACCCCGGCAGGTCTCTCCGCGCGGCGGTGGAGACCCGCGATTTTCAGGACCTTGCACCCGCTTTCACCATCGCCGGCAAAGCGCCTCCCCAGCCGTTTCCAATCGCTTTGGAAAGCGGTTCCGCGCGTTTTGAAGGCGCCATCACGGGCGGCCTCGACTCGCCGCGCATTCGGGGGCGCGTCGTGCTGCATAATGCGGTTTACGAAGGGCTCAAGTACGATCGTGCGTCGGCGCTGGTTGACGTCGCTTCGAACAGCGCCCGCATCGAGCGCCTGTCGGTCGAGCGCGGCAAAATGCGGGCCGCCGGTGACGCGCAATTCGGCCTGAGCGGTTTCCGCATGGACGGCCGCGCGCCGATCGCCGCCTCGCTGTCCATCGTCAACGCGGACCTCTCGGAACTCGCTTCGTCCGATCCCCGCTTGCCCCAGTTGTCCGGTACGGCTTCGGCACACCTCAAGCTGCAAGGCACTTTCGATCAGCCGGCCGTCCGGGGCGATGTGGAGCTAACCAAGGTCTCGGCCGCCTCGCAGCCGTTCGACGCTGTTCGCGGAACGATCGATTACGCAGGAAGCCGGCTGGTTGTCTCCAAAGCGCAGGCGACGATCGGCGGCGCGCCGGTCGAATGGAGTGCCGTTTACGCGCACTCGCCCGGCAACTGGCAGCGAGGTTCTCTCAACGTGAGACTGGCCGCCGCCGAAGTTCCGCTATCGCACATCGAGGCGTGGAAGTCGACGCTATCCGCGGCGGACGGACGGCTGAACGCACAACTGGAAGGCGAGGCCGGCATCGATGAAAAGGGAATCCGTATAAGACAACTGACGGCGCTGGCCGAATCGCTGAACGTGACGCTGGGAAAGCGCCCGCTGGGCTCCATACGCATACGCGCCCTTACGTCAGGTGACACGATGGAGATCCACCCGCGCGCGGAACTGGCCGGAGCAATCGTCTCCGGTGTGGTTCGCGTCGGATTGGACCCGGTTCACTCCGTCGCGGGAGAACTGCAGTTCCGCCGCCTGGCGTTGTCCACGCTGCGCTCCTGGTGGGCGCAGAATAATCCCAATCCCCTGCCGGTCGAAGCGTTCAGCGAAGGCAAGCTAACCATCCGTGGCCAGGGCTTGGAACCTTTGCGCTGGCAGGCGCGCGCCGATATCGGGTTGCTGGAGATCAAGCCGCGCGTCGGCGCCACCGGCTCGAAACTGGAGGAGTTGGGGCTGCGCAATGCCGAACCCATCGTCGTCGAAGGCACGCTCGGCGAGTGGCGCGTCTCGCGCGCCCGCCTGTTGGGGCATGATACCAACCTCGAAATCGGCGGCAAGGTAATGCTTGGCGGCAAAGGGCGCTTCGACCTTCGTTTCCACGGCGGCGTCAACCTTGCCATGCTCCGTGACTTCGAAAAGGACCTCTCCGCATCGGGCAGGTCGGAGTTGGATGCCGAAGTCCGCGGGCCGCTGGACGATCCTGGCCTGTACGGACGGCTCAAGCTTGTGAACGCCTCACTCTATTTCAGCGGTGTACCGAACGGCCTGGACAGGGCCAACGGAACGGTTTTCTTTGACCGCAACCGCGCCACTATTGAAAGCCTCACCGCGCAGACCGGAGGCGGCACGCTGACATTGAGCGGGTTCCTCGGCTTCGGCGGCGACGACACGGTGTACCGCCTGCAAGCTACGGCAAATCAGGTCCGCGTGCGCTATCCGGAAGGAATCAGCACCACCGCGAACGCAACGCTGAACCTGACGGGTACAGCCAACCGCAGCCTGCTCGCGGGAACCGTGCGCGTCGCCCGGTCGAGCATCAGCACGGGCGTTGACATGAGCAGTCTGCTCGCGCAATCTTCGCAGGCCGTTGTCACGCCCGTGATCTCCAACGAACTGCTGCGCGGCATGCAGTTCGATGTGCGCGTCGAGACCGTGCCGAACGCCCGCCTCGAGACTACCCTCACCCGCGACATCCAGATCGAGGCGAATCTGCGCCTGCGGGGCAGCCCTGCCAAACCGATCCTGCTCGGCCGCATTTCGGCCACCCAGGGGGAACTGAGTTTCTTCGGCACGAAGTACAACATCGCGCGCGGCGAGGTCTCTTTCGTCAACCCGGTGAAACTGGAACCGGCGGTGAATCTGGACCTCGAAACACGCATTCGCGGCATCGACATCACCGTGAACCTGACCGGGCCACCCAACAAGCTGAATATGACCTACCGCTCCGACCCGCCTCTGCAACTGCAGGAGCTGATGGCCCTGCTCACAGTCGGCCGCGCACCCTCGTCGAATCCCAGCGTGGCGGTGCGGCAGTTCGACACCGGACTGGACTGGCAGCAGGTCGGCGCCGGCGTGCTGCTGGGGCAGGCCCTGGCCACGCCCGTCACCGGCCGCCTGCAGCGCTTTTTCGGGGTGAGCCGCATCAAGATCGACCCGCAGTTGCGCGGTATCGAGAATAACCCTCAGGCGCGCCTCACCGTGGAACAGCAGATCTCCAAGGACGTCACCTTTACTTACATCACCAACCTCAACAAGGGCCAGCAGCAGATCGTGGGCCTGCAATGGAACGTGAACAAGCAGTGGTCAATCCAGGCCGTCAGGGAAGAAAATGGAATCTTCGAGGTTGAGTTTCTTTACCGGAAATCGTTCAAGTGAACCCGGACAAGCCGAGCAGCGTAGATTGGGCGGCCGAAAGGGCGCACATGGTGGAATGCCAGATCCGGGCCCGCGGCATCCGGGATATCCGCGTGCTGGACGCCATGGCCCGCATCCCGCGCGAGGAATTCGTGCCGGAGCCGCGCCGCGCCTCAAGTTACTCCGACGAGCCTGTCTCCATCGGATGGGACCAGACGATCTCTCAGCCCTACATCGTCGCCTTGATGACCGCCTGTTTGCACCTGGAAGGCCGTGAAACGGTGCTCGAAGTGGGTTGTGGCTCGGGCTATCATGCCGCCGTGCTGGGAGCGCTGGCTAGGCGCGTGGTCGCCGTCGAGATCCTGCCGGAGCTCGCCGCGATGGCCGAGGCCAACCTTGCGCGTGCCGGCTGCGCGGCGAACGTGAGCGTCGTTACGGCCGACGGATCGCAGGGATACCCGCCGCTGGCACCTTACGATGCCATTTCCGTCGCAGCGGCGGCGCCAGCCACGCCCCAGCCGTTGCTCGATCAACTCAACGATCCCGGCCGCCTGGTTATCCCCGTGGGCGACTTGTTCGAGCAGGAGCTTCTGATAATTGAAAAGAGCGGCGAAAAGACGCATACGCGCACGGTGACCGGAGTCCGCTTCGTCCCTCTACGCGGAGAACATGGATGGAGGTAAGCACGTGAGACTGAGAACCGCCCAGAACCGGCTCAAGATCGAGCACAGCATCATCGACGGCGTCCGCCGGGCCTTGGAGAACCTGCTCGCAGCCAATCCGGAAATTCGCTCGGTCATCCCCGGCGTCATTCGCCCGGTGCGCGACGCGCGCGGCAAGGTGCAGTTTCGTGTCACCGTCCCCACTGCCAACGGATGGAAGGCCCTGGCGCTGAGCGCGGGGGCGCGGCAGGAGTTGTTCATCAGCACCGCGCTCGGCAAGGAGGAACTCGAGCAGGCGCTGGAAAAGGCTCTGGAGCGATAAGACCGTGAAGCGAATGACGAGAAGGCAATTCGCCGGTATGGCCGCGGCTGCGATCGACGCTTCCGCAGCCCGCCTGGAATCGATGGAAGCCGCCGGCTGGCGCGTGCAGGTGGATCTCACCGGAGCCATCGTCTCGCTGCGGCAAGGCGGTGTGGAGCTGGTGAACCCCCGGCTCGGCTCGAATCATCCGCGCGTTACCGTGGCCGGCGCGCCGGCCTGGGTGTGCGACAAGCCGGTCCGGGCGCGCAGGGAGGGGTGTTCGGCCGTATATGAGTATCGCGTTTCTTCTGCGCCGGAAATCGCCGTGCGGTATGAGGTGAACATCGAGGCGATTCCAAACGGTGCCGCGTTGGTACAGCGCGTTGCCGTCCACGCCGCAAGCCCGCTCAGCGGCGACGTGACGGTGGAGCTGCCGCGCAACATTCTGCTTCCATCGCGTGCCCGAGAAGTCTTCCTGCCGCTTGAGAACGGCATCGGGCGCCGCAGGCCCGCCGATGGCACCGAAAGCGCCTACCAGATCACTGGACCAGCTCCTGAAACGCCGTACGAAAGACTTGCCATTCCAGCGGTGGACGAATCTTCCCCATCAACAGATCTCTGCCTCCTGTTTGCGAGCGATCCTTGGTTCACCAGCGCCTTCCGTCTCCCCACCGGGGACAGGCCGGGTGGCTTCCGCTGCACTTACTCCGGCAAGATCGGACTCGCCAATGAGGAACAGCGCACCGTGGTGACGGCTCTCCACAAGGGCGGCTTCGACGGCGCTATGCTTGCGTTCTACGCAACGTGCTTGAAGGAGGTTCGCGAAGGGCCCGATTGGGTCCACGACGTGTCCATGATCGGCTACGACTTCCTGAGCGGCAACGGGCGCGGCTGGTTTGCGGACATCGACGAACTGGAGCGGCTGATCCGGCCCACCGACCGTAGCAAGGTTCTGCTCGCCCTGCACGGCTGGTACGACTACATCGGCCGCTACGCCTTCAACTATCGCTCGCGCAGCTTCGACAAAACCTGGAAAGCCCTGCCGTGCGCGCGGCTTCCGGAGGTGCAGGCGCTTGCCAAGGCGCCCGACCCGGGGTTGAAGTGGGGTGTGGGATTCCACCGCAACGTGCTGGAGAAGACCTACCCGGTGGACATGTCCTGGCCCGAAATGCGCCGCCGCGTTCGGTACGCCAAAGACAGAGGTTTCCGCGTGGCGGTTTACTTCGCCGACGGCATCCTCGCCTGCGATGGCGTGAAAGAGACGTTCGACCCGTCCAAGGTGTTGCGGTGGGGCGGCTGGCGTGGACCCGAGGTCAGCGGGAAGCCGTATGCCCAGAACCCGCTGCACCCCGACGTGCGCGGCTTCTATCTCACATACGTAGACGCGCTGTTCGGCGAACTCGGCCGGCTCACCGACGCTTTCATCTGGGATGAGACCTTTTATGTGAAGGCCGGCGACCTCGGCAACGAGGCCTACCCCGGTTACGCAAGCCGCGCCATGATGCACTTGGTGCGCGACGTGGCCCGCCGTGTGGCCGCCGCTGGGCCGAACCTGGCCCTGTTTTCGAGCGACAACCTCGGCCCCGGGCGCGACAAGACTCCCCCCACTGCACTGGTTTCTCACGGGACTTACCAGGACTCCTCTTCCCAGCCCCAATACTGGCCTTACGGGCTGTTCTCCAACTATCGCAACAACCTCTGGTCCTGCAATTGGTATCCCATTACGGGCTTCGCTCTTACCAAGTACGCGGTGAATACGTTCGACACACCGGTGACCATCTCAAACGGCTACGGCGACGGCGTGAGCCTGTCGGACATGGCTCCGGAGATGCGCAAGCAGTTCCTGGATCTGTTCAACGAGCGCAAGCAGCGACGCCAGCATCTCACATGGTTGGAAGAAAAGGACGGAGTGCCGACCTATCGAGGCAAGCCGATGCGGAGCCGCAAGGAATTGATGGGGGCGTAGCGGGGCTTCCCTTCATTCCCCGCGCACACCCATGTGCAGGGCGACGATGCCCCCTGTCATGCGCTCGTAGCTCACTTTAGCGAAGCCGGCCTCGCGCATCCTGCCGGCAAGTTCCTCCGCCCCGGGGAACTTCCGCACGGATTCGGGCAAATATTGGTAGGCCGTGCGGGAACCCGACACCATGCCGCCGATGGCCGGCAGGATGCGCAGCGAATAGAAGTCGTATAGTGCCGCGAAGGCCCGGTTGGGCGGCCGGGAGAACTCCAGGATGGCCGCCGCGCCGCCAGGCTTCAGCACGCGGCGCATTTCGAGCAAGCCCTCCTGGTAGTTGGCGAAATTGCGCAGGCCGAAGGCCACCGTGATCAGGTCGAGCGAGCCATCCGCCAAAGGCAGCTTCAGTGCGTCGGCTTCGAACAAGGCGCAACGCTCGCGCACTTTCCTGTGCGCTTCCAATAGCATGGGATGGCAGAAATCACTGCCGAAGACGGTCTTGCCGTTGGTCCTTGCGGCCAGGGCAAGCGTCAGGTCGCCCGTGCCACAGCAAATGTCCAGGACTCGCGCCCCGGGCCGGGCCAGGAACTCCTGCGCACGCCGAACCGTGCGGCGGCGCCAGTAGCGGTCCACGTTGAAGGAAAGCAGGTGATTGAGTAGGTCGTAGCGCGAGGCCACGCGGCCGAACATGCCGCGCACCCACCGCGCGGCTTCGGGTTCACTGGACGTGCCGGGGGGCGTCGTGCCTCTCATCCGAGCGCCGCCTCGGCGGCAGCGAGCACCAACCGCGGGTCCACTTTCGAGACCACCTTTACGCGGCCGACAGCCTCCGGCAGCACGAAGTGAACGTCTCCCCCCAAAGTTTTCTTGTCGCTTTTCAGGCGCGCGACCAGGGCCTCGGCCTCGATGGCGTCCAGCGGCGGGATGGGGCCGTACATGCGGACGACGTTCACGATCTCGTCCGCATCGCCGGCGCTCAACATGCCGAGCAGGCGCGCCAAATGCGTCGCGGCGATCATGCCGAAGGCCACCGCCTCCCCATGCAGGAACCGGCTGTATGAGGTCTCCGCTTCGAGCGCGTGCCCGTAAGTGTGGCCGAAATTCAGGATCCTGCGCAGATCGCCCTCGCGCTCGTCCGCTGTCACCACTTCGGCCTTTATGCGGACGCTCTCGGCAATCATTTCCTCGACCACATCGCCATCGCGCGCCGCCACTTCCGTGTGCCGGCCGCGTAGGAGCCCGAACAGGCCGGGACTCGCGATGACGCCGCACTTGATCACTTCGAACAGCCCTGCATGATACTCGCGGTCGCTCAAAGTCGCCAGGACGTCCGGGTCGATAAGCACCACCAGCGGTTGATGGAACGCGCCCACCAGGTTCTTCCCGCACGCCAGGTTCACGCCCGTCTTGCCGCCCACCGAGGCGTCTACCTGAGCCAGCAGTGTTGTCGGCACCTGCACCACCGGAATTCCGCGCATGAAGCTGGCCGCGAGGAAACCGCCCACATCCGTGACGATGCCGCCGCCGAAGGCCAGGACAAGACTGGTGCGATCGCCCCCCGCCGCTACCATTTGTTCGGCCAGGGACTCCAGCGTCGAGAGTCGCTTGTGATCTTCGCCTCCCGGGTAAAAAAGGACCTTGTGCGGGCGGTCCCCCAACCCCTCCTCGAGCGATTTGCCGTGAAGGCGCCATACATCCTCGGTCGAAAGGACGAAAATTGTCCCGCGGGAAGGAGGCAGAAAACGCCCCACTGATCGCATCAGACCGCGTTCAATACACGCTTCGTAGCGGCGTTGCGGTGTAGCGATCGGGTAACAACGCATACATTCGTTGTACCATGGTGGAGTCGCAGGACTTTCACTTTCACGATGACCCCGGACTTTTTAGTGGTCGGCGCGGGCGTTGCTGGATTGCGCGCCGCGATCGAACTTTCCCGCTTCGGCGAGGTCCTCGTCATCGCCAAGGCCGGACTCCGGGAATCATCCTCGGAGTACGCACAGGGCGGCATCGCCGTCGCCTTGAGCGACGACGACGAGGTAGAGCTTCACGAGCAGGACACTCTCGCTGCCGGCGCCGGATTGTGCGATCCCGCCGCCGTCCACTGCCTGGTCGAGGAAGGCCCTGCCTGCATTCAACAGTTGCTTGACTGGGGCGCCCAGTTCGACCGCCAGGGCGATGGTTTTCTGTTCGGGCTGGAGGGCGCTCACAGCCGGCGCCGCATCCTCCACGCCAAGGGCGATTCGACGGGCCGCGAGATATCGCGCACGCTCTATCGCGAGGCCGTCGCGCACGACAACATTCACTTCCGCAGCCACTCCGCCATCGTGGACCTTCTGATGGCCGGAGGCGAAGCTGCCGGCGCGCTGGTCTACGACGAGAGCTCGCAGCGGCAGATGCGCATATACGCGCATGCCGTGTTGCTCGCCACCGGCGGCATGGGGCGGTTGTTCCGCTACACCACCAACCCGGACGTTGCCACGGGCGACGGCGTGGCGGCCGCTTACCGCGCCGGCGCGCAAATCTCCGACATTGAGTTCATCCAGTTCCATCCCACGGCGCTGCACCTGGAAGGCGCGCCGCATTTCCTGCTCAGCGAAGCGCTGCGCGGCGAAGGTGCGTATTTGATCAATACGGAGGGCGAACGGTTCATGCCCGGCTACCACGAGCGTGCGGAATTGGCCCCCCGCGACGTGGTCTCCCGATCCATCTTCAAGGAGATGCACCGTACCGGCGCCGACCACGTTTTCCTGGATTTGCGCCACCTGGATGCCGGCTTTGTGCGGCAGAGGTTTCCACGGATTTACGACACCTGCC
Source organism: uncultured Solibacteraceae bacterium (assembly GCA_964384215.1). Taxonomy (GTDB): domain Bacteria; phylum Acidobacteriota; class Terriglobia; order Bryobacterales; family Bryobacteraceae; genus JAJFUV01. The sequence continues at coordinate 63,187 of CAYLLB010000016.1, read as the reverse complement.
TGGCGCACGGCATGGACATCACGTCCTCCCTCGTTCCCGCGGCTCCCGCCGCGCATTACTCCATGGGCGGCGTACGAACGGACCTGGACGGCAAGACCAACATCCCGCGCTTATACGCAGCGGGAGAGGTCGCTTCGACGGGAGTGCACGGCGCCAACCGGCTTGCAAGCAACTCGCTGCTGGAGGGAGTGGTGTTCGGCGCGCGCGCCGGCAAGGCGATGCAGGAGTGGATCGGGCGAGCCCCCGCCGCGGCGGGGGAGGTTCCCGAACCGCTGCTACCGGTGATGGAGGAACCCGAACTGCGCCGGCTCACATGGGAGGATTGCGGCATCCGGCGCCACGCACAGCAACTCGAAGCCATCATAGAACGGCTGGCGCTGACGCCCATGGTCCCCTGCCGGGAAGCTACCACAGCGCTTTACGAACTGCGCAACATGCATATCGTGGCCGGGCTGGTGGCGCGCTGCGCCCTGGCGCGCCGGGAAAGCCGGGGCGCTCACTTCCGCGCCGATTTCCCCGAAACGCTCCCCGAATTCCAAAAGCACTCTCTCATCACGAACACGAATGAAGTTACCTTTATCTGATACCCGCCGCCAGCCGTCTTCGTCCTGGCGAGGCAATCAGCCGCAGCCGTCGCAGACAACGCTCGTAATGCCGCTGCTCTTGTTGATGCTGGCGGCGCCCACCATACGGCAGATGGAGCCCTCGGCTGCCCTGTGGGCCACGCCAGCCATTTTGCTGGCGGCGATGGTGATCGCCTGGGCGGCGGAGTCCGCGCAGTTCTTCATCGCGCAGGGCTTCGCGCTGGCCATCCTGGCATGGCTGCAAACGCTCCCCGAGTTCGCCGTGGAGGCCGTACTGGCATGGCGTCAGCGCACCGACCTGCTGATGGCCAACCTCACCGGCTCGCTGCGGCTGCTGACGGGCCTGGGCTGGCCCATGATCTATTTCGTCGCTGCCGCGGCCCACCGTGTGCGGCGCAAGAAGCCTCTCAAGAGCATTCACCTTTCCGAGGAGCATTGCGTCGAGGTGCTCGGTTTGTTCGCGGCACTGCTTTACGCGATGGTCATTTATGTCAAAGGCACGTTGACGGTTTGGGACGGCCTGATCCTGATCCTGATCTACGCGATCTACTTGATGATCCTCTGTAAGATGCCGCCACAGGAAGCGGAGGGCGTCGAGGAACTCGAAGTAATCCCTCGCACAATCGTCAAGAGCCGCCGCCCGATCCGCATCGCGGTGATCACTGGCTTGTTTGTCATCGGCGGTCTGCTGATTTATTTCATGGCAGAACCGTTTTTGGGCAGCCTCCTGGCGATTTCGGTGGCGTTGGGCGTGCAGCCCTTCGTCTTTGTTCAGTGGGTCGCGCCATTTGTGAGCGAGTTCCCCGAAAAGGTCAGCGCCTTTTACTGGGCGCGCACCATCGACCGCGCTTCCATGGCCCTGATGAACATGGTTTCCAGCAACATCAACCAGTGGACGCTGCTTGCCGCGATGCTTCCCATTCTCTATTCGGTGAGCTGCGGGACGCCCACGCCGATCGTCTTCGACCAGCAGCAGGAACTTGAGCTGTTGATGACCATCGGCCAGTCGCTGGTCGGCATGATGTTCCTGGTCAATATGCGCCTGGATTGGTGGGAAGCCACGGTCCTGTTCACCCTTTGGGGCGTTCAGTTCGTACTCTCGCCCATCCAGCCCGGCCCCGGCTTCATTCGCACGTTGGCCCAGCACATCCACTGGTACGTGACGGTCGCTTATTTCGCCTGGTTCGCGCTCGGCTTCGTGCGTTACCTGACCGGCGGACGAAGGCTGGAAGCTTTCCATCTGTTCGGGAGGATGTGGCGGGAACACATTCGCCCACAGCAGGCTGCGGTAAAATAAAGGTTTCCACTCATCCATGAAGAATCGAATACGGTCTACGACCATTCTCTGCGTCCGCCGGAACCACAAAGTGGTGATGGCGGGCGACGGCCAGGTCACGCTGGGACAGGAAGTACTGAAAGCCTCGGCGCGGAAGTTGCGGCGCTTGTACAATGATCGGATTCTCGCCGGCTTTGCCGGCGCCACCGCCGACGCCTTCGCGCTGTTTGCGCGCTTCGAGAGCAAGCTGGAACAGCACAACGGGAATCTTGCCCGCGCGGTCGTGGAACTCGCCAAGGAGTGGCGCACCGATAAGGTCCTGCGCCATCTGGAGGCGTTGCTGCTGGTGGCCGACATCGAGAAGACGTACATTCTCAGCGGCACCGGCGACGTGATCGAGCCGGATGAGGAAGTCTGCGCCATCGGCTCCGGCGGCCCGTTCGCCAAGGCGGCGGCCACGGCGCTGATTGAAAATACCGACCTCGACGCACGCAGCATCGTCGAAAAATCCATGACCATCGCCGCGAGCATCTGCATTTATACCAACCAGAACTTCACATACGAGGAGTTGGGCTGAGCATGGTTATCTACCTGCCAAGCCAGTCCGAAGAGGGGCCCATCCTCGACGAACTGACGCCGCGCGAAATCGTGCGGGAATTGGATAAATACGTCGTCGGGCAGCAGGAGGCCAAGCGCGCTGTAGCGGTGGCCCTGCGCAACCGCATTCGACGTCAGAAACTCGAGCCTGAGATCGCCGAAGAGGTCGTTCCGAAAAACATCCTCATGATCGGCCCCACCGGCGTAGGCAAGACCGAGATCGCCCGCCGCCTGGCGCGCCTGGCGAACTCTCCGTTCCTCAAGGTGGAAGCCAGCAAGTTCACGGAAGTGGGCTACGTCGGCCGCGATGTCGAATCCATGGTCCGCGACCTTGTAGACATTGCGATCGACATGGTCCGCGAGGAGCGTTTGGAGGAGGTCGCCGACCGCGCCGAACGCAATGCCGAGGAGCGTATGCTCGACCTGTTGATGCCGCCGCAGCCGGAAGGCTCGGAAAGCATCAACAAGAGCCGCGAGAAACTACGGGAGAGGCTGCGCGCCGGAAGGCTCGACGACCGCATGGTCGAGATCGACGTCAAGGAACCCGGCCCCCGGTTCGAAATCAGTACCGCCGGCGGCGTCGAGGAGATGGACGTCAATTTGAAAGACGTCCTGCCCAACATCTTCGGGCAGCGCACCCGCAAGCGGAAGATGCGTGTCGGCGAGGCGATGGAGTACCTCACGCAGGAAGAGGAGCAAAAGCTCATCGATATGGACCAGGTCATCCGAGTGGCACTGGACCGCGTCGAGCGCAGCGGCATCATCTTCCTCGACGAGATCGACAAAATCGCCGGCCGCGAAGCCGGGCATGGGCCGGACGTGAGCCGCGAGGGCGTGCAACGCGACATCCTGCCCATCGTCGAAGGCACCACCGTCAACACCCGCCACGGCTTCGTGCGGACAGACCATATCCTCTTCATCGCCGCCGGAGCCTTCCACGTCTCCAAGCCCAGTGACATGATCCCGGAGCTCCAGGGCCGCTTCCCCATCCGCGTCGAGCTGAAATCGCTCACGCAGGAAGACTTCATCCGCATCCTCAAGGAACCCAAGAACGCCCTGGTCAAGCAGTACACCGCAATGCTCGAAACCGAAGGCATCCGGCTCACCTTTACCCCCGACGCGCTCGCCACCATCGCCGAATTCGCCGCCCGGGTGAACGAGTCCACGGAAAACATCGGCGCGCGCCGTCTGCACACCATCATGGAGAAACTGCTCGAGGAGGCTTCCTTTGAAGGTCCCGACCTGAAGAAGAAGAACCTCAAGGTGGATGGCGATTACGTGCGCAAGCAACTCGCTGAAATCGTAAAGGACCAGGACCTTACCCGTTACATTCTCTGACCCCATATGCGCCCGCTCGCACTGATCGCCTCGTTCGCCGCGTGCCTGGTTCTCGCGGGCTGCGGGTATGTTGGCGAACCGATGCCGCCGGCGCTCAATATGCCTAACAAGGCGACCGGATTGCGGGCGATCCAACGGGGTGGCAACATCATCGTCGAGTTCACTATCCCCGACCGGACCACCGAGGATCTTCCGATCGTGCGTTTGGGCGAGGTGGAACTCCGCATGGGTCCGGGCGGGCCGCAGCCGTTCGATTTCGGCCGCTGGTGCGAATCGGCCTCGCGGATCCCGGTCACCGCGTCGGCGCCGGGACCCGTGAAAGTAACAATACCAGTTCGGAATTGGGCCGGCCAGGAAATCCTGTTCGCAGTGCGCGCCTCCAAAGCCAAGGGGCGGTTCTCGGATTGGGCCGGTCCGAACGTCCTGCGCGTGGTGGAACCTGTCCGTGTGCCCGAGGACTTGCGCGCGGAAGCCGTATCCACTGGCGTGAGGCTGAGCTGGCGGGCGGCGCCGCGCGAGGCTCTTGGTTTTCGCGTCTACCGCCGCGCCGGGGCCGAAAAGGAGGACAGCATGGTTGCGGAGGCCGCAGCCTCCGGCTGGATCGACACGTCCACGGCTTACGGCAAGCCGTACGGATACCGTGTGCAGGCGGTAGTGAAAACCGGTGAATCCGATGCCGAAAGCGAGATCTCGCCGCCGGTCGAGATTGTGACGGTGGACAAGTTTCCACCCGCCGTGCCGGTAGGGCTGGCGGCCGCTTCCACTCAGGAGAGCGTCGAGCTTACCTGGGAGCGCAACACGGAACCGGACTTCGCCTTCTACCGCGTCTATCGCTCCCTGGACGGTACCGGTTTCGAGAAGATCGCCGACTCGCTCCAGGCACCCAGCTACGGCGACCGTACGGCCGCCCGTGGCAAACCGTACCGCTACGCGGTTTCCGCCGTCGATCTGCTGGGCAACGAGAGCGCCCGCTCGCAACCGGTCGAAGCTGGAATCAAGCAGTAAGGAATCATTATGGAAAGAAGAGTCCGTTTCAGTCTTAACCCGAATCTGGATTTCACTACGCCGGACGGCTGCAAGGACGTCCGCTACGGCATTATTGAGGGCGATCAGGTCATCGAAACCTCCTCGCTCACTTCCACCGATCATGGGGCCTCACATCCGTGCACCACAGTGCGGTTGCTACCGCCATGCTCCCCATCCAAAATCGTGTGCGTCGGGCGAAATTACCTGGAACACGCCAAGGAACTGGGCAACGAGCCGACCGCTGAGCCGATTATCTTCTTCAAGCCGCCCTCGGCGCTGAACGCGATGGGCGGCGCCGTGGTCTACCCGCCCATCAGCCAGCGTCTCGACTATGAAGGCGAGCTCGGTATCGTGATCGGCCGCCGCGTGCGCAACCTTAGCGCCAGTGAGGCCAACGAGGCCATCTTCGGCTACACTTGCGTCGACGACTTCACCTTACGCGATCTGCAAAACAGAGACGCCAATTGGACGCGCGCCAAGAGTTTCGACACTTCCTGCGCTGTCGGTCCGTGGATCGTTCCACGCGACCAGGTGGATTTCTCCAGTCTCCGAGTCCGCACCCTGGTCAACGGTACGCTAAAGCAGGACGCTTCCGTGCTGGATATGATGTTTCCGCCCAGTGCTATAATCGCCTACGTTTCGCAGTTCATGACCTTGCTGCCCGGTGATCTGATTGCCACGGGAACGCCTTCGGGCATCGGCCCGATTACGGTCGGCGACAAGGTTCAGGTTCAGATCGATGGCGTTGGCGAGCTCGAGAACGTCGTAGTCGCAAGCAAGTGAGGACTACCGGAAGCTGAATGACATGAGTAACTTCTCCCTGCCCAGCGTGGGACTTACCCCGGCTGCGGAGGTGTCCGCGCTGGCCGTCGTTCTGGTTCTGTTGTTGGCAGCGGCCGTGGTGATCGTCATGTGGAAGCGCCGCAACCCGCGCGAGCGCGAGAGAAGGCGCCGTCTCGCCGTCAACCGCTACGGGCGGTTCGGCGATGGAATGGTCGTCGACTGCCAAGGGGACGTTCTCTATTACAACTACTCGCTCCGTGGCGTGGATTACGCCGCCAGCCAGGACGTATCCACCCTGCGCGAGTACCTGCAAGGGGACCTGGCTTCTTTCATCGGACCGGTGACTTTGAAATACTCTTCCAAGAATCCCGCCAATTCGATCCTCCTTTGCGAGGAGTGGTCGGGATTGCGGGGCCGCGCAGCGAACGGCATTCCCGGCGCCGGCCATGCCATGTCGGCCGGAGCCACCCGGTAGCGGGACGCTCTGGTGAAGAAGACCTACATTTGGGTCCTGGTGGCGCTGCTTTGGGTGGTGGCGCTGCTCAACTACCTGGACCGGCAAGTCATCTTCTCGGTCCTGCCGCTTGTGGCTAGCGACCTGCGCGTCCCGGAGAGCCGTCTGGGACTTCTGGGCGGCGCGTTCTTGTGGATCTACGGGATCGTCAGCCCCTTGGCGGGTTATCTCGCCGACCGTTTCGGCCGCCGCCGCGTGATTCTGGCCAGCCTGCTCATCTGGAGCGCGGTGACTTATGCCACCGGATTGGCGAGGAATTTTCCCGAGGTGCTGGCGGCCCGTGCGTTGATGGGCGTGAGCGAGGCTTGCTACCTGCCGGCCGGACTGGCCCTCATCGCGGCGTTTCATCCCGCAAGGACGCGTTCGCTCGCCACCGGGCTTCACCTGAGCGGTGTATACGTGGGCACCGTGCTGGGCGGCGCGGGTGGAGGATGGGCCGGCGAGCATTTCGGATGGCGTGCCCCATTCGCCTTCCTGGGCTTGGCCGGAATTGTCTACTGCGCCGTGCTCGCATTTGCTCTGCGCGAGCCCCCGGCACCCGCCGGTTCCGGGAGCGCGGACGAAAAGCCGCCCGTCAAACTGATCGCCACGCTGCGCGAATTGCTCCGTCTACCGGGCTTCCTCTACATGACCGTCGCGTTCGGCGGCATGTCCATCGCCAACTGGCTCATTTACACGTGGATGCCCTACTACTTGTACGAGCGCTTCGGGCTGAGCCTCGCCGCAGCCGGTTTTCAGGGTGCCTTCTACATCCAGGCGGCGAGCTTCATCGGCATCCTGGCGGGCGGGTGGCTCGCCGATCGCTGGAGCCAGGCGAACCCGCGCGGACGTATTCTCACGCAGGTCGCCGGACTGCTCGGTGCGGCGCCGTTCCTGTTTCTGGCGGCCTCCACCGCCACGCAGTGGATCCTGATAGCGGGGCTCGTCGCTTACGGGATCGGCCGCGGCTTTTACGACTGCAACGCCATGCCCGTGCTCTGCCAGTTCGCCCGCGCCGAGCAGCGGTCCACGGGCTACGGCATCTTCAACCTGGCCGGATGTCTGGCCGGCGGTACGGCCGCCGCACTAGCCGGTTTCCTGAAGTCCGTGATTGGACTGGACGGTTCCTTCCGCGCGGCGGCGGTGATAGTGCTCGTCTGCGGCCTGCTGCTGGCCCGGCTGCGCTGCCCGGCGCAAGAATCGGATCCCGCTCTCTAAACTCCTGCATAGGCCCCACGAAAAAAAGCCGAGCCAGCGGAACGCCGGCCCGGCTTTTGGGAAAGTTGATAAGGATGTTTCCAGTCTGTGGCGACACCTGGACTTTCACAAGCGCATTTGACTGCCTGCGGGTGTTTGGCGTACTTTGGCGATGAACGACAAGCCGAAGTGCTGCTCAAAAGACAATGACCGATAGCTATACGCACATCGATCTCACCGCCAACGACCCGCTTGGAGATCTGCGATCCAGGATGGCGACGGGCGGAGTCCTCCGCGCCCTCGTGGTGGAAACCCTCAATGGCGACAACCGTGAGCATCTTCTGGCGCTGTTGAAAGAGCGCGACCCGCGCTTTCGCCTGGCTTTCTGCTACCGGCCGGAGTCACCAGACCTGGTGAAGCGGTTCATGACGGCCCCCTCGGTAGCGGCCCTGCGCGTGCGCACGGCGCAACTCGAGGAGGATACGGCGTGGCTCGCCGGACTGGAGGCGTCAGGCAAGTACCTGCTGATCCACGCGGAAAGCGGCATTGCGCGTCTGGTGAGGAACGCACGCGCGGCGGCAGCGGCGCATCCGAGCCTGCGCATTTACGTACCTCACCTCGGCTGGCCGCGAAACGAGGGCAAGGACGATCCCGCGTGGCGGGATTCCGTACGCGCCTTGCACGCCATCCCTACAGCCATCATTGGGATTTCCAGCCTGCTGACGTTCTCCCGCCGGCCGTTTCCCCACCCCGACGTTCAACCTTTCGCCCAGGAACTGATCCGATTGTTCGGTCCCGAGCGACTCGTGGCGGGCAGCGACTTTCCTTTCATCGAGAAAGCGCGCTATGGCGAATATGTTGCGCTGGCGCACCGATGGATTCGCGACATCTGGCCGCAATGGGTTGATTACGCTGGAGTTTTCGGCAAGAGGAGCCCCGCGACATAACGCTGCTGTATCATGGTAGGCATGGGAAGTCCGACAGAGTCGCCCGCGATCTCCGACATGAACGTCAACGTCATGGATCTCGAGCGCGATTATCTACTTCAGAATTACAGCCGCTACCCGGTCGTGTTGCGCCAGGGGAAAGGCGCTTGGCTAACCGACATCAATGGAAAGCGTTACCTGGATTTGGTTGCCGGCATCGGCGTCAACGCGCTCGGCCATGCTCATCCGCGAATTACCAGGGTGATTCGGGAGCAGGCGGGGATGCTCGTCCACAGCTCCAATCTTTACTATCACCTTTACCAGGGCCCGCTAGCGAAGAAATTGTGTGAAATCAGCGGATTACAGCGCGCATTCTTCTGCAATTCCGGGACCGAAGCCATGGAGGGCGCCCTCAAGATGGTGCGCGGCCATGGCCGGAAAGTCTCGCCGGAAAAGTACGAAATCGTGGCGTTGGAGAACTCCTTCCATGGCCGCACGCTCGGCGCGCTCTCCATCACTGGGCAAACCAAGTACCGCAAAGACTTCGAGCCGCTCCTCGAGGGTGTTAAGTTCGTTCCGCTCAATGACGTAGCGGCGCTTGAAGCCGCTGTCACCCACCGCACGGCCGGGATCGTGGCCGAGTGCATCCAGGGAGAAGGTGGCATCTACCCGCTGAGCGTGGCTTATGCGCGCAAGGCGCGAGAGTTGGCCACTAAGGCGAACGCACTGCTGGTCTTTGACGAAATTCAATGCGGCGTGGGCCGTCCAGGCCGCTACTTCGCTTATCAATTGGCGGATCCCATAGTACTACCCGACGTGATGGTGGCAGCCAAACCGCTCGCCTGTGGGCTGCCCCTCGGCGTCATCATGTCGAACGAGAAGGCCGCCGCTGCTATCGGCCCCGGCATGCACGGCACCACATTCGGCGGCAACGTGCTCGCCTGCCGCGTAGCGCTGGAATTCCTGGACATCCTCGAAGGATTGCTCCCGCACATTCACGCGTTAGGCGCGCAGATCCGCGCCGAATTCAATGAGATGAAGCGCCATTTCAGCTTCATCAAGGAAGTTCGGGGCTTCGGGTTGATGATCGGCGTGGAACTGGACGTCCCCGGCAAGCAGATCGTGCTTGACGCGCTCGACGAAGGCCTGCTCATCAACTGCACCCACGAGAAGGTCATCCGCCTGCTGCCGCCTTACATCCTTTCCGAGGAGGAAGCCGACCGCGCCATAAAGAGGCTCATCAAGGTCTTCAAGAAAGTTAAGCTGGCCGACTAAGGCTTGGTTATTTCGCGAGCACGCGCGCAAGGTCCATAAGCGCCGGGTCGAGCGGTTTCTTCTTAGCCGCCACTTCATCGAACGGGGTGGCGGCAATCTCCCCCCGGATCTTGCCTACCAGCACTCCGTGTTCACCGCGCACCAGGCGCCTGGCTGCCGCAGCGCCCAGTTCCGTGGCCAGCATCCTGTCAGCAAAGGTCGGAACGCCGCCACGCTGCGTGTGGCCCAAAATCGTGGCGCGCAACTCGAAACCTAAACGCCCCCTTTGGCTGGCGCAGTACTGCATGAGCCCATTCGCGTTGTATTTCGATCCTTCCGCGGCCACCACCAGTGCGTGAGGCTTGCCGCGTTCGTAAGCATCGCGGATTTCGCCGGCCACCGCCTCCGGATTCGCCTCGATTTCGGGGATGCAAATCGCCTCGGCGCCGCCGGCAATGCCAGTCATGAGGGCGAGGTAGCCGCAATCGCGCCCCATCACTTCGACGACGAAGGCACGGTTATGACTGGAGGCCGTCACTTTGAGCCGGTCGATGGCTTCCAGGCCCACGTTCAAGGCCGTGTCCACGCCGATGGTCACATCCGACCCATAGAGGTCGTTGTCGATGGTCGATGCCACGCCCACCACGGGAAAGCCCATATCGGAGAGTGACTTCGCCCCTGTCTGAGTGCCGTTGCCGCCAATAGCGATCAAGCCACCGATGCCGCGGGCCGATAGCAGGCCGAGCGCGCCGCGCCGCACCTCGATGTCGCTGAATCCCGGCAGGCGGGCGCTGCCAAGGAAGGTGCCCCCGCGCTGCATGATGCCGCCCACGTCGCGAGCAGCCAGGGGCATGAGGTCGCCGTCAACCAATCCGCGATAGCCATGACGCACGCCGAACACTTCCGCGCCCAGTTCGATGGCCGCGCGCACTACGGCGCGCACGGCGGCGTTCATTCCCGGGGCGTCTCCCCCGCTGGTCAGCACGGCAATTCGCTTGATGGAGGACATGGTCCGAAACGACCATGCTATCACCGAACGCGCAAACGGCGCGTCGACGCCGCGCGATACACTATTTTAAAGAATGGCTTCCGCGCCAATGCCGGTGGACGCCGTGTGCGTGGCCAACGCCGCGGAAGCGCGAGGTGTGCGCGAGTGCCTGCAATGGTTCACCCGCGAGAAGCAGTGGATCAACGAGCGCCACCTCGAACTCTGCCGCATTCCGGCTCCCACTTTTCTGGAACAGGCCCGCAGCGAGTGGATGGCGGCCCAATTCCGGACGCTGGGCTGGCAGGCGGAGACGGACCGGGCCGGGAATGTGATCGCCACCTGTTCCGAGCAGGTCCAGGAGCCTTCCGCGGCCCTCACGGCGCATCTGGATACGGTGCTCGCGCCGCGGAGGCCCGAAGAGATTCTGGTCTCCGGCGACGGCCGCTTTCTCGGGCCCGGCGTGGCGGACAACGGGGCGGGGTTGGCCGCGCTGCTGGCCGTGGCGGCCGCACTGAAGAGTGCGCCCGCGAGCGATTGGGGCCAGCGCATCGCGCTGGTGGCGAACGTGGGCGAAGAGGGCGAAGGCAACCTGAGCGGAATGCGTTACCTGTGCCGGCAATCCCCTCTGGCCGCGACACTCAAGAGCTTCGTCGTGCTGGATGGCCCGGGCACGGATACCATCACCGCCCACGCGCTCGGCAGCCGCCGCTTCGAGGTGATCTTCGCGGGACCGGGCGGACACAGTTGGACCGATTACGGAACCGCAAACCCGGTGCACGCCTTGTGCCGAGCCGTGGTGCTTTTCAGCGATACGCAGGGTAGCTGCCCGCCGGCTGATGAACCGCGCAGTTCGTTCAACTTCGGCATCATAGACGGCGGGGTGAGCATCAACTCGATTCCATCCGAGGCGCTGGCGAAAATCGACGTTCGCGCCGAGACTCAACCCAGGATGGATGAGCTAGCCGATCTGCTGAACGAATGCGTGGAGCGCGCCCTGCAAACCGAGAACGAAAGGGCGAGCGGCGGCAAACTCTCTGTGCGCGTCCGGGAGATCGGATCACGTCCAAGCGGCCGTCTTTCGGAGCGGGCCGCCATTCTCGGTGTGCTGCGCAGCGTGGATCGGTACCTCGGCATCCGCGCGCAACTGGACTGCTCCTCGACCGATGCCAACATTCCGATTTCATTGGGCCTCGACGCGGTGTCCATCGGCGCGGGAGGCCAGGGGGGCGGGGCGCATACAACCGCAGAGTGGTACAACCCGGAGGGACGGGACCTGGGGCTCAAACGGATGCTGCTTGCCATGTGCCTGATGGCGGGCCTAAGCCAGGGCGCCGGCGGCCTTTCATGACGGAACGCCGCTCGAAGGCGCGGCGCTGGCAAGCGGAACTCGCGCTCGTACTCATTACTCTGATCTGGGGTTCGACCTTCGTAATGGTCAAGCAGGCCCTGGAGAGCGTTAGCACTCTGTTGTTTCTCGCCTTGCGCTTCGGGTTGGCTGCGCTGGCACTACTCGTGGTGTTCCGCCGCATGCGCGCCGCACTCTTCGACCAGAAACGGTTGCTTGCGGGCGGCGTTCTTGCCGGAGTCTGTCTGTTCGGCGGATACGTTTTCCAGACGGTCGGATTGCGTTCGACCACTCCTTCCAAGTCGGCGTTCATAACGGGCCTCTCGGTGGTGCTGGTACCTTTGCTGAGTTCGCTCGTCTATAAAAAGGCGCCCCAAGTAGACGAGGTGGCGGGGGTGCTGCTGGCAACCCTCGGTTTGACGTTGATGACCCTGAATGAAGAGAGTTTAACGATTTCCTCCGGCGATGCCTTGACGGTGATCAGCGCCTTCGGATTCGCGATCCACATTATGGTCTTAGGACACTACACGCGCGCGGGCGCGTTCGAGGCGCTCAGCGTGATCCAGATTGTGACCTGCGCCCTGATTGGCCTGGGCACTTTCTGGTGGGTAGAAACACCGTACGTTGTCTGGCGTCCCGGCCTGCTGGCGGCCCTGGTCATAACCGGCCTGCTGGCGACAGCGCTCGCCTTCACCGTGATGACGTGGGCGCAGCAGCACACAACGGCAACGCGCACGGCGTTATTCTTAGTTTTGGAGCCGGTTTTCGCGGCGCTCACCTCGTTCGTTGTGGAGGGGGAGATGTTCACTCCGCGGGGCGGCGTGGGGGCGGCACTGATTCTGGCGGGCATCGTAATGGTCGATCTGAAACCATTCAGCCGCCGTTCGCATCCATGAAAACAGATGCTCGAAAGGCTGCGTCTCTTATAATGATTAGAGAAAGCGGCGACGCTCGGAGGTTTTCATCGCAATGAGATTTCTACGATCCATGACCAACCGGAGGCTTGCCACAGTCGGCGGTCTCGTCCTCGTGCTCGGAATCGGCATCCTGATCGGCACGCTCATCAACACCGGAGTAAAGGCGGCACGCTCGCAAAGCCAGAACGCCGCGCCGGACGCCACACCGCTGGTAATCCCAAGCCCCGTGCAGTTGTCCAGCGAGTTCAGCAAGTTGGCGCGGCAACTGGAACCCGCGGTCGTGAACATCACTTCGTCTTATGAAGCTAAGCAGGAACGATCAGCACAGCCACGGCGGCGTCAACAGACGCCATCGGACGACGAAGAAGGTGACGACGGCATGGATCTGTTCCGGCGCTTCTTCGGCCAGCCGGGTCCCGGCTTTCAGGTTCCGCGTGTGCGGCCTGCGGCCACCGGTTCCGGCGTGATTGTGGACGCAAAAGGGTACATCATCACGAATAACCATGTTGTGGACGGAGCCGAGACGATCAAGGTTCGCTTGCATGGCGACAATACCGATTACAAGGCGAAGCTGATCGGCGACGATCCGGCGACGGACCTTGCGGTTATTAAGATCGATGCGGGTAAGAGTTTGCCGTTCGCGAAGATTGGCAATTCCGACGCCGTAGAGGTTGGCGATTGGGCCGTTGCGATCGGTTCTCCGTTCGGACTGGAAGCTACGGTCACGGCCGGCATCATTAGCGCCACCGGGCGCGACCGGATAGGCGGCCAGTTCCAACGCTTCCTGCAGACTGACGCGGCCATCAATCCAGGCAATAGCGGCGGTCCGCTCATCAACGTCCGCGGCGAGGTGATCGGCATCAACACCATGATCGCCACGGCTTCGGGAGGTTCGCAGGGAGTGGGCTTTGCGCTGCCGATCAATACGGCCGTCAAGGTTTACAACCAAATCATCCGCGGCGGCAAGGTTACGCGCGGTAGCATCGGTGTTCGTTTCCCTGCTCAAGATCGGCCCGAGTTGCTGAAGAGTTTTGGAGTCAAGCAGGGCGTCCCGGTTTCGGAGGTGACGCCGGATGGTCCCGCGGCCAAGGCTGGCCTCAAGGTGGAAGACATCATCCTGGCCATGGACGGCAAGCCCATCCGGGATGGGAACGACCTGGTGGAGCGAGTTGCCGAGTCGCCGATCGGTTCGACGGTGGTTCTCACAGTGGACCGCGGCGGCAAGAAGATGGACCTCAAGGTCACCATTGCAGACCGCGCCAAGCTGTTCCCCGATGAAGCAGGCACTTCACGCCGAAGTGGCGAGCCGGAGTCCGGAGAGGCCCAGCAGGCCAAGTTCGGCATCTCGATCCGGGAGTTCACCCAGACCGAGAAGGACCAGTCCAACTTCAAGGACACACACGGCGTAGTGATCACTAATGTCGATCAGGGTTCGTTCGCCAGCGAGATCGGGCTGCAACCCCGCGATGTGATCGTTTCGATCAATCGCCAGCCGGTCAGTTCGGTCAATGATGTGAAGCGCATACAAGCGTCGATCAAACCGGGCGATGCGGTGGCCTTCCGAGTGATGCGCGCGGACCGGCGCCAGCGGCCGGTCGAATGGATCAGCCTGTTCCTGGCAGGCACGCTGCCATCCAACGAGTAGAATTCTGAACATGGGGAGGGGCGGAGCGCATGGCTTCACTTCCCTCCCCTTCTGCTAGACTCATATTTTGCGTTCATTCATATCTATCCTGATAGCTGCGTTCATAGCGACAGGACCGCTTATCGTCCCGTCAAGCGTGGCCTCCACCCATTCGGTCAGAAAGAAATCCGCATCGAAACAGACCTCCCAAAAGCAGACTCACGGAAACCAAACCGCCAAGAAGCGGACATCGAAGAAGCAGACAACAGGAAGGCAAGCCTCCGGACACAAGAAGAAAGGTGCGAAGTCGACGGATAAGCGGCGCGCTTCTTCGTCCGGGGAGCGATCGAGCCGGCGGATGTCGCAGCGAGCCCCCACACCGGAGCGGTACAAGGAGATACAGCAAGCGCTTATGCAGCGCGGTTATCTCACCGGCGTTGCCACGGGTGTCTGGGACGCCAGGTCGGTGGACGCCATGAAGCGTTTTCAGAAGGATCAGAATCTGACCCAGACGGGTAAGCCCAGCGGACTCGCCCTGATTGCCTTGGGCTTGGGGCCCAAGCGTGAACCAAATTCACAGAACGGCCAGATCCCACAGGGAGTTCCACCGGAAGCGGATTCGAGGTCACAACCATGATCGTTGGCGTACCTAAGGAAGTGAAAGATCACGAAACCCGGGTGGCCCTGGTGCCGAGCGGTGTGATGGCTCTATGCGAGGCCGGCCATGAAGTTCTGGTCCAGGCTGGAGCCGGGGATGGAAGCTCCATCTCCGATCAAGATTACGCAACTGCCGGCGCGCGCATCGTAGCCAGCGCCTCCGAAACCTGGGCGGGCGCGGACCTGGTGGTGAAGGTGAAGGAACCGCAGCCCTCCGAGTACGAACTACTGCGGCCCGGACTGACGCTGTTTACGTATTTGCACCTGGCTCCGGTGCCGGAACTGACCGACTGTCTCGTGAAAAACAAGGTAGCCGGCGTGGCGTACGAAACCATCCGCGAGGCCGACGGATCGCTGCCGCTGCTGACTCCTATGAGCGAGGTCGCCGGCAGGATGTCGATCCAGGTTGGCGCGCAGTACCTGATGGCACCGAACGGGGGACGCGGCCTGCTGATCGGCGGCGTGCCCGGAGTGGCTCCGGCGAACGTCGTGATCGTAGGCGGCGGCGTGGCGGGCCACAATGCCGCGAAGGTTGCATGTGGGATGGGCGCACACGTTACCATCATCGACAAGAACCTGGACCGCCTGCGAGAGCTTGACAATATCTTCAACAGCCGGGTGGTAACGCTGGCCTCCAACACCTGGACGATACGCGAATCGGTCCGGCAGGCGGATCTGGTGGTGGGTGCGGTACTCATTCCTGGCGCGTCGGCCCCGCGGCTGATTGCACGTGAGCTGATCTCGAAAATGAAGCGCGGCGCGGTAATCGTGGACATCGCCATCGATCAGGGCGGATGCCTGGAGACTTCGCGCCCGACCACGCACACCGACCCGGTCTTCCTGGTGGACGGGGTCCTACACTACTGTGTGTCGAACATGCCGGCCGCTGTACCGCACACTTCGACCTTCGCGCTCACCAACGCCACATTCCCCTATCTGCTCCAACTTGCCAACTATGGCCTGGAACGCGCGGCCCAGGAGAACCCGGCCATCGCCGGAGGCGTGAACACGTACCGCGGTCACATCACTTGCGCGGCGGTCGCCGAATCGCAGAACAAAGATTGGCGGGAGCTGGATTCTTTGCTGTAAGGCCGGCGCGGTGTGGATTTCCAACACCGTATGATGTGCTCGAAGACGAATAGCTGTGTGTAAGATAGTAAATTAGGGATCTATTCAGCTTCGAGCCGGTCATGCCGAATCTTACGCCGCTAACATCCGCGTTCGAAAAGCTCACCATCACGGCCGCGATCGACATTCTGATCGTCGCCGTCCTGCTCTACCAGCTCATCATGATCATCCGCGGACGCCGGGCGGCGCATGTTCTGGCGGGCCTGGGTGTGCTGGTGCTCGCCTATCTTGTATCGGTGTGGACGGGGCTGGAACTACTGCGGGCGATTCTGAGCAATCTGGCGACATACGCCGGCTTCGCGCTGGTAGTGCTGTTTCAGTCGGAAATCCGGCGCATGCTTGCGCGCATCGGGCGGCGAGGGTTCTTCAGTGTGCGCACGCGCCTGCAGAGCCGGGAATCCACCGACGACATCTTGTTGGCTCTGGGACGGTTGTCCGAGAGGAAGGTCGGCGGGTTGATCGTGCTGGAGCGGGACATCGGGCTGCGCACGTTCATCGAGAGCGGGGTGCTGATCGACGCCGCGCAATCGCGCGACTTGCTGCTCACAATCTTCGAGCCAGGTACAGCACTCCACGACGGAGCCGTGATCGTGCAGGGAGACCGCATTGCGGCAGCGGCCTGCTTCCTGCCGCTGAGCATGAATCCCTCTCTCTCGCGCAAACTCGGCACGCGACATCGTGCGGCCATCGGCGTCACAGAAGAAACCGATTGCCTCTCGCTGGTGGTCAGCGAGGAGACAGGCCGGATTTCGGTGGCGGCTTTCGGCGAAATCGAGATGGACGTCAGCCTGAAGCGCGCCGGCGAACGCATCATGGAGCACTTCGGCCGACGCTGGCCTGCCATGTCACACGGAAGCGCCGAGCACAAGTCGGCTTCCGCGGGGCGGGACACGCAAACCGAGGAGGAATGGCGGGAGGCGCAGGAATGAAGTTCCACGGCCTCTTCAAGAATCTGGGCTGGAAGCTCCTTTCCCTGGTGATGGCTTGCGGATTATGGCTGGCTATCGTGGGCGAACCGGAGATGGCGTCATCGATCTCGGCGCCCATTGAGTACATCAATATTCCGGAGGATTACGAGATCAGTTCGGACATTTCCGAGCGCGTTCACCTGGAAGTGCAAGGTCCGACTATCCGGCTGCGGCAAATGAACCTGAGCGGCACGGCCGTGGTTCTGAACCTGGGCAGCATCAACAAGTCGGGCGAGCGCACCTTCACGATCGATCAGCGTAATTTGCGGCTGCCAAGCGGCGTGCGTCTGGTGCGTGCGGTGCCTTCCCAGTTGCGTATTCGTTTCGATCGCCGTGCCTCCCGGGAAGTGCCCGTGCAAGTCCGGTTCGCCGGCATGCCGCCGGAAGGTTACCGAGTTGCGCATAGCGAGGCCCGGCCGGCAACCCTGAAAGTGGTTGGTCCGGAGGGCCGTCTGCGCCACGTCGACTTCGCCGAAACCGACGCCGTCGATCTCTCCACCGTGCTGGGAACCAGCGAATTCCACGTGCACGCGTTCGTTGACGATCCGCATGTGCGTTTCGAGGGCTCCCCGCGTGTCACCGTCAAGGTGATTGTCGAACGAATTCCTCCGCTAAAGGAACAACTACCGCGTGGCAAGAAAACTGTTCGGAACTGACGGCATCCGGGGCGTAGCCGGAAGGTATCCCCTGGATGCTGCCACGGTGAATGCGGTGGGGATCGCGCTGGGCGAATGGGCCAAGGAGCACGAATCGCCTGCCCAAGTCCTGATCGGGATGGATACGCGCGAGTCCGGACCCGCGTTGGCCGCCGGAGTGGCAGGCGGGCTGGCGCGCGCCGGCGTGGAGGCACGGTTGGTCGGCGTGACCACTACACCAGGCATCGCCTGGCTCACGCGCACCGGGCCTTTTGTCGCAGGGGTGATGATCTCGGCGTCGCACAATCCGTATCGCGATAATGGCATCAAGGTCTTCGATCACTCCGGCTACAAGTTGCCCGACGAGACGGAACTCGCCCTTGAGCACCGCATCTTCGCAATTCTTGCGAAAGAT
Source organism: uncultured Solibacteraceae bacterium (assembly GCA_964384215.1). Taxonomy (GTDB): domain Bacteria; phylum Acidobacteriota; class Terriglobia; order Bryobacterales; family Bryobacteraceae; genus JAJFUV01. Next base: position 45,036 of record CAYLLB010000016.1, on the reverse strand, counting down.
CTTCACCCGTACTCGGCCGAGCCGCGCCTGGACGAATCGCTGAAAGAGGCCTATCTGAAGTTCCTCAGCTCGGCGTGCAAGACGCGGCTTGATGGTCTCGATGTGGTGGTGGATGCGGCCAACGGGAGTGCCTCCCGCCTGGCGCCACGCCTGTTCGAAGGTCTCGGCGCACGGGTGCATGTTATAGGCGGTTCTCCCGACGGACGTAACATCAACTTGAACTGCGGGTCGCTGCACTTGGAGGCGTTGCGCAGAGCCGTGGTGGAACGTGGCGCGATGCTGGGCGTGGCATTCGATGGCGATGCCGACCGGGCCATGTTCGTCACGGGTTCAGGCCGCATCGTGGATGGCGACGGGGTTCTGTTCCTGGCGGGCCGCGAGTTGCACGCTTGCGGCAAGCTGGTGAAACCCGGCACGGAGCCCGCGGTGGTAGCCACGGTGATGTCGAACATCGGCCTGGAAGTGGCGTTCAAAGCTCTCGGCATCAGCCTGCTACGTTCAGCTGTCGGGGACCGCTACGTGCTCGAACAGATGCTGGAGTCGCAGATCCTGCTTGGCGGCGAACAGTCCGGACACATCATCTTCCTGGAGCACGCGACCACAGGCGACGGGCTGCTGACAGCCCTGCGCGTGTTTGAGATCGGCGCCGCGAATCGCTGGGACTTGGACGCGCTGCTTTCGGACTTTAGGACATACCCGCAGGTGCTGATGAACGTGCGCGTCAAGGAGAAGAGGCCGTTCGACGAGTTGCCACGCGTGGTGAGCGCCATCCAGCGGGCCGAGCACAAGCTCGGCGCACATGGCCGCGTCCTGGTGCGCTACTCCGGCACCGAGCCGCTTGCCCGCGTCATGATAGAAGGCCCGGAGCAAGACTTGGTGGATTCACTTGCCGGGCGCATTGCGGAGGCCATCCGCGCGGAGTTAACGTAGTTGTCTTCTATAGGAGAAATCGAAAAATGTTTCTGAGAACCGTTCTTGCATTGTTATTGGCCAGCCTCGCCTGGGCGCAGACTGCAAAGCCCAAACTGCCGGGCGAGGACTGGGTTTCGCTGTTTAACGGAAAGGACCTGAGCGGCTGGACCAAGATCGGCAACGAGGAGTGGTCGGTTGAGAACGGCATCATTCATGGCAAAGCGGTCACGCGCGAGTATGGTTATCTGCAGACCGAGAAGGCGTACAAGGATTTCCACCTTTCGCTGAAATTCAGGTGCGTGGGCGACGGCAACAGCGGCGTCTTCTTCCACGTCGCCTTCAAGCCCGGCACGGCCGATGTTTCCAGCGGTATGCAGTTCGAAGTGGATTGCGCCATCAATCGCCATACAGGCGGCGTTTACGACAATCAGCGTGCCTGGATCGTGTGGCCCTCGCCTGAAAACGAAACTGTGGTCCGTCAGGGCGATTGGAACGAGTATCTGTTGAGAGTGGAAGGCAACCGTTACGTGGCGCGCTTGAACGGCGTGCAGGTTCTGGATTTCACGGACCCGAAGCCGAACGCTCTGGACGGGCCCATAGCGCTGCAGTTGCACGCGGGCGGCCGGGGCGACATGTTGTTCAAAGACATCCTCATCCGCGACTTAAGCAAGCGCTGACCTAGACAGCCCGTGCGATCGTCAACCTGTTCGAGCCGGGTAGATTGTTTAAGCTCAACTCAAGGGCGCCGCTCGGCAGCACGCGCGGCGTCACTTCCTTTCCGGCCCATGTGGCGCGATAGCGAAGGCCGGGCTGCATCCCCACCAGCACAAGGGAGCGGCGGCCAGTTGGGCCGGTCAACCGCAGGTCGGCCTCCAAGTGGTTGGTGCTGTTGGCAAACTCGCATCTCTCGATCCAGGCATCGTAGCCGGTGGTGATGCGGCCCGGCCGGTAGTAAGCGTTGAACCACATCATCACGGGATTGGAGAGGCCGGTGAAGTGGTGCATGCCGGCGCCGCGTCCGCTCTGCACCATGAAGTGCTCCAGACAGAGGTAGGAATCGTCCACCTCGCGTTTCCACACGTCGAGCGCGGTCGAGGCGATACGCCACGCTTCGTCGCCGTGGCCCAGGTCGAGGAGGGCTTTCCAGAAGAACCACTGGTGCGGCATCCATACCGCGCCGTTCCAATAGCCGTCGGGCGTGAAGTAAGGCGCGGACTGATCCACCGTAGTCATGCCGATGGGCGTCCACAAACGGCCCGTGGTCATCAAGTGGGCGACCAGGCGCTTCTCCTGCGCCGGCGTGCAGATTCCCGCAAACAACGGATGGGCGCCGCACATGCCCATGTTGAAGTTCGCGCCGCTCGGGTGACGCAGGATGCCCACGGGATTGCCGCCGTCGTCGTGCCGCACATAGCCGAAATAGCCGGCTTCTTCGTCCCATGAATAGCGCTGCAGGGAATCGCTCCAGACTGCGATGTCCTGTTCATAGGTACGAACATCTTCCTCGATGCCCAGCACCCGAGCGGCCATGGCGAGAATCTTTGAAGTGCGAATGGCGTGAGCGGTGGGAGTGACCGCGGCCATTTGTTTCTGCAGCTTCTGCTCGTGCATGTAGACCTGGGGCGGATAGTCGTCCCAGCCGGTGTTGTAAAAGTAGTCCCAGGTCTGCAATAGTTGGGACTTCAGCCTGCGCGTGGTGGAGCTGCCATAGCGGCCCGCCAGAAACATGTGATACTGGCGCACGCGCGGATAGTAGAACTCCAGCAACTCGCGCGACTGCGTGCGATTCCATAGTTCGAGGAACAAGTAGATCTGCACCGGCAGCGGCGTTCCGTGGTGATTGAAGGCCAGTTGTGGATCACCCGGCGGCGTCAGGTAAGTGTTCATGCAGCCGACGGCGCGCTCGGGATCGAGTTCCAGTAGTCCAAGCCCGCTGAAGCCCGCGTCCCAGGAGTACAGCATGGGAGCGAACGGCGTGGGCGTGTTGTGACGGATGTAGTGCTTGCGAACGTGCAGCGGAAAGAAGACGTTGGTGAGGTTGGTCGCCGCCATGCGGTTCTGGCTGAATTCGTAAGGACGGCCTTCGGCGCGGCCGGCCATCATCACGCGCTTCGTGCGGGCACTCTCGTACGATTTTTCGCAAGCGGCGTCATCGGGGAACTGGGCCAGCATGGCCGAGACCTGCTCGCGGTTGCCGTCGCAAACCATGGCGTTCACCACGCGGCGGGAATTCGGCTGCATCGGAATCGGCCGCATGAAGACGTCGGTGAAATGTCCTTCGCCCGGACCGCGCAGCACCAGCGAGAAGTGGTTCTGCACGACGTCGCGAAAGTAGCGGTCCAGTTCCTCGCAGAACCACTGCCGCACCTGGACAGTTGGGAAATTCCAGGCAATGCCGTACCAGGTGTCCAGGTCCTTGTACTTCACCAGGACGCTGGATTTGCGCGGTCCGGGCGCAATCTGCTCCGGCACCGGATCGCGTCGCGCCGGCCGGAACTCTATGGCGTCGGCGATCGGAGAGGCGACCAGGACGAAGCCGTCCAGATCGAGTGGAGCGCCGCCCTGGCTGATCAGCGAGAAGGCATGGCGGCCCGCCGGCAGATGACCGGCGGAAAAGCGCGTGACCGTGAATTCGCCGGTTCCGCGTAAGGTCCCAAGCGAGGTTTCAAGCACGGCCCCTTTCGGCAGTCTGGCCCGTACCAGCAACGCGGCGTTGTGGATGGGCTCGTCCAATGTGTATTCGTAGTCGACGCGGTCGCCATTGCCCATGCCGAAGCCCTTGCCGATCCCCCAGCCTCCGGTGAATTGAGGATCGCTGGCTTCTCCGCGCTGCAACCCATCGTAGACCAGGCTGTCTGTGGGACGCGGCGTGGCATAGGTGAGATCCTTGTAGTCCAGCGCGGGAATCCACTTCGCCCCAGGTAGCAACTCGACGTCGTAACCACGTGCGGGAAAGTTCATACAGCCGACAAGGTGCAGCACCATGTTCTGATTGCGCGGCGTGGCATTGACGCACTCGGCGCGCACCAGGCGCGCGTGGTCGCTCATGCGCGAAAAGGAGACGTCGCAGTAGACCTGGTCCTTCCATTCCACTTCCAGTCGGAAGGCGTAATAGCTTAGATCCGGCGAAGCTTCCCAGGGGTAATAATCGGATTCCCAGCGCACGTTCGGCACCACGACCTTGCGCCGGTACAGACCGGGTAGAACGCTCAGGTCGAAGCGCAGGCCGCGGCGGACATCGGCGATATGCGAGATGCCGGCGTAGCGCTGCGTGTAAGGGCCCCAGTCGGCGAGCGAGAGATCGTTATCATCGCGCATATGCCTTTTGAACGAAGGCGGCGTTTGCGGTTGTACGAATGGGGCGGCATTGGCAAATGCGGGCAGGGCCGCACTGCCCCGCAGGAGTTCTCGGCGTGTGAAAACCATACGGATGCAGAACAGGATAGCATCGTTACGCCTTCGGGTGCGCTTTATCGTACACGGCCATCAAGTCCGCAAGCGATACTTGCGTGTACTTCTGCGTAGTCGAGAGGCGGGCGTGGCCCAAAAGTTCCTGGATGGACCGTAAGTCCGCACCGGCCGTGAGCAGGTGGGTGGCGTAAGCGTGGCGGAAACTGTGCGGATGAATCGACGTGTCGCTACAGAGCAGTCTGGCGTAAAGCCTCACGATGGCGCGCACGCCGCGATCAGTGAGGCGCGAGCCGTGATGGTTGAGGAAGACGGGCTGTCCGGACTCAGCGGAATTGCGGCCGGCTAAGTACCCTTCGAGAGCGCGGGCAGCTTTGCCCACGATGGGCACCTGCCGCTCTTTGCGGCCCTTGCCGCGCACCCGCACCCAGCCGCCGCGCGTGTCGACATCTTCCAGGTTGAGGCCCGCCAACTCGCTGACGCGCACGCCGCAGCCGTACAAGAGTTCGAAGATGGCCTCATCGCGCGCCGGATGGGGCCGTTCGAGTTTGCCTGCGGCCACCTCGTCGAGCAGGGAGTTCATTTGCTCCTCGGTCATCACGCGGGGCAGTTTCTTGGGCGCCTTCGGCAGCCTGAGCAACCGCGCCGTGTTCACCTTCACCACGCCCATCCGCATCAGGAACTTGAACCACGAGCGCAGCGCGGCAACCTTCCTGCGCATCGAGACGGCGCTGAGCTTCTGGTCATACAAGCTGCCGAGCCACTCACGCAGCAGAAGCAGATCAATCTGCCCCACCGCGGGCGCTTCCCCGCCCGGCGGAGTGACGTAAGCGAGAAACTGTTCGAGGTCACTCTGGTAGTTGCGCAGCGTGTGCCCGGAGACGTTCTGCCGCCGCAGTTCCTCAACGAACTTGCCGATCCATCCCGCGAGGTCACTCATGCGGCACCGCGTATTCTTCGATCTTCGCGATCGCACGGCGGCATACGGCCGCGCGCCGGACGCTCTTGTCGCGGGTAGCGGCCGCTTCCTCAGCGGGAGGCAGCAGGTCGAAAGCGATGTTCGCCGGCTGGTAGCCCCTGGGATTGGCCGACGAAACATAGTGGCACAACGAGCCGAGCGCGGTCTCCCGCGCCGGCGCGAGCGGCGTCCTTCCAAGCGCCTGCCGGGCGGCACCGCGCCCGGCTACCAAGCCCGTAGCGATGCTTTCGACGTAGCCCTCGACGCCGGAGATCTGGCCTGCGAACAAGATCCGTGGATCCGTTTTTAGCTGAAGCGTGCTTGTCAGCAGCGCCGGCGCATTGATGTACGTATTGCGATGCATCTGCCCCAGACGCAGGAACTCAGCACGTTCCAGCCCGGGAATCATCCTCATCACCCGCTGCTGTTCTCCGAACTTCAAGTGATTTTGAAAACCCACGAGGTTGTAGCTGGACTGTCGCGCGTTCTCGGCGCGCAATTGCACCGCGGCATAGGGACGGCGTCCGGTACGCGGGTCCACTAATCCCACGGGCTTCATGGGGCCGAAGCGCAGAGTGTCCTTGCCGCGGCGCGCCAGTTCCTCTATGGGCAGGCAGGCCTCGAAGTACACCGCGTCGTCCGGAATGTGCGCGTCCGCGCTTTCTGCGTGGAGCAGGGCCTCCAGGAAGCGCTCATACTGGGCCTTGTCGAACGGGCAGTTCACGTAATCATCGCTCCCTTCCAGCGACTTGCCGTAGCGCGACGCCCGGAACGCGACCGAATAGTCTATGGTCTCGGCGTCGACAATGGGGCTGATGCTGTCGAAGAAGAACAAGCGTTCCGAGCCGGTAAGGCGTGCGATCTCGTTGGCCAGCGCGTCGCTGGTCAACGGGCCGGTGGCGATCACTACGATTCCTTCCTCAGGGAGCGCCGTGACTTCCTCGCGCCGGATCTCGATGCGCGGCTCTTGCTCAACCGCCTCTGTCACGAGTCCTGAAAACACGTCACGGTCGACGGTCAGTGCGTGGCCCGCGGGGACGCGGCACTCGTCTGCCACACGGATCAGCAGCGAACCAAGCCGGCGCAATTCCTGCTTCAGGAGCCAGGAAGCGGAGTTCTCCTGCTCACTCTTGAGAGAGTTGCTGCAGACCAGTTCGGCCAGCCGGCCTGTCTTGTGGGCGGCCGTCAACCGCACGGGCCGCATCTCGTAAACAGTCGCGCCAAGTCCCGCGCGAGCCACCTGCCAGGCCGCTTCGCACCCGGCGAGCCCGCCGCCCAAAATGTGTATTCTCTTACTCACACGTAACCACTATTGTCGCTGTTTTCGCGGAGAGGACCGGAACCGGTAAACACCCGAGGCGACTTCCAGCACAGCCCGTCCATCCTCCATGCGGAGGAACTTCACGCCTTTCGCGCTCCGAACAGGACGACCGCTTTCAGTGATTCCTTCGGGCGATCCTGCCGGCACGTACACTGTCGCCTGCGTATTGGCGGGAATGACGGCTTCGAGCGCGAAGCCTTCCGCGGAGCGCTTCCAGCGGCTCGCAATAGGTCCGTGAATCGAATCGTAGCTGGCGGAGACCCAGCCGATGGGGCGATGGTCGGGATTCGAGTCCGGCGACGGCGGTTCCGGTTTGATGACGATGCGCGCAAAGCCAGCTCCGTCGGTATCAATGCCGGCGAGAGTGGAGAACATCCATTCCGCCACCGCACCGAAGGCATAATGGCTAAAAGAATTCATGCCCGGTTCGAACAAGCCTTTCTCTTTGGTGTAACTGTTCCAACGCTCCCACATGGTGGTGGCGCCGTTCGCGACTTCATATCCCCAACTCGGAAACTCGCGGCTCTGGAACAGCCGCACCGCCAGGTCGTTCTGCGAATGCGCACTCAAGACGGGCAGCAGGGCTTTGGTGCCAAGGAAGCCCGTGGTCATGCGGAACTGGTTCTGCCCGATCAACTCGGCCAGCCGCTTCACGGCGCCCGCGCGCGCTTCGCCTGCAAGCAGCCCGGCGTCGAGCGCCAGGGCGTAAGCTGTCTGGTTGTCGATCTTGAGCCGTCCGCCATCGAGCACGTAGTCCTGCGCGAAACGCGCGCGGATCCTCGAGAACCACTCGTTGAACATCGCCGCGTCCATCCTGCGATGCGTGGCGCGAGCCATCTCGGCCATCAGCCGGCAAGTACGTGCGAAGTACACCGCGTCGATGTACTCGATGGGTGTCGCGCTTCCGATGCTCAGCCAGTCACCCCACGCGTTGCCCTTGCTTGCGCCTTGAAATTCGGGGCTGTTCGAGCGGCGGAACTGCATGAAGCGCATCATGGCATCCCAATGGCGGTCGATGACGCGCGTGTCGCCGTACGCCTTGTAGATGGCGTACGGGCAGATGATGCCGGCATCCATCCAGGCTGTACCGTAGGCCTCACCGCTACCGCCGTGACGCATGGGGTACGGCGCGTAGTCGGTGAAAGCTCCGTTGGGCTGTTGTGCCTCTTCGAGGTCGTCCAGCCACTTGGTGAAAAACGCCGCCACATCCGCGTTGTAAGTAGCCGCGCGCGCATAGGCCTGCGCGTCGCCGGTCCAGCCGAGACGTTCATCGCGCTGCGGGCAGTCCGTGGGCACCTCGAAAAAATTGGCGCGCTGCGTCCAGACGATGTTGCGGAACAACTGGTTCACCATGCGATCGGACGCTTCAAACGAGCTTACGAGTGGAGTAGCGGAATGCACCACCACTCCGGTGATGGCGTCGCGATCGGGCTTGCCCGGAAAGCCGGTCACCTCGACGTAGCGGAAGCCGTGATAAGTGAAGCGCGGCGTCCAGGTCTCGCCCTTGGGGTCGCCGCGAAGGATATAGGTGTCGGTGGCGCGCGCTCGACGTAGGTTTTCGGTCATCAGGCGGCCGTCGGGGTGCAGCATTTCGCCGAAGCGCAGTCGCACCTTCGCACCCCTTACTCCGCGAACCTTCAGCCGCGCCACGCCGGAAATGTTCTGCCCGAGGTCGAAGATGTAGACGCCGGGAGCCTGCTGCTTGACGCTGGTAGGACGTATCTCTTCGATGGGACGGACGGGCGGAGCGGGGTAGGCCTGCATCCGCGCGGGACGCACGAAACCCAGTTCCACGTCGCGCGCGCCGGCACGGTCGTAGAAGGTGGCGCGGACCGCTCCGTTCTTTTTCGCCTCAATAGCCTGTTCCCACTTGCCTTCGTCGAAGCCGGTCTGCGCCCAACCTCGCGGCTCCAAGCGCGCGTCGCAGGTTTCTCCCATCAGGATGTCGGCTTCGACTACCGCACCTGTCGAGACGCGCCAGTCCTCGCCGGTCGAGATCGTCTCGCGCTTTCCATCTTCGAATTCGATCTCAAGCTGCGCGATCAATGCAGGTGTCTTGCCATAGAAATAACGCCCTACTTTGTTGGGACCGTACCCCACGAGCAACCCGTAGCCCACGTAACCGCTGTACCAGCCGTCCGCCACCACGGCGCCGATGGCGTTGTCGCCCTTGCGGACAAGCGCGGTCACGTCGAAAGCGTTGTAGTATGCGCGGCGCCGGTAGTCGCTCCATCCCGGCGCGAACATCCGCTCGCTGACGCGGCTGCCGTTGAGATAAGCGTCGTAGACGCCTAGGGCCGAAGCGTAGAGCACGGCGCGGCGCACCTTGCCGGTGGTCTGGAATTCTTTGCGGTAGTAATGCGCCGGCGGAAGGTAGAGTTCCTTGCGGCTGTTGTGAAGCGGAGAGGTGTCCTTGTAAGAGATCCAGCGCGCGCTCCAGTCCTCGGGAGTGAGGAGTCCCATGCTCCACCGCGCCGCGGCGCTCCACCGTGAAGGCTTGTCCGAGCCAGAGTAGGCGCGCACCTTCCAGTAGCACTGCTGTCGAGAAGCCAGCGCCTTGCCCCGATAGACGACCTGAGTGGTCTCGCTGCCGGAGACTTTGCCGGAATCCCACAGGTCGCCGCGGTTGGCAGCGAGCAGGCGCTCGCTCGACGCCACGAGGATCCGGTACGCCGTCTGACGTGCGCCGCGCTCTTTCGCGGTGAGCTTCCAGCTCAGCCTGGGCACGGTTTCGTCGATGCCCGTCGGGTTCTCCAAGTACTCAACGCGCAACTGTTCCACTTCCAGCTTCGGTTCCGCCGCGATCGCCAGCGAAGCCACCATGAACAAGACTCCTCGTCGCATCAATCCGCGTTCTCCTTGCCTACTCGTTCCAGACTACATCTGCGGGCACGGTATAATCACGCTTGCCACCGATAATCCTGTGTTTCGGTAACCCGGATCGTGGGGATGACGCCGCCGGCGTGCTCGTTGCAAGAGAGTTGAACCTGCCGGTATCCGAACCCGCGGCGATTCTGGACTTGGATCCGCACGCGCATGTCATACTGGTGGATGCGGTGGTCACCGGTTCTGCTCCAGGCACAATTCACACGTGGGACGCGAACGCGCTGCCCCTGCCTCGTGAGACCTTTCGCTGTTCGACGCACGCGCTAGGAGTTGCCGAGGCCGTCGAAACCGCGCGCGCACTCGGCAGGCTGCCCGCGAGCATGACAATTTACGGCATCGAAGGAGCGCAATTCGAATTCGGCTCACAGCCGCGGCAGGAGGTCGCCGCGGCCGCGCGTGAACTGGCCAAGACGCTCTCAGCACAATGCAGAGGCTCCGAGTAACTCTCACCGGCGCCGTGCAAGGCGTCGGGTTTCGGCCGTTTGTTTACAGGCTTGCCACTAGTTTGCGCCTGAATGGCTGGGTGCTCAACTCCACCTCCGGCCTCACCGTAGAGGTGGAAGGCGAGCCGGCCATCCTCGACGAATTCCTCGGCCGGCTGCATCGTGAAAAGCCCGCGCCGGCCGTGATTCTCACCAGCGAATCGTCACTGTTGGCGCCGGCGGGTTTCGATCATTTCGAGATCCGAACCAGCGACGAGGCCGAGGAGAAGACCGTCGCGGTGTTGCCGGACCTGGCGACCTGTGGCGACTGTCTGCGCGAACTCTTGGACCCGGCGAACAGACGCTTCCGGTACCCCTTCACGAACTGCACGAACTGCGGCCCGCGCTACAGCATTGTCGAAAACGTGCCCTACGACCGCCCGCGCACGACGATGAAGATTTTCACGTTGTGTCCGGCTTGCCGGCACGAGTACGAAGATCCCCGCGACCGCAGGTTCCACGCCCAGCCCAACGCCTGCCCGGTGTGCGGCCCGCGGTTATCGATGCCGGTCGAGAAGGCCGTCCGCGCGCTCGTCGACGGCCGTATCCTGGCACTCAAGGGCATAGGCGGATTTCAATTGCTGGTGGACGCACGCAACGAAGATGCCGTGGTGCGTTTACGCCATCTCAAGGCCCGCGAGGAGAAGCCCTTCGCGCTGATGATGCCATCGCTCGAGATGGCGAGGAAGTACTGCGTCGTCTCGGAGGCTGAGCGCGCGTTACTCGAGTCGCCCGCCGCGCCGGTCGTCCTGCTGACGCCGAGCGGTGAGCCGGGCCTCGCGCCCAGCGTGGCCAAGAGCTCGCCTTACATCGGTGTGATGCTGCCGTATTCGCCGCTGCATCACCTGTTGATGCGCGAAGCCGCCATCCCTGTGGTGGCCACCAGCGGTAATCGAAGTGACGAGCCCATCGCGATCGACAACGAGGAAGCGCGGCGGCGGCTGGATGGCATCGCGGATGTGTTCCTGATGCACGACCGCCCTATCGCCCGCCCCTGTGACGATTCCGTGGTGCGCCTTGCGCGCGGCCGGGAGATGGTGCTGCGGCGCGCACGCGGTTACGCGCCTATGCCCGTGCGTGTCGGACGGCCGCTCGAGCCCGTGCTGGCCGTGGGGGCGCATCTGAAGAATGCGGTGGCCATCGCCATCTCGCACCAGGTGTACGTCAGCCAGCACATCGGGGACTTGGACACGCTGGAAGCCCGCGAAGCGTTTGAACGGGCGATCCATGACCTCTGCCGCCTCTACCGGTTCGAGCCGCGCCTGATAGCCTGCGACATGCACCCGGACTACGCGTCGAGCCAGTGGGCGCGCGCGAGCGGACTGCCCGTGGTGGAGATTCAGCACCACGAAGCGCACGCCGCCTCCTGCGCGGCGGAAAACGACATCCGCGGGGATTACCTCGCGGTAAGCTGGGACGGCACGGGGTACGGGCGTGACGCCACCATCTGGGGCGGCGAATTCTTCGCCGCCAGCAACGGTGCCTTCGAGCGCATCGCGCACCTGCGGACGTTCAGGTTGCCCGGTGGGGAAGCGGCGGTGAAGGAAGGCTGGCGCGCCGCGGCCAGCTTGCTTTACGAGATCGAGGGCGCAAGCGCGATCTCTGACACTCCGGCCATCGCGCGCATGCTGGAGCGAGGGCTGAACGCCCCGGTGACCAGCAGCGTGGGCCGCCTGTTCGACGCCGTGGCCGCGCTGAGTGGCGTGGCGAGGGAGAGCCGCTTTGAAGGACAGGCCGCCATGTTGCTCGAACGGGCCATAGGTTCAATTGACACCCGCGAGGCTTATCCTCTCAAGGAGGGCGACTGGGCGCGGTTGGTTGAGGCTGTGCGTCGCGACGTGCAGGCTGGCGTCGAGCCGGGACTGGTTTCGGCGCGATTCCACAACGCGCTGGTGGAGTGGATCGTCGAAACCGCCGCGGCCAGCGGCATCGGGCAGGTCGTGTTGAGCGGAGGCTGCTTCCAAAACCGCTATCTCATGGAGCACGCCGTGGCGCTGCTCGAAGCGCGCGGCTACACGGTCTTCACTCACCAGCGCGTCCCACCCAATGATGGCGGCATAGCGTTGGGACAGGCGGTACTGGCGTCTTCAACGCCCAGCCAAGTTGAGTAGGAATGCATACTCGAAGGCGGCGTCCCGCCAGCGCTCATAGCGAGCGGAAGCGCCTCCATGGCCCGCCGACATCTTGGTCTTCAGCAGCAGCAAATTGTTGTCCGTCTTGGTGGCGCGCAACTTGGCCACCCACTTGGCCGGTTCCCAGTATTGCACCTGGGAATCGTGGAAACCGGTGGTGACAAGCAAATTCGGGTACTTCTGCGCTTTCACCTGGTCGTAGGGCGAGTAGGACAGGATGTAATCGTAATACTTCTTTTCGTTGGGATTGCCCCACTCGTCATATTCGCTGGTAGTGAGCGGAATGCTGTCGTCGAGCATCGTGGTCACCACGTCGACAAACGGCACGTTGGCGATCACACCCTTGAAAAGCTCCGGACGGATGTTGATGATGGCGCCCATCAACAGGCCGCCCGCGCTGCCTCCCTTGGCGAAGACCAGATCCGGTGAGGCGTACTTCTGCTTCACAAGATGCTCGGTTGCCGCGATGAAATCGGTGAAAGTGTGTATCTTGCTCAATTGCCGGCCGTCTTCGTACCAGCGCCTCCCCATCTCCTGCCCGCCGCGGATGTGAGCGATGGCATAAACGAAGCCGCGGTCAAGCAAGCTGACAACGAAGGGATTGAACTCGGCGTCCATGCTGATGCCGTAAGACCCGTAGCCGTAAATGAGCAACGGACTCTTGCCATCCTTCTTGAATCCCTTGCGGTACACCAGCGAGATCGGGATGCGCTGACCGTCGGACGCCGTGGCCCACTCACGCTCGGTGACGTAGTTGGCGGAGTCGAAGCCCCCGCGCACCTCTTCGCGCTTGAGCAGCGTCTTTTCCCGCGTCTTCATGTTGTAGTCGAAGGCCGACAGCGGCGTGGTCAGCGAAGAGTAACGGTAGCGGAACAGCAGCGTATCGAATTCGGGATTCTCGGCGGCGAAGACGGCGTAGGCGGGCTCGCCGAAGTCGATGTAGTGCTCTTCCGTGCCGGACCATGGCCGGACGCGCAACTGGATGAGCGCGTTGGAACGTTCTTCGACAATAAGGAAATCGCGGAAGATTTCTATATCGCCAAGCAGCACGTCGTCGCGATGACCGATCACCTCCTGCCAGTTCGCAAGACCTGGACTCCCGACCGGCGCTTTCATCAATCGAAAGTTCTTCGCATGGTAATTCGTGCGGATGTAGAAATGATCCTCGAAATGCTCTACAGAGTACTCGTGACCCCTGCGCCGCGGCTCGATGACTTTGAACTTGCCATCCGGCGTGGAGGCGTCCAAGTAAAGGTACTCGCTCGCCAGCGTCTGATACGAGGCGATCATGATGTACTTTTTCGACTTGGTCTTGAAGATTTGGCACGAGTACGTGTCGTCCTTCTCCTCAAAGACCAGCACGTCAGCCGACGTATCGGTACCCAGCACGTGCCGGTACACCTGGTAGGCGCGCAGCGTGGTGGGATGCTGCTTCACATAGAACAGCGTCTTATTGTCATTGGCCCACGCGGCGTTGTCGGTGACATCGGGGATGCTGTCTTTCAGCATTTCTCCCGTTGAGAGGTCCTTGAATCGTATGGTGTAAAACCGGCGGCCGACAGTATCCACAGGGTAGGCGACGATGTCGCTGTTGGAAGAGATGACAGGCCGTTGCACGGAACAATACTTGTGACCTTCGGCTTCCTTATTCGCGTCGACCACGATCTGCTCGGGAGCGTCGAGGGAGCCCTTCTTGCGGCAGTAGATCGGATAGTCTTTGCCCTCTTCGGTACGCGTGTAGTAATAGTAACCATCGCGCCGGAACGGGACTGACATGTCGGTCTGTTTGATGCGCTTTTTGAACTCAGCGTAAATCTTCTCTTCGACGCCTTTGGAGTCGGCCATCGCGGCTTCGGTATAAGAGTTTTCGGCCTTCAGGTACGCGATTACTTCGGGGTTGTTGCGGTCCCGGAGCCAGAAGTAGTTGTCGATGCGCACATTGCCGTGCTCTTCGAGTTTCTTTGGTACGACCTTGGCGACGGGTGGTTTCATGTTCGTGCCCTTATCTTGGTTGGAACAGGTGGCCAGGAATGTTGCCACTGTAAGAAGAACAGCGAACCGTATCAAATGGCGAACCTCCTGCTCGAAACGGCCCCACTGAATCTCAGTATACACTTGGTCGTATGCGGAGACCGTTAGCAACGCTCTTACTGTCCCTGCCGGCTTCTCTCGCCGCCGATCGTCCGTGGCAGCAGGTCGTCGCACCGCCAGTACAGGAAGTGGCGAGGCAGTTAGCCTCGCCGCCCCCCGACTATGCCATGGCCATGTGGTGGATCATCTGCAACGCGGCCTTCGGCGC
>CAYLLB010000016.1:0-30628 GCA_964384215.1 uncultured Solibacteraceae bacterium | reverse complement strand
GCCTCGCCCGGGCCCGCCGGGCGCCGCCCCGCCAGAACCGCACGGGGCGCGGCCGCCCCCCCGCCCGCCACCCGAGTATGCCATGACCATGTGGTGGTTCTGGAACGGGCCGATGACCGAGGAGGCCATTGACCGCGACTTGCGCGACATGAAACGCCACGGAGTGAACGCGGTGCTTATCTGGCCTTATATCGGGCTGGAGATCCAGTACCTTAGCCCGACCTGGTTCGAGCGCGTACGTTACGCCGTCGAGGCAGCGAAGCAACTGGGCATGCGTGTGTGGCTGGAAGACGAGGGCGGGTACCCGAGCGGCTTCGTAGGAGGCAAGGTAGGGCGCGAACGCCCACAGCAGCGCATGCAGGTACTGGCAAGGCAGCGCAACGAGAAAGGCGACTGGATTGTTGCACCCGAGTACCGCTCAGGACCTACGCGCTACGTGCACAACCCTGGCTTCGCCAAAGATCACGCGAACCCGCTCTACGACGCTCTCAATCCCGCCGCTACACGAGATTTCCTCACGGACGTTCACGAACAGTACAAGCGATACGTCGGCCACGAATTCGGCAAGACGGTGCTGGGCATTATGGGCGACGAACCGTCCTTCCCCGGAGTACCTTACACGGAGGGCATCTATGAAGAGTTCCTGAGGATCAAGGGTTATGACCCGCGTCCGCATCTCGGGCAGCTATTCGAAACTGCCGGAGAGGAAGCGCTGCGTTTCCGCGCCGACTATTGGGATGTCTGGACCCGCCTGTACCGCGATCATTTCTTCGGCCTCCAAGCCGAGTGGTGCGCGCGCGAGGGTCTCGAATCGCTGACGCACCTGTGCGGCGAAGAGAACATGCCCGAACTGGTAAACCTGAATGGCGATTTCTTCCGCTGCTTCCGTAAGGTGCAGATCCCGGGCGTGGACGCCATCTGGCGGCAGATCTGGTACGGCAAGACGGCCGATTACCCCAAACTGGCTTCTTCCGCGGCGCACCAGTACGGGCGTCCGCGAGCTTTCAGCGAGGTGTTCGCGGTGTACGGCCGCGGGATTTCGCTCGAGCAGGCCAAATGGGTGATGGACCACCACTTGGTGCGCGGCGTGAACTTACTGCAAATGATGGAGTATCTCTCTTCTACCGACACTTACCGCACTTACTTTCATCCTCCTGCCTGGCAGATATCGCCGGAGTGGTACAACTTCGCGCTGCTGGCGAATTACGTGAACCGCATGAGCTATGTACTCTCGGTGGGGCGCCCCGCGGCGTCGATCGCCATTTACTACCCGACGACCAGCGGCTGGATGCGCGATTTCAAACCGAACGAGACGGCGCTGCGCGTGGCGCGAGAACTCCTGGAAAGCCAGCGCGATTTCGATTTTCTGGATGACGACTCCCTGGCAACGCTCGTAAGAGTGGATCGCGGCGCGCTGGTGAATTTAAGCGGCCAGCGCTACCGGACCGTGATCGTGCCGGCGGTTGCGGTGATCACGGAAGCTGCGCTCGAGCGGCTGCGCGAGTTCGCCGGAAGCGGAGGCAAGGTGGTCTTTGAAGGGCATACTCCGCAGCGCATCGCCGGCCGGACCTATCTGCAAGCGGTTGCGGGCCCGGCGTCGTACTCCTGGGCCGCGACGGGCAACTACCAAGCTCACCTTCCCAAGCCCGATGTTGCCGTGGAAGGCGCCGCGGTTCCGCATTTGAAGTGCCTGCACCGGCACCTGGCCGACGGCGAAACATACTTCCTGTTCAACGAGGGGTCCAGCCGGATGGATGTCACTCTCCGTCTCGAAGGCCAGGGTACGCCCGAAGTGTGGGACGCTTCGTCGGCGAAGCGAACGACGCCATCCGGGTGGATGCGCGAGACCGGGCACGTTCGCGTGCCCCTCATTTTCGAACCCTTCGAAACGAAACTCATTGTGCTGGTGCCTGCCGGAGGCGCACCGGCGGTTCACCGGTTGAGGCCGTCGGAGAACCAGTTCGCGATCGATGGAACCTGGAATATCCAGGTGGGCGGCCGCGTTTTCCACGGCGCGCTGAAATCGTGGTCCGAATTCGGCTTGCCTTCGTACGTGGGAGGGTCGCGCTACCGGATCAACTTCAACTTGCCGGAAAGCTGGTACGAGAAGCGCGATCGCATCTGGCTGGATCTCGGAAACCTGAATTGCTCGGCGCGCGTGCAGGTCAATGGCGGTTCGCTCGGCACACGTGCCTGGCGACCGTTCCGCTTCCCCGTGGGTAAGCTGCTCCGGACGGGCGAGAACGAATTGGAGGTGGAGGTCTACAACACGCCCGCACCCGAACTGGCAGGCGATCCGGCACGCCTGAAGGAAATCGAAACCAAGGGCTGGCTGAAGAACTCCTACATCCGCACCTATCAGAAGTTCGATCAGGAGATGACCACGTCCGGCCTGCTTGGTCCGGTGCGGCTGGTCGAGTACGAGGCAGTGGAATGAAACTGACTATTCCCTTTCTCTTAGCGGCTGTGTTGGCGCATGGCGCCGGACTCCGCGACAGCTTTGCAAATCCGCCGGCGGAGGCCGGCCCGAGCATGTACTGGATCTGGCTCGGTCCGGCGGTGACCCGCGAAGGCGTGGACCGGGATCTGGACAACATGCGCATGGCGCACATCAGCGGCGCTGTGCTGCTACCGGTCTATCCGCTCTCGGAGGACGACCCGGCCCGGGGCATCCGCAACCTGCCCTTCCTCTCGCCGGAATTCAACGACATTCTTCACTACACCGCGACGCAGATGAATCGCGCCGGTATGACGTTCGACGTGACTATCGGCACTGGCTGGCCTTACGGCGGCCCGTGGGTCACGCCGGAACTGGGCGCGCGCATGCTGCGTTTGCGCAAGGCCGGCGAAGCGCTTCAGCCGGGCGACGAACTGGTGGCGGACACCGCCGCCGGACGCATCGTCTCCGCGCCCACGCGCATGATGGTCAAGCGAGCCTCAGTCGGCGACGAAGGCCTCGTGCTGGACCATTACAACCCGCGCGCGCTCCGCGTCCATCTCGACGCGGCAGGCGAAAAGCTCTTGAGCGCCCTGCAGGGCACCGGGTTCCGGTCGTTCTGGTGCGACAGCCTGGAGGTTTTCCAGGCCAACTGGACACCTGCATTCCTCGATGAGTTCCAGCGCCTGCGTGGTTACGATCTGAAACCCCATCTCGATCTGCTTTTCGGCGAGGCCAAACCCGAGGCGGCGCAGGTCCGCCACGACTTCTGGCAGACGCTATCCGAACTTGGAGCGGAGAACTTCCTGAAACCGCTGCAGCAATGGTGCCATGCCAAAGGAGTGCCTGCACAAGTGGAAGCCTACGGTCAGCCGCCCGTGTCTCTGGGCGGATTCCGTTATGTCGATCTGCCCGTGGGGGAGCACTACGAGTGGCGGATGTTCAACGCCTCCAGGTGGGCTTCGAGCGGCGGGCATCTGTTTGGCAAGAACGTGATCGGCGCCGAGGCCTGGACCTGGACCGGCATACCGAACCGTTACGGCGATACGCTCGAGCAGTTGAAACTCGCCTCGGACATGCACTTCGTGAGCGGGATCAACTCGCTGATGGGAATCAGCTACGTGTACTCACCTGGATCGGCCGATCTGTCCGGATGGGCTCCCTACTGGGGTCCGCTGATCAACCACACGCAGACATGGTGGCCGTATTTCCCGCATTTCAGCCGCTACGTGCAACGAGTGAGCTGGATCCTGCGGCAGGGACGTCCGGTGTCCGACGTGGCGCTCTATCTTCCGGCGGATGATGTGTGGGCGGATACCCCGGCTTCCAATGCGCTCAACCTGTATTTCGGCGTAAAAGAGCGGCTGCACGGAGGTCGAGCGCCGGAATTCGGCCTGACGAACGCGATGGCAGGCGACACCCCGGTGATCTCCACCGTGATTAACAACGGCTACAGCTTCGATGCCATCGACAGCGCGACACTGCCGTACGCGCACATCGAAGTGGGCCGCCTGAAGATGGGCTTGGGGGACTACCGCGTTGTAGTGCTTCCCAACCTCGAAGGGATGCCGCTGGCGGACCTTCGTAAGCTCGCCGCGTTCGTGAAACAGGGCGGCTATGTCATCGCCACCAGGCGCCTGCCGCACCTGGCCTACGGCTGGAAGACTCACAAAAAGGACACGGCCGAGCTACAGCGCCTGGCGAAGAGCATGTTCAACGGCCGGCGCGCCATCCTGGTCAGCGACGAGCGCGAAGCCTTCCGGCAGGCGCTTTTACGCTCCGTGCCCCCGGACGTGCAATTGGAGACCCCGGACCGTGATTTCGCCTTTGTCCACCGGAACCTGCCCGGAGAAGATTACTACTTCGTCGCAAACCTCGGTCTACACCGCAAGACCCTGCGGACCAAGTTTCGCGCCCCGGGCCGGCGTATCGAGTTGTGGGACCCGATGACAGGAGAAACCGGGCTCGCGTGGGACGGCACGCTGCGGCTGGATCCATTCGGCTCCGCCATCGTCCGAGTGTCGCACGGCAGCCCACTGCCCCATCGTCCCGATCAAAGGGAACGCCAGTCCATTGCGCTGGAGGCGGATCGTTGGAAAGTGAGCTTCCCCAAGTCCGCCGCGCAAGGCCTCGGTGATTGGACAAACTCCGCCGCCACGCGCCATTTTTCGGGCTCCGCCACCTACACGGCGGAGGCCGATCTGAAACAGGGCTCGCGCGTGATATTGGATCTCGGCGAGGTGCGCGAAATCGCCGAAGTGAAGGTGAACGGAATCCCGGCCGGCGTTGCGTGGAAGCGGCCCTATCGCTTCGACATTTCAAAGCAAGTGCGAGAGGGTCGGAACCTCCTGGAAATCAAGGTCACCAATCTGTGGATCAACGCCCTGCTTGGCATGCCGGAACCGGACTACAGCAGATTGAGCGCACGCTTCGGCGCGCGTTTCCCTGCTCCGGTGGAATGGAAGAAGTTCAAACCGTACCCCTCCGGTCTCCTCGGCCCGGTGGTGGTGGCGATTGAACGATAATGATTACTGTAGAGACGAACCGATGAATCCCCTACCTCCAAATCAGCAACAGGCGCTCGTCGAGCGCCTCATGAGCGCGTGCGGTGGTGCATATTCACCCGAGACGCGCCGCAAGTACTTCATCACCGGACCGCAATGGGCGGGCTCCTATGAAGGCAACGCGCTGTTTTACGCCAAGACGCGCGAGTCCGTGGACTTCGAGGATGTCATCCGGCATTACGCGGAAGTCGGCGTGGGCTACTGGTGCACGCATGACAGCGACGTGATCCCCACCGAGTTGCTCGGCAAGGACGGCCAGTGGGAGATCGTCGAAAAGATCAAGAAAGCGCTCGCGGCCAACGGCCTGGAATGCTCGATGGTCACCACCGAGACGTTTTGGCACGCCGTGTGGGCCGGCAGCCCCGCGGCCGAAGCACCGGAAACGCGCGAGTACGCCAAGTTCCGCGTGAGAAACATGGTGAAGGTTGGACACGAACTCGGCGCGCGTTACGCCGTGTACTGGCCCGGCAACTTGGGCTACTACGTCCAGGGTGCCATAGACGAGACGCAGACATTGACGTGGTACGCCGAAGCCCTCAACGCAGCCTGCGAAATCGACATCGAGATCGCTGCCAAGCGCAAGCGTCCAACGCTCAAGCACTGCATGGAGGCCAAGCCTTTCGAGCCCCAGGCCGAGATCCTGCTGCCGACCTCCGATGCGATGCTGGCGTTCATCGGCTCCGGCGTGTTGACGCATCCGGAGATGGTGGGCCTGAACCCCGAATACCTGCACGAGCTGATGTGGGGCGGGGCGCCGCGCGCGGCCCTGGCCAGGGCGCTGATGGCGGGCAAGCTGTGGCACTTCGACATCAACGACGGCTACCGGTTGAAGCACGACGTGGACATCGCCGTAGGCCTTGTGAATCCGCTCGACTGGCTCAACGTGCTGGTGCTGCTGCGCAGCCACGGCTATAACGGGCCATTCAATCTGGACTTCAAGCCGCCGCGCACTACCAGCAATTTCGGTGTGTGGAAGATCAGCTTCCCCACCGCCGTGGACCGCTTCATCACGCTGTGGGAGATGGCCGGAGAGGTAATCTCGGATCCGATCATCAAGGAAGCCACCGACGCCATGAAAGCTGGCGGAGGGGCGAAGGACCCGACCGACGTGGACCAGGTCGTCGCCGCCAACCGCGAGCTGCTGAGTCTGCACGAACTGGTGGCGCACCGCATCTTCCAGATCCTGGTGGGCCAGAGCCGCGGCCGAGTGTACGCAGGCTAAGCTGTCATGAACTGGTGGAAGCTTCCAGGCGACATCGTCATCCGGGGTAAGCATTCCACCATCTACATCCCGCTCACCACCTGTCTGGTGGTGAGCGTGGTGTTGACGTTGGTGGTGAACGTGATCTTGCGGTTCTTCAGGAAGTAACTTCGACTGCGCTCTACGGATAGATTCCGCGCAGCTTGGTGGCCTCCACAACGCGCCGGATAGCCAGGATGTTGGCGGCCGTGCGCATGCTCACCCGGCGATCGAGCTTGATTTCCAGCACTTCCGCGAAGGCCTTGCACATCACTTTCTCCAGGCGGCTGTTGACCTCCTGCAAGTCCCACATTAGATGCTGCTCGTTTTGTACCCACTCGAAGTACGACACGGTGACGCCGCCCGCGTTGCACAGAATGTCGGGGATCACGAACACACCTTTCTCGTCCAGGATGGCGTCCGCTTCCGGAGTCAGAGGTCCGTTCGCCGCCTCCGCCACGATGCGCGCCTTGATCGACCCGGCATTGCCGGCGTGGATCATGTTCTCCAACGCCGCCGGGACCAAGATGTCGCAAGGTAGAGCGAGCATCTCGTCCTGGGTAATCGATTCCGATCCCGGGAAACCGACCACGCTCCCCGTCCGCTCCTTGTGCAGCATGAGCTTGGGGATGTGCAAGCCGTCCGCGTTGTAGATGGCTCCGCGCGAATCGCTGACCGCCACGACATCGCTCTGCGCGCCATCCAGCAGGTGAGCCGTTACCGAACCGGCGTTGCCGAACCCCTGAACCACTACCTTGGCTTCCTTGAGTGACATCCTCAGGTGTGTGGCGGCGCACTCAATGGTGTTGAAAACGCCCCGTCCCGTCGCCTCATTGCGCCCCAGCGAGCCACCCAGGCCGATCGGTTTACCGGTGACTACGCCCGTTACCAGGTAGCCCCGGGTCATGCTGTAGGTGTCCATGATCCAGGCCATGATCTGGGAGTTGGTGTAGACGTCGGGGGCGGGAATGTCTTGCCCCGGTCCGATGATGGGCAGGATGGCATGCGTGTAGCGCCGCGTCAGGCGTTCAATCTCGCCGATGGACATCTCTTTGGGGTTACACGTGACGCCGCCCTTGCCCCCGCCGTATGGGATGTTCACCACGGCGCACTTCCATGTCATCCATGTGGACAGGGCTTTCACTTCGTCCAGAGTGACCTGAGGATGGAAACGGATTCCCCCTTTCGCTGGTCCGCGCGAGGTGTTGTGTTGTACGCGATAGCCTGTGAAACAACGGACGTGCCCATTGTCCATCCGAATGGGCAGGCTGACAATCAGCACGCGCTCAGGTTCGCGGATCTGTGCCCGGACGTCTTCATCCAGGCCAAGAACGTCCGCAGCGGCCTTGAAATTCTGTAATGCCTGTTGATAGGGATTGCAACTCTGTGCTTCTACGTTGACTTCCAACTTCTCTCTCCTTTTCTCATGGTATGGTTTGGGCGGTGTTCAACAATCCGGGAATGAGTTTCTGATTATGACGGCGCGGCGGGGCCTCGCGCAACTCCGCGCGGCAGAGTAAGGTCACTCGCACCTCGGATGCCTAACCGAGGCCATACTCCTTCAGCCGGTACTGAAGCGTCCGCAGACTAATCCCCAACTCCCGCGCCGCGTGGGTTCGGTTTCCGCCGTGCCTTTTCAGCGCGTCCTCGATGGCCCGCCGCTCCAGTTCCCGCATGCTCAGTGGCCCGGCGGATGTCACTTGCCCGGCTCTGCTCTGTCCGCCAAACGGAAAGTGTTCCGGAAGAACCACACCGTCCGCCACGATGGCCGCCCGCTCGATGGCATTCTCCAACTCGCGAACATTGCCCGGCCAGGGATGCGCACGCAACGCGTACCGCGCCTCGTCGCTCAACCGCAGTTGCGGCTTCTCAAACCGTTGCGCTGCCCTGCCTAGGAAAAACTCGGCCAGCGCGTCGATATCGGCCGGTCTCTCCCTTAATGGCGGGATTTCGATGGGAAAAGTACTGAGACGGAAATACAGGTCCGAGCGGAACCGCCCTTCCTGGACCGCCCGCGAAAGATCCTGGTTGGTTGCCGCGATGACCCGCACGTCCACTTCCACAGCTTTGCTGCCACCCACACGCTCGAACGTCCGTTCCTGCAACACTCGCAACAGCTTCGCCTGCAACGCTGCATCCAGGTCGCCGATCTCGTCCAGGAACAGGGTGCCTCCGTCGGCTCTCTCGAACACTCCGGTTTGCCGGTCCACCGCCCCGGTGAACGCACCCCGTTCATGTCCGAACAGCGCGCTTTCGACGAGAGTGGGCGCCAAAGCCGCGCAGTTCACCGCCACGAACGGCTTTGAAGCCCGGCGGCTGTGGCCGTGCAGGCAGCGCGCAATCACTTCCTTGCCCACGCCGCTTTCCCCCAGCAGCAGTACTGTCGCAGGTGTCGGGGCCACTTTTTGCAGTAACTCCAGAATGTGCAGCATGCGCTGATCACGCACCACCATGTCGCCGCACACGCCGGTTTCCGGCGGGGACGTCTCGGGCTGCGCCTGCGCGGGTTCCGGTTTCTGGGTGTTGAGCGCCAGGGCCCGGCGTACCAGCCTGCGCAACTCATCGGGGCTCCGCAGCGGCTTTTCCAGGTAATCCAGCGCGCCGCGCTTCATGGCATCCACCGCTGTGGACACCGTCCCAAAGCCCGTGATCAGGACAAATGGCGTATCCGGCGCATTCTGACGGAACCACTTCTGGACATCCAAACCGTCGCCATCGGGGAGTTTCAAGTCTGAAATCACGAGGGAGTAGGTCTTGGCCCCGCACAGCCGCCGGGCGTCGCCCACGTTTGCCGCCGTCTCCACTGCAAAGCCTTCGCCGGCCAGTATCGCTTCCAGCAACTGACGAAAGCCGGGGTCGTCGTCCACCACCAAAATGGGTTTCACTTCTTCGCGTTCCATCGGATCTCCGCGCATGTGCCCGAAGGGAGGGCATCACTCAATACCACTTTCGCACCGAGCGCTTGCGTCAGATTGTGGACGATCGCCAGCCCCAGCCCCGTGCCCTGCGCTTTTGTCGTCACGAACGGTTGAAAGAGCTTCCGCCGGATCTCCTCGGGCAAGCCGGGGCCATTGTCGGTCACACGAAAGCAACCCGGCCAAGCTTCCACGCGGACTTCGGTGCCTGCCTCCACGGCGTTGCGCAACAGGTTCACGAGCGCCTGCTCCAACATATCCGGGTCGGTCCTCATCCGGAAATCCGCGCTGCCGAAATGCGCACCCGGCGCGTACGGTCGTAAGCGCGCCTCCATCTCGCGCCACCCGATTTCTCGGAACTTCGGCTGAGGCAACCGCGCATAAGAGAGCAAGTCCCTCATCAACAACTCCAACCTGCCGACCTGTTCGAGCGACGTGTCCAGCCAGCTTCGCGTGTCGGACGTGCATCGCTCCCGCGCCAGTTGGAGGAAGCCTTTCAAAGCCCCCAGGGGATTTCGGACTTCATGCGCTAACACGGCCGACATCTGCCCCAGTTCGGCAAGCCGCGCCAACCGCGCCTGTTTCTCCCTGGCCCACACCGCATACACCATCAATAGACTCATCGCGGCTACCATGGCCATGGACAGGTATAGATTCCGGCGCGGCCTGGCCGTGAGAAAGTCGGCCGCCTCCGGATTCAGATCCAGGCGCGCCACGCGTGTGCTGTCGCCGGCATGATAGGGTATCCAGGCGCGAAACCGCTCCCGGCCATCCTCCTTGAGCCGGAACAACTCCCGCCCGTCCAGCAATGGCCGGATCGAAGGTTCCACTTCGGCGTCCTCCGAACCGAACGTCCGTAAGTCCAATAGCGCGGGTTCCTGCTCCAGGATCTGCTCTTCCGGGAACTGCTCCAACTGCGCCGCGACGTCCGCGGCTTTGCTCCGCAGGAAGGCTCCGCGCGCCTGTTCTAGTTCCCGCAGCATCACCAGGGCGTTGAAAAACAGAATAAGCGGCAGGACCAGTAGCAGGCCGGCCACACCGCGCCAGATCAATCTGGAGGGGATCGCAAACATTATGTGCGGCGCCACATTGGTACCGGCAACAACTGGCCTCTTATCTCGGCTCTGGAATCGAGCGTCCGCCTCGCCAGCGTCCTCCCCTCCAGAGCGGCCAGCCATTCTCGTCTCTTAGTTTTAACACCTTTTTCGACGCCGGGAGTTCCACTCGAATTGCTACTACGCCGTCGCTTGCCTTATAGCCCTTGGCTTCCAGGGCCTCGCCCGCCTTCGGCAGAAAATTCTCCTGCATCAGGTAGCGCATCGACCCCAGATAGAGCTTCACCGTGCCGTTCGCCGTGTTGACTTCCAGGTACGGCATCCCCTGCCCCCTCGCGGTCTGCACTTTTGCAATGGTTCCGCGCACCTCCACTACGGAGCTGTTGGCAACAGGCGGCTTCACGTCATCGCCAGCCCATAGCGCTGGCGAGGCCAGCAGAGCAACTAGGAGAAAATCCCTCATTGTGTTTCTCTCCAGATACAGCTTACGTCTTCCGCGGCGGATGTGTTTAGGCCGCCACCATCTTCCATTACACTTTTGTCGCCATTAGGATCCAGCACCAATCTCCTTCGGTGCCAACACGATCCTCAGTGTTGCCACGCAGGATGTGCACCCTGGCTATGCAATTCCTGCGTGCCGGAAAACCGCGCCTGAATCCCATGACGCCCGGCCGGCATTGATGTAGGATGAAGACCTCATGAGGACAAGAATCGTTTTTCTCGTCACGTTTATCGCCTGGTCCTGCCTGGGAGCGGAAGGCGGAGCGGTATTCAATGTCATGGAGTTCGGAGCGAAAGGCGACGGCCTCACCAACGACGCAACGGCGATCCAGAAGGCCGTCGATGCCTGCTCCAAAGCCGGCGGCGGTGTGGTGCTGCTGCCCGCGGGCAACTTTCTTACCGGAACCATCGTGCTTGCGAGCAACATGACGCTGCGCATTTCTCCTGGCGCGACGCTCTGGGGCAGCCGGCGCATGGAGGATTACGCTCCGCCGCACCTGATCTACGCGAAGAACGTCGAGAACCTGGCCATAGACGGCGGAGGACGCATCAACGGCAACGGCGACGCTTTCTGGAAAGATCGATCCGACCACCCGTACTTTCTGGGACTCCGGCCCCGGCCGTCGCCGATGATCGAAATCGTGGAGAGCCGTGAGATCCGCATTCAGGATCTCAGCATCCGTAATACGCCAGGCTGGGGAATCCACCCGCTGCGCTCGGACGGGGTGGTTATCCGCTCGGTTTCTCTGATCAGTCACTTGCGCGGGCCGAACACCGACGGCATCGACGTCGATTCGAGCCGCAACGTGCGCATTTCGGACTGCTATATCGAAGGCGGGGACGACGCGATTGTCATCAAGACCGTGGCCCGACCCGGCGCGCCGGTGCTGCCGTCGGAAAACATCACTGTGACCAACTGCGTGATGACCAGCACGTCGAACTGCTTCAAGCTAGGCACCGAGAGCACGGCAGGCTTCAAGAACATCGCCATCACCAACTGCGTGATGTTCAAGCTGCCGGGTGCCTTCCGCGCCCCGATTTCCGGCGTCGCCATCGAGTCCGTGGACGGAGGCGCGCTGGACGGCCTGGTGGCGTCGAACCTCACCATGCGCGATGTCGGGACGCCCATTTTCATCCGTTTGGGCAACCGCGGGCGTGGCATGGCGGAACCGCGCCCCGGAGTCCTGCAAAACGTGTCCATCTCCAACGTGGTGGCCACCGGGTCCCTCATCACCAGTTCCATCACCGGCTTGCCGGGCCACCCGGTACGGCGCGTCAGCCTGGACAACATCCGTGTCTCCATGAAGGGTGGAGAACGGATGGCCGTAAGTCTCGATGTGCCGGAACTGCCGGAAAAGTACCCCGAGGCATGGATGTTCGGAGTTCTCCCCGCCTACGGATTCTATGCACGCCACATAGAAGGCCTCACCATGCGGAATGTGCAAAGCCATTGGGATGAGACGGATGCGCGCCCCGCCATGGTCTTTGACGACGTCAGCGAGTTGTACCTCGATGCTTTCCAGACCGACGTCGCCGCCGGCGATGCGCCCCTCATCCGCCTGCACAACACGAACGGAGCTTTCGTGCGTGGCGCCAAGCCGCCTTCCGGCGCAAAGCTGCTTGTGCAGGTCACCGGAGAGCGAAGCCGCGAGATTCGAGTCGGCGAAGGGTTCTCACGTGACGCCAAGCCGGTGTCGGCCGGAGCCGAGGTTCCCGCTTCGGCGATTATCCGGTGAAATTCATGGGGCCGGTGTTCACCTTACGATGCTCTCAATGGTAGTATGAAGGCTCGCCCGATTTGCCCCCCGGGCAGCGAGAAGCGACGTCACCTTGCAGTCTGAGCAAGGCTTATACGAATTCTGCTTCGGACGATCCGCGGGAGCCTTTCGAAGAATCTTCATCGCAGTCTATAGGCGTGAGGACGGAATTTGCTTCAGGAGGTCGTGATGTGCCTTCGATCCGCCATCAGCCGCGGCTCGCGTGCCGCGTGCGCCGTGGTGTTGTTTTTCTTACTCTTTATGTCTATGCCGGCGTTCGGCCAGCAGACCTACGTAGGCCGCTGGGACGTATTCGCAGGCTATGCATTTCTTAACAGCCCGAAAGTGAGCCTTTTCGACCAAGGCGTACAGCTGCAGTTCGGCATGCGGCGGACAGCCTGGTATTCCCTGGGCCTTGATTACAGCTACACCAAGGGTAATCTGACACTCACGCCGGATCTGTTGCCGGATGAGTCCCGGGAAAGGGTCGCCGCGCAATTGAGCATGCTCGCGGGAGCCGGTAAGATCCCGTCGAACTATAGCCTCTCCGTCCCGGTGGATTCGAGGACGCAGACTTTCGCCGTCGGCCCTCAGCTCGCCTACCGCCGGTGGAAGGCCATCACCCTGTTTATTCGCCCCTCCATGGGAGCTATTTATGAACGCGCGTACCCGCGGCCAAACGACCCGATAGCGAAGGCGATCGTGGCCCAGTTGGCGCCTTCCGGAACCAAGCGCGACTGGACCGGCTTCTATGGATTCGGCGGCGGCATGGATTTCAACCTCACCAAGCACTTCGCGCTGCGCACGCAGGCGGACCTGGCTTGGGACCACCTTTTCAACGATGTTCTTAAGGAAGGTCGTTGGTCGGTTAGATTCTCCGTCGGCCCGGCCATTCAGTGGGGCCGCAACGTCGTCAAGTGAGGCCTCTTCTTTGAAGCAGGCCGGCCTGCTGTATACTCTCAGATCATCGGGAACCTGAGAATCGGAGGCCGCGGCTGAAGACCCTATGTACCCGAATATACTGCTATCGTGCCTGATCCTGATCGTCGCATTCCTGATCATCGGACGGATGCTGGACAACCGCAGCCTGAGTAAGACCGCCGCAGTGGCCCTGGTCCTTTTCACGGCGGCCACCCTCATCCTCTGGCTTTTGCTCGGCCTTAATCCTGTTCCAGGCTGGTTCGCCAAGTCCGTAAAGGACGGGCTGCATCACTTGAAATCCGTCAAGTTCTGAGTTCCCCTTACGGCCCCCAGCCCCTTAGCCAGCGGCTATTGCCGGCAGCCGGACCGTCGATTAGAATCAGGCCAAGGGGGCAGCGGCCATGCCACTCCACCGATCCATCGGTTTAACCGCTGGTCTGGTGTTTACTCTGTCCGTTTCGGCTCTTGCGCAAGGTGTTGTCGAGTACACGGTGGGGACAACTCCCGCAGCTGCAGCGGTGCCTGCCGGCAAAGGCATCGGAGCCAGCATAGGATCCGTCTTCGGCAGCCTGCAGAAGACGTTGGAGAAAACCGGGAAGGTTGGTGCCGGCAAGGGCAGTAGCGTCGTGAGCCTCTCCGCCCGGGATCAGCGCACGGCGAGCTCTTCAAACACCCCTCCAGCGCATTCCTTTGAAGACCCGGTCGCAATCACCGCCGGCCTGGACATCAAAGAGCTTCTTAAGAGGTTCGGGGCCCCTTACATCAAGACTTTGGGCGAAGACGGCACGCAAACCTATTGGTACACCTCACGGAAAGGGAACGAGGTGGTGATAGACCTGAAGGGCGAGAAGGTAGTAAGCGTGAACACCGAGAAGGAACCGAGGGAGCCTGGCGTAATCGTGCTGCAGTAAGACTACGCCTGAGATCCTGGCGCGCCCGGAGGGACTCGAACCCCCGGCCTACTGGTTCGAAGCCAGCCGCTCTATCCAACTGAGCTACGGGCGCGCGTTGCTACTATTATACAGTTGATGTCTTCGTCACAAAGGGAAACGGAAATCAAGTTGCGAGTCGAGGCCCGCCGGGCGCGAAGCCTGCTCCGCCGCCATGGATTCCGCGTCAGCCGGCCCCGCGTGTTCGAGTCGAACATCGTTTACGACACCCCGGACCGCGCACTGCGCCGCCGGGGCTGCCTGTTACGGCTGCGGCGCGCCGGCGCGCGCATCACTGTTACGTTCAAGGGGCCGGCCACCAGCCTCAAGCACAAGAGCCGCGAAGAACTGGAAAGCCGCGTGCCAAGCTTCGAGTTATTTGACCGCATTATCCAGGCAATTGGATTTGAGCCGGCTTTTCGTTACGAGAAATTCAGAACCGAGTACTCGCCTCGTCGAGGTACTGGAACGGTAACGCTTGACGTAACTCCTATCGGCGACTTCCTCGAAGTGGAAGGCAAACCGGAGTGGATCGACCGCATAGCGACGATGCTCGGCTTCCAAGAGAGCGACTACATCACGGCCAGCTATGCTTCGCTTTATATGGAACACTGCCGCGGCGCTGGCGGGCCGGCCACGGAGATGGTGTTTCCCGCCGCGGCGTGTGACTGATTCCTCCGCCGTACTATCACCATCTTGAGGTTGGGTACTGGAACTGTAGAGAATAATCACCTTAGTACCTGTAAATTCACTTGCAGCATGATCGCGTCAATGTTATTCTCGCGTTGAGATCAATATGAAAACGATGCGGAGCAAAGTGTGGTGAGCCCAGCATTCGACTTGGAGGAAGGTACTCGCGAATGATTTCCAGCATCTTCATACTCGTCTTCTCCGTCGTTCTGTTCGTCTACTGGTTTCGTTATACGTGCGTGTTGATGCTGCGGTCGAAGAGCCCGCGGGACTACGCAGCACGGGTGGTGGAAGCGAACCAGTTGAGCTACCCGTCCGTCGAATTGCGTTTGAGCGAGGAAGGTTGGGACAACGAGATGGGGCAGTTGTTGTTCTCGCTGAAGCGCGACTACCGCCTGCTGTCCTACCTGCTCCAACATGGGGCGGACATCAATGTGGGCGGTTCCACCTTGGAGCAGAGAATGCTCATGATCGACTTCAAGATCATGCAGGTATGGTGCATGGTCAGCCGCTGCCTCTCCCCGGTTCTGTCCCGGGCGGCCTTGCGGGAGATGGCCCAAGTACTTGACAATTTTGCCAACGCCATG
Source organism: uncultured Solibacteraceae bacterium (assembly GCA_964384215.1). Classification (GTDB taxonomy): domain Bacteria; phylum Acidobacteriota; class Terriglobia; order Bryobacterales; family Bryobacteraceae; genus JAJFUV01. The sequence goes on along the minus strand of CAYLLB010000016.1, from coordinate 15,032 downwards.
GGCGAACGAGTAGCGAGCACGGCGGATTAACCTGACCGGGGGGCGCTCTGCTACCAGCGTCCTCCGGTTGTTTCCGAACCTCTTTCCCTTGGAAGTTTTCCCTCCTTCGAGAATCCCTCTCCTTTGAAGATTGTGCTGCAGGTCGGGTACACTGTGTGCCAGTTATGAAAACTGGCATTACCCTTCCCCTGCTCATGACGTGCGCGCTTGCAATCGCGGGCGACTACGAAGTGGCGGTTTACTACTTTCCCAACTATCATCCGGATGCAAAGAACCAGCGTCGTTACGGGAAGGGTTGGACCGAGTGGGAGTTGGTGAAAACCGCGCACCCCCGCTTCCCCTCGCACCGGCAGCCGAAGGTTCCCGCCTGGGGCTACACGGATGAATCCCGGCCCGAGGTCATGGAACGGAAGATCGCCGCCGCAGCCTCCCACGGCATCACGTGCTTTCTTTACGACTGGTATTGGCATGAGTCCGGGCCGTTCCTCGACCGGGGCCTGGAGAAGGGTTTCCTGAAGGCCTCCAATCGCAACCGCATCAGGTTCGCTCTCATGTGGGCGAATCACGATTGGGTAGAATTGTTCCGGGCGAGGGCCGACGGAACGCGGCCTTTGCACTACCCGGGTGCGGTGACCCGTGCGGCGTTCCGGAAACTAACGGACCACGCCATCCGGAACTACTTCACGCAGCCGAATTACTGGCGCATCGACGGAAAACCCTATTTCTCCATTTACGAGTTGATGACCTTCGTAAAGGGCATGGGCGGTATGGCGCCCGCGCGCGAAGCGCTGCAGGAGTTCCGGGAGCGAGTCCGCCAAGCGGGCCTACCCGGCTTGCATCTGAACGCGATCGACTGGGGTGTGAATCCCAAGGGCCTTGCCAAAGATCGCGACGAGATGATCGCGGCGCTCGGCATCGACAGCGTAACGAGCTACTGCTGGATCCACAATGTTCCGCTGAGGAGCTTTCCCGCCACGAGCTACTCGGCATGGCGCGAGGAGTCTACCGGTAAATGGGATGAGATCAAGGCTCGCTTCGGCGTCCCTTACTTCCCCAACGTCAGCATGGGCTGGGATTCCAGCCCCCGCACTGAGCAAAACGTGGACTACCGGCCGCTCGGCTATCCTTACACCGCTGTAACCGTGGACAACACGCCCGCCGAGTTCCGCAAGGCCCTGGAAGCAGCGAAGGCGTTCCTGGATCGCACACCCTCGGCGCAAAGGATCATGACCATCAACGCCTGGAACGAGTGGACCGAAGGCAGCTATCTGGAGCCGGACACCGTGGACGGCGTGGGGTACCTGGAAGCCATTCGCGCGGTCTTTGGCGCGAAGAAGTAGGAGCAGGCATGCAGCGCCTCGAAAAATGAGAGACTGACAGAACATGAGAATACCGATCTACCAGGTGGACGCGTTCTCGCGCGAACCATTCAGCGGCAACCCGGCGGCAGTCTGCCCGCTGGAAACTTGGCTTGACGACGACACGCTCGCGTCGATCGCCGCGGAGAACAACCTGTCGGAGACCGCTTTCCTCGTACGGCGCGGGGACGGCTTTGAACTGCGATGGTTCACGCCCGAAGTCGAAGTCGATCTTTGCGGCCACGCCACGCTCGCCAGCGCGCGTGTGATCTTCGATTTCGTGGACCCGCTTCTCGCCGAAGCGCGCTTCGACACCAAGAGCGGTGAACTCGTGGTACGGCGCGAAGGCGAAATGCTGGCCATGGACTTCCCTTCCCGGCCACCGGAGCGGGTCCAGCCACACGAAAACCTGATCCCCGCCCTCGGCGTCCAGCCTGAAGCGGTACTAGCTTCGCGCGACTATCTGGTGGTCTATCGCAACGAGGGCGACGTCAAAAAACTCCGCCCCGACATGGCCCAACTGGCTGCCGTGGACCGGTTCGCGGTCATCGTTACGGCACCGGGCGGCGACGCGGACTTTGTCTCGCGCTTCTTCGCCCCGGGCGCCGGCATCGACGAAGATCCCGTCACCGGCTCGGCCCACTGCACGCTGATCCCGTATTGGTCGCGGCGCCTTGGCAAGAAACGCCTGTTCGCAAGGCAGGTCTCGGCGCGCGGCGGCGAATTGTGGTGCGAGGACATGGGCGAGCGGGTGAAGATCGCCGGCCACACCGCCGTGTTCCTGCGAGGAGAAATCTCGTTGTGAAGCGCCGTTACCTGCTCGTTTGGGGAGCGCTCAGCTGCGCGCTTTGCGCCCAGGACCAGCCGCTGATCCGTTTTGCCGTTCTGGCCGATATCCAATACGCTGACAAGGACACAGCCGGCGCACGGGATTATCGCGCTTCCATGGACAGGCTTGCACGCGCAGTCGACGATTTGAACCATCATCAACTCGCCTTCGCAATCCAGCTCGGCGACCTGATCGACGAAGGGCCCGCGAACATGGACCCTATTCTCGCCGCTTATGATCGCATCACCGCAAGAAAGCGTCACGTCATCGGCAACCACGACGCGGCGGCCATGGACCGACGGGAACTGCTCAAGCGGCTGGGCCTTGCCAACAGCTTTTATGAGTTTGCCGAGGCCGGCTGGAGGTTCATCGTGCTGGATGGGACTGACCTCAGTGTGACCGGAGGGTGGCCCGAAGAGAGCGAGCATTTCACGCTCGGCTTGAAAATGCTGGACGAGTTGAAGGCAGCCAAAGCCCCCAATGCACAGGACTGGAACGGCGGAGTGGGCGAACGGCAGATGAAGTGGCTTACCGCAGCGTTACAACGCGCCAGGCAGAAGAAGGAGCGCGTCATCGTGTTCGGTCACTCGCCGCTCCTTGCGTCGGCGTCCACACCCGCACACCTGATGTGGAATCACCTCGCGGTGCGGCAGACGCTGGAAGCCTCCGGAGTGGTGGCGGCCTACTTTTGCGGGCATGACCATAGCGGCGGCTACGCCATTTCACGTGGCATCCACCACGTCACCATGCCCGGGATGGTGGAAGCTGCTGAACCCGCCTACGCCATCGTCGAGTTGCATCCCGATCGCCTGGAAATCCGCGGTGCCGGCCGAGCCCCCAGTCGAACGCTCAAAACTCGGGGACGGTGAAGGGCCAATCCAACCTATCGCGAGCTTTACTTAGTACAATTGCACGGAATTGCATTGGCATTTGGACCTCCCGGACCATGGGTAACTTGCGCCTCCCATGGGAGAATGAGCTTTCGGAGGACAAGTGGCCGGAGGAACGCATATCGCCAAGTCCACGCGGTGGCTGGCAGCCTTGCTGGCGACGTCGTCGTTCGCAGGGCCCATTTACAACATCACCGGTTACTCGATGCCGGAGACAGTGGCGAGCAGCGCATACGCGCTGAACTCGGCGGGGCAGATTACCGGCACTGCGACCATGCCGGATGGCTCGAGCATCGCATTCTTCGCCAATTCGAGCGGGGTCCGGCAGTTGAGTCCGCTGAGCGGAGGGATTTCGAGCAGCGCGTCCGGGATCAATGCGAGCGGCGCGGTGGCAGGAACAACGTATTTCGACAGCGCCGCGCAGGCGACCCTGTGGACTAGTGCCGGCGCCCTGGGCCTGGGAACGTTAGGCGGCGCGGACAGCTATGCCACCGCAGTCAACGACAGTGGCGTGGTTGTGGGCGGAGCGTCCACTTCTTCAGGCGCTACGCACGCCTACCTTTACAACGGCTCCATGCGCGATCTGGGCACTTTGGCCGGCGGCAACTGGAGTGCGGCATATGCGGTCAACGGTTCCGGGCAGGTGGCCGGTTACGGCGACACCGGCGGCGGATCCTTCAGCGCCTTTCTGTGGACCTCTACGGGCGGGATGACCAGGTTGGGTACTTTGGGCGGCCAATCCAGCTACGCCATGGACATCAACGACCGGGCAACGGTTGCCGGCAACGCGCAGACCTCCAGCGGGTGTCTCCACGCGTTTGTGTACGAAGACACCCGGATGACCGATTTGGGCACGCTGGGAGGCAGTTCCAGCTTCGCCTATGGCCTGAACAACTTCGGCCAGGTGGTAGGCTACTCCTATCTTTCCGGTTCCGACGTCACACACGCCTTCCTTTACAGCGGCGGGGCCATGCGCGACCTGAATAGCCTGATCGCCAGCGACTCCGGCTGGATCCTAACCGAAGCGTACGGGATCAATGACGCCGGCCAGATTGCCGGCACGGGCCTCTACAACGGTGAGCAGCGCTCCTTCCTGCTCACTCCCACAACAGTGGGCGGAGGCATTACGTTGGGACACACGCTGGCGGACGCACTAACGACCGAGGCCCCGGAACCCGGTTCGTTGAGCCTGATCGTCGTGGGCGCCGGATTGATCCTGCTGGCGTCTCGCAGGAATTAAGCCTGCACTTTCCGCTCGGCCGCGTTCCAGGTCAAGCGCCGGCCGCTGCGCAGCGAATCGAGCGCCATCACCAGCACGATGTTCGTTGCCTGGCCCGCTTCCACGGGTGCGTTCGGATCGCGACGGCTGCGGATGCACTCCAGGAAATTGCGGATGTGCGAGCGGGTGGCGGCGTCGAAAGCCTTGGGACGGCGGCAGGTGATGCTCGGCGTCATGTCCACTTGCAGGCTCTGCGGGTACAGAGCGTAGGATTCGCGGCCTAGGTCGAAGCGCGCCTTGGTGCCGTGGAACTGCTTCATCTGGTCATTCGTCGTGCTGTAGCGCATGGCCTTGTAGCCCAACGTGAACACGGCCAGGTAACGCTCGGGGTATTCGATGGCCATGGTGGCCGTTTCCGGTACCTCGGCGCCCTCCAGATTCGGCTTCATGCCGGTGCAGGTGACCGTAAGCGGCGCGGTCGAATTCATCATCCAATTGATGGCGTCTATGACGTGCGCCGCCTGCCCTATGAGCAATCCCCCGGAATAATCATAGAAGTAGTACCAGTTGGAGAACCGCACCGGATCGAACGGGCGCTTTGGGGCCGGGCCCAGCCACTGCTTCCAATCCAGCTTGCCTTCGATCTTGCGCTGGCCGAGCCCCGCCTGGTAGTTCACCCACCAGGCGTTCACCAGGTGGACGTCGCCCAACTGTCCCGAATCCATGATTTTTTTTGCTTCAAGGAAGATGTCGTAGCTGCGCCGCTGCGTTCCCACTTGTACAACGCGCTTGGTGCGCCGCGTCGCCTCGATGATCTGGAAGCCCTCGGGTATGGTGTGCGCCATGGGCTTCTCGACGTAGACGTCCTTGCCGGCTTCGACCGCGTCGATGGTCATGCGCGCGTGCCAGTGGTCGGGCGTGGCGACGATCACGAAGTCGAGAGACTTATCCTCCAGCATGCGCCGGTAGTCGTCGTACGGCTTGGCGCCCGTGGAGGCTGCTTTCAAGCCGGCGTTCAGATTGCCTTCGTAAACGTCGCAGACGGCGCCTATCTCGGCGCCGACCTCCTTGAAATCCCCGGTGACCAGGCGGCCGCGGCCGCCCGCGCCGATAAGTCCGCCGCGAAGCCTGTCATTTGCGCCGGGAATCCGGCTGGCGGCAGCGGCGCCGCCGGCGAGAAACAATCGTCGTTCCATAATTCAAGAAGTGTATAACATCGGTATGTTCTATTTCGGCGCCGGCACTCCGCGCAGGATGGCGAGCGCCGCGTCCATCTTCGAAAACAGTTCGCGGCGCTGATCTTCGTTCAGGAAGACCAGGCCGGCATCCTTGTACCACGCCAGGTGGCTTTCCCATTCGCGCGCAAGCTCCTCGCGATCCTCGCGTATGTAAGTGGGCGCGCCGCTGCGCTCGAAATAGATGGGATTGGTGTGCGCGCGGATCTCCGGTTCCCCTTCAAGCGACGCCGCCTTCACTCGCGCCGCCGCCCAGGAGCTTTCGGTGATACCGGCCTGAAACGGCAGCACCAGGTAGGTGGACGAGCCGTCGCCGGCGCGCTCGGCCACCACACGGCCGTTGACCACGATCTCGAGTTTCTCAATGGGGCGATGAAACCACGCTCTCGCCTCGCCTGTCAAAGTCTCCGACTCGCCATCCCACGGAATACGCTCGCCAATGCGCCTGCCGCCGGCTTCGAATTCAAGCAGCGGCCCGTTCGATACCACCACCTCCCCCCGGCGGATTCCCGCAGCCCAACTCTCGTAGGCGGATTCGCCCGCGGCGGCGGGCACCAGCGTGCGTTCTGGGCCCAGAAGCGGGATCGCGCGGGGCCACGGCGAACGGTCGTTCAAACTAACGGGAAAATCGCTGCCGGCGATGCCTGTCAGGTGGAATCCTGCGTTCAGGACCCGGTACCAATCCTCGGTCCGCAGCTTGCCGAACTGGAAGATCTCGGTGAAGTCGAGTGCGCCCAGCGCCAGATCCATAAGGAAGGTCGAGTGCTTGTTGCCGCTCGCGCCGCCGTCGAAATGCGCGTAGCCGACCGTGGCGCCATGTAGACGCCGCGCTTCGTTGAACACTACCAGCGGATAAGGATAGGCCTCCGCCGAGTTGCCGTACATGGTGCCGACGCTCAACGGCCGGACCATCGCGCGCGGTCCCAGCACGTTTACGTGCCCGTAGTAAGAGCTGCGTGTTTCGTGCCCGCTGCGGATCGAATAACGGGCGGCGCGCGCTTCTGCTCCACGCCCGAAACCGTACTGCACCGCCGCGTCCATTTGGCGCTGAAGTTGGAGAAAGTTCGCCACATTCAGGTCTTCAGCCTGCGCCCAGCCGAGGAAGACTTCGTCGTCGGCCTGCTCTCGCGTGAGATGGATGTGATCGTCGCCCGATAGCCATCGGCCGCGGCGATCGCCGCCAACGGGTGCCATTTTCAACACCATAGTGCGAACTTCTCCGGCACGCAGTTCGAACTCCGCGGCCACGGGTTCATAGAATGTGCCGCGATAGGCTTCCACGCGGTAGGCGGCCGCAGGCAGGTCGAACGACGCACGGCCGTCGAGAAGCATGACGTGTGAACGGCCCTTGCAGGTGACTTCCAGCGTCCTCGGCTTCGGGCTGGCGCGCCAGACGCGATCACGATAGAAGACGTCCGGTGCGAGCGGCAGCAGCGCTTCCACGGGCGTGAGGCGGAACGGCCGCCCGCCCTTGTCCAGGTAAATGCGCGCGGGAACGGCGTTGCCTGAGGCGGCATCCACCGTCACGATTTCCAGGTGCGCGGCGAGCGCGGCCAGACCCGCGTCCCGGAACTGCGCGAAAGCGAGAGCCAGCGTGAAAACGAGTGCGAGCACAATGCGTGTGCGCGTCGTGCGGAGACCCATAACGTCCTCCTCAGGTATAATTGCACGTTGCGCTGGTTTATCGTATCCCTTCTCTTCCTCGCCACGGTCATCAACTACATTGACCGGCAAACGCTATCCGTTCTGGCTCCGCTGCTGCGCGACCAGTTCCACATGACGAACACGGACTACTCGCGTATCGTGTTCGCCTTCCTGCTGGCGTACATGATCATGCAGAGCGGTTCGGGACGCCTGATGGACAAGCTCGGCACGCGCGCCGGCATGGCGCTCACGGTGGGCTGGTGGAGCGTGGCTGCCATGCTGCACGCGGCGGCCAGTTCCGTTCTCTCGTTCGGCCTATTCCGCTTCCTTCTTGGCATGGGCGAAGCCGGCAATTGGCCGGGAGGCGTCAAAGCGGTTTCGGAATGGTTCCCCACCAGGGAGCGCGCCTTTGCCACGGGATTCTTCAACAGCGGTTCCACGCTCGGCGCCGTCATCGCTCCGCCGCTGGTCACCTGGATCGCGCTGCGCTGGGGTTGGCAGCCGGCTTTCCTGATGACCGGCGCGCTCGGCTTCCTGTGGGTCGTTCTCTGGATACTTTTCTACCACTCGCCGCAGCGTCACCCCTGGCTGAGTGACCGCGAGCGAAGCTTCATTCTCGCCGGCCAACCTGAGCACGATGCCGACTCAGCGCCCAGAGTCCGGTGGATGGACCTGCTCCGGTATCGTCAAATGTGGGGCTTGGTTCTGGCGCGGATGAACGCCGATCCGGTGTGGTGGTTCTTCGTTTTCTGGCTGCCGGAATACCTGAAGCGCGAACGGCACTTCAGCATGACCATGATCGGTTACTTCGCCTGGATCCCGTTTCTCACCGCCGATATCGGCTGCCTCACCGGCGGCGCGGTCTCGGGCTGGCTGATCCGGCGTGGCTGCCCGGTCCTGAAGGCCCGCAAGATCGTCATGTCCGTGAGCATGACGCTGATGCTCGCGGGAATACCGGCGGTGCTCATCGAAAGCCCCACGGCGGCAATCGCCCTGATCAGCCTGGCGACGTTCGCCTATTCCTGCTGGGCGCCTAACATACTGACGCTGCCCGCCGACATCTTCCCGAAGCACATTGTGGCTTCGGCATCGGGCTTAAGCGGAACCGGTGCGGCGCTCGGAGGAATGCTGTTCACGCTGGTCATCGGAAAAGTGGTGGACTACTTCTCCTACGTGCCGGTGTTCGTGGCGGCGGGCGTGATGCCACTCATCGCCCTGTCGTTCGTCCTGCGGATGGTGACGCCGCTCGAATCAGCCAAGCTTGTTCGCGTCCAGAACAACTGAGTCTTTCTCGCCTGAGATTTCCAGCCAGTCGGCGGCCTTCCGTTTCGAGCGGCAGCCGTGGACGAAGGCGTCCCGAACGCCGCGGAATCGCACGGCGTCCAAACGGCTGCCGGACAACTCCAGATCCTCGACGTCGTCGCAAATCAACGCCGGCCGAGCATCCTGACCTTCGACACGTGTTTCGATATTGCGCAGCTTCAGGTTCTTCACATGCCTGCAATAGAGCCCGTAGGCCGGCAGGACGCCGAACATCTTGAACTCGGGGTATTTGTCGGCATTCTCGGGAACCTCGCGCGACGCGTCCTCGGCCGTACCCCCGCCGGGGAACACCATGCGAACGTTGTCCAAGGTGATGTTCTCAGCCTCGTGCCCCGCCAGTCCGGTGATGCTGCACCCGTGGTTGCGCCCGGCGACGGCGTCGATGTTGCTGATCGTGACGTTGCGCAGCCGGCCCATCGGCGGCTTCGGACCATCTGCCTCGAACGGGCGCGCGCGGTTGCCCAACCGGATGAAGATGGGCGCGCCGGCTCTCTGCATGACGATGTTGCTGAACATCACCCGGTCGAGCAGTCCGCCGTCAACCATCTCGACGGCGATCCCGGCCAGGTCCGTCTCGTAGATCGTGCAGTTGGAGACCACGATGTTCTCGAATCCGCCGTTGGACTCCGTGCCCAGTTTCAGCGCATTGCAGCTCGTGCTCATGGTGCAGTTCGTCACCGCGATGTCGCGGCACGGCCGGTTCAAAGTGCTCTTGAAGACAATGGCATCGTCACCGGAGACGATCTCGCAATCCGAGATGCGCACCTTCTGGCAGCCGTCGATATCGATGCCGTCGTTGTTGGCGTTGACCTTGCTGTGCACCCCGACGTTGCGTATCTCGATTTCGTCCGAAGCCAGGTAGTGCTGCACCCACATCGGCGAGTTCAGGATTGTGACGTCTGAAACAAGTACATTCCGGCAACTGATGACGCGAATCAGGTACGGTCGCACCTTGTACGGCCCCCGGAAAGCGGCGCCCTGTCCGTCGATGACGCCTCGGCCCAGGATAGCGATGTTTGAAACGCCTTCGGCGTAGATCAGGCTCTTGTCGGTGTAGTTGTCGGTGTAAGAACGGATGCCGGCCACCGTCACCGGGTAGTCGCCCAGGTGCCTGCTCCCGAGCAGCGTCGCGCCCGCCTCCAGATAGAGCGCCACGTGGTTCTTCAGGAAGATGGTTCCGCTCAGATACGTGCCGGGCGCGAAGTAGACGCTGCCCCCGCCAGCGGCCGCGCATGCGTCCACTGCCGCCTGAATGGATCGGGTGTCGAGGCGCGCGCCGTCGCCCGCAGCACCGAACTCGCGAACCGGAAACGCGGTCCCGCGCGCGCTCGCGGGCACCGCTGCTCGGGCGGAAAGACCGGCTCCAGCAGTACACGCCAGTCCCTGCATGAAACGTCGCCGAAAATTCGGTGTGGACATAACACAGGCAGTCTATCAGGAGTTGCCGGCAGGAAGGCGGTGCTATGCTGTTCGCATGTTTACCCGCAGAGAGATGTTGGCAAGCGCGGGTGCGGCGCTTCCAATACGAGCCGCTGCCCGAAGCAGGCCGAACTTCCTGTTTCTGATCGCGGACGATCACGCTGCTTACGAGATGGGCTGCGACGGCACCCCTTTCATCGAAACACCCAACCTGGACCGGCTGGCCGGCGAGGGGATGCGTTTCTCCCACGCTTACTGCAACTCGCCCGTCTGCACGCCATCGAGGCAGAGTTTCTTTACCGGTCTGCTGCCGCACGCGACCGGGGTGACCCGCCTGCCTACCCCGCTGCGTGAGGACGCAAACACCCTCTCGAAGCAACTCAAGCACGCGGGCTATACGACCGCCGTCATCGGCAAGATGCACCTGCACCGGTCGGGGCCTCCCGGATTTTTCGGTTTCGACCACGTCGTGACCGAGTACGAACTCGAACGGCGGTGGCGCAGTGAGGTGAGTCCCCGACCAATCCCGCCATCGATCCGTACCAAACCCGCTTGGCGCCCCTTCAAGGACCCCGCCCGCATCTGGCTGAATTCGGAAAAATTGCCCTATCCGCGCTTCGACGCCGATATGCGATCCACCTTCCAGAGCCGGCTAGTGGAGCAATTCCTCGAACAGAAACGGGGTGCTCCGTTCGCCCTGTGGGTGAGTTTCACGGAACCGCACTCGCCCTACGACTTTCCGGTCGAGGACCGCGACGCCATGGACCCGGCAGAGTTCACGGTACCCATACCCGGGCCGGAGGACGCCGCGCAGATTCCGCTGATTTTCCGCGATCTCACGGACGCCGAGAAGCGCGGCATCATCGCCGCCTGTTACACGTCGGTGCGGTACCTGGATCGCAACATCGGCCGCGTGCTCGCCGCATTGCGGCGGCTCAAGCTCGAAGAGAACACGCTGGTCGTCTACCTGGGAGACAACGGCTATCAACTGGGCCAGCACGGCCGTTTTGAAAAGCACTGCGGCTACGAGCAATCGATCCGCGTGCCGCTGATCATGCGCTGGCCCGGACGAATCCGCCGTGGCGTCACCACCGATCTGGTGGAACTCGTGGACGTGGCTCCCACTGTCGCCGACCTTCTAGACCTAAAGCCTATGGCGGGAGCGCATGGCCGGAGCCTCAAACCCTACCTTGAGGGCCGCGCGCCCAAGGGCGGGCGTCAGTATATCTTCAGCGAGTACCTGGAAAACGAAGAAGCCTATGTGCGCACCGAGCGGTGGAAGCTAATCTACTGCTCGGGAAAACGCGAGCGAGGCGACGGATACAAAACCGGCACTCCCACGCCCGGCAGGTACACGCGGCTGTTCGACCTGTCGGAAGATCCCGGCGAATTCCACGACCTCTCTAGCAAGCACCGCGACGTGGTCTCACAACTCAGCCGCCTGATGCTCGAACGCTTTCGGCAAACTCACCCCGAGGCAGCCTCTGAGCCGGCCCGCCTCTCGCAGGACGAGACACTCGACTGGTATGTCCGCCCGCGTGACGTGTGAATAAAAAGGGGCACTCCGAAGCGCGCCCCAGGGTTTACGGGTCATTTAGAAGAACATCAATAGACCAGTTTCAAACCGAACTGGATCTGTCGTGGGATGTTCGCTTGCGAGGTAATCTTTCCATAGTTTCCGCTGGTCACGCTGACATCCGGGTTGCCGAACTGGGGCCGGTTGAAGGCGTTGAAGAACTCCGAGCGGAACTGCAGCTTGAACCGTTCGCTCAATTGGAACGCCTTGTCGAGCGCCAGGTCGAAGTTATTGATGCCCATGTTGCGAAGCTGGCTCAGGTACTGTGTCAGCGTGCGTTGTCCGAGCGGTTGCGGAAGCCCCGTCTGGACGGCGAAGGCGCCCGTATTGAACCACTTGTTGATGCTCGGATCGGAGATCATCACGGATTGCCCGGTGGCGACCGTGTTGCCCGCAGTCTTGATCGGACCACCCGATTGGAAACTGGCCACGCCGCTGAACTGCCAGCCGCCAATGATATGGTTGGCCACCGCATTGTGCGGATCGAGAGCCTTGCCCTTGCCCATCGGGAGGGTGTAAATGCCCGTCATAACCACACGATGCGTCCGGTCGATGTCCGCCACCATGTTCTCGAACGCATCCGAGAAGCCGGTGTTCATGTAATTGCTGTGCGCCATCAGCTTGGACCACGTCCAACTTGTGAGCATGCTGAAGTCATTGGCGAAACGCCGCTCCAGTGAGAACTGGCCGCTGTGGTAAGTGTTGTGCCCGGCGCCGGAGACCGCCCAGGTGCTGGAGTACGGGTAGTTCGGAATTACGGCCAGCAGTTGATAAAGCGGAATGGTCTTCGACCCGAGCGTGCCCGCCGAGGCCGGAATCAGGCCATAGAACGGGTTGGAAACCGCGCCCAATAGCGCCGTTCCGAGCGACAGGGAAGACAACGGCGGTGCATTGATAGCCCAACTCGGATTAAACCGCCTGGTCGTGGAGCCGACATAGGCGGCATCCAGCAACCAACGCCCGGGCAACTCGATCTGTAAACCGCTGGAGTAATTGAGAATGGTCGGTGTCGCAACCTTCGGGTTGCGGAAGGTAATACCGGTTCCCACCAGGCACTCCGGACCACGAGTTGCGCAGGGGACCAGGTTCAGGCCATTCGGGAACGGGTTGGAGAGATTGTTCACCGGATTGACGCTGTCGATAGTGGTGACCATCGGCGTGGCCGTGTTGAAACCGCTCAGGTCCACACCCGTCAGCCGCGGATTGTAGAAGGTGCCGTAGCCGGCGCGCCAGACGATGCGGTCACTCACCTTGTAAGCTAGACCGATGCGCGGGCCGAAGCTGTCCAGTTCCGGATCCAGATAGCTGCGGCTCTGGCCATTGACGCCGGCAAACACTGGAGCGCCCTTCACGTTGAGGCTGCTCAGCCCCGAGTACGGACTCTTCAGGTAGGCAGCTTGGGCCGCGGCCGCGAACGACGGCGTGTAACCGAAATCAAACGCGCGGATCACCCGGTCGAAACGGTCGGTCGTCCCGCCCTGGTATTCATAGCGCAGCCCGATGTTGAGGGTCAGGCGGCTGGTCAGCTTGATGTCGTCCTGGAAGTAAAATTCCCAGTATGTTGTCTGTGTGGCCTGATAGCCGCCGACACCAACTTGGCCGCTGGCGGGGAGTCCCAGCAGGAAACTCGCGCCACCCCACCCGGAAGTGGCACTGGCGGTCAGAGGATCGGCCTGTGTCCAATTGCGGCCGAAGGAATAAGTTCCGGAACTTCCGCTACCGGCGCCGCGGTCGTCATACTCTCGCAGAACCAGGGAGTACATGCCCCACTTCATAGTGTGCTTGGATTTCACCTTGGTGAAGCCGATGTAACTGTTCAGACCGTCGGAAGCATTGTAGGAAGGGCCTCCGGAGCCCAGGCTCGTCCAATCGCCGATGCTGAATTGGGGAAACACCTGGAAAGGAAGCTGCGACACCAGGGTCTGGGGGAAGCCGAGCGACGCCACGTCGAAGCCGGCACTGCTCGCCCGAGTCCCTTCGTACTTGCGCGCGTAGCCGAGCCGCACATTCATGATGAAGTCGGGCCGCCAGTTCCGCACGTAGTCCAGCGAAACCGAGCGGGTGTTCTGGAAACTCGTGCTGGCCGTCGTCAGGTTGTTGAAGAAGTTGAAGTTGTTCGCGGAGTAGTTGGCTACACCCACGAAACCGAAGATCCGGCTCTTCTCGCCGAAGTTGTGGTCTATGCGCGAACCATACTGGTCGTAGTTCAGCACGCCGCCGCCAGTGGAGACATAGTTTTGCAGCCCGGTGACTGGATCCCCGCTCCGGTTGGGCCCGGGAATGTACCCGAGCACGTTCTTGGCGATCGGGTTGATGCGGGCAGACGGGATCTGGTTTCCCCCGAATGGCTGCCGGATGTAAGCGCCGGGCTTGTTCGGGTCCGCCGAAACCGTTGTGGGATCGTAGATCACGATGGGAACACCGGCCGAGGTCTTCAGCGAGGAGAAGTCTCCGCCGCGCTGGGCGTCAGTCGGAACCGTTGTCAGGCTCGTGGAGGGTGGCGTGTTTTGCCGGACCGACTCCCAGTTGAAGAACCAGAATGTCTTGCTTTTGCCATTGTAGATTTTGGGTATCAGCACCGGGGCGCCGGCGGTCGCTCCGAACTGGTTCATGTGGAACTTGGATTTGACTGCGCCATTGCGGTTGGCGAAGAAGCTGTTAGCATCGAATTTCTGATTGCGCAAAAACTCGTACATCGAGCCATGCAACTCGTTCGTTCCAGACTTGGTGGCGACGTTGATGGTGCCGCCCGCCACGTGTCCGTACTCGGCGTCGTAAGAGTTCTTCTGAACTTTGAACTCCTCGACCGCGTCGATCGAAGGCGTGTAGGCCACCTGATTGCCGCCCTTGGAGTAAACGCCGTTCAACGTGATCATGTTGCCGCGGTTCGGCGCGCCGCTCACAGTGATGTCGGAGACGCTGTTGGTGTCCCACGGCCGCGTCAGGTTCACATTGCCGCTCTGTCCGGTCGGAACTACTCCACTCACCAGTTGCTGGAGCGCAAACGGGTTACGGCCGTTCAGCGGCAGTTCGACAATGGTCTTGTTGCTGATCACCTGCCCCAACGAAGCGCTTTCTGGCGTCAGTAACGGCGCCTCGCCGGACACCGTCACGCTCTCCTGGACCTGGCCAACTTCCAGGGGCAAATTCACTGTCAGGCGATCATTCACCTGCAATACGATTCCTTCCCTGACCGCCGTCTTGAAGCCGGTTGCCTCTGCGCTAACCTTATACGTGCCCGGCAACAGGAATGTGATTACGTACAGCCCGTCAACGCTAGTCGTCGCCCGCGCTTCGATGTTTGTGGCGGTATTGACGGCTATCACCTTGGCGTTCGGAACGCCGCCTCCGGATGGGTCCGAGACCCGCCCACTGAGACTGGCGCGATACCCCTGGCCTTGCAGAATCGCGCAGAAGCAGAGCATTAACGCCGCGCAAAAGACACCTTTTAATCGAGACATGCACCCTCCCTTTCGGCACCTGAACTAGTGGGCTGTCCCGGAGAGATCGCTACCACGACGGAATTCGCTTGCTGACAT
>CAYLLB010000015.1:21011-106025 GCA_964384215.1 uncultured Solibacteraceae bacterium | reverse complement strand
CTCGACCGGACAATTCATTTGCTAATTGAGGCGGACAAATCACATGCTACCGACACATATGGTCATTTTGGGTCTTCCCGAAAACTGGAACCGGGGTTATGATGTGGTCTAGAGGGTGGGGAGTCCGCTGGTGGGCTGGCGGTTGGCAGGTCGACCGAACGACGGCTGAGATGGGAGTTCTCTTCAGCCGTAGTCGCGAAAGGTGGTGAACCTTGGATGCAGCTTCCAACGGGCCGCAAGGCTATCCCGAAACGGCCAGCATAGAGCCGAACAAGGCTTTGGTCACCATCCTGGTGGTGGAAGACAACTGGGTAGCCCGGCAAATCGTCAAAGCGACTTTAGAAAGCCGGGGCTACTCGGTGTTGTTGGCGGCTAACGGCCGGAGCGCCATGGAGATCATGAGCAGCGGGGGGTGCGATCTGGTGCTGCTTGATCTCATGTTGCCCGACGTGGAAGGCGCCACCCTCCTTGAACGGCTCCGCCGGTTGCCGGGCGGCGAGCAGATTCCGATTCTAGCCTTTTCGGCATTCGTCTCCCGCCTGGAAGACTTACGGAAGATGGGCGCCCGCTTCAACGCGTATATCGCCAAGCCAGTGGAACCCGAGGCGCTCATCGAGATTGTCGAAGAGAATCTGCGACATCCGACACCGGCTCCCAGTCCGGCGCTGTACGTTCTTTGAGGGCCATGCGGGCGATCCTCGCCGAGTCTTCTGTATGCTGAATGTAGCCACGACGGCGGCCGACGTCTTCTCCATTCTGGTCGAATCAGTAAGCGAGGGTGTGCTGATTCTGAGCCCGGATGGGACCATCGAGTATTGCAACTCCAGTTTCGCCTCCATGGCGGGAAGCGATCCGGAGAGACTGACAGGCGAGCCACTCCGGGATCATGTGTCGCCGGTCCACCGCGGCAAGTTGCTGCGCATGTTGGCGCAGGCAAATAAAGGGCCGTGCCGTGAGGAACTTACGTTGATGGGCGCGGATCTGCGCGGGGTGCCTGCCCAGATCGCAATGCGGCCGGCCGTGCATGGCGGGAGAAAGGGCATCTGCGCCGTGGTCACCGATCTGAGCTGGGTGGATGCGGCGCGCGAGGCGCGGCTGAGCCTGGCCGCCATCGTGGAAGCCTCGACGGACGCGATTGTGAGTGAAACGCCGGAAGGCCGGATTTTGAGCTGGAACCGGGGTGCGGAGTTGCTCTATGGTTATTCGAGCGAGGAGATGATCGGCGCGTCCATCCGCAAGGTGGTTCCCGCGGAAAGGCAGGAAGAACTCGACGGGTTCCTCCAGCGGATCAAGCAGGGGGAGGCCACCCAGGATTTCGAGACCGTACACCAGCGCAAGGACGGCAGCTTGGTAGATATTTCCTTGTCGATTTCGCCGTTGCGAGACCGCCTGGGGCGTATCACGGCCGCCTGCACCATTGCGCACGACATCACGGCGAGCAAACGGGCGCGCCGGCGGGTGCAGTGCGTGCTGGAATCAGCTCCGGATTCGATGGTGGTCTTTAACAATCGCGGCGAGATCGTCCTGGTGAACACGGCGACCGAAAAGGTGTTCGGTTACCGGCGGGACCAGTTGATCGGGCAAAGCGTGGAGATGCTCGTTCCGGAGCGCATCCGCCGAAGACGCCTAGCGTTGTCGCGCAGGCCGGCCCAGTACCCGGGCCGTTTGTCGATGCGCGGCAGACGCAGCCTCACCCTGTGCAAGGCGAACGGTGAAGAGTTCCCAGCCGAAGTCTCGCTGGGGATGGTCGAGGAAGGACAAACGCCGTTGGTCTGCGGCTTGATCCGCGACGTGACCGAGCACCTCATGCTCGAGGAAGCTCTTCGCGTGAAGAATGTGCAACTCGAAGAGGCAATCCGCGGCAAAGATCGTTTTCTGGCGGCCATGTCGCACGAGCTTCGGACACCCTTGAACGGCATCATCGGCGTGACGGGCCTATTGCTCATGAAGCTGTCCGGGCCGCTCACAGCCGAACAGAAGCGCCAGCTCGAGATTGTGCGCACGAGCGCAAAGCACTTGCTGTCGATCATCAACGATCTGCTCGACTTGGCCATGATCTCCAGTGGCAAGACGGACGTGCATCTTGAACCGGTCCGTTGCGGCGAGGTAATCGAGGAAGTCGCGGCAGCGCTCCAGCCTATGGCGGCGGAGAAGAAGCTCGCGCTGACGGTCAACCGGCCGGCCGTGGTGGGAACCGTGCGCACCAACCGGCGGTTCCTGCGCCAGATCCTGTTCAACCTGACGAGCAACGCCGTGAAGTACACCGAAGCGGGTTCTGTCACATTGTCGGTGTGCCGGGCGTGCGATGCCGGCAGGCAAGTCGTGCGTTTTGTGGTTGCGGACACCGGAATCGGAATCCCGGCGGAAGACCGGCCACGGATTTTCGAGGAATTCGCGCGGCTGACCAAGGAGGATGGCGTCCGACGTGAAGGCGTTGGGCTCGGCCTGCATTTGAGCCAGAAGTTGGCCTCGTTGCTGGGAGGGGAGATCACCGTCGAAAGTGAACCGGGCAAGGGAAGCAATTTTACTCTTACGCTGCCCTGGACGGAGATAGAAGGGGCGGCAGGTTAAATCAGGCTCGTGGGGCCAGCCGCACGACCAAGGAGATCGGTTGCTTCGATTTAGGCAGCCGGATGCAGGACTTGGCTTGATCGAAATCCGTCCAGTCCCGGCCGCCGATTGAGACCGAGGCGATGCGGGCTCCGGGTGCGCGCACCGTAAGCCATGCGTCGCGGTACGGATTTCGTTGCGGCAAGTTGATCTCGCCACGCACCAGGCCGTCCTCGCCCCGCAGCGTGTAACTCAGGGGGCCGAATTCGGTGGGGGCATCTTTCGCCACGATTTCTTTCCCCGGCGCGAGCCAGCGTTCGGGCGCAGCCACAGCCAGCAGCAAGTCGCCGTCGTATTCTGTGAAGAGCATATCGCGCAGCCGGTGGACGAACTTGGCCTCGTCCGGAATCTTGTAGAACGGGCCGCTGGGGCCGCGCCACTGCCGGTATTCCTCGGTGAAGATGTTCACGGAGGGGTAGTAGCAGGAAACGAAGTTGTTGTAAAGGCTGCGGATGGCCGCGCGAGCTTCGCCGCGCCTCAGGTACGCGCGGATGGGATTCTGCAGGTTCGCCTGAAACACCATGCCGCCGCGGCTGAACCAATAGGCCTCATCCACCCATCCGTGGACGTGCAGGCCGAGCGGCTCCGACATGGTGGCGTTGTCTTCCCAATCGTCGATGATCCAGTTTGCGGCGGTTTCCTTCGCGCCGATGACGCCGGTGTCGACCAGGATCAGCGGCCCGTAGAGCAACTCGCGCGTGGCCGAGAGACGGTAAGTGGGCAGTATGTTCTTGCCGTATCTGGAGTAATAGCCATTGCGCAATGGACCGAACAGGCGGATGCGCTGATGGACGCGCGTCGGGACATACGGCGCCCAGGTGTTGTCGCGGAACTTGACGACCGGGGCCGCGGCGGCGGCCCGATCGACGGCCGCGCGCAGATCCCGCCGGTAGGCTTCGGCTTCCCTGGCGTAACGTGCGGCGTCCGGATCCCCGGCGTCGGCGAGCGCGAGGGCCAGTGTGTGCATACCCAGCCAGGAGTAGGCGTTCACCGAGAACCAGTGGCCCCAGTCGCTGTTGTCTTCCAGATGCCCGGCGGGCAAGAGGCCGTATTCGGGGCAAGGACGGCCGTCCACGAGTACCTCGGTGAGGCGCCGCTGCTCGATCACCCAGTCGGCGGCACGCTTCATGCTGGGGGCTACGCGATGCAGCCACGCACGGTCGCGCGTAATGGCGTAGTGGTCGGCCAGGGTCCAGAGCACGGTGCCGTGATCCAGCCCGTAATTGCTGGCCGTGTAATCGTAATCCGCATTCACGCGCGCACCGTGATAGACGGCTTTCTGCCCGGTGTAAGTGCCGGGGAAGGGCTTCGAGCCCTGCAGGTCGACCAGGGTCTGCAGGTACTTGCGGGACAGGTCCTGGTAGCCGGCGCGGTCGAGCAGTTGCGATTGAAACGCCGCTTCGTTGGCAAAGACCTTGTAGGAGTAGCTGGCGGCCGGGACCATGTAGAGTCCGCTGGCGGGATCTTTCGTGGCAGAGATGCGGATGCGGGCGATCAGTCCTTTGGCGAAACTGTTGAAACGCTCCTCGGGAACGCGGAAAGGGATGCCTTTGGCCGTCGCTTCGCGCCAGAAGCAGATGACGCGTGCTCGTTCGGCTGCGTAATCGAGCGCGGCCAGCCGCATGCGCTCGGCCGGCGGAAGGCCCGGCACGAAGGGAATCGCCAAGTGGGCGGTAGCGGCGGCGCCGGGGGCCAGGACCGTAGTGGAGTGCAGCGCCGGTCCGTCTATTGTCGCGGGGGAGCCTCCGAACCCGTCGAATCGCGCGCGGACGTCGGAGCCGGAGGTAAACAGGCGGCCGTCGCAGACGAGAGATTCGTCAACCGAGGTTCGCAGCCACAGATGCGCGGTTGCGGGCGAAGGCGAGGTGTTTCGCGCAGCCAGGCGAATCATGAGCACGGCGGGCGTCTGCTCGTTGCGGGACGGATCTTCGCTTGAAAGCGGCCCTTCGAGCAGCGTGGCGAAAGCTTCCTCTTCGTATTCGACCGCGCCCTCCTTCCAACGCGCGGTGGTCACCGGCAGATAGTCTTCGAGTACCGAAAGCGTGGACTCGTTCCCGCGCGGCGCAAAGGTGGGCGCGGGTTGGGTATCGATCGACCAGCGGATCTCGTCGTTTGGCCAGGTGAGACGAGCGAACTCGCGTCCGAAGGCTTTGGTTTCGCGCTTGCGGATCATAACGTTCCCGCCCCACTCGAAAGCGAACTTTTGCCAGCTTGCGTCGGCGGCCAGCGGAAGGTAAAGGCGGCCGCCTTGACGGATGATCGGGTCGAGCGGCGGGATTTCCGCCGTGGCGCGCTCGTAGGTCTGCTCCGGCTCGCGCTCGACGCGCTGGCGGATCTTCGCGCCTGCCTTTACGATACGCTCAGAGAATGGACGGGCGTCGGAGGCCAGAGTGATATAGGCCTGATAGTCCGGCACGTAGAGCGGTTCCTTTTCGACATCCTCGGGCGCGAAAGAGAAGGCTTGTGTGCCGCGCTGAACCCGGATGACGGTCACATCGTTCGAGCCGGCCGGTGCGGGGCTGGCGGCATCGACAGTAAGAAGCGCTCCACCGGCGGCGGGCTTGACCGAGCGAATCCAGCCGTTGTAGGCCTCGAAGACGGGCGGCTGCTTGCCGGCGCCGAGAAATCGAATCCGCAATTCGGCTCGTTTGACCCGCGATTCACTGAACACCCGCACTGTTTCAATTTGCGGCAATTCCCCCGCCGGGAAGACCACACGGAATCGCAACGCGCGACGATAACGCACGCCGGGCAGATTCTTCGCGCGGCGATTCTCGGCCTCGTCGAGTGGCGCAAACGTAAAGCGGCAGGTTCTTTCCTGGCAGGTCACCGCGGTTCGCGCGGCAAGCCACTCTCCTTGCCAGGGATCGTCCACTGGATCCTCTACGTTGGGCATCTGGGGCGGGCTATAGGGCCAGTTCTTGAACCAGTACTCGAGCACGGCCTGCCGCGCCTCGTATGGCTTGTGGAACGTGACGGCGACTTCGAACAGGTCGCGCTCTTCGGCCCACTGCAAGCCGTAGATCCCGCGGCCATCCGCGGCTCGCACCAGGCCTTTCGGATGATGGTAGT
Source organism: uncultured Solibacteraceae bacterium (assembly GCA_964384215.1). Lineage (GTDB taxonomy): Bacteria > Acidobacteriota > Terriglobia > Bryobacterales > Bryobacteraceae > JAJFUV01. The sequence continues at coordinate 100,343 of CAYLLB010000015.1, read as the reverse complement.
CGAAAGTAGTTTGTTGCGTGTACTTATCGGAGGAGCAGCAAGGCCGCGCGAAGGGGGCCAGATCAAGTAACTCAGCGGAAAGCGAAGCCGATGCCAGGACTGCGATGAAGAATATGCGAATTAGGGCCATCAACAGGCAACGATAACACGCTGCTAACGATCCTTGGTGTTGATGAGCGCCTTGGGGTACAGCATCATGCCGGATTCCGATTCGCGGAACACGCGGAGCAGGAACTCGTTGTTGGGAACCTGGCTCTCCAGGTAGTCGACGCCCTCGGCCGTGATCACGAAGCTGCTGCGGTCGTCCTGGGCGATGTAACGCTTCGAGCGCAAGTACCAGATGGAGAAGCCCAGGTGCTCGCGCGGAAAGGACATCAGGTGCTCCAGGTCGAGCATGGAGAGGGCTGCGTAATCCGGGTTGGCGCGCCGGCGCGCATAGAGCAGGCACAGAATGCCAAGGCGGATCTTGCCTTCCGCCCCCGGCCCCTCGCTGAATTCACTGGACTGGAACACATCCAGCGGTTGCGGCTCGGCCCCGGCCAACTCGGCGTCGTAATCGGCCCGGCGATCCGGATCGCCCAGTACTTTGTAGGCTTCGCAAATTTGGCGGAATTTCTCGACGTCGCCGGTCAGCTTGTTGTCGGGATGATAGCGCGCGGCAAGCAGACGATATACGCGGTGGATGGTTTCCGGCTCCGCCCGGGGGTGGATCTGCAATTCGTCGTAATAATTGATTGCACGTCGGCTCATCGGACTATCCATCGGCTGCAAGGGCGGAAAACTTTCGCGCCGGAGCGTGTATGCTGTTCTGAATGCCATGATGAGCGAACCGCTTCGGAAATGGGCCACAGTCGCGCTGCTGAGCGTGGGAATGATCATTGCCTACGTGGACCGGGCGAACCTGTCGGTGGCGCTAACGGTGCCGGACTTCAAGAGCTTCTTCCTGCTGGACGACACCGACCGCGGCCTGTTGAATTCGGTGTTCTTCTGGACATATGCGCTGCTGCAGATTCCGGCCGGCTGGGTGGTGGACCGTTTCGGCGTGCGGCGGCCGTATGCGATCGGGTTTCTGCTTTGGTGCCTGGTGTCCGCCGCGACCGGGATGGCGCGGACTTTCTGGATGTTGGTGGCCGCCCGGCTCGTTCTAGGGGTAGGTGAAGCGGTCGTTTCACCGGCGAGCCTGCGCTGGATCGGGTTGCATTGTCATGAGAAAGAGCGCGGACTGGCGATCGGTATCTATATGGCGGGAACCAAGATCGGTCCGGCGATCGGCGCGCCGCTCACGGCGATGCTGATCACCGCGCTCGACTGGCGAGCGATGTTCGTGGTTCTCGGTTTGGGGGGTTTGATGTGGCTGGGCTTCTGGCTGTGGTTGGTCGAAGACGATCACGCAGAATCGAAGGCCGGCGCGAGCGAGCGCCGGTTCTCCGTACTGCCCCTGTTCCGGACGCCGCTTCTGTGGGGCATCCTGGTGGGCACCTTCTGCTACAACTTCTTCGTGTTCTTCTGCATGACGTGGCTGCCGGCCTACCTGGTGGAACGCCGCGGGCTGTCGCTCAATTCGATGGGCCTTTACACCATGATGAGCTTCGGCGGCATGGCGGTGATGGCCGCGCTGGCGGGGTGGGCGGCCGATGTGGTGATCCGAAAGGGCCGCGACGCGGTGAACGTGCGGAAGGCGTTTACCGTGGCGGGCTTGGTGCTGGCTTCGACGGAGGTGATCGGCGCGCACGCCGCCTCACGCGAAGTGGCCCTGTTCTTCGCCATCTTTTCGCTAGTTGGGCTGGGGCTGGCGACGGCCAATTACTGGGCGCTCACGCAGTCGCTGGTGCCACGCGCCGCTTTGGGACGCATCGCGGGCGTGCAGAACTGCGCGTCGAACCTCTCGGGCATCGCCGCCGCGCTGGCCACGGGATGGCTCAAACAGACGACCGGGAGCTACGAAGCGCCCATGCGGGTGGTCTGGCTGCTGCTGGTGGCCGGTGTCGCTTCCTACGTCTTCGTGGTACGCAGGAAGTACGCCGTCGCCGTTCAGACTTTGTCCGGCACCACGTAAGGCTCGCGATATTTGCGCGTCATCATACTGTTGGCGTCCGCGTCGCCGACGAAGTGGGCCGCCGCCGCGTCAAATGTGAGCTTCCGTCCCAACCGATAGCTGATGTTGGCCAAATGGCACAAGCTGGCCGAAGTCACCCCGGCTTCGATATCCGCGTGCAGGTCCTGAACGTTGCGTGTGCGGCAAGCGTGGAGGAAGTTCTGCATGTGGGGTGCCGTGGCCCACGGGACATTCTCAGTGTACTTCTCATCCAGGATCTTCTCGTGCTTGTCGCCCTTGTAAACCTGGAAGCCCTTCAGATCCACGGCCATCCAGCCGTCGCTACCGAAGAAAAGATTGCCGATGACGTTGCCGCCGCCGTCGCGCTGGATGCCGCCTTCCTCGTTGAATAGAATGCCGCGCACCTCGAAGATGAGCTGGCAATCACCGTAATCGAAGGTGGCCAGTTGCGTGTTGGGGGTCTCCTGGTCATCCACGTAGGCGAACTTGCCGCCGCTCGAATAGACGCTCGCCGGCAGCGTTTCCTTGCCAAGACCCCAGCGCGCGATGTCCATCTCGTGCACGCCCTGGTTGCCGATGTCGCCGTTGCCCGTGTCCCAGAACCAGTGCCAGTTGTAGCGGAAGCGGTTCATGGTGAACTCGCGGAGGGGCGCTGGGCCCAAGAACATATCCCAATCGATGCCCGGCGGGACAGGGGTGGCTGGAGTGTGGCCGATGGACTTGCGCCTCTTATAGCAGAGGCCCTTGGCCATGTAAACCTTGCCGATGACGCCCTCGCGGAGCAGTTGCATGGCGCGGATCTTGTGCTGGATCGTGCGGCTCTGCGAGCCGACCTGGACCATGCGGTTGTACTTGCGGGCGGCATCCACCATCTTGCGGCCTTCCCACATGTTGTGGCAGGCGGGCTTCTCGATGTAAACGTCCTTGCCCGCCTGGCAGGCCCAAATCGTGGCGAGCGCGTGCCAGTGGTTGGGGACGGCGATCGAGACGGCGTCGACCTCCTTGTCCTCAAACAGCTTGCGCATGTCGCCGTAAACCTTCGGCTTGGAGCCCTGAAGCTTCTCGACAAGGGCCGCACCGCGCTCCTGCGATTCCTGGTTCACGTCGCAGATCGCCACCACGCGGCTCTCCGGCATCCGCGTGTATTCGTTCAAGTGAGCCCGGCCGCGGCCTCCGATGCCGATGACGGCGACGTTGGCCTTGTCGTTGGCTCCGAGGATTCTGTGAGCTGGGGTGGCAATAGCCGCCGCGGCGGTAGTAAGGATGGCACGTCTGGAGGGATGCTGCATAGCGTCGATTATATCTTTCCGCGTGGGGTCAATCGCAGCGTGATGTGGGAAAACGGCGGGGCGGGGAACTCGATGGCGTTCCCTCGGACGGGGAGTTCGGCCCCGGCGCGCTCGACCAGGTCGGAGAGCCACGCGCGCGCGACGGGAAAGCCCAGGCGCAAGCGCACGCGGCCGCCCACGCCGTAAGCTTCGTGGCCGCGAAGGATGAACCCTTCGCCGTCTTCGGCACGTTTGAGGGCAGTGATACGGAAGTTGCCGCTTTCGGCGCTTGCGAAGCTGTACTCTCCGGGGAGCGTGCCCGGATGCGCATCAGTGGAGATGACGCGGAGAGGCGAGTTGAAGCTATGCGCCTGCCAGACAACGCCGCCTTGAGGCGCTTCGCCGGTGTGCGGATAGATGCTGTAGGAGAAGCTGTGGCTGCCGCGTTCGGCAGCCAGTTCGCTGTGGTAGCCGGGGTAGGCGGTGATGGAGCGCAGCAGGATCAGCTTCACCACGCCATTTTGGACCAGATGGCCGCCAGTTCCGCGATTCAGGACAGCGACGCCGCCCCGGGGCGTTGTAACGTCCACGTAACCATGGGCGCAGAAGATGCCGTCGGGCCGCTGGGTAACGGCTCCATGCGTATCGTAAATCGTGCGCCCTGCCTGCCGCACGGGGAAAGCCACGGTGAGCAGGCCGTCGCGGCCCGGGAAACCGTCAAGGTGGGTCGTGAAATCGATGCGCGGGATTTCGTTGTAGATTTCGATCTCCTGCACGCGGCGGCCACCCAGGAAAGCTCCGCCGATGCGCAGGCGCGTGCCGATGTCGTCGGCCGCTTGCTGAATGGAATCCGGGGCAAAGGTCCGGCCGCGCATCTCGCGCCCGGTGAGGTACACCATTCCCTCCATGCTGGGATTCCGCTCTTCAGCCAGCACGAGTTCGTTGACGCAGTAGGCCGAGACGTCAAACAACTCCTGGCCGGTGCGGCGATCGATCACGCTGCGAAGCGAGCCCGTTGCCGGGTCGAGACGCAGCGTGAAGTAACGGCTGGAGACTTCGTCTGGGGCGGGGCGCCACTCGGGCTCCCGCGCTACTCCCTCGACAGGCTCGACTCGATACAGTTTGTAACCCAAGCCAGGCACACTGGTGAGGATGTCGATGACGGCCATCTGTAAGGGGCGGCCCGGCTTGGCCCGGTTTGCGGCGACGATGCGGAACGGCACCGGCGCCCCCGTATGGTCCGTGATGCGGAAATTGTTCAGCTTTTCGCGGAAGAGAGCATTATGGCACGCCAATTCAGTGCGGCGAAACGATTGCGGATTGAACACAAGGAGCGGATAAGCGCCGCCCGGCTTGGTGTCGATGTTGCGCGAGAGCGCATAGAACGCCTCGGCAGCGGCGTTGCGCCCCGCTTCGATGGCCGCACCGTAGCGGCTCATAGCGTCCAGATAGACCGCGTCGATGTGGCTGCCGCCCGCCCCGTCGTGGCTTTGGTTGAACAACAGCTTGTCCCAACCGGAACGAAGTTCTGCCGCCGGATAGGGGAAACCCGTGAGCAAGGCTAGCGTGGAGAGCTTCTCACCGGTTGTGAGCGACTCTTCGGCGGCGCGCGCGGCGAGCTTAGCCTTGGGACGTTCGCCGTAAAGTCCGCGCAGGTCGGCGACGGCGAGCGGCGGGTTGAAATCCTGGTCGTATGTGGGCAGGGTTGCGCCGCTCTTTAGAACGGCATCGAAATAGCGGGCAGGCGTCGCGAAGATGACTTCGCCCACGCTCAACCCGATCTCAACGGCGGCCGCACGGATGCGCGTTTCGATGGCGGTCGTAGTTTCAGCGGGCTCGCTGAGGTCGTCGCCCCACGGCAGCAGCAGCTTGTAGTTTCCTTCGGCATTATGTGCGGCTTGAGCGCGCAGGGCAGCGGCGACGTTCCGCGCATGCACGCTGTAAGATCCAGCCAGCCAGTAAGCGAGGACTTTGCTGCCATCCGGCGCCTGCCACCAAAAAGGATTCCGGATTTTTGCTCCAACTTCTCTCGGCGCGTCGCGCATGAAGACGCAGTACGGGATACCGGCACGAACCGCCAGTTGCGGAACCTGCCGCGTGTGGCCGAAGACATCGATGTCCCAGTAAGTGCGGACGCTGGTTTGGAAGGTTTGTTCCAGCCAGGGCTTCGCGTGGAGAAACTGGCGCGATAGGGACTCGAAGTCCGGCTCGGCGTTCTCCGCTTGCACCCAAGTACCGCCGGCGACTTCCCAGCGCCCTTCTTTGATGAGCGAAAGCAGGAGTCTGCGCTCCTTCGCGCTCAGATCCTCCCAGAACGGCTTCATCGCCAGTGCCTGATCTTGCACGAAGGTGTAGCGCGTATCGACGCGTAGCATATCGAGCGCCTGCCTTAGCAGCCTGATAGAGATGACGCGCGTCTTGTCGTAGGTCCAGTACCACTCGATGTCAATGTGCGTGTGCGGAACAACGTAAACGCTGTAAGTTGGCGGGGCGGCCACCACCGGTGCGGACGCCAATGTGCTTAGGAAGGTCCTTCGTTTCATGGCCGGGAGAAATGTTGGTCCATGATAACGAAAACGGGCAACGCTTGGCATTTGTTTGGAACGGAGGGACGGTGTGACCTGCGGGCGGGAACAGCGATGGGGCGCGCTACTTCTTCGCGGAGGATTTGTGGACCTGCCCGAAGTACTGTTCGACGTAGGTTTGGTAAAGCAGCGGGATTTCGTCGCGGTGGACTTCTCCACCGGAGTCCTTGTGGGCGGCGGAGCTTTGGGAGTATTGAGTCGTTAAGACTTGTTTCCCACTTTTGACCTCCACCATAATCTCCCCACCGACTTCCGTCGCGCGGCGGCCCAGAATTTCGCTGAGCTTGCCCATGGCGGCGAGCTGCTCGGCGTTGTGCAGGGTCTTGTCGCCGTCCTGGCGGCCGATGCCGCTCTTGCCGTCTTGCGTGGAGGCGCGCTGCGGGGTCCGCGAGGAGGACTGGCCTTCGCCCGCTTTGGCCTGCTGATCGCCTTCGCCCGGCTGACCGGCTTGAGCTGCGGCGCGTTCGGCGCCTTCGGCCGATTGCTCACCCGGCCCGTGACCGCCTTTTTCTCCGCGTGAGGCATGCCGTGTCTGCTTGGTCATCTGAGAACCGCCGGCGCGGGAGGCTACGCCAGGGGGCGGCTTCAGCTTCAGCTTGGCCAACAGGTTCGCCATGGCGTCCCGCAGCTTGTCGAGCAGGGGATTGTTCTCTTCCGGTGGTTTGTTGCGATCGTTGAGAGAATCGGCGGATGGGGGTTGATCCTGCGCGGCATCACGCGAATCGGTACCCGTGGCGCGTTGACCGGCGGCATCGCCGGCGTTGTCGCCCTGCTCGGCGGATTCCGGCGAGGCGCTCGCGTCGCGCAGCGCGGTTTGGTCGCCATCCGGCGCGCGCATGGGCCGCTCGGTGGTCTCGGGTGCATCGTTGGCATCTGTTCGCGCGGGCTGCTGGTTGGCTGGGATGCCCATCTTTTCAAGTTGCTCGTCTATGAGGCGCTGCGCGGGGGTCTTACGCTGTGAGGCGTCCTGGACGGGCGTGACGCGGAAGGTGTCGAACGCCAGGTTGACCAGGGGCGGGCGCAAGCTCAGAGTGCGGGTCACGCCGTAGCGCCAGCCGAACAGTGCACCGGCGCTCACAGCGAGCGATATGGTCAGGTAGACGGCGCGGGGCAGGCGGATCGGAATGGCACGGCGCACATCCGCAGTGCGCGCCAGATCGCTGGCGGCACGGTATTGAGCCGCCGCTAGTTCCCGTAAAGCATGGTCCGGCGGCGCGATCACAGCGAAGTAGAAGGCGGTGGAAACCGCGTCGTCGCTTTTCAGGTTACGGTCCGCGATCTGGGCTGCCCGGTATCCCGATGGAATGCGCTTTCGAAAGCGCCACGCGGACACGGCGAGGCCTGCCGCGGCCGCAACCACCAGCCAGTACCAGTCGAGGACCTGCGTGCCGGCAAGCAGAAGGGCGAGTAGAGCTGCCAACGCGGCGCTGGCTCCCCAGACACCGTGCTCGATGGCGATTGAGGCAAGGCACCTCCGCCGTGCATTGCGAACGAGCGCTTCGACTGGATCAGAGACCGGCATAAAACGACCGCTTGCGAGACCGTCTCTTCCATTCTCCTCCAGGAACCCGGCCAGGTGTGAGCATAGTATGATGCTTGGGGCGGATTCGGGCATGAGGACAACCAGGATTGCGGCCCTGTTCCTTTGTGCTGCGCGCTGGCGGCGGCCATTCTTTGGTTGAGTTGAATCGATTGAGGTAACGATATGAGAAGACTCGGAACTCTGTTCCTTTTATTGGCGGCGTCACTAGTCGCCGCCGACATCACCGGAAAATGGGACTTCGTCGCCACGGTGGGTGTCGGCCAGGAAATGAAGATGGAGTTGAACCTGGCGCGGGGCGAAGGGAAGCTCACGGGCACCATGTCGGCGCGCGGCAATACGGTCACGCTGACCGACGTCGCGCAGAACGGCAACGATCTGACGTTCAAGCTGCCCATCGGAGGCATGCCATATGACATCAAGATGACGCTCGCGGGCGAGGCGATGAAGGGTACTTTCTCCGCGCCGACGGGCATGACGGGCGAGGTGAGGGCCACGCGCCCGGCGACTTCAGAGACCGCAGAGCAGGTTCCGGCGCCGAAGCCGGTTCCGACCGTCGAGACGAAAGTCGAGACGGGAACGATCGGCGGATCGCACTTTCGGATCGACATCCCGGTGAACCACAACGGCGGCCTGGTGGTGTATTGCCATGGTTACGGCGGAGGAGGGAAGTTTGACGAGAAGCCGCTTGGCCAGCTCTACCAAGTGTTCCTAAATGAGGGATTCGCTATCGCACAGGCGGGTTACTCGCGCGGGGGATGGGCGATTAAAGAGGGGATCGAGGATACGGTGGCGCTCACGCGATATTACGCCGGCAAGTACGGCAAACCGAAGCGGACAGTGGTCCTGGGGCACTCCATGGGCGGTATCCTGACGCTTGCGCTAATTGAGAAGTTCCCGGAACTCTTCGATGCCGCCATGCCGGTTTGCGGACCGCTCGACGCGAGCCTGAACTTCATGCAGAAACGAGCCTTCGACTTGCTGGTGGTCTTCGACTATTACTATCCGGGCGTGCTCGGCTCGCCGGTCAAGATTGCACCGCAAGTCCAATTGAAGAAGGAATACCTGCCAGAACTGGAGAAGATACTGGCCGCAGACCCTCGCAAGAAAGCGGCTATACAGAAGTTCGGTGGATTCGCCTCGGAGAAGGAGGTGGCTATCGGCATTGCGTTCTTTGCGAGCGTTACCCGGGAGTTGATGGAGCGTGCCGGGGGCAACCCGTTCGATAACCGCAATACCGTCTACATCGGCGGCGAGGACGACGTGGCCCTAAACCGCGGTGTGAAGCGTTACGCTTCGGACACCAAGGCGGTCGAGTACGTGAAGGCGTACTACACGCCGGTGGGACGGCTGGAACGGCCCGTCCTGGCGATTCACAACGTTTACGATCCGGTAGTACCCGCCTGGACCACGAACGCCTACGCGGAACTCGCGCGCCAGACGGGTGCCGACAGGTTCTTCGTCCAGCGCTGGTCCACGCACGGCGGACACTGCAACGTGAAGCCGGACCAGCACCTGCACGCCTTCGAGGATTTGCTGAAGTGGCAGGCGGGCGGGGGTCGGCCGGAAGCGGGAGAACAGAAGTAAACAGCTATCCGGTAAAGAACTTCATAAATAAAAGTACTTGACAGAATGGCGCACTTGGCATGATACTGATCTGCGGAGGTATTCATGACCAAGCGCCTGTTCGCTATCGCGCTCATCTTCGCCTGCACCAGCATCGCCTGGTTCGTGCTCGGCGGGACCATCTATATGCGCACCTTCGAGCGCGGTCCCGCCTTGCACGAGAAGGTGGCTTCGGGCTGGGGAGCGCCGCAGACGCAGACGCCGCCCCGCGCCTGTTACAAGCGTCCCGGTAAGACCGAGAAGGAGACGGTCACCGAGTGGCTGCCGCTCGACCGCAGTCGCGTGAAGGCCGGCTTGCACCTGGAGCATCGCCAGAAGGGATTGCTGTGGTACAGCACTTACACGGTGGCCTTCGAGGGCGTCTACTCGTTCCACAATCCGAGCGGACAGGATCAGGACGTCACCTTCGCGCTGGAGTATCCGTCATCGCAGGCGATCTACGACGATTTCGTTTTCCTGCTGGACGGAGCGCCGATGGAAGTAGAGAACGGCAAGAATTCCGCGGTGGGGAAGGGCCGCGTGGGGGCGGGGAAGACGGTCGAGTTGAAAGTCGGCTACCGGTCGCAAGGCCTGGATAAGTGGGTGTACAAGTTCGGCGGCGAGGTGGCGCTGGTGCGCGACTTCCAGTTGAGGATGACGACGGACTTTCACGACATCGATTTCCCGGACAGAACCCTTTCGCCGACCGCAAAGCGCGAGACGGCCAAGGGATGGGATCTCGAGTGGCAGTACAAGAACCTAGTGGCGGGGTACTCGATCGGCATGGCGATGCCCGAGAAGTTGCAACCGGGCCCGCTGGCGGGCAACATTTGCTACTTTGCTCCAGTGTCGCTGCTGTTCTTCTTCTTTCTGATGTTTCTAATCACCGTGCTGCGTGGTATCGACCTGCATCCGATGAATTATTTTTTCCTGGCATGCGCCTTCTTCGCCTTCCATCTGCTCCTGGCCTACCTGGTGGATCACATTTCGATCCACGCGGCGTTCCTGATCGCCTCGGCGGTTTCGGTGTTCCTGGTGGTGAGCTACCTGCGGCTGGTCGTCGGGATCCGCTTCGCGTCGGTGGAAGCGGCCTCCGTGCAGTTGATCTACTTGGTGCTGTTCTCTTACGCGTTCTTCTTCAAGGGCTTCACAGGGCTCGCGGTCACCATCGGCAGCGTGCTTACCCTGTTCGTCGTAATGCAGATGACGGGGCGCATCAAGTGGACGGAAAAGTTCGCCGCGCCCAGGGTTAGTCCGCCGCCCCCGCCAGGTTGTAAGTGACGCCCGGGTTGGGACATGATCTATGGGTGGACTTTGAACGCGAAATCCTGATTCGCGCCTCGGAAGTCGATGCGCGCATGGAACCGCTGGTGCGAGAGGCGGGGTTCCGGTTGGTTAACGCGGATGAATTGAAAGGAGTCGCGCACGAGCAAGGACTGTGGCCCGGCATCAGCGGCGAGCCCGAATTCAGAGGCCGCGATTCCGTCCTGACCGCCGCGACACACCAGCCCTGGGTGGACGCCAACGGATTCCGGGTGGGCTGGCTGAAGGCCCTCCATCCCGAGCGGCCCGCCGTTCTGGCATACGAAGCAGGTGAGAAGGCGGGCCTGAAGCCGGACCGCATGGTGCCCAACGATTCCGTCGAGTTGGCGCTCGTGGAAGCCTGGGTGTCGGGCGGTAATTACGTGCTCAGCCTGCCGCAGCGATACCGCGAACTGCTGCTAAGGCAGGACGACAGGGCGCTGGCTGACTGGAAGCAACTGGCGCGAACAGCCCGGTGGCTGCAGGCGAATATCGCGCTGTTCCGCCAGCCTGCGGTTCCGATCGTGACGCTCCTGGTGGATCCCACCGAGACATCAGCCGAGGTGGCCAACCTGATGTACCGCCAGAATGTCTCACCCGCGCTAGCTGCCGCCACCGCTCCTCCCGCGCCAGATGCGGAACGCATCCGGGTGTTGGCTGCCGTGAGCGTCGAAGCACCGGGACCCGCGGCGAGGAAGACGATACTCGCCCACGCCGAGGCCGGCGCCACGGTGGTCGTGGATGCGACCGGGGAAAAGGCCTGGTGGCGCGATGCCCGCTTGAAACTGAATCGCAAGCAGGATGATCGGGATTTCTACACGCTGGGGCGGGGTAAGGTGGTTGCCTATCACGAGCAGATTTCCGACGTGTATGAGTTCGCTTTCGACGTGATCGACCTGGTAGGCCAAAAAGCTCGCGCGGTGCGGATGTGGAACGCGCCGGCGCAAATAGGCCGGCTCACCAGCTCGCCGCGGCCGCGCGGAGCCGTCCTGAGCGTGGTGAACTACGGAAGGGGCAGGCGATGGGAGACTTTGGTGCGCGTTCAGGGTGTGTACAGCCGGGCGACGCTGCTCCGTCCTGACAGCGAATCGAAAGAACTCAAGGTGGCCAAGCGCGGCACGACGACGGAGATTCAGTTGCCGGAGATGGGGCGCCTTGGCGTAGTAGTTTTCAGCTAAACTTGAGTCAAACGCTTTGGGAGGAAGTGATGGACGTCTCACGCAGAGACTTCTTGCGGATGGGGACCGTGGCCACTGGGATGGTGGCTTCGGCGCCGCTGGCAGCCACGCCTTCGCGCACCCCACGCCAGTACTTCGGTTTACACCCTTTCATCGAAGCGAACCCGAACGCCGTGTTCATCCGGCGTACGCATGTGGCGCAAAAGATGGACCAGGCGGCGAAGCTTGACGAAGGACTGCGCCTGGCCCGAGAAATCTTCGTGCCCCTCGACAAGCCGGGTGTGCCAGTGACACACCGCATCATCCTCAAGCCGAACTACACCAGCGTGCGCCCGCGCCGGCAGACTATTGAGGAATCCTGGGGCGCCGGCACCGACCCTCAATTCTATGAAGGCATGGTGATGGGCCTTCGCGAGATAGGCCTGCGCAAATTCTGGTTTATTGAAGCCAACGATTTCCCGGGCTGGAATCTGCGTGGCTACCTGGACATAAACGAGCGGCTGGGCATCGAGATGAACGAGCCGGACCGGCGCCCGCGCCATTTCCGCGACGGTTTCGAGATGACCTGGACGAAGGTGCCGGATCCCGTCGTCCACAGCCGTATACCCCACTACGCGCCGGTGAACGAACCGGACACCTGGCTGCTGAACATCGCTAAATGGAAAGCGCACGGCATGTGCCTTTCGCTCACGGCGAAGAATCTGCAAGGGCTGGTGGTGCTGCCTTACACGCGCTTCTGCTCGGGATGGCCCATGGTGCTGGGCGTGCCGGATTACATGAAGGCGGATATCCATCCGGATGTGGAGAAGCGCGTCAACCGCTATTTCGAGAACCACCTGAAAAACGGCTACAGCCGGTACGCGAGCCGGGAATCGCTAGGCGGCATCCAGCAGGAGATCTGGGCGCACAAGACTTGCGACAACATTAGCACACTCCCTTGTGGACTGGCCATGATCGAAGGCATCACGGGGCGGGATGGCGACGGCTTCGGAGAAGGCCAAGACTACCTGACGAACCTGGTGATGTTCGGAAAGGATCGTTTCCGGCTGGACGTAGTTGGGACGTGGCTGGGCGGGCACGAACCGGGCAACGTCCACCTATTCCGCATCGCTAAAGAGCGCGGTTTGAGCAACACCTTCAACCCGTGGGAGGTGCCGATCTTCGAATGGGCAGACGGGAGAGCGATTCCGCGCAAGCTTACGGATTTCGAGCGCACACCGCTCAAGAGCTACTACCTGCGGTTGGATGGCGAGCCACGGTTCCACTTGGCGAACGAACCTTTCGACTACGACCGTTATAAAATCTGAGATTGCACATTCCAGTCTCAGTCATCATTCCGGTCTACAACTCGGCTCAGCACCTGGACGTTTGCCTGAAAGCGCTTTCTAAGTCCACGCGGGCGCCAGATGAGTGCATCGTTGTGGACGACGGATCCACGGATGCGTCAGTTGAGGTGGCGCGCCAGGCGGGAACACGGGTGTTGGAGACCGGCGGGCGCCGCGGGCCGTCCCGCGCGCGCAATATCGGCGCGGCCGCGGCCCGGTTCGATTTGCTGGTCTTTCTGGATGCCGACGTGGCGATTCACAAAGGCACGCTGGCGGGCATCGTCCAGCGTTTCGAAGAGGAGCCGGACTTGGATGCGCTCATCGGCTCCTACGATGACGAACCCTCCAGCCCCGACTTCCTCTCCCAGTACCGGAACATGCAGCACTGTTACGTCCACCGGCAGGGTGGCCGGCTCGCGTCGACCTTCTGGACCGGCTGCGGCGCCGTTCGCCGGACCGTTTTTCTTGAGCACGGCGGTTTCGACGAGTCCCGCTGGGCGATCGAGGACATTGAGTTCGGCTATCGCATGCACGCCGCGTCGCGCAGGATCGTGCTCGATCCCAGCTTGCAGGTGAAGCACCTGAAGCGCTGGACTTTTGGCAACTGGCTGCGGACGGACATTTTCGTGCGCGCCATCCCCTGGACCGAGGTCATTCTCAAGTACCGCAGGATGCCGAACGACCTGAACACCGGTTGGACGGACCGGGCGAGCGTGGCGTGCGTCTTCGCTATTCCTCCGGCGGCGGTGCTGGGAGGACCGCTGCCGGCGGCGCTTCTGCTCGTTTTGGTGCTGTGGTTGAACCGCGGATTTTATGCATTCTTGGGGCGTAAGCGCGGTTGGTGGTTTGCGGTCCGGGCAGTGCCTGTACACCTGGTCTACATGATCTATAGCGGCGCAGGCTTCGCAATTGGCGTGGCGAAGCATACGCTGAAGCACGCGGCGGCGGGGCGTTAGTGGCTCCGCGCGTAATCGCGGAGGGCGTACATGTGGGCCGCGGGCGTGTCACGGACAACCTCGCAGCCTGCTCCGACGATGTAGCGCGGTCCGGCTTGCCGGTGGCATTCGGCGATGGCGTCGGTAACCGCCGCGGCGTTCGTGTTGCGGAGCACGCGGACCGGATCGATGTTGCCCAGCAGAGTCTGCCGCGGACCCATCTTCTCGCGACCCTCGCTCACCGGGCTTAGCCAGTCCAGATCGACCAGATCAGCACCCAGCCGTCCCATACCTTCGAGAATCTTGCGCGTGTTGCCGCAGATGTGCAGACGGACGCGCGCGCCCAGTTCGTGCATGCCGTCCACCATGCGCTTCTGGTAAGGCCAGACGAACTCCTGGTAAAGCTTAGGCCCCACCAGCGATGCCGCAGTGTCGCCCATGCCGATCATGTCCACGCCCGCATCGACCTGCGCCTTGCAGAAGCTTAACCCGTTTTGGACGACAAACTCGAACAAGTCCCGGACGAAGACGGGATCGTCGAAAAAGTCCGTCATCAGCGTGTTGATGCCCCGCAGGTCGGCGGCCTCGGAACATGGCCCTTCGACCCAGCCTTCGACCAGTTTGTCGTCGCCCGCTTTTTGCTTAAGCAGTGCGATGCCCTTCACGCGTTCGTGCATGCGGCCGCCACCCAGCGGATCGGCGACTCTCAGCCGGGCGAGCGTGGTCTTGTCGGCCAGCAAAGCGCCGTTCTCGTCCAGTGCGGGTGGCTGATCGTCGAAGAACTCGACCTTGGCACCCAGATCGGCCGCTTCGCGCGCAGGATCGGAGATGGTCGAGACGTGATCGATCCCGAAGCGTTCGGCGGTGACGAGTTGGCCTTCCGCCATCAGGCGGTGATCCTCGGCGTAACGTCCGTACTTCACGCCGATCTGATCCGCCGCGAACATCATGGTTATGGGCATCAGTGGAAGATGATCGACGGGCTTGCCGTCCAACATGGCTAGAATGCGTTCACGCGAGGTCATGGGATGGGTTCCGCTTTCACGATGCTCTCGTTGTTGGATGCGGCCACGCGCTGGCCCGGCTGGAGAACCAGAAAATCCGCCTCGTTCCATTCGCCGTCGATGAGGCGGCGGACCAGCGACATGTCGCCCAGAATCTTCTCATACTTCCAGCCGCGCTTTTCCGCTTCCTCGCGGGCTTTGCGCTCGAACCGGTCGTCGGGTTCGATGCCCATTTCGATGAAGGTGAACTGGCCGTAGTTGCGGGTCAGGTTGCCCAGTTCCTCGAAAAGGAACTTGGCGTTGTCTTCGCCGTACTTCCCGACCAGTTCCTGGTAGGTGGCCGCAAGGCCGGAAAGGTGCTGCGTGGGAAGCTGCCCGGAAGGATCGATGCCGGCTCCCCGCTCCAGCCAGCCGGTGGTTTCGAAGTAAACCCCGGGGTGGTTGTTGAAGTAGTCGAGATAGCGCTCCTTGCTGCCCAGGAAGAACGTGATGCAGTCGTGGGCGCGCGGGATCACGATGGGGAGCTTGCGGGCCTCGAGTCCCGCGAGGCCCATTCCGCAAAGAGCGTAGCCGAGCAGCACGGCCTCATACCGTGTTGGGTCCACCGCATCGACGGCAGCCTGCAGGCGCTCGCGCATGGGTCCGGCCCCGATATCGTGCAGCCCTTTGGGCAGGAAGCTGATGTCAATCTGGTGAGGCGAACGCGCGACCGCAGCGCACATCTCGCGGAAGACAATCTCGCAACTAATGAGCTGCAGTCGCACGGATGATTAACGTCCAAGAACTTTCAAAGTGGCGGCGATGAACTCCGGCCGGGTGCCGCAGCAGCCGCCCAGGAAACTGGCGCCCGCTTCGACCAGCGCCGGCGCATAGCTGGCGAACTCCTCCGGCGTGGTCCTCCAAGTGGTGCGACCGTCGACCACTTCGGGCAATCCGGCATTGGCCTTGATCCAGACTGGTTTATCCGTATTGGCTTTCAGCCGCTTGCAGATCGGCACGTAAGCGGCGATACCCACGCCGCAGTTCGCGCCAACCACATCCGCGCCCGCTTCAGTCAACTCGGCAGCAGCCTGTTCGGGTGTGTTGCCCATCATGGTGCGGTCCTTGTTCTTGCCGGAGTCGAAAACCACGCAGGCCACCACGGGCAGGCCCGACGACTTAGCGGCCGCCAGCGCGATCTTGGCTTCCGCGAGATCCGACATGGTTTCGATGACCAGCGCGTCCGCTCCGCCTTCCTTCAGGGCTTGCGCCTGCTGCGAGAACGAAGCGCTCAGTTCGTCTTCGGTCACTTCACCGGACACGAGCATCTTACCGGACGGGCCGATGGAGGCAAACACGAGCGCCTTGCCGGCGGCCGCGCGCTTGGAGATAGCGGCGCCGGCGCGGTTGATTTCCACCATCTTCGCATCCAGGCCGTGGCGGGCAAGCGAAAGGCTACTGGCGCCAAAAGTGTTCGAAAGGATCACCTGGCTGCCCGCTTCCACATAGGCGCGCGCCACCTGTTCCACAAGGTCGGGGTGCGTCAGGTTCCAGGCGTCCGGACATTCGCCGGGCGCCAGACCGCGCGCCTGGAGCTGGGTGCCCCAGGCGCCATCGGTCACAACGGGTCCGGATGACAAACACTTTTCGAGGAGGGACATCATGTGGGGATTTCTAACTACGCTGCCCCAACCAGCTTGCGCGCCAAGTGCACGGCGCTGCTGGCGCTTTCGCCATAGCCGTCGGCGCCGATCTCCTGCGCGTACTGGTTGGTCACGGGCGCTCCGCCTACCATCACCTTCACCTGGTCGCGAACCCCAGCGTTCTTCAGCGCTTCAATGGTGGTCTTCATCGACGGCATCGTAACCGTGAGCAGGGCGGAAAGCGCGACCAGGTTGGCGCCGCTCGACTTCACCGCATCGACAAACTTGTCGGGCGAAACGTCGCTGCCGAGGTCGATGATCTCGAACCCGCCGCCTTCGAGCATGGCCGACACCAGGTTCTTGCCGATATCGTGCAGGTCGCCCTTGACGGTGCCGATGACCACCTTGGCGACGGGCTTGTCGCCGCGAGCAACCAGCAGGGGCCGGATCAACTCGAGCGAACCCTTCATCGCGCGAGCGGCCAACAGCAGCTCCGGCACGAAGTACTCTTCGCACTCAAAGCGGCGGCCCACCTCATCCATAGCCGGGACCATGTATTTGGTTACTAGGTCCATCGGGTCTACGTTCTCAGCCAGGGCTTCCTTGGTGACGGCCACCGAAGTTTTCGCGTCGCCGTTCAGGATTGCGTCGTGCAGTTTGGTCAAATCAGGCATGGAGTCCTCTCTCGTATTCTATTTCGTCCCGTTGAATTCGTGTACTGCTTCTATCATGGCTACTACATTCTCGACGGGCGTGCGGGCCTGTACGTTGTGAATGGCGTCGAAAACGAAGCCGCCGTCTTTCGCAAAAACCTCACAGCGTTCGAGCACCTGCCGGCGAACCTCTTCCGGCGTGCCGAACGGAAGAACCTTCTGCGTATCCACGCCGCCGCCCCAAAAGGCGATACGGTCTCCGAACTCCGCTTTCAGCCGCGCGGCGTCCATACCGGCGGCCGAACACTGGACTGGATTCAGAATATCAAACCCGCTCTCGATAAAAGCGGGAATGAGCCGGGAGACCGCGCCGCAGGAGTGTTTGAAGGTCTTCCAATTGGTGTTGGCGTGGATCCAATCGTTCACGCGCTTGTAGTAGGGGAAGTACAGATCTCTGAAGGCCTCGTCCGAACAGAAAGTGGATTTCTGGGTTCCGAAGTCCGTCCCACAGATAAAGACCGCGTCGATCACGTCGCCGACCGCATCCTTCACCTTCGCTAGGTTCGCCAGGGCCGTCGTGCACTGGTGCTCGAAGATGGCGTGAACGTACTCGCGGCGCGAAGCCGTGCTCATGTACCACTCCGCCACGTCGCGAATGCCCTTCGGATGCTTGAGGAACGGGGCCGGCACCAGCGCAATGTCGCCGAAGGCGGTGCCGCCGAAGGTGGCCAGGATGCCCCGGCCGGTCGCGGCAGCCGTCTTAGCGGCGTTCCGGAAGTGCGCAAGGGTGGCGTCGGATATGGGTGTGAACTCTTCGAAGTTGTCCGCCGGATCGAGCTTGTCCTCGTCGATGGGCTCCTGCCGGACAATCGTGTCGAAGAAGTAGCCATCGTGCGGCATCCGTCCGCTGGGGGGCGCCGTCATGTCGCCTTCCGGATAGATCAGGATGTCGCCGTTCGCGTCGAGCGTAGTGTTGAAGTTGCCCGGCACAAGCACATCCAGGCCCTGCGGGGTGCGCCATGGCTTCCAGCCGCCCACGTCAAATCCGAACATGGTGGAAGGGCCTACCACGCCTTCGACGTCGATGCCGGCGGCTTGCTTGAGGTCCTCGTCGATCCAGCCGAGCATCTGGTAAGGCTCGTGAACCTTGACCAGGCGCTTTTCGAGTCCGTAATGGTCGCGCAGCGCGGCCACCACACTCACGTGCATGCCGGTCACGGCGCTTCCGCCGAAATCCATGGGCACACAATCCGGTTGGCGGTGCTCCAGTGCCGCGCGCAGCCTTTCCTTGCTGGTCATAGCCGAGTGACTAGTCTATCAAATTCGGTTTAAGTGACGGTTTTAAGCCAGCCGGTGGCGGATTGCGGCGGCGCGATCAAAGATCGCCTCGCGGCCAAGGCCGGCGACCTCGTACATGGCGAAGATGTTGTCGATCGGTGTCTCGGGCGGGATCGTGTGCGAGGCCGCCAGGATGTAACCGCCGCCATCGTTGGTCATCCCTTCTATGAGGCGGGCGGTGGCGCGCCGCACGTCGCCGGCCGATCCCGAGGGCAGCACACCCTGCGTATCCACTCCGCCCATGAAGGCGAGTCGTGAACCGAACTCGCGCTTCAACTCGAAAGGATCCATTCCTGGGCAATTGCATTGGATGGGATTCAGAACGTCAATCCCGATTTCGATCAGATCGCCGATGATGGGGCGCAGGGCGCCGCAGCAGTGGTAGGCTACCGGCAGGTTGTGCGCCTTGCCTACCTGCGCGACGCGCGCAAGTTGCGGCTTGATCTCGTCGCGCCAGGACCTGGGGCTCATCAACATGGACATCTGACCGCTTACGTCGTCGCCGAGCCAGAGCCAGTCCAGGTTCATCGTTTCGCAGGCGGGTTCGGCCAGGGCAATAGAGAAATCCGCGCAGCGGCGGAACATTTCCTCGGCGAGTTCGCGGTCCTCGGCCATGTCCAGCATGGCCATTTCCATGCCGCGCAGCCGCCAATACATTTCGAAGATGCAGGGCGAGACGTCGCAGCCGATGAAGAAGTCACTGCGGTTGTCGAGCACGGGTTTCATCAGGCCGAGAAGGAATTCGAGCTTGTCGTAAGGGAAACGGTATTGGAGCACCTGTTCGCGCGTGGCGGCGGCCAGCGGAAAATGCTCGATCTGGTTGAAGACGTGGCGCTTCACCCAGTGGATGCCCCAGAGGTCCACGTGCCCTTCGCCGTCGTGATCGTGGACGATGCCCTCCATGGCGTAATTGTTGTTGACCCAGGTTTGGGCGACGTCGTTGCCCATGGATTCGGCGACAAAAGCGGGCGGTATCTCGAGCAGTCTCGCCAGCAATCGCGCGGTGTCCGGATGGAACCACATAAAGATCGGGACCCGGTCCACGGGTTGTTTCCGCAAGGCGGCGGCGACTCGCTCTCTGGACGTCACAAATGTTTCTCCTCCTTTGTGGTGTACCATATTGCGTCTGGACCTCAAACACAATGGATAACTTCGGCGCTGGTCTGATCGCCATGCTGGTGAGCGGTTTCTTGAACGCTGCTTTCCCCTTACCGCTCAAGTATGCAAAGAAATGGAAATGGGAAAACACCTGGCTGGTGTTCTCCATTCTGACTTTCTGGGTGCTGCCCTGGGCGGTCGCCTGCTTTTTTAATCGTGGCTTGCGGGAAATCTATGCGACGACGCCCTGGAACTTCTTCCTGCCGGCGGCGGGCTTCGGTTTCGTCTGGGGCTTCGCACAGGTAACTTTCGGACTCTCTTTTCCGTTGGTCGGCATGGCGATGTCGTTCGCCATTGTCATCGGCCTGTGCGGGGTGCTGGGCAGCTTCATCCCGATGGCCGTGTTCCATCCCGACCAACTGCTGGGAGTGCGGGGTGCCGCGCTGCTGGTGAGCACGCTGATTTTGATTGTTGGTCTGCGCCTGTACACGCGGGCGGCACGCCAGCGCGAAGCGGATTCGAATCCAACGGGGCATCCGGAAAGCCGGTCGAATTACAGACTGGGCCTGTTGCTGTGCGTGTTCACAGGCGTGCTGGGGAGCGCGTTGAACCTGGGTTTCGCGCTGAGCGACACGCTGACAAACCGGTTGACCAGCACCGGCTCGACACCGCTGGCCGCCAGCTTTGCCGTCTGGGCCGTGGTGCTGGCCGGCGGTTCGATCCCCAACCTGGCCTATTCGATCTATCTGCTGGCCAAGAACGGCACCTTCCCCTGCTTCGGTGCGGATGCCGGCCGTGAATCGATGCTGGCGGTGGCGATGTCGGTGCTGTGGCTGGCCGGAACGCTGGGCTACGGCGTGGGCGCGACGCTGATGGGGGCTTACGGGACATCCATCGGTTACGCCATCTATGTGACGATCCTGATTATCGGATCCACGATCATGGGCGTGATGACGGGTGAATGGAAGGCGGCCAAGCCGACCACCTACAGGAAGATGAAGACCGCGCTAGTTGTGATCCTGGCGGCGGTACTGATCCTGAGCGCCACAGGGTTGCTGTAATAGACGTATATTTTTATGCATAGAAGTGATATGCTTTTATGCATGAGGACAACGCTGGACATCAACGAACAACTGTTCCGGCGTGCCAAGAAACGCGCCGCGGAAGCGGGTACACCGTTTCGCGCCATCGTGGAGGCTGCCTTGCTCGCGCACCTCGAAGGGAAGCCCATTCACCGCAAGTACAAGTTCCGGTGGCGCACGGAGCGCGGCAAACTCATGCCGGGCGTCAGATTGGATGATCGTGATGCGTTGTTCGACCTGATGGATGGACGGCGATGATCGCAATCGACACCAACATCCTGGTCTATGCCCGGCGCGCGGAATTGCCTTTGCACAAGCCCGCGCTGCGGCTGCTGGCACGTCTGGCCGCGGGCGATGAAGCATGGGCGCTGGCTTGGCCATGCGTGTACGAATTCCTGCGCGTTGTTACGCACCCGCGAGTTTTCGACCCGCCAACAGATCTCGATGCCGCAGTCGAGGACATCGACAGCTTGATGGAATCGCCTTCGTTGACGATGTTGGGCGAGGGGCCGTCTCATAAAGCCTTGCTTCGCCAGACAGTGATAGGAGCCCGGGCGGCGGGTAACCTGGTCCACGACGCACACATCGCGGCGCTGTTACTGGAGCACGGTGTGCGTGAGTTGTGGACCGAAGACAGGGATTTTGCGCGGTTTCCAGGACTTCGGGTGAGGCACCCGCTTTCAAAGAGACACTGACGTGGACGAAAGAGCTTATTACAACGAGTCGCAGACTACGAAGCCGGCTACTTTGAACTGTCCGTATTGCCGGACTTCGGACACATACCAGTTGCGCTGGCTGCTGCGGAAGAAGAAGGACCGCCTGCCCCCAGGCGCCGATGAACGCGACCGCGCGCGGTTCCAAAAGTCGGCCAGCTACATGGTGCTGCTGGACGACAAGGTAATGTGCAAGAATATGCGGTGCCGGAAACGCTTCGACGTCTCCGGCATCAAGACAATGGCGTTCCTCTGACGCATCGCTTCAGGCCGGCGAGCTGAATGTAGCCGCTCCTTCCTGTGCGAAGACGCCCCAGTTGCCTTCGGAGAGATTATAGAGCCTCGTCGACATGGCCACCGCACCGTCCGCGTAAACGACACACACCGTGCCGTCCACGAATACCTTCAGATTGACCGGCTTGCTAGGCGCGAGGCGCAGGGGGCGCTCGAGACCTTGCATGAAGGGCTGGTCACCCGGACGCGGCCAGGCGTCGAACACCATCCGGTTCTGCCGTGGCTCGATCCGGATGTAGTAGGCCTTTTCGAGATCTTCGCTCGAACGCAGCATCACGCCGCAGCCTTGCGTACCGGCTTCGTGACTGACGTTGACCTCGATCTTCATCCGGCTGTCCATCTTGCCGAACGCTTCGGCGCGGAATGTTCCGGGCGCGGAGAGTTTCAGCGTGCGGCCTGTGGCGGGCTTTCCGAAGGCGGCGTCCACGGTGCGAGGCACACGCACGCGCAGCGCGCCGTCGGCGGCCTGCCAGAGTTCATGCACGACGAGATTGCCGCCCCAGTTCCAATTCCGGTAGTCCTTGTTCTGGTCGCGGGTGGAGAGCCATCCGAACAGGTAGCGGCGCCGGCCGTCGCTGGCGGTCTTGGCGGCGTAATAGGCGCGACCGTCGAAAGTGTCGTTGGCCGGCGTGAGCCAGGGGCCTTTGAGGCTGTGAGACATGCGGTACCGCGTCTGCATGCGCTCGGAAAACTCGCTGAAAACGAGATACCACCAGTCGCCCATTTTGAACAGATCGGGACATTCGTGTGTGAAATAGAGGCCGGGCGCCCAGAATGGGTCGCGGACGGTCCAGTGGACCAGGTCCTTGGACGTTGAGAGAGCGGTGCAGCCGCGGCGGCGCGAGGGGCCGCTCTTCAGGCGGGCGGCCGTAAGCATCCAATACTCCTTGGCCTCCGGGTTCCAGAAGACGAAGGGATCGCGCCAGTCGTGCGGCTCGAAGTTGTCGCCGGGGGAAAAGAACATCTCGCCCGGCTGCTTGGTCCAGTGAAGCAAGTCGTCGCTCACCGCGTGCATAACGGCTTCTTCGGGTTTGCCGGCCTTGCGCAAGTGCGGGTTGTGGCCGGTGTAGAAGATGTGATAGCGGCCCAGACCTTCCACTACGCTGCCGGTGAAAACGTAGAGATCCTGATCCTCTGCAGTACCACGGGCAAGCATCTCGCCGTGTTCAGTGAAATGAACGAAATCTTCGGTGGAAACCAGGTACCACGGCGTGCCTTCGCCGTGGTTTTTGGCATCACGCCAGTCGTGCAGGTAATAGAGATAGAACGTGCCTTTGGCGAAGAAGGGAATGAAATCGGCGGCGAAGGCGCCTTCGGGACGGAAGAAGAACTCCCGGGGAGAACCCGCGGCACGCATGGTACGGGCTGCGAACCCATACCATGCCGCCACTTGGGCGAAACCTCTGCGAGTAATTACTTGCGGCGCTGTGGGCCGGCTTCGAGGATCTCGGGTGCGCATCCTTCCGAGAATAACTTAAAGTTCTCGATAAAGCGCGCTGCCAGAGC
The DNA here is from genome assembly GCA_964384215.1 of uncultured Solibacteraceae bacterium. Taxonomy (GTDB): domain Bacteria; phylum Acidobacteriota; class Terriglobia; order Bryobacterales; family Bryobacteraceae; genus JAJFUV01. Next base: position 77,239 of record CAYLLB010000015.1, on the reverse strand, counting down.
GTCGTACTTGCGCCAGTACTCCTCGGGACTCCCCCAGGTGTTGGCCGGCTCAAGAATCGCCGACGGCACGCCGTCGCACGAGAGCGGCACATCGAAACCGAAGATTTTGTCCTTGCGGTACTCGACCTTGTTCAACTTTCCGCTCAGCGCATTGTTGAGCAGGGTTCGCGTATGCCGGATGCTGATGCGCTTGCCGACGCCGAACGGGCCGCCGGTCCAGCCGGTGTTGACCAGCCAGCACTTCACCCCGTACTTGAGGATCTTGCTCTTGAGCAGAGAGGCGTAAGCGTGCGGGTAATGCACCATGAAGGGCGCACCGAAGCAGGTGGAGAAAGTGATTTCAGGTTCGATACCCAGGCCGATCTCGGTGCCGGCCAGCTTGCTGGTGTAGCCGGAAATGAAGTGGTAAATCGCCTGGTCGATGCTGAGACGCGCGATGGGCGGCATGGTGCCGCTGGCATCGCAGGTCAGGAAGATGATGTTTTTGGGATGCCCCGCCATCTTTTCCGGCACCGAGTTTTCGATGTAGGACAGCGGATAGCAGGCGCGCGTGTTTTCAGTGAGGATGCAGTCGTCCAGATCGAGGCAGCGCGAGGAAGGGTCCATCACGACGTTTTCCAGGATGGTTCCGAAGCGCTGGGTCGTTGCGTAAATCTGCGGCTCGGCTTCTGGCGACAGGCGGATCACCTTAGCGTAGCAGCCGTCCTCGAAGTTGAAGATCCCGTTATCGCTCCAGCCGTGCTCATCGTCGCCGATGAGGCGCCGGCTCGGGTCCGCCGAAAGCGTGGTTTTGCCCGTGCCGGAGAGTCCGAAGAAAAGAGCCGTGTCACCGTCGTCGCCGACGTTCGCCGAGCAATGCATGGGCATGACGCCATCGAACGGCAACAGGAAGTTAAGCACCGTAAAAACTGTCTTCTTGATCTCGCCGCCGTAAGCGCTGCCGCCGATGATGGCCAACCGCTCGGCGAAGTTGGCGATGATAAACGTTTCGGTCCGTGTGCTATCGATGACGGGGCTGGCCTGGAAGCTGGGCACGTCGATGATGGTGAACTCGGGAACATGCTTCTTCATGGCGTCGCGGCCTTTGGGCTTGAGCAGCATATTACGCACGAAGAGGCTGTGCCAGGCCATCTCGGTAATGATGCGGACCGGGAGGCAGTACTCGGGGTCCGCCCCGGCGAACAGATCCTGCACGAAGACGTCACGGCCTTGCAGATAGCCGGTCAGACGCGCCAGCAGGGTGCTGAACTTCTCCGGGCTGAAGGGCCGGTTGTACTCCCCCCACCAGACCTTGTTCTCGGTGGCGCCTTCCTGGACGATGAACTTGTCGGCGGCGGAGCGGCCCCGGTGCTTGCCGGTATTGACGACCAGCGGACCGAGATGGCCGATGTTGCCTTCGGAACGATGGATGGCCTCCTCGTACAGAGCAGCGCTCGTCAGGTTCCAGTATGCGCGGCGGATGCGATTGAGGCCGTGGTTGTGCAGACCGTAATCGCTGGCGTTTTCGAGCGCCAGTTTAGCCGCAGGCGAGCTGATGTCGAGGTAAATGTTCATGCCCAGTCCCTCACCAGCTTCCGGTCACCCAGGTAGAGTTCATTCGGCGAATTGGGGTCGATGGCCCACTGGATGCGTTCAATACCTTCCTTGATCTCCTTGAGGGTTCCGCAGTAGCTCAGGCGCAGGTGGCCGTCCATGCCGAATTCCTTGCCGGGGACCGTAACCACGCGAACCTTGTCGAGCAGCATCTGGCACAACTTGCCGGAATCCTTCTCGTAAGCGGAGAAGTCCGGGAAGCAATAGAACGTGCCGTTTGGTTTTACGACCTTCACGCCTGGAATCATGTTCAGCCGGGCGAGCATGACGTTCCGGGCGTTCTCAAGCGTCATGCGCAAGCCGTCGATGGAGCTTTGCACGCCGGTGAGCGCGCCCACGGCAGCCCATTGAGAAGGCGTGGCCGGGCCAGAAGTCTGCTGCGACTGGATGTTGGTCATCGCCTGGACGATCTCCTTGGCGGCCACCGTCCAGCCGATGCGGAATCCCGTCATGGCGTACATCTTCGAAACGCAGTTGATGACGATGAGCTTGGAGTGCTCGCTGAAGTCCTTCGCGAATTCGTAGCAGTTGATGGGCGCCTGTCCGTCGAACACCAGCCGGTTGTAGGTGTCGTCCATGATCAGGTAGATGCCCTTCTTCTCGCAGAACTGCACTAATTCGGCGATAAAGTCCTTCTTATACATCACCCCGCTGGGGTTATTGGGGCTGTTTATGATGATCGCTTTCGTGTAGGAGCCGACCAGGGCGGCGAACTCCTCGATCGTAGGCTGGAAGGTGCCGTCTTCGGGTGTCACCACCACGGGGACGCCGCCGGCGAGTTTGACCATTTCCGGGTAGCTGACCCAATAGGGCGCCGCGAAAATGACCTCATCTTTCGGCTCCAACAACGTCTGCAGCGCCACCATGATGGACTGTTTGGCGCCGCTGGAAGCGATTACATTCGCCGGGGTGACCACCCGGTTGTAACACTCTTCGGTATACCGGATGATCGCCTTCTTGAGCGAAGGAATGCCGTCGGCCGGGGAGTACCGCACCTCGCCGGTGACCATCATCGAGCTTGCGGTAGTTATGGCGTCGATCGGCGCTCTGCCCTTAGGCTCGCCGCCGCCAAGGTGAATGACTGGCTCGCCTTTGTCCCTGAGGATTGCTGCGGTTTCATTCAGCTTCAGGGTGGCGGATTCCTTAATTGATCTTGCAAGTTGGCTTATACTCATCCGCTACCAGTTTCCTCTCACGATAAAAGAATTGTTTGATTGCTTTGTTCCGGCCTGGACCTATAGATCGCTGTTGCCGGACTCCCGTTCAGGACACGGAGGTCCCCAGTTACACGTCCGCCTCCGCTCTATCGTCCAACATTTGGTATTTCTGTCATGATACGACAGATGAAAGCCCGACTCAAGTCGTTGCTGCACAGGAAGCCGCTTACAATTTCAGCCGTCCTGCTGGTTCTTCTCTGGACGGCAGTTCCGGCCACCCCAGCCTTCGGAGCCACAACGCTGCGCTTCTATTTCGCCCATGCTCCGGAAACCGATCGCCATGGTGTGATCGCTCCCTGGTACAAGGGGCAGAATGGGCAACTCGATTACCGCGTCCGAATCGCCGCCGAAACGTTGAAACGCTATCCGTGGATCACAGGGGATAAGGCCGCAGTGGCGGCGCCCGAGTACGTTTACAACGGGACATGGCGGATCGACGACGAAGGCCGTATCACGGTGCCGCCTCTCCGCAATTGGGACAACGGCGATCTCGGCCAGCGGGCCGCCTACATCATATCCAGCCTATTGGACTATTACCGTTACACCGGCGACCCCGCCGGGCTTGCGCCCATTCACGCGCTCGCCGATTACGTCCTCGGTTCCTGCCAGACGCCTTCCGATCACGGCTGGCCCCGCATGTTCATCAGCGTGCCGACGCTGGGAGTGCCATACAAGAACTGCGCGCTTGGACCGAGCGACGAACTGGCGAAAGGGCAGGGTAAGATCCAGCTCGACATCGTCGCCGAGTTCGGCATCGAACTGGTACGGGCTTACCAGGTGACCGGCAACACCCGCTGGCTGGATGCCGCCAAACGCTGGGCGGACCTGATGGCGGCCAACCGCGACCGCACCCCGGGCCGTGCCTCTTGGGGACGTTACGCCAACAACGCCTCGGGCAACGGCATGAACGGGAAGCAGACCGGCGGCGTGGTGTTTCTGCTAGCGTTCTTCGACGAGTTGATCCGGGTGGGGTATACCGGTGCGAACTCCGAGATCGTCAAGGCGCGGGACGAAGGCCGCGCTTATTTGCGTGAAGTGCTCCTGCCCCAGTGGACGATTGACGATGTGTGGGGCCGTAACTACTGGGATTGGGAAGATCCCGTGCAGGCCGAAAACGTCACCGACTACGTCGTCAATTACATGCTCGACAACAAGGATGCGTTTCCCAACTGGCGCCAGGACGCGCGCAACGTGCTGTCGCTCTTCTTGAACCACACTTCGGTGAGTCCGGCCTCGCGGGGCGACGTTTTCCATGGTGCCTGGGCTTATCCGGAGTCCTCCGGCTGCTGCGACCGGTCGCTGTGGTACGGCACGATGGAACTGGCGCCGGTATTTGCGCGTTACGGCGTTGAAGCCGATAGCGAGTGGGCGCGCGAGATCGGACGACGTTCGCAGATGCTGGCCACTTACGATCCGTTGCCCAACGGACAGAGCTTCGACTTGATTGATGGCGGCGCTTTCGTAAACCGCAGCTGGTTCAAGATCGCGCACCCCATGGCGCTGAAGCATGTGATCCGTACCATCGGCTGGCTGCCGGAAGTGTTCGGCGCGAACCGCGAGAACCACATCGTGCGGTCGAGCGCCGTGGTCAAGCGCGTAACGTACGGCAAAGGCGTGGTGCGCTTTTCCACGTTCGATGCTCCCGCGGGTACGGTGGACGTCTTGCGACTGGCGTTTGCGCCTACTTCCATTACCGCGAATGGGAAGCCGCTCGCGGCTAGCGCTTACACGGTGCGTTCGCTCGCCAACGGAGACACCATCGTAACCATACGTCGCGATGGCGCGACCGAGGTGGAGTTGCGGGGGGCCGATCCCCAGCAGGAGGTCGCCTGGAAGCGGAGCGTTTCGGGTGACGGCGCCACCGTACGGTTCACCGGCAACCAGGTCCGCCTGATCGCCAATGTGGGGCCGCGCGGCGGCTCGGCGGACGTCTTCCTGGACGACATAAAACAGTTGGTACCGGTGAACTTGTACAGTCCCATCGCGCTGGAGCGGCAGGTAGTGTACTACCGCAATGGACTGGACAACGGCCCGCACACGCTGCGGCTGGCTCCGCGTCGCACCAATGTCCCGCCTCCGGCCGGCAGCGATGTCACCATCACCGCCATTCAGTATTCCGATGCAAACGGCGACGCCGGATACGGCGAAGGCGGCGGGCCCACGGGGGCGCAGCGGATGATCTTCGGCTACACCGAACGGAGCGACTACAAGGACTCTGTGGGCAACCTGTGGCGGCCCGCGACTGAGTTCGTCGCGCTCACCGGCGCTCTCACGGACAGTGTGGCGAAAACGTGGTGGACCATGCGCCAAACTGTGGACGTCAGGAACACGCCGGATCCGGAACTCTACCGTTACGGAGCGCACTGGAAGGATTTCACGGTGAACGTGACGGTGGGACCCGGCACGTATCACGCGCGGCTGAAGTTCGCCGAGGCACAGTGTGATGGCACCGGCCAGCGCGGCATCACCATTTTCATCAACGGGCGGCGTGTTGTGGAGGGCTTCGATGTGTTTGCCACGGCCGGAGGCGCGCAACGCGCCGTGGATCTGGTTTTCGACGGCATCCAACCGCGCACCGGCTTCTTCGACTTTGCCTTCCTGGGCAGGGGCGGCCGGGAGGCTAGGGTGCACGCCATCGAGGGCGCGCCCGGGCCAGGCGGCGAGGGCGCGACGCCCAAAACCGTTCGTTAGGCAACTGAGAGCCGGCCTCGCGCATCCAATTACAAGGGCAGACCACCAACTTCACCATGCCGCGCTGGCCAGTTTTCAGTTCTGGGCTTATTTTGGCGACGCTTTTGACATCCGTCTCCTGCAAAGGAGGGCGGGCAGAAAACAGGAGCGTTCCGGCGCTGGAAGGCTCGATCACCGCCCCGGACTTTCCGGCATCCCTCGATTGGCTCAACACCGATCGCAAACTCTCCCTAAAGGACTTTCGCGGCAAGTTCGTTCTGCTGGACTTCTGGACCTTCTGCTGCATCAACTGTATGCACATCATTCCGGATCTCAAGCGGCTGGAGGCGAAATATCCGGAAGAACTGGTGGTGATCGGTGTGCATTCGGCGAAGTTTACCAACGAGAAGGACACTGCGCAGATCCGCCAGGCCATTCTTCGCTATGGCCTCCAACACCCCGTGGTGAACGACCGCGACTTCGAGGTGTGGCGCAGTTATGGGGCGAATGCCTGGCCGACCCTGGTGCTGATCAACCCCAAGGGCAAAATCCTCGCGAAGTTCTCAGGTGAAGGGATTTTCGAACCTTTCGACAAACTGCTCGCGCAGGCGATTCCATATTTCGAGGCCCGGGGCGAACTGAACCGAAGCCCACTCGCCCTGGCGCTCGAGAAAACCGGCCGCGCCGATATGCTGCTGAGCTATCCCGGCAAGATTTCGGCCGACCCGGAGCGGCAGCTTCTCTTTGTGACGGATTCCAACCATCACCGCGTCGTTCTCTCGTCCCCGTCCGGAGTCATACAGGACGTGATTGGAAGCGGTGAGCAGGGTTTCGAGGACGGTTCCTTCGAAGCGGTTTCCTTCAATCAACCGCAGGGCACGGTGTTGGTGGGCGACGTGCTATATATCGCCGACACGGAGAACCACGCCATCCGCGCGGCCAACTTGCGGACACGCCAGGTCTCAACCGTTCTCGGGACCGGCCGCCAGGCGACTCGCTTCAACGTGGCGGGGCGCAGCCGCGCGGTGGACATCAGTTCGCCCTGGGACGTCGCATATCACGCGGGCAAGATTTACATCGCCATGGCAGGCTTTCATCAGATTTGGGTGGCAGACACGGCCAGTTGGGATGCGCGCCCCTACGCGGGCTCGGGCAGGGAAGCGCGGGCGGACGGTCCACTGCTCGAAGCCGCGCTGGCGCAGCCGAGCGGCATCACCACGGATGGTCGCAAGTTGTACTTCGCCGACAGCGAGTCAAGCTCCGTCCGCACAGCGGACCTCGATCCGGGCGGCAAGGTCACGACTATCATTGGGGAAGACTTGTTTGAGTTCGGGGACCGTGACGGCAGCCGCGGACGCGCCCGCCTTCAGCATCCGCTGGGCGTCGCCTATCACGACGGTTTGTTGTACGTGGCGGATACTTACAATTCCAAGATCAAGATCGTGGACCTTGTCCGTGGCACCAGCACGAGTTACGCCGGGACCGGTAAACCGGGTATGGCGGATGGCCCGCTGCGGTCAGCCTCGTTCAACGAACCCGGCGGACTTGCCGTGCTTGGCGACAGGATCTACGTGGCCGACACGAACAACCACCAGGTGAGGGTGATCGATCGAATCACGGCGCGCGTTAGCCCGCTTGAGTTCACCGGGATCGAGAAACTCGCTCCCACCACCGAAAGGCACTTTCACGGGCGCGAGATCGTCCTTGCTCCGCAGCACCTGCGTGCCGGCCGCGCAAAGCTGAGGGTGTCGGTTGCGCTTCCGGCAGGATACAAATTCGCGGCCGATGCGCCTCAATATTTGAAGTGGAGCGCGAGCGACGCGAAGGTGATTGGCTTCCGCTCCGAGGTCCCCAAGAAACTGGAGTTCCCGGTCGAGGTGGGGTTGAACACCGCGCCCGGCTCGGGCGAACTGATTGTGGATTCGATTACGTACTACTGCACGCTCGCCTCGTCGGCGTGCTTCGTTGATCCAGTACGCCTGCGCGTGCCTGTGGAAGTAGGTAATGGCGGCTCGGAGGCTCTTTCAGTGACGGTACCGGTCAAGATCCCAAAACTGTGAGTTCGATCTTCACGGGTACGGATCGATCCGGATCTTCAGGATGGCAGGCAGCGGGTTGGGGTCGATAGATGCGACGTCCAAGTTCTGCTCCTGCGCCCGAGCGGCGGCCAAGCCTGCGATCTGCCCGGTGGTCATCCACACCGGCTCCATGCGCAGCACCGACATGGCGACGTGCGTGGAAGACATCGGCACTGGAGCAAGCAGGTTGTCCACGTTTTTCGGCAGCATGGCACCGTACGGAATCTGGCCCGGCTGAGCGGGGCCGAAGGCTTTCTTCGGGTACCACAGGACACCTTCCATGAAGCCGTCCACGACGTAGCGGCGGTCGTGGCACGGGTGCACGTCGAAGGAATGCTCTCCGATGGCAATGGGCGAGTCGACACGTGGCGTGCGGCCGGTCTTAGGGTTCACCGTGAAGTTATGTTGGGTGACGATGGCGCGCCCTTCGATGCGGCGTCCTTGCCGGACGTAAATCTGCCACGGCCAGTGGCCGGTGTCCGTGAACTCCTGACGGTGCAGTCCGATCACGGACATCTTGTTCCGTATGTGATCCGGAACGCCGGGATCGTTTTGCAGGAAATACATGAGGCCCGCGGCGTGATCGACGTGGAACTTCTCCAGGCGCTCACGATGGCGGCGTCCTGCTTCGGGCCAGGACCAACTCGCGCCGGGCACGTTCAGACTGGTGAGGGCTTCGATATTGCCGTTCGCCTGAAACTTGCGGCGAGGCAGCGGGGTGCCCCATCCCCAGCTTTTCACCCGCCCGCTCGAAAAATCGGCGCGCAGAGGCAGATAGTCCTGCAGGTGTTCCTCGTATGTGTCGGGCTTTTCGATGGGCACGCGCTGCGCGGGATCGTCGGTGAAAATCGAGCGCGCGCAGAACGCTTGAATGGCGAGTGATGGCTCCCCCGTGTCAGGCGTCATGATCTGCCGGCCGGTGCGCCAGTTCATGTAATGGATGCCGGCGAACGGTTCACCGTGCTCCTCGCGGCCCTCGCGCCCCACGCGGTACGGGACTTTCGCGGCGGCGGCCAGATCTCCTTCGTAAGTGCCGTCGATGAACGTGCGCGCGGCGATTGCGTGTGGCATACCCTTGCGGCCGGTGAGGTAAACCTCGCGGATACGGCGGCCCTGGACCACGGCGCGCTCCAGCCAGCATTCGGGGAGCCATCGCAGGCGGTCCTGCTCGCCTTCGATCAACCGGCGGAAGATCGACTCGGCCACTGAGGGTTCGTAATACCAGCCACCATGCACCAGCTTGAGCTGCTCTTCGTCGTGCTCAAGCAGGCTGCGATATTCCGCGAGCACCTTGGCGATGAACTCCGACACCAGCCCGCCGAACAGGTGCGGGCGTACGGCGTCCGTGGTCGAGAGTCCACTGGCTGCCATCCCGCCCGGACGGGCTTTCGGGCACGCCAGCACCACGCGGCAACCGCGGCGCGCAGCCTCGACGGCCGCCGCGATGCCACCCGGGGTCGAGCCGTAGACGAATACGTCGCAACTATGCCGTTCGCTGCTCTGCGGAGCAACCGCGAGCGCTGTGGTCTTCAGGAATTCGCGGCGTTCCATACTTCGATGTTGTATCAGATCGCGGGGCTCTCTCGGCTACAATCTGAAAAAGTGCTAATCGAACGTGAGCCGCTGAGTATCGTATTCGATGAGCCTGCGGAGTTCGACGCGCGGTGGAGCGCGATCGACGATCAAGCGGCCGTCTTCCTCATCCGGCTCCGAGAAGGAGCCCCTTACCTCGCGCGAACTGAGCGGCTGGGCCGTAGGCTGGCGAGACTGCTTGGACCACGCACGCGCGCCTCGCGGTTGTTGAGCCTGCGCGAAGTCGCGGTAAGGCTGGATTGGTGGCCGACCGCCTCGTGGCTGGAGAGTACGCTCATCCTGTACGCTCTTACGCGTAAGCATTTTCCGGATCAGTACAGGTCACTGCTGAAGCTACGTCCGCCCGCGCTCCTGAAACTAGTTCGTTCGAATCCATTCCCGCGTACGCACATTTCACGGCATTTGAGCCGCGGCGTGTCGTTCTATTACGGTCCTTTTCGCACGCACGCCGCCGCCGAGGAATTCCAAAATCAGTTCCTCGACTTGTTCCAGATCCGGCGTTGTCTGGAAGACTTGACGCCTTGCCCGGATCATCCCGGATGCATTTACGGCGAGATGGGCATGTGCCTGCGGCCCTGCCAAGAGATCGTGAGCGCGGAAGAGTACGCGAGCGAGGTCGAACGGGTGGTCGAGTTCCTGTCAACAGGCGGCCGTTCGCTCGCGGACAGCATCGCGGCGGCGCGCGAGCGAGCCAGCGAGGAACTGGACTTCGAGGAGGCCGCGCGCCAGCACAAGCGATTCGAAAAGATCCAACAGGTGCTGAAACTGCGCGACGAACTGGCGCGCCCGGGCGCGAATGTGAGTGGAGTCGCAGTGACCCGATCGATTGATCCGGCGTCCGTTGAGCTATGGTTCATGCTTGACGGTTACTGGCAGCCGCCGCGGCGCTTTGAAGTGCGTGTTGAGAGCGGCAGTTCCGTTTCGCTGGATTCGCGGCTGCGGGAGCTGGTTGCGGCTCTCCCCGCACCCGCCGGGACGCTGCCCGAAAAGGAGGACCATCTGGGACTGCTTGCGCGCTGGTATTACGCAAGCTGGCGCGAGGGGGAATGGCTCTCCTTTGACGCGCGCGAAGATGTTCCATACCGGCGGCTGGTGCGCGCCATCTCCCGCGTTGGAACGCACTGACCCGGCACATTGGCTCGCAGCGGCCGCCGCGATAGCCGCTACTTCACTTCGGTTGCCAGCCAGGCCTTCAGCTCTGCCTGAAGCTCCTTGCAGGTTTGCGGATACTCGGCGGTGATGGTGCGCCGCTCCTGCGGATCGCTGCGCACATCGTAAAGGAAACGGTTAGGGCCCATTTCCAAAAGCTTGAAGTCCCCGCGCATGGCGGCCAGCATGCTCCAGTCCTCCGTGCGCCATTCCCAGAACAATGTACGTTGCGGTGATGGAGCCTTGCCCATCCAGACGTCCAGCATGTTCACGCCGTCCACTTTCCAATTCGGATCGACGTTAGCGCCCGCTGCCGCGGCAAAGCTGGGCATCACGTCGATCATGTGCACCACTTCTTCCGACACACGTCCGGCCGGGACGCGGCCCGGCCAGCGCACCACCGCAGGCATGCGGATGCCGCCCTCTTCCAGGCTTCGCTTCTGGCCGCGGAACGGACCGTTGCTGTCGTGATAATTCGCCGTCCCCTGGTTGCCGGCTTCAAACGTGGCGCCGTTGTCGCTGGTGAAGACTACCAGAGTGTTCTGCGCAAGCCCGGTCTCGTCGAGCGTCTTCAGCACGCGGCCGATGCATGTGTCCATACGGTGAATCATCGCCGCGTAGGTGGCGTTGTACGGCTTGGACGGATCCTTTTCCTTGAACTTGCCTCGATACAATGCGACGTCCTCTTCCGGCGCTTCGATGAGAAAGTGCGGCTCGATGAAGGCAAGGTAAAGGAAGAACGGATGCGACCGGCGCGCGCGGATGAATCTCGACGCTTCCTCGGAGAGGATGTCCGGGCTGTAACCAGTGACCGGTTCCTTGTCACGGCCACGATAGAGGTACTTCGGATAGTGTTCCCAGGCGTGGCGCGCGTCCAGGTAGCCGAAGGTTGTATCGAAGCCCTGTTCGAGGGGATGCGTGAATCCGCCGCCAGGGCGGTCGCCGTGATGCCATTTGCCGATGAGCGCGGTTGTGTAGCCCGCCGGCTTCAGCGCCTCCGCGATGGTGACCTGTTCCGGCGGCAGATCTATGGCGTTGGTTGTGACAGTGTTGTGGATGGTGTATTTGCCCGTGAGCAGACAGGCGCGCGAGGGGGCGCACAGCGGCATAGCGGTGTACCAGCGGCGAAAGACGGTGCCTTCGGCCGCCAGACCGTCCAGGTTCGGGGTGGTCCAAGTCTTCCGCCCGTTGAAGCCGACGTCGCCCCAGCCGAGATCGTCGGCGTAAATCATCAGAATGTTGGGCTTGGTCCCGGACGCTCCGCGCGAAACCGCTCCTGCCGCCAACGTCCCCGCGAACGCCCCGGGCAATTCGCGGCGATTCATCCACTCCACATGGCTTGCGCTCATATCGGATAATGTTACTCCTACGCGTGTGCGAGGGAATAGAACATGAGATTCATACTAATTTTTCTATTTTGCGGGCTTGCCGCCGCTCAAACGACGATTGCCATCATAGGCGCAACCATCGTGGATGGGACCGGTTCCGCGCCGGTGCGCGCCGATGTGTTGATTCGGGGCGACAAAATCGCGGCCGTGGGCAGATCGCTCACGATCCCGCCGGATGCTCGCATCATCCGCGCGGAAGGGCACACGTTGCTGCCGGGGTTGATCGACCTCCACACGCACTTGCCCTATTCGGCCACCGACGACCTGGCCGGCGATTGGGGCAAGAACCTGAAGGGATACCTGTACTGCGGCGTCACGTCGGTGATCGACGTCGGTACGTATGTCGAAACATTCGAGCCCATGCGCCGGTTGATTCGCGAGGGCGTAATTGCGGCGCCGCGCATTGCGCTTGCCGCGCGCCTGACGACGCCAGGAGGACACGGAGGCGAAGGCGGCCGCGGGGACCTGTTCTCCCAGGAGGCGCTGACGCCGCGCGAGGGCCGATCGGCCGTCCGCCGCGCGCTGGCTTACAAACCGGACGTCATCAAAGTCTTCACCGACGGCTGGCGCTACGGCCTCGGCGACGACATGACCAGCATGCGCGAAAGCACGCTCGCAGCTATCGTGGAAGAGGCGCACCGCGCGAATCTGCCGGTGATCACGCACACCGTCACGCTGAAGGGCGCGAAGATCGCGGCGCGGACCGGCGTGGACATTCTGGGCCATGGCGTCGGCGACGCGGACGCGGACCAGGAACTGATGGACCTGATGAAGCGGGCCGGAATGACTTACGTTTCCACGCTGGCGGTTTACGATTCCCGTCCGGCGGACATCAAAACGCCGCTTCTCGCTTCGGTGGTCGGACCCATCAAAGCCTTGCCGGCACCGCCGCGCGCTTCCGCCGCTCGCACCAGCCGTTGGGGCCATCTGCTGCACAACATCAGCGCGCTGCGGGATGGAGGCGTCATCATCGGCGCCGGGACGGATTCCGGGATGACGGGAACCTATCACGGATGGGCCACGTTGCACGAGTTGGAGCTTCTGGTAGAGGGCGGGCTGACGCCTCTCGAAGCTCTCACCGCGGCTACCGGCACGAGCGCCCGCACGCTTCGCGTGGATAAAGAAAGGGGCACCATCGCCGCGGGCAAACTCGCCGACCTCTTGCTGGTGGAAGGCGCCCCGTACCAGCGCATCTCAGACATCATGAACGTGCGCCGCGTCTTTCTGGGAGGCAACGAAGTGGATCGCCAGGCCCTGGTACGCGCCATCGCCGCGCCTGGCATGACGCCCATTCCGGCGGTGAAGGCGGCCAGAGAGATCGACGATTTCGAAAGCGCCAACGGACGCAGCCGCCTGGACACGCTTTGGATCAATTCGACCGATCCCGGGCACGATCACACCAGGATGCTCTATATGCGGACGCTGCGTTCGCGGCGCAACCATGCCTACACAGTGATGGCCCGCATGTCGGACATCAATGCGCCCATGGCGCGCGCGGTGCTTCCGCTGGCTAAAGGGGCTATCGAACCCATGGATGCGAGTGCGTTCCGCGGGATCCAGTTCGAGGCGCGCGGCGAAGGCGAGTACCGTCTGCTGGTGCCCACGCGCGGCGTGCGGGACTTCGACTATTACGCCAGTCCGTTTCAGGCCGGAGCGCGCTGGAAAAAGGTGCGGATTCCGTTCACCGCTTTGCGTCGCGCGAAATCAAAACATCCCGCAACGTGGACGGCCACAGATCTGTTGATGCTGCAGTTCGAACTGGCGCGCCCGGCGACAACCCCGGCCTGGCTCGAAATCGACAACCTGCGCTTCTACCGCTGAAGCGGGCTACACACGCGGGAGCGGGTAGGTGCTGCGATAGGTCTTCGTCAGAAACGCGTTGGCTTCTTTGTCTTTACCGAAGGTCTCGGTAGCGGGATCGAACACCACGGAGCGGTTCAGCCGCGTAACGACGTTGCCCAAGTGGCAAAGAGTAGTGCTCAACCGGCCGATCTCGATATCGGCCAGGGGGCGCTTGCGGCTCTTGATGCACTCGAGAAAATCCTGTTCGTGGTGGAAAGGTGTGCTCTGCATCGACGCCGCCACCGAACCGTCGCTCGCGTAAACCTTCCAGCCGCTGCCATCCACAATCAACGTTGCATCGGTGCCATAGAAGCCGGTGCCGGCTACCGTACCTTCCATCGGATGATGGCCGCCGAAACTCCTCAGCTCCCAATTCAGCACGAAGTCGCCGTAATCATAAGCCAGCACCTGTGTGTCGGGAACTTCCTTGGCGTCCTTGAGCCAGTAGATTCCGGACTGCCCCGAAACGCGTGTCGGCAAGCAGTTCTTATCGCCGCGCAGTTTCTGGATTCCCCATAACGCGATATCGAGAACGTGAACGCCCTGGTTGCCAAGTTCGGTGTTGCCGTAGTCCCAAAAGAACCGCCAGTTGTAATGGAAGCGGTTCTCGTTGAAGGGACGCTTGGGCGCAGGCCCCAACCACATATCGTAGTCCACGCCGGCCGGCGGCTCGCCGTCGGCGGGGGTGCCGATGCTCTTGCGGAGCTGGCACATCCAGGCCTTGATGAGGCAGATCTTGCCGAGTTTGCCCGAGCCGACGTATTCAGCTGCGGCGCGAAAGTGATCCGCGCTCCGGCGCATGGTGCCGATTTGCATCACGCGGTTGTACTTGCGGGCGGCGTCGCGAATGAGTTGGCCTTCTCGGATGGTTTGTGAGACGGGTTTTTCGAGGTAAACGTCCTTACCGGCCTGGCAAGCCGCCAGCGCCATGTGCGTGTGCCAGTGGTCCGGCGTCGAGATGATCACCGCGTCGATGTTCTTGTCATCCAGCACACGCCGGTAGTCCTTGACGTACTGCGGAGCGCTGCCCTGCGCCTCCTGGAGGAGCGGCGAGATCTTCGCGTTGATCGCGTCATCGATATCGCAGAGCGTGGCGATCTTCGCGCCCGCCTTGATGTGGCGCAACGCGACTCCCTTGCCCTGGTTGCGGGCGCCGATCAAGGCCACGCGAATCGTTTCGTTGGCACCCATCGCCTTGGGGTTAAGGTTCAGAAAAGTGCCGATTGCGGTCGCGCCGGAGGCGCTTTCAAGAAATGTACGGCGGCTGTGGTTCATCATATCAACGCATCCAATATACGAGTGTACAGCAGGAACTCGGTGACAATCCCCGACGGTTCTCGGGCCGGCTATGCTACCGGATCGCTATGTAAGCAGGTTTGGAACTGATGTCGTTGACGGTAACCACGATCGGCGCTCTGCCTGCCCGAACTCCTGGTGGAATGCGGAGATTGATCTGGTAAAGGCCTGCGAATCCTGGAGCCAGACCAGAGAACAACACCTCGGTGTTGATCCCTCCGATAGTTACCACGGGTTGCAACACTGTGCGTGAGAAGGGCTCAGTGCCAGGAGCTGCGCTTCCGTCCGGTGGAGCCGGGTCGACTTTTCCCAACCCGGTCGCGAAAACAGCTACGTACTGTCCCGCGCTTGCCGGGTTGGCATCGTTCACCAGCCGGTAGTCCGGAATGCTCAAGATGGCGCCGGTGAAACCGTCCATGGTAAAGATGCCCGGAAGCACGGGCAGCATTCTGACCGTCACCGGATCGCTCTCCGCGCCATTATTGTTGACCACCACCGTGACCGGGTCCATCCCGGCCAATTCGCTGGGCACCTGCAGGTTGATCTGCTCTTGGCCATCCACGCTCGCCACCGCCGATAGGTGTGCGGCGATTCCGTTAAATCGCACGGAGGTGCCGGCCAGTTCCGTCGGCCAGGGGATGGTCTTGGCGACTTTGACGCCACTCACGCCTCGCGTCAGAGCCGAGCCGAAAATCGTTCCCAGCGAGCCGGCCGTGAGTCCGGGCGCGAAACTCGCCGCGTTGGTGCTGGTGGCGGCGAAGAAGCGGGGGCGTGCAGATGCCGCGGGGGACTGGAAAATGGTGATCGTCTCGCCCGCGGCAGTGATTGTTCCCAGGCGCGATCCCAGCGATGTGTTATCCGTGACGTGGAAGCGGACCCTGCCGTTGCCGCTCCCGGCCCGTCCGGAGGTTACCGTGATCCAACGCGCGTTGCTTGCCGCGGTCCATTCGCAGCCTGATTGAGTCAGGACGTCGACGCTGGCGCGGCCCCCACTGGTATCAAAATCGGATCGAGACGCCGAAACGCTGAACGTGCAGGACTGCGCCGCCCGGCCGATTCCAGTGAGTACGACCGTCTGAGGCGATCCTGCCAAAGAATGGCTGATGTTCAACACCGCGTTCCGTACACCCGCTGCTCTCGGTTGGAACTGGATCTGCACCGCGCAGCTTGGGGGCGTTACTGTTCCCAGACACGTGTTGCCGGAGATCGAAAAGTCATCCGGATTCGCTCCGCCCAGACCTGTAGAGAAAACCGCGGCCTGAGCATTCTTAGTCCAGGTCGCGGCGACCGCCACCGGAGCCGTGCCCACGTTGAGCGGCCGGCTTCCGAAATCAATACGCGGCGGAGCGACAACCAAGCCACTCCCTAAGTCGCAAATCGCCTCGGCGAACATCGGGAGAGCCTCAGCCCACAACCATTCCCGGTACTGAACCGGAGTACTACCTGCCTGGGCCTTGCCGACAAAGAAGTTTCCGCTGTGCAGCGCCATCCACTCGAACATGTAGTACTGCACACCCCAGGCGCCCAACTCGGGGAGGCTCAGATCATTGGTGCCGCATGTATGCGGTAAGCCCTCGTTGTGCCGCGCTTCGTGAATGAAGAGGACCATCTGCGCCGCCAGCCATTCGGGCGTCGTGAATTGGACGACAGCCAGGTTGGCGGTTTGGATGTTCATGATTCCGGCGGGGTCGCAGCAGAAGCTATAGGTGATATCGTCGCGAAACCGGATGCCGCGCACTGTGCTTACAAACCAATCGTAAAGTGATTTGGGAGTCCACGGGAGAGAGGTGCCCAGTGGCATCCATTGCATCATTCGCAGCGCCTGGTAGGTGCGCTCCTGCAATCGTGTCAGATCGGCTGAGCCTTGACTGGCGCGGCACACCAGGGTGCCCTTCGTCGGATCGGACTCAAAGCTGATATTCAGCGCCGTGTTGAACTCCTGCACCTCGGCGGCCGTGGGACAGATGCCCGTCAGTTCCTCAGCGTTGAACGTGTTCGCAACCGGAAACTGACATGCTTGCGCATCGGTGAGCGCAATGACGGCGGTGCTGATTCCCCCGGTGAATGTCAGCGCACTTGATGGATTGCTGGCGATTTCGACTGATATCGGAATCCCGCCGGCCATTCCTGCCAGTTTCAGCCGGATGGATGAGAACCACAGCGCCGCATTAGGTAGAACCGCCACGGCAGTGTTCAGCGTCACGGTAGCCGTGTTACCCGAGTAGGTGGCTGTCATGCCGGCGGGAAGATTGAGGATGCCCGTGACGGGCGCGGAAAATGTGAGACGCAAAACAGCTCCGGCCGGGATAGTCTCCGTATTCGCACCTAAATTCACTAAGGGTACCCCGAGTTGTGCGTCTTCCAACGGGCACACAAGACGCGAGATGCGGACAAGAGTCAGATTTGCAGCTCTGGTCACGGAGAAGGGAATCACCAGGACGGTACATGGAAGAACAACGGCTGACAGAAGGCGGCGGAAAGGCATATACGGGCACCTCCCGAAATTGTTCTGTCGTAAGAATACCGCAGCACGGCAATCGCCTGTAGCGGCTCGATCCGCGGGATAACGGTTGGGTGTGACCCCATGATCTAATCGAAGTGATGCTCAACTTTCGAATCCTGGGCGTATCGCTGCTTGCGGTCTCAGGACTGTTCGCCCAAACGAATCTGGGACTCATCCCCCTGGTTTGGACGCAGGGCCAGCCGCCGGAGACGATCCGCAAGGTAGTGCGCGAGGTGGCCGAGGGTGGCAATACGGGTTTCGTCTGGGAGTCGCGGCCGCACCCGGACTACCTCGGACCGCACTGGTGGAGCGACTTGCACGTGGCCGTCGACGAGGCCAAGAAGCTGGGACTCGAAGTCTGGATTTTCGACGAGTGGATGTATCCGAGCGGCATCGCCGGTGGCCTGATCGTGAACAAGAATCCCGCACTTGCCAATCACGTCATTCTGGACCGCACGGCTACCATGGAAGGTCCTGCGACTGTGGATCTCACGAGGGCCCCCGGCTTGGCCAAAAAGGAGGAGCGGCTGGTTTCGATCGCGGCGTTTCGCAAAGGTGAGTTCGTCGACTTGAGCGGCAAGACGAGTTGGAGCGCGCCTGCCGGTTCGTGGCGAGTCTGCTGGGTGACTACGAAATCGCTTGCGCCCAAGGCTGGGTGGCGCATGGACAATATGATCGACGTGATGAACCCTGCGGCCGTGAGCGAGTTCATCCGGTTGACGCACGAAGCTACATGGGAGCATTTCAAGGACGACTTCGGTCGCACCATCAAGGGCTTCTTCAGCGACGAGACGGGTTTTCGCAACATCACCAGCTACAGCAGCCTGCCCGGCACACCCGGCATGCCCATGCCCTGGTCGCCGGGGCTGGCGGCGTATTTCGAGCGCCGCAAGGGCTATGACATAAAGCCGCTTTTGGCGGCGATGTGGTACGACCTTGGGCCGCGCGGCCGGCAGGCGCGGAGCGACCTGATGGACGTTTACGCCACGGCCTTCGCAGAGGTCTTCTTCAAACCGCAGCAGGAGTGGTGCCGCGCGCACGGCGTTCGATTGATCGGCCACGTGGTGGAGGACAATCACGCCGATCACCAGTTGGGATACGGTCCGGGGCACTGGTTCCGCGCGATGCAGTACCTGGACGTACCGGGTATCGACGTCGTCGGCTACCAGGTGACGCCGGGCATGGACGCCGGGGGCAATCCGTGGAGCGTGGGTTCCCGCACGCAGTGGGACCAGGAGTTCTTCCAATTCGGGCTGCCGTCGATGGCGCGCGGCGCCGCGCTGATGAAGAAGTCGCGCGAGATCTTTTCGGAGGCCTTTGGCGCGAATGGTTGGGGCGAAGGGCTGAGGATGGTGAAATGGATCGGCGACTGGCATATCGTGAACGGTATCGGTTTTCTTTCACCGCACGCCGTAACCATGAAGTTCAACGATCCGGATTGCCCACCGCACTTCAACGCGACCAGCGGCAACCCGCAGGCTCGTTATTACTCCGGCTGGGCCGCTTACTTCAAGCGCTGGCAGCGCTTGCTGGCCTCGACCGACCCTGTTTACGACGCAGCAGTGCTCTACACAGCCGAGTCGAGTTGGGTGGGACCGGCGCAGACAGCCGATCCGGTAGTGCGCGTGCTCGAGAACCAGCAGATCTCGACGGCTGTCCTCCCGTACGATGTTTTCGCCAGGGAAGGGAAGTTCGAGAACGGACGGTGGGCTTATAACGGGCAGCACTTTCGGGCCGTCGTGCTGCCGTACGTGAAATATGTGCCGGCCGCCGCCATAAGACGCCTGAGCGAATTTGCGCGCGCCGGTGGATTGGTAGTCGTCGTGGACCGTTGGCCGGAAGCGTCGGTGGACGCGCGGGGAGACGAACAGGTTAGCGAGGCCGTAGCGGCGCTCAAGCAGGCGCGCAACGCCCGGCTGGTTTCGCTGCCGGAGGTCGCCGCGGTTGTCGCGCCGGGAGCGCCGGTTGCGATGCGAGTTTCCAACCCGGCGCTGATGATCTCGCGCCGCGTGGGGCCGTCGGGCACGTGGCTAATCCTGCACAACCGTTCTCTGTCGATCCAGGCGGAAGGAACTCTCACGGTGCTTGGCTCGGCGGGTCGGGCGACATTGTGGGACCCGGTACGGGATGCCTACGTGTCTCTTCCGCAGACCAGGATCGCTTCGTCGCTGAGCGTTCGCGTCGCACTGAAACCTTATGAAATGGCCGCCGTGCGCATCGGCGAACCGTTACCCACTGTCGAGGATGCGATTGCCTGGCAGCCGGGTGAAAGCGTTTCGGGCGGGTGGGAGGTTGTGTCTCGCGGGCAAGCCGCTCGCCGCGTGAGCGCACTGGACGATTGGCGCCGCTGGGAGGGGCTTGATCAGTTCGCCGGAACGGTAACCTATTGCACGACGTTGCGCCTGGCGGCCGGCGCCGCTCCCGTGGCGCTCGACCTGGGCGAAGTAGGCGAAATCGCGGAACTGCGTGTGAATGGCAGAAACGCCGGGGTGCGCATCGCCCCGCCGTACGTTTTTGACATCACGAAGCTCGTTCACGCGGGTGAGAACCAGATCGAGATAGACGTGACCAACACGGCCCAGACAAAATGGATCGACGGCTTTTCGCGCGGCGACTCCGCGAGTGGGCTCCTGGGGCCGGTGCGCGTGTTGCGCGCACACCCAGCCGCACACTAAGCAACAATTGGAAAAGGTGACACAATGATTCGCAAAACAACGCCGCCGGCTCGCGTCGGCGTATTCGGCATCGGCCTGGCTGCCTACTGGCCCCAGTTCCCGGGTCTCAAACAGCGTCTGGAAGGCTATCAGAAGGAAGTGGAGGACCGCCTGGCCCGGTTCAATGTGAACGTGGTGTCGGCCGGATTGGTCGATACCGCGCCAGCGGCCCGCGAAGCGGGTGAACGCTTCGGCCGGGAGGATGTGGACCTGCTGGTCTGCTACGTCGGCACCTATGCGACATCCTCGCAGGTGCTTCCCATGGTGCAGCGGACCCAGGTGCCGGTGCTGGTGCTGAACCTTCAGCCGGTGCCCGCCATCGACTATGAGACCGCCGATACCGGTGAATGGCTGGCCAACTGTTCCACCTGTTGCGTGCCGGAGATTTCGAACGCCTTCGCGCGGTCGCGAGTCGATTTCCGGGTTGTGTCAGGTACCCTGCGTGACGACGAACGGGCCTGGAACGAGATCGAAGACTGGTGCCGCGCCGCGAGTGTGCGCCGTGCGCTGCGAACCAGCAGGGTGGGCTTCCTGGGGCACACCTATCCTGGCATGCTCGACATGTACTCGGATTTCACCATGGTCCACGCACAGACGGGGGCGCACGTCGAAGTGCTCGAAATGTGCGACCTTGCCAAGCGCGTGAATGCGGTCACGCAAAGCGAGATCGACGAGAAATTGAAGGCCGGCCGCGAAGTTTTCCAATTAGCCGATAGCGTCACCGGGGAGAATCTCACGTGGGCGGCTAAGGTCGCCGCCGGCCTGGACCGGCTGGTCGCGGACTTCGACCTCGACGGCCTCACTTACTACTACCGCGGTTTGGACGGCAATGAATACGAGCGTTTGGGCGCCGGCCTCATCATGGGGAACTCGTTGCTCACCGCTCGCGGCATTCCGGCCAGCGGGGAAGGGGACTTGAAAACCTGCCTGGCCATGATGATCATGGATCGCTTCGGCGCGGGCGGCTCTTACACCGAGTTCTACGCCATGGACTTTGTCGACAACTTCGTGCTCATGGGGCACGACGGTCCAGGGCACATCGCCATCAGCAATGAGAAACCCATCCTACGCGGTCTGGGACTGTACCACGGTAAGCGCGGCTACGGCGTTTCGGTGGAGTTCAAAGTGAAGACCGGCCCCATCACGTTGCTCGGGATGACGCAAACAGCCGAAGGCACGCTGAAGATGCTGGCCGCAGAGGGCGAATCGCTGCCCGGCCCAATCCTCAAGATCGGCAACACGAATTCACGGCTGAGGTTTGCGCTCGATCCGGCCGAGTTCGTCAACCGCTGGTGCCAGGAAGGGCCCACGCACCACTGCGCGCTTGGCGTCGGGCATCAGCTCAAGCGTATTCAGAAGCTGCAATCGTTGGTAAAACTGCCGCTGGCGGTTGTGGGCGCCTGATCCAAGATCCTGCAATGCTAAGATCGCTCTCATGCGCTTGATGTCGGATTGCGTTCCGTTGTTGCTGACGGCTGTTTCGTTGTGTGCGCAGCCTGTGCTTCCTCTGAAGGTTGTCCCCGGCTGGTTTCGAATGCCGGCCGGGTGGAGTTTCGGCGAGACGGCGTCAGTGGCCATCGACGCCCGGCAGCATGCCTACGTGGTGCACCGCGGCGTCCATCCCATCATCGAATTCGACGCGAAGGGCGTTTTTGTGCGGGCTTTCGGCGATGGGCTGTTCGGTCGTGCGCACGCGGCCCGCTTCGATCCGGCCGGCAATCTCTGGATCGTGGACGACGATGCCCACGTCGTCCTCCGATTCGATTCGGAAGGCCACGTGAACATGGTGCTGGGGCGTCATCGCAAGCCCGGCGACTCGGTGACCCCGGCCAGGATCGGCCCGCGCGGCGCGCGCGATGAGGACGTCCTGAAGTTCAACCGTCCCACTGACGTCGCATTCTCCCCATCGGGCGACATCTATGTGAGCGATGGCTACGGCAACTCGCGCATCGTCAAGTTCAATAAGGACGGCCAGTTCGTCAAAACATGGGGAAGCCACGGCACCGCACCCGGCCAGTTCGACACGCCGCACTCGGTGGCCGTGGACCGCCAGGGCCGCGTGTACGTGGCCGACCGCGAGAACTACCGCCTGCAGGTCTTCACCGCTGACGGAGAATTCCTCCAGCAATGGACGCATGTCGGCGCGCCGTGGGGGCTCTCCATGGCCCCCGACCAGACCCTATATATGTGCGACGGTTACAACAACCGGGTGCTCAAGCTCAGTCTGGACGGCAAAATCCTCGGCGCGTATGGCACCATGGGCAAGTTGCCCGGGCAGTTTACTTACGTGCACAACCTCACGGTGGGTCCCGATGGCGCTGTCTATACGGCAGAGGTGCTCAACTGGCGCCCGCAGAAGTTCGTGCTCGCACCCTGACGGGACTACCGATCCGGCAGTGCGCGGTACCAGGCGAAATAGAGCGCGACCGCGGTCCCGGCCACGGTGGCCGCACACCAGCCCACCGCGCTCCAGTGGTGCAGGATGATGTAGATCGCGCCCAGATAGAGCGAAGCCATGAACGGCACGCCGAGTGCCAGGTTGCCGAGGTCGCGCCAAGGCGTCGAGTCGCGTGCCACATCGCCCGTGTATTTCCGCACGGGGCCCCACGCGCCCCACACGCTGGTCTTCGTGGAAAAACCGGCGAGCGCGCTTATCTCAACTGGTGCGGTGGCGAGCGACACGGCAATGGTCACCAAGCCTGTCAGCGCTACAATCACCGGAAAGCTCCAGTAAAGGGGAATTCCGGCTGGAAACCAGATCGCTTCGACCAGGACCTGCAACAGGCTGAGTCCCATGCCGGCAAAAGAACCGCATGCGTATCCCCAGCCATTGATCCGCCACCAGTACCAGCGCAGCACGTTGGGCACCAGCACGCCCGCGCCCAGCGTGCCCATGATCCAGACGAACAGGAAATTGATGGATCGCGCGAAGAATGAAATGCCCAGCCCCGCCGCCACCAGCAGCGTCGAAGCGATGTAGCTGGCACGCAGCAGGCGGGCGTCGCTTGCGTCTGGCTTGATGTAGCGCTTGTAGATGTCCTTCACAAGGTAGGATGCGCCGGCGTTCACGCAACTACTGAAGCTGGCCAGGAAACCACTGAGCAGCGCGGCGACTGCCAGACCCGCCACTCCGTGCGGCAGGTAGTTGGCGAGCACCAACGGCAAGGCGCGCTCGGGATCCTGTGCGAGCAGACGGCGAAACTCCGCGCCGCCCGCGCCCATCAACGCGAGCACGGCGATGCCCATGGCCATGGGCCAGCGAATCGTGTGAATGACGCCCCACAGCGCGCCCAGCTTTTGCGCGTCGCGGCCGTTCTGCGCGGCCAAAAAGCGTTGGAAGTCGAACAACTGTTCCGGCCCGCTCAAGCACAACACAAAGCCCTTGGTGAACCACACCAGCGTCAAAGCGCCGAACAGGTAGTAGTCTGTGCCCGCCGCGTAGTCGAGTGTCCAGACCGGTGCGAGCGACCACCAACCGGTGGGTACTATGGCCGCGAAGCGATGCGCATCGAAATTCGAATAGCCGAGCCAGGCAACCAGCAGCGCTCCGGTCGAAAGGATCACCGTCTGCAGCACTTCAACCAGGATCATGCCCTGAAAGCCGCCCAGGATCACGTACACACCCGTAAGCGCCACAACCACCGCTGCGCCCACCTGTGGGTTCACGTCGACAAACACGGTGATGAACTTTCCCATGCCGACGGCCGCGAACGCCAGAAACGCGGTCACCGTAAGGACGGCATAGATGGTGTATGCCAGGCGCGCGGCGCTGCCGCCCGGCGTGTCGCCGAAGCGGAAGACCATCCATTCCGATCCCGTCATCACGCCGCTGCGGCGAATCCAACGCCCCATGTAGGCGGCGAAGAAAACCGAGATGACGAAGCCCCAGATCCACTGCACCCACATGCCGCGCAGACCGAGCACTACGAACAGGCTCACGATCCACATGGTGCCCGTGATGTCGAAGTAAGAAGACGATCCGGACATCGCCAGCGCCCACCAGGGGAGCCGCCGGTTGCCGAGGAAGTAGGATTCGACGCCTCGCGACGCGCGGCGCTTCACGGCTACGCCGATGGACACGATGGCGGCGAGATAGAAGATGACGATGGCGATGTCGAGCGGGCTAAGGTGCATGTGATTTCAGAGCGTTGCGAGCGGACTGGGATTGGCGGGCTTGTGGATCCACATATCCGTGCCGGCGCCGAAGTAAACCGTACCATCAACGCCGATGGTGAGGCCGCCGTCGGCGTGTCCATCGGTTTCCTTCAGGAACTCTATGCGGTTCTCTCCTGGACAAATGTGCGCCAGTTGCTTCGAGATAATTGCCCAAAGCGTCCCGTCCTGGCAGGCGCGCAGGCTCTGATTCGGAATACGGGCGGGCTTTTCCAATTCGGCGACGGTCCGTATCTTGCCTGTCGCGTGGTTGTATTCGGTGAAGGCGCTCCCCAGCGCGAAGTACGCGCAACCGTTGACCGCAGCCATGGCGCTTATGCCGCGGCGTGGTTCGAGTTCGAGGTCATAGGCGATCTTCTTCAGTACGGGGTCCCATACGAAGAAGTGTCCGGTAATGCCCTTGGGCTTGGCTCCGCCGCCACCGCCGGGGCTCGATGCCGCATAGACCCACTTCGCGTCCGCCGCCACGGCGGTGATCTGTTGGTCCGGGATGATGTTCCGGTGGACTTCGATCCGTTCGGTTTCAGGATCGAACACGCTCAACGCGCCGCCTAACATTCCGTAGTTGGGCTGCGTGCCGATGTACATCTTGCCTCCGGGCCCCAGGTGGATGCCGCCCACGGGGCGGTACTGGAAGTCCGGAATGTGCAGGATGGTGCGCGGGTTGGAATCCTTCGTGGTTCCCTGGTTCCAGGGCCGGGCCGGATCGTAAACGGCTAATATCGCCTTGATATACGAAATCGTGTAGAGCTTGCCGCGATAAGGAATGGCGTAGTAAATCTCGCCGCTGTAGTCGATGACCTGGTCGTACGAATCCAGTTGCGCCCTCTTGGGATCCCAGGCGAACATGGTCTGTCCCAATTCCGGTCCGCCGAAAATGCGGCCGTCCGGGAACGTGTTCAACCAGAAGATGCCCTGTCCGAGCCCGTCCACCGGGATGCGCTTCCAACTGTAGCTGGATGTGCGCGGGCCGATGACGGTATAGGACTGCACGCGCAGGTAGAGCGCTTCCTTGCTTTTCGTCAGATAGGTGCGTCCCACGGCGGGCGGCAGAGGCCTGCGGCGAAATTCGCGCTTTCTGCCGCTGCGCAGGTCGAACAGGTACAGCCCCTCGCGCTCTTGCTGGTGAAGCAACAGGTCGTCTTCGTAAGGAATGTAGCCGCTGTCTCCGTTCGAGGCGTCGTAGATTCGCGACAGTTCGAGCGTCCGCGCGTTGTATGTGATTAGCTTCCCGGCGGTGACCTCCACGATGTAATTGGCGGTCACCATGGGTGGCGAAAAGCCGGGCTTTTGGAACTCTTCCGGCGTG
The DNA here is from genome assembly GCA_964384215.1 of uncultured Solibacteraceae bacterium. Lineage (GTDB taxonomy): Bacteria > Acidobacteriota > Terriglobia > Bryobacterales > Bryobacteraceae > JAJFUV01. The sequence continues at coordinate 51,714 of CAYLLB010000015.1, read as the reverse complement.
AGCGTCTTGAACGTGCGCGTCCGGGGCAGATACGCCACCGTGCGCGCCCGTTGCGTCGCGACGCCGCACAGGATGACGCCGGACGGAGTGACCTCCAAACCTCGGAGGTAGTTCTCCTCCGGCGCTGGCGAGCCGACGTCCTCCAGCACGCCCTTGCCGGCGTCGTACCGCACCAGGCGGCAACCCGGATAGGTGCCGTAGTAAATGTCGTTGTTGGGAGCCTGGGCAAGCGAGGCGATGATGAATTCCTTCCTGCGGTATTCCTCGCTCATCTGCGGAACGTCGAGCCACCGCTCCTTACGCGGGTCGAAACACATCAGCGCGCCGCCGTTGTAGCTGCCCAGGTAGAGGTTGCCGTCGCGGGCCTGAATGATGCCCCACGAGCCGATGCCTACCGGAATGGTCCAGGACTTGGCCCGGTTCGTGGCCGCGTCCAGGCGTATCAACTGGCCGAGCCCAGCGGAGTTGAACGTTGTGAGATAAAAGACGCTCCCGGTGCCTTCCTCCGGCACGTTCAACGCATTGAACAGCCAGAGATTCGTTGCCATGGGACCGACCTTGACGAATCCCGGGGCCGCCGCCGCGGCTTTGAGTCTGGTTGTGCGCACCCACCCATCCGTCGCGAGCGAAGGAGCCAATCTCGCAGCCGGCATGCCGAGCGCGGCCATTTGGAAGCATCGTCTCGTCAGTCGCATTCTCAACAGCATACCTGATACGCTACAAAGTTCACGCGGAAGCGAGCCAGACAAACATGACAGCCGTGCATCTCACATTCCCTGATTACGTCGTGGTGATCGGTTACTTCGTCATTGTGGTGTGGATCGGGCTTTACTTCCGCAACCAGATAGCCGCCGCGAAGGACTACTTTGCCGGAGGTCATCAGATCCCATGGTGGCTTGCCGGAATTTCGCATTATATGTCCAGCTTCAGCGCGTTCGCCTTTGTTGCTTACGCGCAGCTTGGTTACACCTATGGCTGGGTGGCGGTAACGCTCTTCTGGGCTTCGGCGTTCGCGTGCACGCTCGGCGGCCTGTTCTTTGCGAGACGTTGGCGCCGCGCGCGGGTCATCACGCCGGTGGAGTTCCTGGAACGGCGCTTCAACGCATTCCTGCGGCAGTTGTTTGCATGGGCCGGGATCCCGATGAAGATCTTCGACGACGCGCTGAAGATCTTCGCCACCGGTCTGTTCGTTTCCCTGTCGATGGGCCTGAGCCTGCACTGGTCCATCATTCTCTGCGGCGTGGTGATGATCGTCTACACGTTCTATGGCGGACTCTGGGCGCTGGTGGTGACCGACTACGTGCAGTTCATCATGAAGGGTTTGGCCATGCTGCTGCTTCTCCCGCTGGCCATCGCCGGGGCGGGAGGCATATCGCGGGCCTTCTCCAGCCTGCCGCCGGAGCTGTTCCACCTGACCAACGGTCCCTACACGTGGATTTACATCGCTGGCTTCTTCGTGTTGATCGGAATCAGCTACAACACCAGTTGGGCTCTGGCGCAAAAGTACTACTCGGTGCGGAATGAAAAAGAAGCATCCAAGGCCGCCTATTGCGCCGCGGCCCTGAATTTCCTCGGCGCACCGCTGCTGATCCTGCCCGCGGTGATCGGCCGCCACTTCCTGCCGGACCTGGTGGCGCAGAACCGCACTGCGGACGTTTACGTCCTGCTGGTGCTGAAGCTGCTTCCCGTGGGCATGATCGGAATTATCGTGGCGGCCATGTTCTCGGCCACCATGGCGGTGGTGAGTTCGGACTACAACGCCATCGCCAGTGTGCTCACCAAGGACGTCTATCAACGCTTGATCAATCCCAAGGCGGCCGAAACGCGGCTGCTTTGGATGGGGCGCTGGATCACTTTAGGTTTGGGTGCGCTTACCATCCTGCTCAGTCTGTGGATCGCAGTGAGCCATCAGCAGTCGCTGTTCAATACCATGGTGACCGTGCTCGGGCTGTTCATGGCGCCCACGCTGCTGCCGCTTCTGGCGGGGCTCACCGTGCGCAGGCTCAACTGGCAGGGCGCGTTCGGCGGGTTCCTTTGCGGGCTGCTCACGGGCTTTATCATGCTCGCCCTGAAGACATGGTGGCTTCCCACACGACCCGGCGGCGGTTCGCAGGAAGCGCTCTACAACTTTGAAGGCGCGTCCTTGCTGGTGAACGCGGCCATGACCGTCGTCGGCATGGTCGCCGGGACCATGCTAACGTCGCGGAAAACGGAAGCGGAAACGCGGGTCAACGAATTCTTCGCCGCGCTCGACAAGCCTATCGCCATCAGTGAAGTGCCCCCCTCGGGCAAGAGCGGCGCGCTGCCTGTGATCGGCGCCTCCACATTCGGCGTGGGTATCCTGCTCACGGCTGCGGGATTGCTCTCGAACGTCCTCACCGCTCGCATCATCGATTCCGCGTTCGGCGTGTTTCTGCTCGCGATCGGCGTTCTCTTCCTTCGCAACCATCGGAAATCACAGTCATGAGTTCTCGACAAGCATTTGAATTTGGCTTCACGGACCCTGTTATCGCTGAACTGGCCGGTGTTCCCCAGCGAGATTTGCACTTCGACGTAGACGCGATCGTCCGGGGCTATCGGCTCGCTGGCGAGCTTGCCGCGGAACTGGGTGTCCCGGCCCCATTGCCGCGCCTAGCCGAGTTTACTTACACGCACATCGTCGCGCTCGGCACCCAGGTGACTTTTACTGAGTACGAACCGAAGCCCACCACGTTGCTCTCCTCGCCGGAAGACATTGATAACTTGCGAGAGCCGGAAGATTATCTGGCGGCAAGTCTGATCCAGGAGCGGTTGAAGCTGGCCGAAGAACTTGTCCGGCGTTGGCCTGGCGCTCCGCTCTTCATAGGGCATCTTTTCGAAGGCCCGGTGACCACGGCGTCGCTGCTGCTGGGTCCGGCATTCTTCACGCTGCCCTACGACGATCCGGCGCGTACTCACAAATTGATGCAGTTTAGTGTCACCAGCGCCTTCGGTTACGCCCGCGCCATTACGCGCCGCTTCTCCGGCGTCGAGGGCGCATTCCCGCAAGGCTTCCCGGACGATTTCGCTGGTATCATCCCGCCCAAGCTGTTCGGTGAATTCGTGGTGCCCTATTGGGAACAGGTCTTCGAACAACTGAATTCGACGGAGCGATTCGTGCACAGCGAACTGCTCCGCGTGGGCCATCTGCCATTCCTGAAGGACTTGCGCGTGGATTGCTATGATCCTAGCGCCGATCAGTACCTGACGCCCGACCTGCTCAAGCAGCACTGCCCTACCCGGTTTCAGTTGCGCATACAGGATTGGGACATCGCCAACCAGAGCGCGGCTGAGTTGCAGCAAATGTATCGCCGTTACACTACCTATAACCCTAAGGTGATCAGCTTCTACTTGAGTCGCCTTGTGGACGTGCCTAAAGTGAAAGCCATTCTGGAAGTTGCGCTGGAACAGTAAGGAGCATCCTATGCGTGCATTCGCGCTTATACTGCTGGCCGCGCTCACGGTCGAGGCCGCGGGAATTCCGATCGCAAAGAACGGCACTTCGCTTGCTGCCGTTGTTGGAGGGGAGCAGGACGAATACGCCGTAAGCCGCGTCATGGGTGAGTTGCGCAAGTACGCGGCAGTCAACCCCTCGCCGGACGCCGCTCGCGTGGTCATTTACGTGGGCACCCTTTCGTCTAATCCTGGGCTGGCAAGCGCGGCCGCGGATCTCGGTTGGAAAGACGACATCGCGAAGCTGCCGGCGGAAGGTTACCTGATCCGTTCCGGTGCCCGTTCGGGCAAAACCGTCATCGTGCTCGCGGGAGGCGACCGCACCGGCGCCATCTATGCTGCCGGCGACTTCAAGAATTTCTATCTTCATCCGGCCGGCGACGGTGTTGAAGTTGGAAAGCTCGACTACACAGAGATTCCCAAGATGAAGTACCGCTGGTTCTGGAACTGGGATGACCGGACCAACTGGGACCTGTTGGATCACGACAACGTCTACATCCCAATGCAGCAGCTTCCCAAGAGCGACAGCGTCCGCGCGTGGTTCAAGCGTCCCGAGGCCTTCGTCAATAATATGAAGCTCGTCATCGATTACATGAGCGAGCACAAGCTGAACGGCCTCATCCTCTGGGGCTTCCTGCGCGACAACCACGGCGGCATCCCGGCGGCGCTCGAAGTGTGCCGTTACGCCAACGAGCGCGGGGTGAAGATCATTCCGGGAGCCGGCATCGACCGTCACTATGGCGGTTTCTATCACGAAGGCAATCACGAGTTCAATCTCGAAACACGCGCCGAGCAGAATCCGCGGCTACGTTCCATCGACAAGAACGGCAACCCCGAGCCGCGGACGCTTTGTCTCGAATTGCCGGAGAATCGCGAGTGGGTGGAAAGAGGTTTTCGCTGGCTGTACAAGACCTTCCCCATCGGCGGCGTGAACGTCGAATTCGCCGAGCATTCCACCTGCTATAACCCGGAGTGCATCGAGGCCCGCAAGCGGCAGGGCGGCAGTGAATCCGACTTCAGCAAGGACCTCGCCCGGATCGTCCCGTTCGTGATGAAGACCATTCACGACGTGGCGCCCGATACCTGGATGTCATATGTAACTTATGGCGGTTTCACGCGGGAGATGAAGGACAAGCCACCTCTCCATGTAAGTGTGGCGCCCGATTATGCTATCTGCCAGTGGACACTTACTAATATGCTGACGAACCTGGTGCCTACGCGCTCGCGCCGCACCGGAGCGGCGCAGGAATGGACACCGGGCCTCTATGAATCGCCCTGGCCGGAAGGCTTGCGGCCTCCGGGAAAGAATTACATCGGATACATCCACTGGAATGCGTTCTACACAAGCAACCAGAAAGGCTTTTTTGTTGACGCCTACCGCGAGGCGGCGCGCAAGGCACACAGGCACGGGTTTCAGGGCCTCGACACTTACGGCGAGGAATCGCCCGAGTTTCCCAATGTTGAGTTGAGCTACCTGGCCTTCTCCGAATTTACCTACAACCCGGACATGAGCGACGCGGAATTCCTCGCCAAGCGCGTTGCGCCGCTTTACGGTGGTGAACAGGCAGGCCGGCTGGTGCTTGAAATCGCCAGGCGCGTGGGGCCGGTGCGAATTGGGAGTGCCCCCCAGGATTTAGCGCAACTGGTGGAGATGGCCTACGAGGGCCGGCGTGTTGCCGAGCCGTACGCCAAGGCACGTTGGGACAAAATGATCCATTATGTGCGCGACATTTTGCCGAAGTAGGTTTGCGCTGCTGGTGCTGCTAGTGGCAGCGGGCGCGTCATGTTTCGCCGGCAGTCACCCACGTCTGGTCTATAGTGCGGCCGAACTGGCAGCCCAGCGCAAGGATCCACAGCGCGTGTCCGAAGCAGCGCAAGCCGCCGCGCCCTACCTTAGCAAAGCTCGCACGGCGTCTTGGTCCGGCTACTCCATCCCATTGCCCGCCGCCCCCATGCCCGCCCGTCACCCGTCCACGAACTGGCCCTATTGGACGGCGCTTGGCGCCGAACTCCGCATGGAACTCGACGCCCTCGCCTACGGCTATGCAATGACCGGCGAACGGGGATTGTTCGAGCGTGCCAGGACCATAATGCTCGGCATAGCCCGGTGGGAGCGTTGGACCGACGTGGATTCCTGCTCGAACGGCAAGGACCCGTGCCTCGATACGTACCTCATCACCTTCGGCATGTCGATCGCCTACGACTATCTCTACCCGCACCTGAGCGGCGACGACCGGCGGACCATCTCCAACGCGATTGTCGAGAAGGGACTCCGCCCCATCGCATCGCGTGCCGGCGCGGAAGACTCATTCGTATCTCACCCGCAACGCTGGCCCAACGGTTGCGCGATGGTGAGTGCCGCGCTCGGACTGGGTGCCCTGGCCGTGCGGGGCGAGCACCCGGAAGCAGGCAAGCACCTCGATCTTGCCGTGCGCTTGTCCCGGTTGTTCCTGGATGAATTCGGCAACGCGGATGGCGGGCTCGTCGAGGGATTCTACTACGGGGCGGCGTCGATGGAGCCGCTGGCGCTGTTTTTCTCCTGCTTGAAACGCGAGACCGGCGCGGACCTGTTTGTTCACCCTTACTTTCGCCGCGCTCACGAGTTCCCGCTGTATTTCACGGTTCCCGGGAAGAACTGGCTCGCGGGCTTCGGCGACACCGGCGGTCCCCAGGGGTCGCAACCGCTCATGATCGGCATGTTCCGGCGCATGGAACTTTCGAGCAGTGCGCAGTACTACCTCCGGCAGACGGCGAGCGCCGAACGTGTGGACCCTTTGTATCTCGAAGCCATCCAGCGCTGGTTGTTCTATGCATTGCGGCAGGGCAACTCTTTCGCGGTGCAGCCGGACCTCAGCGCGGCGAAGCCGCCCGCGGCGCTCGCGAAGGAGTTCAGGAGCGTCGGGTGCGTAGCCCTGCGTTCCGGGTGGAACGCGGCGGACACGCTCGTGGCCTTCCGCAGCGGGCCGAGCGTGGGACACTCGCACCTGGACCAGAATAGCTTCATCGTGGCAGCTCGAGGCGAAGTGCTCGCTTCGGATCCCGGCTACCAGCGGTTCGATATGAACTATCCCGACGGCCGCGACCGGGAGTTGACGCGTCTCGAACACGCCTTCACTCGCGGCAGCCTGGGACACAACGTCATCCTGGTGGACGGCGAGGGGCAGAAGAAAGCCGACGGCGCTTTGCGCGGCTTTTTCGATTCACCGAACACGGCGGGCGTAACGGGTGAGGCGGCGAACGCCTACCGGACACTGCGGCAGTTCACACGTCACGTTTTGCATGTCCGCCCGCTCGGCTTGTTCGTTGTGCTGGACCAGGTTCGCACCGACGGACGCCGCCGCTCAATCGAATGGCTGCTGCAAACGCAGCCTGGGGGAAGGCTTGAAATCGAGGGCGATGGCGTCATCCGTGCGATCGTGGGCGAGTCGGCGATGACTGCTTCTACCGTCCTTCCGGCGGATTCCGCCTGGCATCTGAAACGGCACGGTCAGGAGAAGAAGTTCGGGCGCACTGCCGCAGTCGCTGTCGATGCGTCCGAGGCCACGTTCCTGACGGTATTGCAAACGCACGCCGCTGCCGAACGTCCGCGCGTCCGGATGAGCGCCTGGCCCGCCGGGGAGGGCAATATTCTGCTCCAAGTTGGCCGAGAGCAGATCGTCATTCACCCGGCGGACCTTTCGCAATCGCGCATCGTGACTGCCGGAACAGTCAGACCGGTGCGCATCATGATCGACAAGCAGATTGAACTGCTCGGCGGCTTCGACAGCGATCCGAAGGACGTGAACGGCTGGCGGCCTCTTCGCATCACGACGCCGGCCCAGTGGCAACGGCGCCGCGAGGAGATCCGGCAAAGGGTGATCGACGTGATGGGTAAGTTCCCTTCGCATGCGGTTCCTCTCGATGCGCGCACTCACTCGGAAGAAGACACGGCCGGCTACACGCGACGCAAGGTGAGCTACTTGAGCGCGGACGGCGACCGCATCCCCGCCTGGCTCCTTATTCCAAAGCGCGGTACGAAGCCTTGGCCCGCGGTGCTCGCCCTGCATCAGACCGAAGCCATAGGCAAGGACTCGGCTGTCGGCATCGGCGGCGCGCCACATGTCCGTTATGGACACGAGTTGGCCGGACGGGGGTTCGTGGTGCTGGCGCCGGATTCCATCACCGCCGGGGAACGTGTCTATCCCGGCTCGAAGCCGTATGTCACGGAAGTCTTTGACCGCGCACACCCGGACTGGAGCGCTTTGGGCAAGATGTGCTCGGATCACCAGCGCGGCATCGACTATCTGGAGACGCTCGACTTTGTAAACGCCCGGCGCATCGGCGTCATTGGCCATTCGCTGGGCGCGTACAACTCGTTCTTCCTGGCCGCTTTCGACGAGCGCATCGCAGCGGCGGTTTCCAGTTGCGGCCTGTCCACGTTTGGAATGACAGCGAAGCCGCTGGCTTGGGCGCGTGAAAGCTGGTTCGTTCATCTTCCCCGGCTCAAGGCGTACCTGCGCGCCGGCATCGTCCCCTTCGACATGCACGAAGTGATGGCCCTGGTGGCGCCGCGCCCCCTGTTCAATTACTCGGCGAGGCAGGATGAGATCTTCCCGGACAGCGATGCGATTGAAGCCGCTGGGGCGCAAGTAGGCGGCGTGTACAGACTGCTCGGCGCGGAAAGCAACTTCGTCTTTCGGGTGGGTGAAGGTCCTCACGATTTTCCCGTTCCGGTGCGCGAGCAAGCCTACCGGTGGCTGGCGGAACGCTTGCGTTAACGGCTGTTTCTCACTGGCGGCCGTGCGGGTTTCCTCGCTCGATTGAGCGGCGGCGTTTCGGGCTGGTCTTGGAAATTGTAGCGGTAGATCTTCGACACCGACGCGAAGTAGATTCCCCTTGCATCCATGGCAAAACCGGCGGTGATCGTCTCGGGCGCCTTGGCCACCAGGACAGCTGTGTTTGTGGCCGGGTCGATCGTGAACACCCCGCTGGAACAGAGGCCCCACAGCAGCCCGTCCGGACCTACCGCGAGGCTGTTGTAAATGGCGCCGGTGATCGAGAACGGCAGCAGATCTTTCACGAGAGCGGACGTTGGATCGAAGGTGAACATCGCTCTGCCCACTAGGCCGTACACCAAGCCGTTGGGCGCGGTGACAAGATCGTTGACCGTTCCGGCGCCGGGGAGCGGAGCGACCTCCGCCGTCTTCATCTTCTGGGTCAGGTCGTATATAAAGATCTTGGCATCCGTTTGAGTTGGAAAACTGCCTCCTCCTCCGCTGATAGTGGTGCCGCCCACGATCAGATTGTTGTATGCCGCGAGTGACACCACGCTCTGGTCTTTCACGATGTGCGGGAAGCTGATGACGCTGCCGCTATCGGGGTCCCATATCGTCATCGGTCCGCCCAGCAACCCATAGCCGGAAACAGCGCCTATGAACACACGGCCGTCCGGGCCATTGATCATGGCCTGCGGGCGCCAACTCGAATCGGCGCCCGAGAACGTCACCAGTTGCGGATTGTCTGCCGTGCCTTGTCCTGGCTTGAAACTCTTCAGCGGATCGTATTTCATCAGCGGCGCCGAACCTGAATAGGCCGCCATGAGGAGGGAATCGCCACGCGAGAGGAACGAGTAAATCTCGCCGCCCCCCAGGTCGCCCAACTCGTCCATGGCGGCGCTCGCGGGGTTGTAAACCAGCAGGTGGATCGGCAGCACCGAACTACCGTAAAGCTTTCCATCCGGCCCGAAGCCGACGCGGAACACGGAGAGTTCGTTGCCCTTGTAAGCGAAATTCACCGGGATGACCGTACCGGACGGGTACGTAAGGCGAATTGTGCGGTTACTCACGCTCACCACGCCGCCATCCGGCAGCGTGTTCTGCAACGCCTGCGGCGAGGCGTCGCTTGTGCTGATAGGCGTTGCGTTCCAGCCCTCCAGGCGGAAGTAGCGTCCCGCCGCGCGGCCGTACACCTTGCCGTCCTTGCCGCGGTACACCCAGGCTTGCTCGACGCCCTGGTACTCCGCCGGCAGGATGCTGCGGTGTTCGCCGGTCGAGATCTGATAGGCGGCGATGTTGGATTTACTCGTGCCGATGCCGACGTAAACGAATCCATCGTCTCCGGCGGCCACATAATGCGCGTACTGCTGCACCGAGTCCATGCGGCCCAGGTCTTCGAGGGCCCCTGTGGCGGGGTCGTAGCGCACCAGTTTGGACTGCGGGTAGGTAGCGCCGTAGAGCCTGCCATCCGGTCCGAAGGCCACATCCCAAATGTAAGACTCGGTCTTGCTCGGCCGGCCCAGATCCTTCAGCGTGCCCTCTTTGGGATCGAGCACGAGGAAATGCGCATAAGGCAGCGTGCCGAGATAGATCTTGCCGTCAGGGCCTACAGTCATACAACGAGCGCCGTACTCGGTGGGCGCGGGGTTCGTGAAGACCTGGAACTCCCCTGTTGCGGGATCGACCGCCACAACTTCAATGGTCTTCTCCAGGTAGAGATAACTGAGGTAGACGCGTTGGGATCCCTCCGTTGGGCCAGGTCCCACAGCGGAGGCCACCATCGATCCGAGTCCCCGATACGTAGCCAGCAGGTCGAAAGTGCCCGCGGCACCGCCCTGCAATGTGGGTATTAGTATGAACAGCGCTGAACAAGCGCTAAAGAAAACGCGCATGAAGCCATGATAGCGAGTTCAGAGGCTCGTTCCTCAGCCGGCGAATGCTTGCGCGGCGGCGATGGTCGCGTCGATGTCGGCGTCGGTGTGCGCGGCGCTCACGAACGCCGTTTCAAACTGCGAAGGGGCAAGGTAGACACCCCGGCCGAGCATCCAGTGGAAGAAGCGGGCGAAGCGGGCCGTATCGCACTTCTTCGCCGAGGCCCAATCCGTGACCGGCTCATCCGCAAAGAACAACGTGAACATCGAGCCCACGCGGTTCACGGTGACGCCGGCCGGCGGCCGCGCGTTGAGCTTCGCGGCGCGCGCTTCGAGTTGTTCGTACACTTCCGGATGCGCCTTCAGATGCCGCAGCATGGCCAGCCCGGCGGCGACGGCCAGCGGATTGCCCGACAGCGTGCCGGCTTGATAGACCGGCCCCAGCGGCGCGACGCGCGACATGATGTCCGCGCGGCCGCCGTACGCACCCACCGGCAGCCCGCCTCCGATCACCTTGCCGAGCGTGGTCAGGTCCGGGCGGATGCCGTACAATTGCTGCGCACCGCCGCGTGCCACGCGGAAACCGGTCATGACCTCGTCGAAGATGAGCAACGCACCATGTCGCGACGTGATCTCGCGCATCGCCTGCAGGTAGCCCGCCGCCGGCGGCACGCAGCCCATGTTGCCCGCTACCGGCTCGACGATCACCGCCGCGATCTCGCGGCCATGGCGCTCGAAAGCTTCTTCCAGCGCGGTGACGGAGTTGTACGGCAGCGCGAGCGTGGTCGATGCGAATTCGTCTGGAACGCCAGCCGTGTCGGCAATGCCGAGCGTGGCCATCCCCGAACCGGCCTTGACCAGCAGGGAATCGACGTGGCCGTGGTAGCAGCCCTCGAATTTCACTGTCAGCCGGCGGCCCGTGAAGCCACGCGCCAGTCGCAGGGCGCTCATGGTGGCTTCGGTGCCGGAGTTCACCAGCCGCACCATCTCGATGGATGGCATGGCATCGGAGATCTCTTCGGCTAGTTCGATTTCGCGCTCGGTGGGCGCGCCGAAACTGGTGCCGGAGTCCATGGCTTTGCGCAGGGAGTCCAGGACCTCCGGGTGTGCATGACCCAGGATCAACGGGCCCCACGAGTCCACGTAGTCGATGTACGAGTTTCCGTCCGCGTCGTACAGCCGCGAGCCTTCACCCCTCACGATGAAGGGCGGCGTGCCGCCTACGCCCCGGAAGGCGCGCACGGGCGAGTTCACGCCGCCGGGAATCCGCCGCTCGGCGCGTTCGAGCAGAGCGCGGCTCTTGGTGAGATTCGGTGTTGTCTCCATGGAGTGCGTTCGGTTAGCCGATTGTAGCAAACGGCGGTTACCCGGGTGGCAGGGCGTCCAGCAGAAGGCCGTTGGACGAACGCAGGCGGCGCCGCTCCATGTGGCGCAAGAAGGCGTCCAGCGGCGCGCCCAGCAAGCTCGCCCGTCCGGCCACGATGCGCCAGAGCGTGGCGAAATCGCGGTGTCCGTCCAGCACGTCGCAGAAGCAATGCCAGGCCGCATCGTTGCGGTGCAGCAACCGGTAAAACAGGCGCGGGAAAGCGATTGTGAAGGAAAGCAGGCGGCGGCCCCAATGTAACTCCGTTCCCATTCCGTCGCGTACCAGCCGGCCATATGTGGCGGCGAGTTCGGGTTTGCCGAAGTGGTCCACAATGGCGCGGGCCGCCAACTCGCCACTTTCGCACGCGTGAGAAATGCCTTCGCCTGTGAGTGGCTCAACCAGGCCCGCGGCATCTCCCACCAATAGCGCCGACGTTGCGGCCACCGTCGTGCGCTCGGTCATGGTCGGCAGCAGGTGCCCCGAGATTCGGGGAGCCGCCGCGGCGCTCCCCAGCAGTTGCTCGGCGCGCAGGAAGGCGCGGAAATACGAGCCCAGGTTCCTGGCCATGGCCAGAGGTCCGCCCACGCCCGCGTTAACCGTCTCGCCTTTCGGGAATAGCCATGCGTATCCGGCCGGCAGCGTCCCAAGATCCACGCGCATGGCCTCTTGCGACATCGTGCACTCAAGTGCCCGTGGAAGGGGGATTTCGCAATAGAGCGCCACCTGCCAAAAGAAGTCATCGCGTCTGTTCAACAGGCGGCTGACAACGCTGTTCGCGCCGTCGGCCCCCACGAGGTAGCGCGCCCGAATACTCCCGGCCGTGGTCTCGGCAACCGCGCCGCCCGCCTGCAAAGTAGCGCCCGTGAGGCGCGTCTCTTCGCGGACTTCAACGCCCATGCCCGCCGCCGCGCGCAGCAGGAATTCGTCGAATTCGGTGCGCAATACACCATAGACCAGCGGCAACCTGGACGCCTTACTGAATCGATTCCCAAGGGCGAAGGAAAAGTCGGTCTTTCTCAGGCTGGATTTGAATAATCTCCCGGCGTCCACGGGTATGTGGGAGAGCGCCCGCTGCTGCACGCCGCCGCCGCAAGCCTTCTCGCGAGGAAAACTCCCAGCGTCGATGAGGATTACACGGCATCCGGCTTCGGCCAGCCGGTACGCGGCCACGGAACCTGCCGGTCCCGCCCCGACCACGAGCACGTCGCAATCGAACCTAGGCATCTTGCTGCAATCCGGCGGCCGCTTCCGGCTCCGTGTCCCCCTATTTCTTGGTCTGTGCCGGAGAACTCCCGGATATCGGTGGGTGTCCCGCCGGCAACCCCATTCCCGAAGGACCTTCGGGAGCCCCCATGCTTCCATGCGGGCTGCCGCCTCCAGCCCCAGCGCGCGCTTTGACAACCCAGCGGTTTCCTACGCGCTCCAGCTTGTAAGGCATCTGCATGCCTTCCCCGCCGCCTTTTGGCCGGAACGACACGGTGGCCTCCGCCTCATTGCCGCGGAAGTCCACCGACAGGATGTCGACCTGCATGGAGCCTATACTGAGGTCCTTGCGTGAGGAAAGATAATCGATGACGCCCTGCCGGACGGCTTCTTTCGTCTGCAAGCCCCGGCTGCATCCCCAGAAAGACAACGCCACCGAAAAAACCAAGGCAAGCCGTAGTTTCACTCTCCGATTATAGCCTTGTGCGGAAACGTGTTGTACTTAAAAAGAGGGTGTGCCATGTTTGCACGTTTTGTCACGTCTCTTCTGCTCTCCGGTGCGATCGCGCTTGCGGAGATGCCGGCCGGGACGCAAATCGAAATCCGCCTTCAATCCAAGGCCGGCAGCAAGATTTCTAAGGTGCAGGATTCTGTGAACGCGGTGGTGATAGCACCCGTTCTGGATGGCGGGCAAGTTGCGATCCCTATGGGAACCGCCGTCACTGGCCATGTGAAATCCCTCAAGAATCCGGACAATGCCGGCGAACGTGCCGAACTGGAAATCGAATTTACGGAACTGCGCGACAGTTCCGGCGGCAAGACCAAGTTCGCCGCGCTTGTCGCCTCAGTGGACAACGCGCGCGAATCCGTCGATGAAAAGGGCAAGATCATCGGCATCCTGGCGTCGGAAACGTTGTCGTCGAGAATCGATAATTCGATCTCGAAGCTCGGCGCCCGCTTCGGCAAGCTAGCGGACCTCCTGGGTGCGGCCAAGCAATCGGTCATCAAACCGGCGGATCCCGAAATCCTCTGTGAACCGGGAGTCGAGATGTCGCTGAAGCTCACCAAGGCGCTGTCTTGGAAGAGTTCAGCGGGGCCGGCAGTAATAAGCGAAATCTCCCCGGCCCAGGATCTGGCCGCCCTTGTGAACGCGCAGCCGTTCCAGACCGTAGCCGAGAAACCGCCCAAGCCTTCCGACATCACCAACATCATGTATATCGGGTCGAAAGAACGCCTGGAAGCTGCGTTCGCCGCCGCCGGCTGGTCTACCGCGGCCGCGCTGAGCGGACATTCCAAGATGGAAACTGTAGCCGCCGTGGCCGAGGACCGCGGCTACAAGGAAGCGCCCATGTCCATTCTTCTGCTGGATGGGCAGAAGCCCGACCTGGTGTACCAAAAGCAGTACGATACTTTCGCCAAACGGCACCACCTGCGCATCTTTCACCGTCCTGACCAGTTCCAGGGACGGGATGTGTGGGTGTTTTCGGCAACGCACGACATCGGGATCGATTTCTCGACGCAGGACCGGACCTTCATCCACAAGATCGACTCGAAGATCGATAACGAGCGGGCCAAAGTGGTCAACGATCTTTTGTTCACCGGTCTCGTGAAGGGGCAAGCCTTGGTGGCTCGCCCCAAGGTGCCCACCAGCGGCGAAAACGCCACTGGCGATAAACTTGAAACCGACGGCAAAATGGCTGTGCTGCTTCTCGACTAACTGATAAGGCAAACTACATTCATGACACTCTCTCGCCGCGAACTCTTGATTGCCGCTGCCGCGACCGCCTCGCGCGCATTCGCCGCTCCTGCAAGGCATCGCGAGCCGTTCCGCGGCGTCTTCATCATCATGCAGACGCCGTTCTTGAGTGACTCGGCCAAGTCGATTGACGAGGCCTCGCTTGCCAGGGAGGCAGACTTTCTCTGCCGCTGCGGCGTGCACGGCATGGTGTGGCCGGCGCTGGCCGGCGAGACGGATCAACTCACGCACGATGAGCGGATGTGCTACCCGGAGACGATCATCAAAGCCGCCCGTGGCCGCGTGCCGGTGGCCATCGGCGTGCACGGCAAGACCAACGAGGAGGCCGTCGAGTTTGCACGCAACGCCGACAAACTCGGAGCCGATGCGCTGATCGCCCTGGGCCGCCGCGACGACACCAAGGACACCCGTGAACTCGAAACCTATTACGCGGCCATCGCCTCAGCGTCCAAGTTGCCGCTCATCATCCAGGTTTCCAACGAAGCCATGACCGTCGATTTCAACATTGGCCTCGCCAAGAAACTGCCCACGGTGCGCTACGTCAAGGAAGAGAACTCTCCGGTGCCATGGCTGGTCACGCGTTACCGGAAAGAAGCTCAGGGATTGCTGACGGTGTCGACCGGGGGCGGCGCGCGCAACTTTCTGAACGAGATGGCGCGCGGATCCGACGGCACCATGCCCGGTGCGGGTTTCGCGGACATTCAGGCCCAGATCTGGGACTGGTATCAGGCGGGCAAGAAGAAAGCAGCCCGCGAGTTGTTCGCGAAGATGCTCATGATGGCGGTCCTCGAGCAGCACACCGGCTACATAGTCCAGAAAGAGATCCTGAGGCGGCGCGGGGTGTTCTCCACCATAGTCATGCGCAGTCCCCGCAAAATGGGCATGGACGAGTGGGACCAGCGCGAATTGACCGAAATCTTCGATGTCCTGCGGCCTTACTTCCGCGTGAAGTGACGCTCGTTCTGGTTTTGGTATCCTCGTTTTACTGTCACTCTCGGAGGGTACCTTGGCGAGTCAAAGCTATACGCGTTTGGCCGTGTCCACGCCGGACGACCTGGTGTTTGGATGGTCGCCCAGGCCGGTCGCCTGCGGGCACGGTCTCGTTATTGGAAACGGACTAGTTTATCCGGAAGTAAACTTCACGCTTCCGGCAATCGAGATTTCGCAAGACACGTGGCGGGCGATTGTCGGCCAATACGAGGAGATGGCCCGCCAGATCCTGCGGCGCGCCGTCGCGTTGAAGGTGCCGGGCATCGTGCTCGAATTCGAACTGCTGCCCGCCATGACCAATCAGCCCGAGTGGGGCGCCGAAATTACGGCGCTGCTGGCCGGCCACTTGCGTCGTGCCCATGAAGAGCAGGGACTGCGCAGCGCCCTGCGCGTTACGCCCACCGACATCCGCGACCAGGCCAAGCCGCCTGTATTACGCCGGGGCGAGGCCTGGGAGCGGCTGCGGCGGAGCTTTCAACTGTGCATAGAGGCCGGTGCCGACATCGTTTCCATTGAATCCGTGGGCGGCAAGGAGGTCCATGATCGGGCCTTGCTGTACGGCGATGTGCGAGGGTTGGTGTTCGCGCTCGGCGTGCTGGCTGTGCGCGACATGCGCTGGCTGTGGGGCGAGATCACGGCCCTGTGCCGCGCCAGCGAGCGCGTGGTACCCGGAGGCGACACTGCTTGCGGCTTCGCCAACACCGCCATGCAGTTGGCACATCAGCGCATGCTGCCCGAAGTCCTGGCCGCCGTGGATCGCGCCATGAGCGCCGTGCGCAGCCTGGCCGCCTTCGAGGCCGGCGCCGTTGGTCCTTCCAAGGACTGCGCCTACGAGGGGCCTGTCCTCAAGGCCATCACGGGCTGCCCCATTTCGATGGAAGGCAAGTCGGCCGTCTGCGCCCACTTCAGTCCACTCGGCAACATCGCCTCCGCGATGTGCGACCTCTGGAGCAACGAGAGCGTGCAAAACGTGCGCCTGCTGAGCGGCAATGCGCCGGAGGCGTTCACCGAACTGCTGGCTTACGACTGCCGGCTGATGAACGAAGCCACGAGGAGTGGCGGCGCGCTTGCGCTGCGCAACTGGCTTACCGCTTCCGACCAATGGCTCAGCCCGCAAGCCGCAGTGCTCTCGCCGCAAGCCGCCTGGGATCTCGCGCAAGTGATCGTGTCTACTGAAGGCGACTACCAACGTACAGTGGCGGTGGCGCAGGCTGCCGTCCGTCTGCTGGAGCAAGCGGTCGCCTCCGGACAACTCTCGCTCGCCTCGAACAAAGAGAAACAGTGGCTTGATCGTATCTCCCGAGAACTGGAGGCTTTGCCGGCGGACGAGTCGGCCTTGCTCGCCGAGATGAACGAAAGGTACGGCGAACTCTTCGCGCCGTCGAGCTACGGGCTCGATTGAACCGCTGCCGGTCGAGCCAGGACAGCTTCCGAATCCGGGTGCCGCACGAGAACCTGCAGCCTCAGTTTTTCGATGAGCGATAGATCCTGGGGCAGGAGCGCATAGTAGTCCGAGGGCTGTTCGAGTGAATCTCTCTCCACCGGCTCGATCCAGTTCAGTCCGTAACGGTGGCGGTAAAACCTGAATCCTTCCACCAGTTGCCAGTTCACCCCCAGACGGATCTTGCGCGACCCGTTCTCCATGCGGTGCAGGACCTCTACGAGGTACTTTGTCCCGGCGTCGCCGCGGAACGGCGGGTAGTAGGACGGGTGTATCTGTAGCAGATACAAGGCGAGCCACGCCCACGCCGCGACGGACACGGCCGCGCGCGCCGCCGCGTGCGTGACGTATCGTTTCCAGAGCCACAGCGCGAGCAGCGTAAGCAGCGGGATCCAGTAAATGCCAGTGCGGGCAAACGGATAAAGCACGTGTGCCGCCTTGTTCCCGATCACGAGCATCAGCAGGGCGATCCATGCTGTGGCGATCAGCGACGTCCCCAAACGGCCGTTTTCGGTCGTCCTGGCGCGCAGAAGGGTGTGGATGCCGGCGGGAATCCCCAAGAGCAGCAGGGCTGCGGCTGCCCAGGGTAACTTGTCCGCCAGGATCCATACCCACGTGTTCCAGATCTTGATTCGCCCGGGGAACCAGTGCATGCCCTGAAGAAGCGACGCCTGGCTGACCGTCAGCACGGATCCCCGCAACGTCTTCTCGCCGAGATAGAAATGCTGAGCCTCGGCGTGCGCGAGCGGTAGAGCCAGGATTAGAAACGTCCCCACGATGCCGGGCAGTATCATGTGGTTCAGCAGGTTGCTCCACGCGCCTTCTTCCCGCGCCGTCTCGATTGCGCACCACACCGCCAGGGCCAGACCAGGCACGATGAAAATCAGGTTGAATCCCACTGACGCAATCAGCGCGAGAGCCGCTGCGCGCAGTTGACCTGGACGGGGAGATGGCGGCCAACCGGCCACGAAATAAAGCGCCAAAAGCCAGCAAGCCAAACCCGCGCCGTAGCCACGCGCCATGGACATTTGGTCGAGGACGAGTGGATTCAAGGAGAGCAAACCGAGGGCGGCCACCATCATAGGGCGCGGTCCGAAGATGATGCGCGAAAGCGCTAGCGCCACCCACAAGTACAGCGCCCCGCCGAGCAGTGATGGCAGCCGCAGCGTGAACTCCGAGATACCAAATGCACCTACCGACAGTCTCGCCAACAAAGCGTGTAGTACGTGATGGTTGGCATCGAAGTCCGTCAGCGTTTGAGTGTAAGGGACACCCACGAAACGGTTGTAAGTGAAAGCCTCGTCAATGGTGATGGAGCAGGTCGCGGCGCGGTAAGCGCTCAGCGCGAAGATGGCGAGCGCGAGTGCCTGTGTCAGTCTAGTCCAGACGGTAGATAACCGCGCCATGCGCCTCCTTTATCGGTGTGATGCCCCAATCTGTCGCGCTCGCCCGCAAACTCCTGGCACAAGGGTCGGCATCCGGCACGAACAGCCATCCAAAACCATGCTGCTTGAGTCCGGAGATAGCGGCTCGGCGCAGGTCGCGCCGCCCGGCGGCTGCCTGCAGCGTCGCTCGTAGAGCGCGCCCGCCTTCCGACTCTTCAGCGACAATGATTCTTGCCGAGCAGTAGGCCCGTGCCGGCTCTGCCAAGGCGAAGACCTGTCCACTTTTGCCGGCCGTTTCGTCGATTGAGCGCGCCCAGCCGTAAGCAGGATACATCCGCGACATGAGATATGCGTCTTCATTCACCCGGTGCAGAGCCGCCTTCAGCGGCCATTCACGCAGCCGCCATGTGTCCGGCCAGGAGTAGATCGCGGCCGCCTGCGGAAGCGACATTACCGCGTGGACCGCGACCAGCAAGGGGATCATGCCCGGCGAATCCATCAGTGCCATTCCCATGGCGAGGGCGACGAACGCCGCCAGAGGCAGCGCCGCTTCGGGACGCGCCGCGCCAACCAGCCACAGCGCCGCGAATGCCGCCCCGGCCAAGGTGCGCCTCCCGATTGGTTTCCGCAAGGCGAGCAGCCCTAACGGCGCCAGCAGAAAAACAGGTCCGAAAAATCCTTGCCCGGTTGCACCCATCGTGGTCCACTCGATAGCCTTGCCCATCAAATACTCCGGCCTCGCTGCCCGCTGAATCGACTCGAGGCTGGCGGAAGAAGTTCCAATGGCCATGGCAAAAGCCAGTAGTATGCCGGCAACCACCAGCATCCGCCGTCGTCCCGTGGCGTCCCACAATTCGAGCGCGTAATAGCAGAAGAACAATGTGCAGGCTAAGGCCGCCTCGGTGCGCGCGGATGTCGCATCGACGGCCGCCAGCGGGCTCAAGAACATCATGAATCCGGCAAACACCCCCACCTTTGCGCATCCGCTCCGTCGTCCGTAGCTCGCCAGTCCCAAGGCCAGCGCTGCTAGGAAGCTTAAGTGCGCCAGAGCGGCTGAGGCGTGTCGCCCGATCGAGAACGCGGGCAGATAGAAGAATTCGATGGCGCTCGGCCCCGGCTCCACGATTCCGGCGACCGGCGCCGGCAAGCCTCGGGCTTCCTGCATCTGCTCCACCCGTCCGAGATGATTACCGGTGAGGCTGGTTTCAGGAGCAACGGCGTACACAACGTACATCAACAGAAAACCACCGAACAAAGCCGCGCACACATAGCGCGTTCTCCCGCCCAGAGGTGGCAGCGATGCACAAGGCCCTCGCTTGCGCAAGGCCAAGAATGCGGCGGAGATCAGGATTGCGGCCACCGTCATGAATACGCCTTTGCGGGCGAGATGGAGCCACGCCAGCAGCCATACGGCCGCGCTCCAGCAAGCCGCCCCCGCCACAAAGGCAAACAACCGCTCCTCCTCGCGCGCCAAGCGGACCCGCAGCGCGCTCAGCAGCAGTCGCCCAGTCGCTAGGGCGCCCGAAAGGCTCAACAAGGTCCCCGCTAATACATAGAACGTTGTCTTCATTGGCGCTTGAATTTCGCTGCCACGACGGAAGATTCGGCACTGTGTTGTCGGGATCGAAACGAATTCTGCGCTTCACAGGCATTTTACACGGCTCGTGGCGGTCCCAGTTGATTCACCCGTGCGAAGCTTGGTACAAGTCATCTATGCATGCCGCCGGCTCGCTGGTGCCGCTGCTGTGGCAGACGCCCTTGGATCTTGCATTGCTTCGCGGCACCCCGTTCAATTGCCTGGTAATCGATCCTGCTTCGCAACCTCCAGCGGAATCCGCTGTCGCGGCCGCCCGCCGGACTGGCTTCGACGTTGTCTCAATCGCGGATGCGCCCGCCTCCATCCTGAGCGATTGCACCTGGCCGCGCGTGGACGCTGGCGGCAAAGATGGTGCCGCTTCCGGCCCTACCGGATTGCCCTGGATCGAATCGAACGGCTGGCGCGTCCGGCTGGCCCGCGCGAAAGATGCCACCCGCCCGGTCTGGGTTCGGCATGGAGGACTCCCCGAGAAGACCGCATTGCCGCTGTCAGGAGCGGCCTACGCCTTGGCCGTGGCCGACGCCGCCGCGCATGGAGGCGCCTGGATTGTCGAGTTGGATTCCGCGCTGCGACGGGGACTGGCCGCGGGCGAACCGGCCTGCCTTTCCAAGTGGCGTGAACTGGCCGCCGCTGCGAGCTTCTTCAACCGCCACGCCGGCTGGGCCGCGATGCGCCCGCAAGCCGCGTTGGGTGTCATCTCGGACTTCGCCGGAGAAAACGAGTTTATCGCGACCGAGCTTTTGAACCTGCTTGCGCGCCGCCAGGTCGGATACCGCATCGTCACGGCGCAGCGCGCCTCCCAGGCTGACCTAAACGGGCTGAGCGCGCTGTTGTACGCGGCCCGCCTGGCGCCTCCGCGAGAAGTGTTGGGTTTGTTCACCGCATTCGCACGAGCTGGCGGGCTCTGCGTTTTGCCGGTGGCCGCTTCTTCCATTGTCCCGTCCGGCATCGTCGAGGAACAGAACCATGCCGGGTTCGATGTGCGCGGTTGGGGACAAGGCCGTATCGCCGTGGCCAAACAAGACTGGGACGATCCTTACACCGCGGCGCGCGACGTGCACATGTTGATGAGCCGGCGCCGCGACCATCTCCATCTCTTCAACGCCAGCTCGATCAACACTTACGCGACGGACGGTGCCAGCGGCATGCCCGCCCTGGTGCATCTTTTGAATTACTCCTTGCGTAAGCCGGCGGCTCCCATCACGCTCGCCGTAAGGAAACGTTACCGGCAGGCTCGGCTGTGGACGCTCGGATCCAACGGCTCCACCGCGCTGGGGATGGCGGCCGAGGCGGAGTGGCTGGAGATACCGTTGCCTCCGTTTTCGGTGTATGCTGCAGTTGAGTTGTCCGCTTAGGGGGGATACCATGCCGAACCAATACTCCCGACGCGTCTGGTTTGAGGCTGCGGCGGCGTCCGTGGCCGGCTCCTGTCTTGCTCCGGCGCTACGGGCCGGACCTTCCGCCATCGTCTCGGTGGCCAAGTGCGCCGGCTACGGCCCCGCGCTGGTGCCTTTGATGGCGAAAATGTTCGACCAAGTGGGCGGTCTTGCCCGTCTGGTGAACGGCAAGACAGTGGCCATTAAGTTGAACCTCACTGGGAGCCCGGACTATCGCCTGGGGAACTTGCCCGCAGGCATGGCGCAGTGGATACATCCGAGCGTAGTCGGCGCGGTCGTGCACCTGATGGGGCGCGCCGGTGCGAGGCGCATCCGGCTCCTGGAAAGCCCCTGGTCGACTTCCGAGCCCGTCGAAGAGTACATGCTCCAGGCGAATTGGGATGTGGATGCAATCCGGTTGGCCGCCCCGCGAGTCGAGTTCGAGAACACGGGCAACCTGGGCACCGGCAGAGACTATGTCCGTTTCCCGGTTCCTAACGGCGGCCTGTTGTTCCCGGCCTACGACCTGAATCATTCTTACAGGGATTGCGACGTCTTCGTCTCGCTGGCGAAACTGAAGGAGCACAAGACGACCGGCATCACGCTGGCCATGAAGAACTGCTTCGGCGTTACGCCTTGCACGATTTACGGGGACCACGCCCCCGTTGACGAGGCCGGAGTGGAACCCCGTGGGGGGCGCGGCCTGCTCCACAACGGCAACCGGCAGCCGGCCAAATGCTCTCCTGCGGAGAAGGACCCCTCCTCCCCGCGTCAGGGCGGCTACCGGGTGCCGCGTGTGGTGGCGGACCTGGTCGCCGCGCGGCCTGTGGATCTGTCCATCATCGACGGCATCCATAGCATGGCGGATGGAGAAGGCCCGTGGTCCGGAGATTGCCGCCCCGTGAAGCCGGAGCTTCTCGTGGTAGGAACAAACGTGGTTTCCACCGACGCCGTTGGAACGGCTTTGATGGGTTTCGATCCCATGGCCGACCGCGGAACCGCGCCGTTTGAAAACTGCGACAGCACGCTGCGGTTGGCCGAGGCCCTGGGAGCCGGCGCGCGAGACTTGAACCGCATCGAGATCGCCGGAATCCCCATCCGCGACGCGGTGTTCCCGTTCCGCGGCAGGCCAGTGGCGCGATGAAGGACCTCAGATCGGCGGACGTTGTCGAATACGTCAACTACCTTATTCCTCGCCGTTTTGGAAGGCGCGCCGGCCGGTTCTTGGGTAGACGGGGCGGCATTCAGTCTCCTGCGGGCACGCCCGGAGGCCTGGTGGCCTGGAAATTGGGGAAAACACTTAGTTCGCGGAGCGGAAACCCGCCGATTGCATGTTCCTTGTTATCCTAGTACCGTTTCGATTGGCGATTAGCCGGTTACAATGAGAGTGGACCATGCGGTGAGTTCCATGTATTGTCTGGTCTGTCGCAAAAAGATCGGCTGGCTGAGGCGGATACGGGATCGCGAGTATTGTTGCGATGCCCACCGCAGGAACGCCCGCGTTCTTTCGGCGCGTGCCCTTCGCGATGCCTCCCAACTTTGGGGCGACGATGAAGTCTGGCCGGTGGAGTTGACGGGTTTTGCGCACCCTTCCAAGAAGCCTCCCAACAACTTCGTTCGCTTGGCCGCCATTCCGTTTGCCGCGCTGGTGCTGGTTCTCATATGGCTGGCTCCTTCCGGAACGATCGAAACGCAGACCAGCGGTTACCTGCCTGGGACGGACCGGCTCCAAAGTGCAGTTGAGAGAACTCTGCCGTCCCTTAAGGTCCATCGTTACCGCGAGGATTTCACACAGGGTTTGGGAGATTGGAATAGCGGCAGCCATGCGGCGTCCGAATGGAGTTACACCGCGGGCACTGTGCGGCCGGGAAAACTCCGGTTGTGGAAGCGTAGCCTGGATATGGCCGACTACCAGTTCGAGTTCCAGGCGGCGATCGAGCGGAAAGCACTTAGCTGGGTCTTCCGCGCAACCGACGACCGGAATTATTACGCGACCAAGCTTGCCGTGAACCGGGGCGATGACAAGGCATCAGGGACGCGCGTTATGCGCTATGTAGTGTTGAATGGAGTACAACAGGATCGCACTCTGCTGCCGAGCCCGATCGACCTGAAGCCGATGGAGTCGTACCGCATTCGGGTCAACGTGAGGGGAGGTTCATTCAGCACGCTCGTGAACGATCAACTCGTGGACCATTGGAGCGATTCGCGTTTGTCCAGAGGCGGTGTTGGTTTCTTCGCCGATCCGGGTGAGACTGCGGCGGTCCACTGGGTGACTATTACGGATCGCGAAAGTATCTTCAGCCGCCTGTTTGCTTCCACCTTGTTGCTTACTCCTTCGGTGTCGGGCGCTCTGGCGCCTTTAGAGTAGCCAGCGTCGCTCCCCAACCTCCCGCTTCCGCCGGGGCGTCCCCAAAAGAAACGACGAAAGGCAACTGAGCCAGGACCGAGCGCACAATCTCGCGTTGCACGCCGATCCCCCGTCCGTGGATGATGCGCAGTGCGGTGAATCCCAGCCGGTGCGCCTGCAGAAGGTACTCGCGCACCACCTCCTTCACGTCCCTCGGTGGCACGCTGTGCAGGTCGAAAACGTCGGTGATAGGGATGCGGAGGGGTTCTTCATTCTCCCCGTTGTCCCAGCCGTTATCGCACACGAATAAGCACCACGCCGTGCCGCCCCACGGCAGCCTCGAACTTGCCATCGAACGCGCCCAGATCCCGCTGCCGCCACAAGTCGCGAACCTTGTGCTTGCCCTGGATGCCGAGCGCAGTCCAGCTTGCAGCGATGCGAACCTCCGCCTCGCCTCGGTTGAACAGGCCCACCGCGAGGGAGCCGTCCTCCAGCGGCTTGGCCCACACTTCGCTCGTCCCATCCTTCCACACCCGGCGGCCCTGCTTGCCGAGAACGTCCTGGTTCACCTCGATCACTTCGTCGTTGGTGAGCAGGCTCAAGGTGAAATCGTCAAGCTTGGTCATATCGCCGCCGAAGAACAGCGGCGCGGCCAGCAGGCTCCATAGACTCACGTAACTGTACTGCTCGTTGGGCGTGAGCGGCGTGGGTCCGACCTTCTTGTTCCAGATGATCTGGCCAATGTTGATATTGTCCG
The DNA here is from genome assembly GCA_964384215.1 of uncultured Solibacteraceae bacterium. Classification (GTDB taxonomy): domain Bacteria; phylum Acidobacteriota; class Terriglobia; order Bryobacterales; family Bryobacteraceae; genus JAJFUV01. Next base: position 27,400 of record CAYLLB010000015.1, on the reverse strand, counting down.
GATCATTCCAGCCTCCAGGGCCCGCCCACTTTTCCTTGCCGTCTTGCGAGAAACCGATGGCGTCGATGCTGTTCCAGAAGGTGCCGTTCTTGGGAATTCCCACGTCGCCCGTGGTGCGCCAGAAGTTGCCGCCTACTTCACGCCCCCATTGCCAGACGTCGCCCATGCCGTACTGGCAAAGGTTGTAGACGAGGTCGCGATCCAGCCGTTTGAGGATGTCGCCCATGAGCTGATACGGTTTCTTTAGCTCGGCAAGTGATTTGTCCTTGGCGATCTTGCTGTAAGCGCACCAGTCGTACTTGAGAAAATCGAAACCCCAGCGGGCGAACTGCCGCGCATCCTGTTCTTCGTGCTGCCAGCTGGCCTCGCACTTCGCGCAGGTGAGCGGACCGGGCCCTATGTAAATGCCGGCCTTCAGGCCCTTGGAGTGGATGTAATCGGTCAGCGCCCCCATGTCTGGGAAATTCGCGTTGGGCCGGAGGTTGCCGTCGGCGTCGCGCACGGGCGGCCCGAACTCCCGGCTCGTGAAGGCGGGGTAGCGGTTCCAGCCGTCATCGATATTTATGTAGGAATACCCGTGGTCTGCCAAGCCGCTCGAAATCATGGCATCGGCTTCGGCCCGGACCAGCTCGTCGCTTACCTTGGTGTAACAGTGATACCAAGTGCTGTATCCCATGGGCGGCGTGAGCGCGAGCGTTTCGCCCGCCACGATTTTGAAGGTTCGCTGCGCATTACCTTTCTTGTTGCTTGCGCGCAGCGTGACCATGTACTCGCCCTTCTCGGGAGTGGTTCCCGTGATGATGCCGGTCCGCGCATCGAGCGTGAGGCCTGCTGGCAAGCCTTTCGCCGCGAAGCTCATGGGCCTCTCGCCGCTCGCCGGAATGCGGTACAGGAAGGGATGGCCGGGACGCGCCCCATAGACTTTTGCCCCATTGATGCGAGGCTTCGGCGAGGGCTTGGGCGTCAGAATGCCGGGTTCGGCGGCGGCGAGGGAAATTGCCGCGACAATGGCTGCAAGCGCGGTGCGGGTCATGTCCTATAGGTCCTCCCGGATGGGATAGCGGCCGAATTCTTTGGCTGCGTTGTAGAACGCAAAAATGTTCTCCAGCGGCACTTCGGCCTGGATGTTGTGTGCCGGCGAGAGGATCAGCCCGCCGCCTTTTCCGGCGGTTCTCACGCGCGTCTTCACCTCATTGATGACGTCCGGAACGGAGCCGAACGGCATCACTTCCTGAATGTCGATCGTGCCCCATAGTGTCAATTTGTCGCCGAAATCCTTCTTCACCCGCGCCGGGTCCATGCTCTTGGGCTGGATGGGGTTGAGGATATCCAGGCCGATTTCAACCAGATCTGACAGGATCGGGTAGACATAGCCATCGGAGTGGAAGGCGATCTTCACGTTCGGGTTGATGCTCTTCCACTCGGCAAAGAGCTTGGCGTAACGCGGCTTGAGAAATTCCCGGAATACTTCCGGCTTGATCAGCATGCGGTTCTGCATGCCCACGTCGTCGCCGATCCAGATCACATCGACGCCCATGTGTGCGAACTTGCGCCCGGCCGTCGCGATCCAGCCCATGAGCTTGTCCAGATAGGCGTGCGCGAAGTCCTTCTCCGCCGCCATGTCCATGAGGACCTGCTCCATGCCGCGCAAGTACCAGGCCAGTTCGAACAGGGTGCAGGCGACACCTGCCATGATGCCGTATTCCTCGCCGTACTCGTCCATAAGCATGCGCGCGCCCAGGTAGCGGTCCTCGCGTTCAAAGTCGGGCATCTCAAATTCGCCCGGGTCTTTGATGTCCGCCAGCGGATGGCGCACCATCTCCGTGTACGCGCCGGTCGGGTTTTCGAACCACTTCCAGCCGATGCCCCACTCGTCGGTGTACTCGCGGTCCGGCCGCGCATAGTAGCCCGTGCACGGGCCCACCCACGAGATAAGGAAGTCGTGGTCCATGAGGATGGGCAGAGGGCCGCCGGCGGCCTTGGAAGTCTCCGTGCGAGTGATGTCCGCACCGAGGTGGCGCAGCATCTTCATCTCCGCTTCCGGCGTGTACCACACGCAGATGGGAACCCGATCGGGCTCCTGGTGGTTGATGGCAGTAAGAAAGCGCTCTTTATGAGTCACGTGGAGTTCCTCGCTGTGATTCCTGAGCGAGTATATCAATGCCGGCTGTGCCAGCGGCGGCTCAGAAATCGCGCGCGGACTCGAACGCGTGCGCCACGCGGAACATGGTCGCCTCGGCGAAGTGCTTCGTAAGGATCTGCATGCCGACGGGCAAGCCGGCCCCGGTGCGGCCGCACGGCACGCTCATGCAAGGAATGCCGGCCAGATCGCCCGTGATGGTGTAGATGTCGGAAAGATACATCGACAGCGGATCGTTGATCTTCTCCCCAATTTTGAAGGCCGGGAAGGGTGACACCGGTGCGACGATAGCATCCACCTGTCCGAAGGCGTTCTCGAAATCGCGGGCGATGAGCGCGCGCACTTTCTGCGCCTTCAGGTAGTACGCGTCGTAATAGCCTGCGCTGAGCACGTAAGTGCCCAGCATGATGCGCCGCTTGCACTCCGTGCCGAACCCTTCGCCACGGGTGGAACGGTACATGTCGGTGAGCGACTCAGCCGAATCGGCGCGCGAGGTGTACCGCACTCCGTCATAGCGGGCCAGGTTGGAACTGGCTTCCGCTGTGCAGATGATGTAGTAACAGGCGATCGCGTATTCGGTCGCCGGAAGGCTGATTTCGCGGACTTCCGCGCCCAGGCTCTTCAGCACGTCGACGCCGCGCGCGATCAGATCGCCCGTCTCGCTCGCCAGACCCTGGAAATACTCCTTTGGCAGGCCGATGCGCAACCCGCGGATGTCCCCGTCGAGGGCTGCCTCGTAATCCGGCACCGGCGCGAAAGCCGAGGTGGAATCCATCTCGTCGCGTCCGGCGATGACCGCGAGCAGCCGGGCGGAGTCCTTCACATTGCGCGCAAACGGTCCAATGTGATCGAGCGAACTGGCGAATGCCGTGAGCCCGTATCGCGAGACGCGCCCGTAGGTCGGCGTCACGCCCACCACGCCACAGAAGGACGCCGGCTGGCGAATGGAGCCGCCCGTATCGGAGCCGAGCGATACCACCGCCGTTCCTTGCGCCACAACGGCCGCCGAGCCTCCGCTCGACCCGCCCGGCACGCGATCCGTATCTACCGGGTTCCGCACCGGGCCGAACGCGGAATTCTCATTCGAACTGCCCATGGCGAACTCGTCGCAATTGGTCTTGCCGATGATGACGCCGCCGGCTTGTTCCAGCCGGATAACGGCGGTTGCATCGTAAGGCGGAATGTAGTTGGCCAGCAGTTTCGAGCCGCACGTAGTCCGCACGCCCTTGGTGAGGATGACGTCCTTCACGGCCACGGGCACGCCGCCCAAGGGGCCCGGGTCTTCGCCACGGGCGATCTTCTCGTCCACGCGCCGTGCCGCGTCCAACGCGCGTTCCGGGCAGAACGAGAGATAGGCGTTGGTCGCGGGATTCTCTTTTTCGGCGTGGGCCAGGGCCGCGGTAGCGAGTTCCACGGCGCTGAAATTCCGAGTACGCAGGCCTTCGCGGACGCTGTCGATGGATAGGCTGGGAATGTCCATACGCGGCGCGCTCACCTTTCGATCACTAGGGGAACCTTGAAGTACCCGGCGCCGTGTTCCGGCGCGTTGGCCATCGCCGTTGCGTTGTCGAGCGACGGGCGCGGCTTGTCGTCGGCGAGCGTCGCTGTCTCGTCGGCTTCGTAAAGCACTTGCGCCATGGGCTCCACATCGTCGGTCGGAAGCTCGTTCAGTTTGTCCATGTGCGTCAGGATGCCGTCCAGGTCGGCCGCCATCCGGTGAACTTCCTCATCGGTGAGCTTCAGGTTGGCCAGATCGGCCACGTAGCGGACCTCTTTTTCGGAAATCTTCACGCTAATGCCTTCTTACGGGAACTGCGGTACAACCGCCGCAGCACGGGATCGGTGATGCCTTCGGCCTCGTCCTGGCTGGCCGCGGCATGATGCTCAACCTGTGGGAGACGGCGCGGCACCGCCAACCGGAAGCTCAGTTCCGTCACGGTGATCCCGTCCAGCGCGGCATTCAATCGGGTGAGGATCTGGCCGCTCAGCGTGTACAACTGTTTCTGCCACACCGCATCTTCGACGTCGACAATAAGCCGGGATCCTGCTACCGCCGCGGCGCGCGTGTGCGCGGCAATCTTCTTGCCCACCGCCCCAGGCCATGCCGCGCGCATCAACTCCTCGCGCGATACTACCGCCGCCGGCAGCTTCATTTTCCCGAATAATTTCGCGGCGCGCTCCATCTCCTCTGAAACCGTTTATTCTACCAAATGCCGCCGCGCTGTCCCGGCGGTGCCATCCCTCGACGATACAATGGAAGTTTGAGGAGGCAGGATGGCGACTCGTAGCCGCCGCGCGGCGGTTGTAGTAGATGTAGGCGGCATCAAAATCGGCGGGAATCACCCCATCGCCGTGCAGTCCATGACCAACACGGACACGGCCGACGTGACCGCAACCGTGAATCAAACCATGGCGCTGGCGCATGCCGGTTCAGAGTTGGTGCGCGTTACTGTCAACACCGACCACGCCGCCCAAGCGGTTCCGCGCATCGCTGAAGCGCTCGAGAAGTCCGGCGTCCGCGTGCCCATCATCGGGGACTTCCACTACAACGGTCACTTGCTTCTGAAGAAGTATCCGGAATGTGCTCGCGCTCTGGCCAAGTACCGCATCAACCCCGGTAACGTCGACATCGGCCGCAAGCACGACGGCAACTTCCGCACCATGATCGAGGTGGCCGTCGAGAACGCGAAGCCCGTGCGCATCGGCGTGAATTGGGGCTCACTGGATCATACGCTTCTGGCGCGCATGATGGACGCGAACCAAGCGAGCGCACAGCCTAAGCCGCCCAACGAGGTCTTTATGGAGGCCATGGTCGCCAGCGCCATCGAGTCGGCCGAATCAGCGGAGCGTTACGGACTTCCGCACGACCGCATCGTTTTGAGCGCAAAGGTCAGCGGTGTCCAGGATCTGATTTCGGTCTACCGCAGCATGGCCGCCCGCTGCGACTACCCGCTGCACCTGGGGCTCACCGAAGCGGGGCTTGGGTCCAAGGCCATCGTTGGAACCACCGCGGCGCTTGCCATCCTGCTGCAGGAAGGAATCGGCGACACCATTCGAGCTTCCCTCACGCCGCCCCCGGGCGGCGCCCGCACCGAGGAAGTTGTCGGCAGCCAGCACCTTCTTCAAGCGCTCGGGCTCCGCACCTTCTCGCCCGACGTGACTTCTTGCCCCGGTTGCGGCCGCACCACCAGTACGTTCTTCCAGGAGATGGCCGAGCGCATTCAGAATTATCTACGCGAACAAATGCCCGTGTGGCGCTCCCGGTATCCAGGCGTTGAACAATTGCGCGTGGCTGTGATGGGCTGTGTGGTGAACGGCCCGGGCGAGTCGAAGCATGCCAACATCGGCATCTCTCTGCCAGGCACCTTCGAGGAACCCGCTGCCCCGGTTTACGTGGACGGCCGGTTGATGACGACCTTGCGCGGTGACGCCATCGTGACCGAGTTCATCGGGATCCTGCAAGAATACGTCGCCCACCGTTACGCCCGACATAGTTAGATCGACCGCGCGGCCGCCCGCATCTAAACGGTAACGTCCGGCAATGCCTCGATACTTCACAGTCGATCAGGCGCAACGTCTTTTGCCCGAGATCATGGAGCACATGAATCGAATCAAGGCGCTGCGTGAGGTTTACAAGCAAGCCGCGGAGGAGATTCAGGACATCGCCCGGCGCGTGGTGCAGTTGGGTGGCGTGCGCATCGACTTGCGGCGCCTTGCCGCGCTGAAGCACCGTCGCGACTCCAGCTCCACGCACATCAAGGAAGCGCTCGAATCCATTCAGTCCCACGGATGTATCGTCAAGGATCTCGACGCCGGACTGGTCGATTTCCCCGCGCTGTTCAAAGGCAAAGAAGTGTACCTCTGCTGGAAGCTGGGTGAACGGGGCATCGGCTACTGGCATGACATGGAACAAGGTTTCCGCGGCCGCAAGCTCATTGATCGAGAGTTCCTGGACCACCACGAAGGCGAGTAGCTTGATTAAACCGGGGACAGAAAGGTGTTCCGCCTGGCGGTGCTGGCCGCCAGTTACATGGCCACGTGCGGATTACTTTTGGCGAGGTCTTTTCGCGCTTGATGGCGCGCGCCTTCACCGTGGACAGGAAGTTGATCGCGCAGGCCTTACTGGGTCTGCGCCCCAAGTTTGCCGTCTACCCGATCAACGGCTTGCAGATTGCGACTTCAGGTTTCTTTCAAAGGTCTACGCCTGTTCGCGTGGGATCTCGTCCAGGCTCTTCACGAGACCATCGAT
>CAYLLB010000015.1:0-20911 GCA_964384215.1 uncultured Solibacteraceae bacterium | reverse complement strand
AGGTCTACGCCTGTTCGCGTGGGATCTCGTCCAGGCTCTTCACGAGACCATCGATCCGCCGGACTTTGTTGAGGAAACCTTCCAGCAAGTCCAGGCGAAGCGCATTGGCGCCGTCGGAGAGCGCCTTCTGGGGTTCTTCGTGCACCTCGACGAACAAGCCGTCAATCCCCACCGCGGCCGCCGCGCGTGCCAGCGGCTCGATGAATTGCGTCTGACCGCCCGAGGATGCGCCAGCGGCTCCCGGCAATTGCACGCTGTGCGTGGCATCGAAGACGACCGGAAAGCCGAAACCGCGCATGATCACCAGCCCGCGCATGTCCACCACCAAGTTGTTGTAACCGAAACACGCGCCACGCTCGGTGAGCAGGATCTTCGCGTTTCCCGTCGAGGCGACTTTTTCCGCGGCCAGCCGGAAATCGTGCGGCGCAACAAACTGGCCCTTCTTCAGATTGACGATGCGTCCCGTTCTCCCGGCCTCCACGAGAAGATCGGTCTGCCGGCACAGAAACGCGGGGATCTGGAGGATATCGGCCACCTCGGCGGCCTGGGCTGCCTGCGCAGGCTCGTGGATATCGGTGAGTATTGGATAGCCGGCGGCCTTCAATCCGGCCAGTATCCGCAGCCCCTCTTTGATGCCCGGCCCTCGGTATGCGGATAGGCTGCTGCGATTTGCTTTATCGAAGGACGCCTTGAAGACGAACGGCCCGGCAATGGAAGAGATCCGCCGAGCCAACCAGTGAATGTGTTCTTCGCTTTCGATCACACAAGGGCCTGCAATCAGAGGAAGCAGACCGCCGCTTCCGAACACAATAGTGCGGCCCAACCCGTCCACCAGTTCGATGGGCGTGGGCGAAGAACTCAGGCTGGAATCAGACATGGCTCACCTGGTAGATGTCGTGCAGGCGAAGCAAACCGAGACAGCGCCCGTTTTCCGCTTCGACCACGGGAAGCACGGAGATCTGCCGGGGCCGGTTCTCCATCAGTTCCAAGGCGTTCTGGAGCCGGGCCTCGGGATTGATCGTGACCGGCCGGACTGTCATGATGTCGGCAGCGCACAAGCTTCGGATGTCGTCATGGGTTTCCAGCGCGCGGCGCAAGTCGCCGTCCGTGATCAAGCCTTCCAAACGGCCGTCTTCCGCGATCACGCACGCGGCGCCCACCGGACAGCGCGTCATGGCGATCACCACCGCCCTAATCGAATCGTCCCGCTTCGCCCAGGCAACTTCCTCTCCCCCGTGCATGGCGGTCTTCACCTGCAGCCGCAGGTTGCGCCCCAATTGCCCCGCGGGGTGATTCCGGCCGAAATCGTCGGCCGTGAAGTGCCGCGCGTGCATTAAGGCCACCGCCAAAGCATCACCCAGGGCCATCGCCACGACGCAGCTTGCGGTCGGCACCGGGTTGCCGGGGCTGGCCTCACCGTTCACCGAAGCATCCAGCAGAACGTCCACTTCTTTGGCCAGCGGAGAGTTCCGATTGCCGATGATGCCGATGAGGGGAGACTGGACACTACGCAAGGTTGGCAACAGACGTATGAGTTCGGCCGTGGCGCCGCTCTTCGAAATCAGGATGCAGGGGTCACCCGGCGAAAGAACGCCCAGATCGCCGTGAGCAGCTTCGGCGGCGTGCAGGAACACGGCGGGAATGCCGGTGCTGCACAACGTGGCAGTGAGCTTCCGGGCCACATGTCCGGATTTGCCGACGCCGCTCACTACCACTTTGCCCTGGTGTTCCAGGATCATTTGCACGACCTGGCACAGGTTTTCGTCGAGTTGTTCCGCAGCGAGCGAGATGGCGGCGGCTTCGACGTCCATGGCTGCCCTGGCTGCGTTTAGCCACGCAACTCGATCCCGGCCCATCTATGCGTCCTCCCTCATATTCAGAATCTCTTCCAGATCAAGGTTGACGGCGTCGAGCAACGCTTTCCGCTGCGACCGCAAGTAGAAATGCCCGCCAGGAAACATCCGCATTGCGAAAGTGCCGGTCGTCAGTTGAGCCCACCCCGCAAGGTGCTTCTCATCGACCGCCGGGTCCGACGTCCCTCCATAGGCGCGGATCGGACATGCGAGCGGCTCTTCGGGTGAAAACGTGTAGGTGCGATACAGCATGGTGTCGGCTTTCAGAGGCGGGAGGATGACGCGCATCAGGTCCGGGTCCGCGAGCACATCGGGAGGGATGCCTTCGCGCCGGCGTATCTCCTCCAGAATTTGCGCTTCGTCCAGTTCCGCCGGGCGCGGCACGCGTAGTTGCGGCGCCCAGGCGCCCGAAACCAGCAGCGCAAGCGGCAGCGGCAATCTGTGACGGCGTAACCAGCGCGCCAGTTCGAAGGCAATGCCGGCGCCCATGCTGTGGCCGAAGAAGACGAATGGGCGATCCGTGCCCGGCTGGACCGCGCGGCCCAGGGCCTCGATCAGCGGTCCCATCTGGCGGAAGGCGGGCTCCTGGCTGCGGCTCTCCCGGCCCGGCAGCCGCACTGGACACGCCGAGAACAGTTTCGCCAGATGCTCGTTCCACCCGAGGTATGCCGCCGCGCCCGCTCCCGCGTGCGGGAACGCGAACAGGCGGATGGACGCGCCGGGGCGCAAATCCAGCGCCGGGAACCACGGGTTCGCCGGTGTTTTCGCCAACGCGGCTTTCTTCAACCGCAGGGCGAGCAGGCGCCGCCTCTCCGGCGAAAGCCGTTCAAGCACGCCATGGGGCGCGCCGGCCTGAGCTTGCGGTTGTTCCGGAGCCTCCGAACGTCGCGGGCGATCCAGCACCTGGTAAAGGTATCGCTCAAAAGGCTCGACGGTCAGCTCTTCTTCCACGTAACGCAGCGCGGCCTTCCGCGAAGCCTGCGAGATCTCTTCGTAATGCGGGCGGCCGCCGAGCAGGCGCCTGAGCGCTTGCTCCCATGGCGCAATATCCTGCGGCGGAACTTCGGCCACCGGGACCATCTGCTCGTCCATCTCGGAGCGATACCGTTCGATGGGCTTCACGGGTATCAGATACGGGACGCCCATCTTCGCTTCGGAAATGCCTCCGGTGTCGCTCGCCACCACCGGCACGCCGCGCAGCATGGCCTCCACCACGATGCGCGACCGCGCCTCGGCCCACACGGATGGAACCAGCAGCACGCGAGTCCGGGCGAGCAGTTCGTCAATGTTGTCGACCGGTGGGAGGATAGTGATATTCGCCCGCGCTTCGAGCGCCTTCAGGTCGGCCGCGCTCGTGCCCCAGGTGGGCACGGCCGCGAATCTCACGTCCGGCATCCGATCCGCCAGCGCGAGGAAGATGTCGATGCCTTTGACCGCGCACGGGTTCACCATCGTGACGAACTCGTTCTCCGGCCGGCCCAGCGCGGGCGGCTGCGGGCCGGGGTCCATCAGGGAGATGGGCACGTGCACGGCGTCGATCCCACCGTGCTGGCTCGCGTAATCCGCCACATACTGGCTGACGCCGACAAAGCCGTCCGCGCGCCGCAACGCTTCCGTATTGGCGGCGCTTGGAAACGCACAGTCGGGGCCGAACGGCAGCGCCAGCGTCGCGCGCGCGAGATAGACGACGCGCGAGCCGGCGTGCTCCAGTGCAACCTCCAGCATGAGCTGTGCCGGATCGTCAGTCGAACTGATGATGATGTCCGGCGAGAATGCCGCCACCTGCTCCGCAAAATACGCGCGCAGTTTCTGCTGGTTGGTCAGTACGTGCGCCTCGACGCCGTTCAGCCGGAACACAACCACGCCGCCGCTGGTAGACAGAATCTCCACTTTACGGTGGCCGAGATCCGCCACGTATGCGGCATGCTCGCGCTCGCCGAAGCTCCCTAGCCGGGCGATCACACGGCACGTATGCCCGCGCGCCGCCAGGGCCTCTATCAGCAAACGGTTCGACTTGTCGCCGCCGCCGTGCGCCGGGTAGTACAGCGAGTTGTGAGCCAGCAGGATGCGCAAGCGCCGTCCCGCCGGAAGAACCGTCAGCCACTTTTCAAGCGCGCGCTCATCCACCGATCCGGCGAACCGCAAGGCCGCCTCGCGCGCGCGGCCCGATTCCTTTTCATACGCGGACCGGTCCTGTGTCAGCGTGCGCAGCGCTTCCAACCACGGCTCGACGTTCTGCCGGGCGACCACGGCCCGCGGCAGGTTCCGCTCGTCGTAAACCGGCTCGTAGCGTTCGATGGGCCGCACGGGAATGACAAATCCCGTGCCGCGCTTGGCTTCCACGAGGCCGCCCGAATCGCTCGCGACCACGGGGATTCCACGCAGCATCGCCTCCATCACGATCAGGCCGAAACCCTCGTACCACAGCGACGGCATCAGCAGGATGCGCGTCACGCGCAGGATGTCTTCGATGTTGCGCCGGTTCGCCAGCACCGTCACATTCGGCTGCGCGCCAAGCGCTTCACGATCCGCCGCGGTAGTCCCCCAACCGGGCAGCACTCCGAAACGGCACTCCGGCATACGGCGCGCGATTTCGGTAAACAGCGGCATGCCCTTGACCGCGCAGGGATTCATGAAGGTGACCAAGCCTTCATCGAAGCGCGCCATGTTCGGCCACGGCCCCTGACCGTAAATGGGTGGATGAACAACCTGCGCGACGCGGCCCAGATGCCTTTCCACGTAGCCTGCCATGTGCCGGCCGATCACGACCACGCCCGCCGCGCGCCGGATCAGCTCCGCGCCTTCGGGATTCGGACTCCAGCTTTCGGGGCCGAAGGGAAAGAACTGCGGCGTGTGCGCCAGGTACACGATGCGTCCAGGTGCGTCGCGTGAAGCCTCACCAAGCAGCCGCTGCCCGACGTCTTCCGAAGACACCAGCACCCAGTCGGGCTGGAACTGGCGGATCTGCGCGCGCAGCACTTCGTTGCGCGGCGCCGGCTCGGCAACCGAATGGATCACCAGCGCGTCGTGGCGGACTATCTCGTACCCCGGCTCGGAGTGCAGCCATTCGACCTGGATGTCTTCGTCCTGAAGTTGGCGCTCCCGGCCGGCCGCATCGCGCGTCATCAGCGCCGCCACCACACGGCACTCATGACCGTGCGCTGCGAGCGTCTGCAGCCACACGAGGTTACTGCGCGTGGCGCCGCCGCGCGGCGGGACATAGGAGGCGTTGGCAGCGAGTAGAATCCGCATCAGTCGCGCGCAGTGTCCTCCTCGGCCAGGAGAACCCGCACTTCCTCGTCGGAAAGGGACTCCACTTCGGCCAGCAGCGCCGCATACTGCTCTGCGCCGGCGCCCTCGATCCTGGCGACCTCGATGGCCCGGGCGAGAGTCTCCACCGTGAAGGAGCCGTCATACACCAGTTCGGGCGACAACTCCACGCCGTACTCCTGACGCACGTGCGACAACAGTTGCACAGCCAACAGCGAATGGCCGCCCGCGTCGAAGAAGTTCTCGTGAATTCCCACTGACGGCACGGCTAGCAACTCCCGCCACAGCGTCACCAACTCGCGCTCGAGGCCGGTGCGGGGCGCGTCGCCGGCCTCGCGTTCCTCGACTGCCGCCGCGCGTTTTTCCCGGGCCCGCTTCAAGATGCGGCCGGGATTCCAGAGATTCTCCGCGATCTCCTGGTAGTCTACTTTCCGGCGCTGTACGGTACCGGCCCCGGAGGTCTTCTTCACACGCGCGGCTTCGGATTGGGCGGGTCCCACAGGGTGGAAGCGCAGCCCCGCCAGGGCGGCCGGCGGGAAGCGGAAGATCATTCCGCCATCGGCCGCCATTTCCTCGCCATGCTCGATGGAGCGCAGGAAGTTCAGCGCCGGACGATTCCGCGCCGTCGGCACAAACATGGCGTCCACATGATCGAGCCCGCGCGCACGGGCTATCTCGCCGAGGCGCGCCATCATGTGGTGCTCCACGCCTTTGCCGAGGGCGCGGCAACTGAGCAGGAAAGTGTCGACGTCCAGTGCTCCGGCGCGTGCTGCGAAGATCATCACGCCTACCAGTCCGTAGCTGCCAAAACGATCGCTCAGGCTGACGGTCAGGCACTCCATTCCGCCCGTTTCGACCAGGTCGCGGATCTCGATCTCCGAGCGCTGCCGGGTGCTGAAGTTCATCTGGTTGGTGCGCCCGGTAAGCTGTGAGACGCGTGCGAAAGTCTCCGTTTCCACGGGACCGATGCGGATATCAAGTTGCAGCCCTGCGAGGAAATCCGCGAGCGACGGCGCTTGCTTCGCGCTCCGCACCCGTTCGACGTTCTGCGCGTACATCGCACTGCGTTCGCGGTCTTCTTTGGTGACTCGCGGATGATCGAATGCCCAAACGTGCTGGAGAAACCGCGCCGTGTCTTCCTTCGGCAACGTGAGCGACAGCACGTCCGGACATCCGGCGCGCACCTCGGCGGTCTCCGTCTCGTTGTCGTCCAAAAACACGAACGAATCGAGGCCCAGGGAGAGTTCTTCCGCCAGGGAGATAAGGTTGGCCGATTTCGGATCCCAATTCACGCGCCGCGCGACAAAATCGCCGAGCCGCAACGGCATTTCCGGGTTCGCTTTGAACGCCGCCACCAGGTCGGCTTCTTCGTTCTTGCTCGCCAGGCACAGCAGCATCCCAGAATCGTGCTGCCGGCGCATGAAATCCTGGAGGAAGCGGCGGTCGTCATCCAGGAGAATACCCAGCGGGCCGTCCTCGGAGCAGATGCCCTTCCATAGAGTATTGTCGGCATCGAGAGCGATGACTTTGTACGGCGGCCGCCGTAGGGCGTCGATCTTCCGCGCGACGATGGTGCCGAGCGCGGCAAAACCCTCCGGCGTGTAGGGAACATGGCCGACTGAGTCCGCCTGGGAATCGTAGTATTCGCGGACCGGATAAAGTTCTGCGAGTTCGGCCGCCGTGATCAGGTGCACGAAACTCATGTCCGAAATCGCCGCGGCCAGCAGGTCCCGGACATGCCCCATCCCCCGCTCGCGCCCCAGGCCCGCCTCGAAGCCGGGCGAGCAAGGGCATTCGACCAATATCACAGGGGAGCGCCAGCGCCCCAGCGCGCCGTGCAGGGCGCCGGCGAACTGCCGCATCACGTCCTCGATGTGTCCGGGATCGTGAACCTTCGCCCAATCCTGGTAGCGAATCAATAGGACGTTTATTCCGTTTTCGTTGGACGCCATCAGGCTGCCGGGATCCAGTAATTGCTGAAATACCTGGTTGTAAGGCGCGTATTCGATCCGGCAATTCAAGCCGAGTTCGTCCGTCCAATATGCAAGCGTCTCCCCAATCGGCTCAACCGTGAACGTGGCACCGATTGCAATCGAAAATGCGCTACCCGGGACGGTTTCTGGCGGCATAGCGAAGGGCCTGAGACTTCCAAGGCGTGCGTAAGTTCCTATTATGGCCTAGACAGCATTTGCCGCGCCACACGCGGCGCGCGACGGCATTTTATGATGGAGCTTGGCGCGGTTCTCTAGCGCGAAATCCCGGCGACTTCGACCATGAACGACTTCCTGTTTTTGCTCCGGCGCAACCGGAACTACCGTTACGCGTGGCTGGGGCAGGTGGTGAGCGAGGTTGGCACGCACTTCAATAACATCGCGGTGGCGACGCTGGTTCTGAAGACGACCGGGTCCGGCCTAGCTGTGGGAATCATGCTGCTGGTACGCGCGGTGCCGGCGCTGCTGGCCGGGTCGTCGGCCGGCGTCGCGCTCGACCGTTACGACCGCCGCCGGATCATGATCGCGGCTGATCTGGCGCGCGCGGCCGTGGCGCTGGCCTTTCTGGTATCCATGTCCCGCGCGACTGTCTGGACGGTGTATCCCCTAAGCGCCCTGCTGATGTTGGCCGCGCCGTTCTTCACCACCGGGCGCGTGTCGATTCTGCCATCCATCACAACGGGGCGCGAACTGCACGTCGCCAACTCGCTCACGCAAACCACGCAGTGGGCGACCCAGATCGCCGGCACGATGCTCGCCGGATACGGCGTGGCCTGGCTCGGATACGGCGCCGCCTTCGTCGTCAACGCGCTGGGATTCCTATTCTCGGCGGCCACGAGTTGGGCGCTGCGGCTGCCGCCGGGCGGCTTCCGTACACAGCAGGATACGGCCACGGGGCTGCGGCCCTGGCACGAATACCATGAAGGGCTGTGCTACATTGCCCGGACTCCGCTCGTCCGCGGGATCGGTTTGCTCACGGTGGGCTGGGCGGCCGGCGGCGGCGCCGCGCAATTGTTGTTCGTGCTCTTCGGCGAGCAGGTCTTCCGGCGGGGCTCGCAGGGCATCGGCGCGATGGCCAGCTTCGCCGGCATCGGACTGCTGCTCGGCGGTTTGGCCGGGCACGCCATCGGCTCGCGCGTGAACTTTGCCGGATACAAGCGGTCCGTCGCCCTGGCCTATGTTTCCCACGGTTTGCTGTTCATGGTGTTCAGCATCGCGCAAGGCTATGTGGCGGCGCTGGTACTGCTGGCCGCCTCGCGCATCGGCATGGCGGTCACGACGGTGCTCAACACCGAGCAGTTGTTGCAGCATACGCCCGACGCTTATCGGGGACGGGTCTTCGGAACCATGGAATCGCTGCGCTGGTCCACCATGATCGTCTCGATGGCCGCAGCGAGCGTAGCGGCCGGCTTAGTCTCGCCGAGAGTGATCGGAGTCGTAGCGGGGGCGTTCGGAGCCTTCGCAGGCCTGGCCTGGGCCCTAGCCAGCTGGCGCGGCTGGCTGCCGGAACCTGCTGAGCAGCGTGAGGCGATTGCCGAGTAATTCTAAACTTGCTCGGATCAGGCTGAAGAGGTTTGTCGGTTCGATGATAACGATACCTCGCTAAAAGAGGCCAGAAAGGCTCACGAATCCGTTGACCTCCGGAACTTGTGGAGCAAGGTCAAAGAGTGCCAGGCAATGCTAAAGAGCGGGGCGTGTACGCAAGTCGAACTTGATGCAGCAGTGGAATCGTTCTTTGCATGGCAGCGCAAGTCAGACCGCCTAGCTATCCTCAAGACCAGCATGGACAAGGAGATGCTTCAATTGAAGCACCAGTTGCTAGAGATGCTCCGAAGTGTCGATGTATATGTGCTTGAACGTGGCGCGATTGAGCAGTACTACCCTGCTCGAGTCACGGGGGCGGACAAGCCATCGCGGGCCCTGGACTTCTGCCAGAAGGTCTCCACCCGTGACGAAATTCTCGCCTGTTGTGACGAACAAACTGTCACGAGGAACGGAGGGGCTTTAAGCGTTAAGAAGTTTGATCTGATCTTGCGGGGGATCTTTGAACCACGCCCGACAGCAGCCAGTTACTTCACAGCAGGTCGCTGAGCAGGCCAGCCAAGCCGTTCGTATAGGGCAATCTCGGACACTTGCGTCAAATCCCGTCGCCATCTTTCCTGACAGCATCCCGGGAGCTATGTGCCTTCTCTGTCGCCTGCCCGGGTGCGCCGGTCCTTGCCGTTACCCCTCGACCCAGCGACGCGGCCACGGTGGCCTGCCAGAGCACCATAAGCAGGCCGAGTCCGTCGCCAGCGGTCAATGGCGAGCGGATGCCGGCCATCGTCGCACCCAGATGCGCGCCCCCGAGCCCACCAATTACCGTGCCTAGAACCACGGTCACGCATGCGGCCTTCACCCAACGCGGCCGTCCGGTCAAGAATACGCCCGCCAGGACGAATGAGCCCACGAATCCTCCAAGCGCGAACGTTCCGATCATGAATCCCCACGAAGAGCGGAGACCCAACGTGGCGATTCGCCAGGTGAGTGGATAGACGGCGGAACTCGCGATCAGCGCGGCGGCGGTCCGCAGCCAGCTATCCGCGGCCCAGCGGGAGAGCGGGAGGAGAACCACCAACGCGAACACCATTCCAGGCCAGATAATGTGATCCAGCGTCCTTTGGTCGCGCACGATGATGTGCGATTGCGAGATCACACATGACAACACTCCCGAAACGAGACCAAGGAGTCCCCACCACACGGCCATGCTCGGGCACTTGAGGAAGGACTTCATCCCGATTCTCCAGTCTGCGATGTCCGCCGTCTCAAATCCTACAGCAAGGTGTCCGCGGGGAACATAGCCTAAAGTTCCGTCGCGCCGGCTTGGCGCTTCCAGCAGCTCTCAAGCCCGGTTGGTGTAGCCGAGCCCGGCGATTGCGGCCGGCAGAAGCGCGAGTCCGAACAACAACTGCCGCGTACCGCGCTGGAGGACTGCGGGACGACTGCGGGGGACGACTGCGGGGGACAGCCCGCGTGTTTCCTGACGCACCCTGGCCGCCTGTGTGATCCTTACCCGTATCCCCGCCATCTCCCGCGCCAGGGTCTCGCACTCCACGGCTTCCCATGGGCGCCTCTGTCCAAGTCGTGTTTCAGCCTCTGAAAATCGCGTTCACCGCGCACGCAGACTTCTTATTTCGGGGATTATCAACGAAATAGGCCTCCCGCATCCTGTGGTTTCATCGCCTCGCCTGCTACAATCCCCACCGAGCGCGAATCATGCCACTTATCCGACTCACCCATAAACAACTCGAAGCCGCCCGCGAAAGCCAGCTCACCTTCCACCGCCGGGCCGTCCTCCATCAACTCCGCCAGCTTCGCCCAGGCACCCCCCCTCGTCTCACCCGCAACCTGCTGAATCCGAACCTGTTGACCCCGAAATCTCCGCCTCCAACGAACCCGAAGCGAACCTGCAACCTGTTGTTTCTATTGCCCCGCCTCCACCCGCCGGACCGGGGAAATGCCCCGAAACTGGCCGCCCGTAGGCCGCTTGAACCGCGACCAACCCATCTGCCAGGATGAATCCCGCCGCGCAACTCAAGAGTGGTTGCGCCGCAGTCGCGTTGACACCTACGTAACGCCTTGCTAGATTGGCATCTTCATGCAACATTCCGGAGCTCTGAAGGTCACTTCGCTCAATTCCATACACCGCCAAGCCAATGCCAAGATGGTCGACTTCGGCGGTTGGGATATGCCCGTGCAGTATTCAGGCATCCTGGATGAGCATCACGCCGTGCGGCGCGCGGTGGGGCTTTTCGACGTCAGCCACATGGGCGAGATCGAAATCCGCGGGCCGGAAGCTCTGCGCCTGGTTGATTTCGTGACCACCAACCATGCCGCGAAACTTCAAACCGGCCAGGCGCAGTATTCCGGACTGCTTTACGAGCACGGCGGCTTCGTCGACGACATCCTGGTTCACAAGGTGACCGGCAGTCACTACTTTCTTTGTGTCAATGCCTCGAACCAGGAGAAGGACTACGAACACATCCGGGCCGCCAACCGGTTCGACGCGGAAGTGGAGTTTGCCAGTCCTCGCTACGCGCAGCTTGCCGTGCAGGGGCCCCGGGCGCTCCAGACCCTCGCCAAACTTACGCCGGTGGATCTCGCGGCTATCCGCTACTACCGGTTCGTGGATGGCGAAGTTGCAGGTGTCGCCGCACGGATTGCCCGTACGGGCTACACCGGGGAAGATGGCTTTGAGATTTACATAGCGCCTGATTCGGCGCCCCGCATTTGGGATCTACTGCTCGACGCCGGCGCCGAATTCGGCATCAAGCCCTGCGGCCTGGGCGCTCGCAACACGCTGCGTCTGGAGGCCGCCATGGCCCTCTACGGCCACGAAATCACTGCCTCCATCACGCCGTTCGAAGCGGGACTGGATTGGATCGTCAAGATGGACAAGGGAGATTTCGTGGGCCGCGCGGCGCTGGCGGCCCAACAGGATAAAGGCATACAAAGGATATTGACCGGCTTCGAGATGACGGGGCGGGGAATTGCGCGGGACGGCTATGAGGTCTTTCTCGACGGCGCCGGCGCCGGTTGGGTGACCAGCGGCGGACCGTCGCCCACGCTCGCCAAGAACATTGGCCTTTGCTACCTGCCCGCTGCCCGCGCCGTGGCCGGTACTTCCATCAGTATTCTGATTCGAGGCCAGCTTGTGGAGGCCCGGACCGTTCCAACACCTTTCTACAGGAGGTCGAAATAATATGTACCCGGAGAATTACCGTTATACAAAAGAGCACGAGTGGGTTTCGGCCGATGGAGACACTGGCACCGTCGGCATCACATTTCACGCGCAGAAGGAACTCGGCGACATCGTTTACGTTGACCTCCCGAAAGTGGGCGCCACGGTCGCGCAAGGCGACGCGCTCGGCTCGGTCGAAAGCGTCAAGGCCGTTTCCGACATTTACGCCCCGGTTTCCGGCGAGGTGATCGAGGTCAACGAAACGCTGGCCGATGCGCCCGAAAAGATCAACGAGGATCCGCACGGCGAAGCCTGGCTGGTGAAGCTGCGGCTCAGCCAACCCGATGAGTTGGACGCCCTGCTGGATGCCGGCGCTTATCAAGAGCACGTCGAGGCGGAAGGCGAGTGAGGTATCTGCCGAAATCTGACGCCGAACGCCGCGAGATGCTGAACGTCTGCGGCGTTCAGAGGATGGAGGACCTGTTCGCTTCCATTCCTTCCGAACTGAGACTCGGGCGGAGCCTCAACCTGCCGCCGGGCCTGTCCGAATACGAGATTGCCGGGTACTTCAAGGATCGGGCGGCGGACGCGGCGGTTGGCTATGCCTGTTTTCTTGGCGCCGGTTCCTATCTGCACTACCGGCCCGTCATGGTGGACACCATCGTTTCGCGCGGAGAATTCCTTACCTCGTATACCCCCTACCAGGCGGAGATCTCGCAGGGAACGCTGACGTCGATCTTCGAGTTTCAGACCATGCTTTGCCAATTGACAGGCATGGACGCTGCCAACGCGTCAATGTACGACGGCTCCACCTCGGTGCCTGAAGCCGCCATGATGGCTTCGCGCATCACGGGGCGTAGCCACGTGGTGGTCTCGCGCGCCGTGCATCCGGAGTACCGGCAGGTGCTGGCAACGTACGCGGCCAATCAGAAACTGGCGATCGAAGAGTTCGGGTACGATCCGGAAACGGGCGCTTCCGCACCGGAGGATCTCGCCCGGAAACTCGATTCCTCCACTGCCGCCGTCATCGTCCAATCGCCGAACTTCTTCGGCGTGGTGGAAGATCTGAACCAGTACGCGGAACTGGCGCACTCGAAGGGCGCTTTGCTCATTCACATCTTCACGGAAGCGGTTTCCCTGGGCCTGCTCCAGCCCTGCGCCGGAACGGACATCGCCGCCGGGGAATTGCAGTCGTTCGCCATCTCGCCGAGCTTCGGCGGACCTTACGCGGGCGTCATCGCCACGCGCGAGCGCTACATGCGGCAACTGCCCGGCCGCCTGGTAGGCGAGACGAAAGACTCGCGGGGCAACCGCGCGTATTGCCTCACGCTGGCTACCCGTGAGCAACATATCCGCCGCGAGAAGGCGACCTCGAACATCTGCACCAACCAGGCGCTGGTCGCGCTGATGGCCACGGTGTTCATGGCTGTTTACGGCAAGCAGGGTCTGCGCGAACTCGCCGGGCAGAACCTCGCCAAGGCCCACTACCTCGCGGGACGCGTAAAGCGCCGCTTCAATGGTCCGTTCTTCAATGAATTCGTGGTCCGGACTGGTGCCCGCCCGCCGGAGGAGGTCAACCAGGCGTTGCTTGACCGCAAGATTATTGGCGGCTTGCCTTTGGGGCGTTTTTACCCCGAACTTGGCAATTCCATGCTCGTCTGCGCCACCGAAATGAGCCGGCGCGAGGACATGGACATACTGGCGGAGGCGCTCGCCCAATGATTCGCAAAGTCAGCCCGCACATCACGCAGAACGAACCGCTGCTGTTCGAAGTCAGCTCGCCAGGCAAGCGCGCCTATCAGTTGCCTGCGCTGGACGTGCCCGCCGTCGATCCGGCTGGAGTTCTGGGCGCGGCGAACGTTCGCGACGAAATCCCGGGTTTCCCCGAAGTAAGTGAGGTGGAGTTGGTGCGCCATTTTTCGCGCCTGTCCACCTGGAACTATTCGATCGACCTCGGCATGTACCCGCTCGGGTCCTGCACCATGAAATACAATCCCAGGATCAACGAGCGGGTCGCGGGGTTCGAGGGCTTGGCCTGGGCGCACCCTTACCAACCGGAAGCGCTCTCGCAAGGCGCCATGGAAATCATGGCCCGCCTGGAAGCCGCGCTGGCCGAAATTACCGGCATGGACGCCGTGACGCTGCAGCCCGCCGCGGGAGCGCACGGCGAACTGACCGGGATCCTGCTGGTCCGCGCGGCACTCACCGCGCGCGGGAATCCGCGGAAAAGAATCCTGGTTCCGGACTCGGCGCACGGCACGAATCCGGCTACCTCGGCCATGGCAGGCTACGTCGTCGAGAGCATCAAGTCGAACGAACGGGGCGTGATCGATCTCGACGTGCTGTCGCGCGCCGTCACAGAAGATGTGGCCGCATTGATGGTCACCAATCCGAATACCCTCGGCGTTTTCGAGGAGAACATCGCGCGCGCCGCCGCCATCCTGCACGAAAAGGGCGCGTTGATGTACATGGACGGCGCCAACATGAACGCGCTGGTGGGCGTGGCGCGCCCCGGCGATTTCGGCGTCGACGTGATGCACCTGAACCTGCACAAAACGTTCTCGACGCCGCACGGAGGAGGCGGCCCCGGTTCCGGCCCCGTGGCAGTGAAGAAGGAAATCGAACCCTTCCTGCCGGTGCCCCGTCTCAGAGCGGAAGCCGGCCAGTGGCGCTTCGATTTTGCGCGTCCACAGTCGATCGGCCGCGTCCGGGCCTTCTATGGCAATTTTGGTGTGATGGTGCGCGCGCTGGCTTACATCCTGGCTTACGGCGGAGACGGCCTTGCCAAGGCCACCATGGACGCGGTGCTCAACGCCAATTACGTCCGCGCGCGTTTGGAGGCGCACTACGACCTGCCCCACGACGCGCCGACCCTGCACGAGTGCGTGTTCAGCGACTCGCGGCAGGCCGCCCGCGGCGTGAAGACCGGCGACATCGCCAAGCGGCTCATCGATTACGGCTTCCACCCCTACACGGTGAGTTTTCCGCTCATCGTGCACGGCGCCATGATGATCGAACCGACCGAGAGCGAGAGCAAGCGCGAACTGGACCTGTTTATCGACGCTCTGATCTCCATCGCCGCGGAAGTGGAAGAGAATCCCGAGCAGGTGCTGACGGCGCCCCATTCGACCCGCATCGGCCGGGTGGATGAGGTGGCCGCGGCGCGCAAGCCCGTGTTACGCTGGCATCCTTGATGCGTTACGGCTTCCTCATCGTCCTGGCCCTGGTGCTGCTGATCCGGCTGCCGTTCCTGGACCAGGCCATACAGGGCGACGACGTGTATTACCTAGCCGGCGCGCAGCACGCGCAGATCGATCCCGCGCACCCCAATCATGGCAGCTACGTGTTCCTCGGCGACATGGTGGACATGCGCGGCCACCCACATCCGCCGTTGAATGCCTGGGCGCTGGCCGCTCTGCTGGCCCTGTTCGGCGATGTGTACGAAGTTCCGTTCCACGCGGCTTACATCCTGTTCTCTCTGATCGCCGCCGCCAGCGTTTGGTCGCTGGCTAAGCGCTTTACCACGCGGCCCGTGCTCGCCACGGCGCTGTTCCTGTTCACTCCCGCGTTTGTGGTTAACGGGAATTCCTTCGAAGCCGACGTCCCGTTTCTGGCGTTCTGGCTGGCGGCAGTGGCCTTGGCGGTGAAGGCCATCGACCGGCGCTCCTGGGCCTGGCTCGCCGGGTTCGTCCTGGCGTCGGCGCTGGCGGCCATGGGCGCGTATCAGGCTGTGCTGCTGGTGCCTGTTTTGGCCGTCTACATCTGGCTGAAGGACCGCAAGTGGTGGCCTGCCTGGGTGGTGCTATTGGCGGCGCCAGCGGCGCTTATCGTGTGGCAGTTATATGAGCGCGCATCGAGCGGTTCCGTGCCGGCCGGCGTGTTGTTCTCCTACTTCCAGACTTACGGCTTCCAGGCGATTGCGGCCAAGGCTTCCAGCGCCGCGGCGCTTGTCGCCCACACCGGTTGGATGCTGTTCCCGCTCTTGGCCGTGGCGGCGTTCTGGAACCGCATCGAGGGCGTGGTCGCGCTGGTGCTTGCAGGCTGCGCAATGGCGCTCGACCTCCACCCGCTGTTCTGGCTCTCTTTCGGCGTTGGCGCTCTCATCCTGATCGATTGCGCGCGCCGGGCGTTGAAAGACGCGGACGCGGACGCCCGCTTCCTGGCGGCTTGGATCGTTCTGTTTTTTGCGGCTGCGGTGGTTCTGTTCTTTGCCGGCTCGGCGCGCTACCTGCTGCCCATGGTTGCGCCGCTGGCGCTGCTTGGCGCTCGCGTCTTCGACCGGCATCCGCGATGGGCCGTGCCGGTTTGCGCCGTGCAGTGCGCTTTCGCGCTGGCGCTGGCTTGGGTGAACTACCAGCATTGGGACGGCTACCGCGTCTTCGCCAGTGAATTCAGGAAGCAGTCCCCTACAGGGCGCGTGTGGATCAACGGCGAATGGGGTCTGCGATTCTACCTGGAGTCGGAAGGCGGCCTCCCTCTGGTTCGAGGCCAGGCCGTGCGGCCCGGCGATTACGTCGTGGGCAGCCGCCTGGGCTTCCCCATCCCGTTCACCACCGGCGGCGGCGTTCTGGCGCCGGTCATGTCGGCCGGGATCCAGCCCACGCTGCCCCTGCGCCTGATCGGACTCGGCGCGCGTTCGGCTTACTCAACCTCCTCGCTCGGTTTGCGTCCGTTCGATGTCAGTACCGGCCCGGTGGACGAAGTGACCGCGCAGGTGGTGATAGAGCGCCAACCCGTGGCCGAGTTCCTGCCGATGAACGCACCGGAGGCAGCGCAGCAGATCGTCAGCGGGATCTACGACCTGGAGCAGAGCGCGTGGCGCTGGATGGGTGAGAAGGCGGTAATCTTACTAAAAAGGCCCGAAAAGCCCAAGCCTGTCGAGGTGACCTTCAGCATACCCGGTCCGGCTCCCGCGCGGCAGGTGTCGCTTTACGTGGACAACGAGTTGGTGGCGCAGGCCAGCTATGAGACGCCGGGAACTTACACGCTGCGCTCGCTGAACATCGAGGCCCGCTCGCCCAGCGTCACGCTTACCATCGCCGTCGACAGGAGCTTCAGCGTGCCGGGCGACCACCGGCAGTTGGGCATCACGCTGGCATCCGCTGGATTTCGTTGATCGCATCAAGGACGGCGTTCGGCTGGATGTCCTCCATGCTTTCCGCGGCCACCACACGCACGCGCGGCCCGCGCGGCGCCCACACACGCGGGTTCGTGACTCCAAACAGGGCCACCACCGGGGTTCCCACAGCGGCTGCCAGATGTGTGATGCCGGAATCGTTGCCCACATAGATCCGCGCTGAAGCCAGCCAGCAGGCCAGTTCGTAAAGGTCGTCGAAACGGACCGCGCCTTCGAGCGCTTCCTCGGGGCCCGCGCACCATGCGACCGGTATCCGCGAATCGAGCACATCAGCAAGCTCGCGAAAGCGCGTGAGCGGCCAGTTCTTCCGGGCGCTTCCGGAGAATGGGTGGATTACCCCGAAATCCCGCCGCCCACCGGGACAGCGAATGCGCGGTATTGGCTCCACGATCCGGCCGCCGGACTGCCGGGCGTGGGCGAGAAAGTAATCCACCGCGTGCAGGGCGCCGTCCATACTTGGCAGGGCGGGGAAGAACTGAAACGGCAATCCCCGAGCTTCAACAGCAGCTCGAAACTCCTCGCGGGCCTCGCCGTACCAACTGACAATCGAATCGAAGCCGGCCAGCCGCTCGATGAGACCGGGCGAAGGTTCCCGGTCCGGAATTCCGAACCCGTCGAGGCCCGTGTCCGCGATGGACTCCACACGGTCCGCGAAGCGCACCAGCGGCCTGAGCGCCGTGGGAACCCAGACTTCGGTGTAGCCGGCGCGCAGGGATTCCAAGGCCGGCAGCGAGGTGATGACATCGCCGATGCCACCGGGCCGGATCAGCAGGCGGCGCACGGGGAGTCTACCGCACGTCCACCGGCAGGCGCACTTCGACGCTCTTGGGTGGCAGGCACATCGAGGAGGTGCAGGCCTGGTAGCGCAATTTCCCGGTCAGCACTGTGGTCCCCGTGGGAGCGCTGGCAGGCGTCCTGAAGCGGGTGAGGATTTCGAAGTCGCCCGAGAAAACCGACAACGGCTTGTCAGCGAAGTCGTACTTTTCGAGCTTCGCTGCCGGAAAGATCGTCTCCTCGACTTCGAGCGGCGCGGCGTTCCAGGTGAGCTTCATGGGGATCAGGTAGTCCTCGCTGGGAGTGTTGCTGTTGACGTGATAGCCTTCGCGCAGGGACACGGCAAGCTTCACCTCCGCACGTGCTCCCTTTCTTGCGATCACGGTGCGCGGCGGCGCGACCGAAAGCACCTGGCTATTCTGTGCCGCGAGCGGCAGCGCGGCCAGCGACAGGGCCGCCGTCACCAGAGTGAGACTGATCCAGCAACGCGTTGATGTCATTCTGATATTCGCTCCTGCTTACCAAACCGATGTGCACGCGCGCGACGCGTCCGTCGCGGTCGATCAGGAAACTGGTGGGCAGCGATCGCACGCCGCCGTACAAGTCCGATACCATGCTGTCACCCATCAGCACGCGATAGTTCACCCGCATGCGCGCGATGTACGGCCTTACGGCGTCCCAGCCTTCCTCGTCCATCGAGACGCCCAACACGGCGAAGCCGCGGTCCTTGAACTGTCTCTCGAAGTCGACGAACCACGGAATCTCGAAACGGCAAGGCCCGCACCAGGTCGCCCAGAAGTTGAGGAGCACGACCTTGCCGCGATAGTCGGAAAGCGAAACCTGACGGCCTTCGGCGTCGCGCAAGGTGAAGTCCGGCGCGATCTGACGGAGTTCGGGCGCCTTCATTGCGCCTCGCGCGGTCGTCTTCTGATTTGAACACGCCGCCAAGTTGAAGAGAAGCCATGCCAGCACGCTCCCCAGGACGAATTTGCGAGGGATTATCACTCGGGACTCTCTTTCCGATTATATAGGGACCGCACGGCCGCCCAGATGAGCGGCGAACCAGCGCTTTCTCACTGCGCGAAAGCGGGCAGCCAGGGTAAATTCGTCATGCGCCCTGCGCCCGGCGCGCAGCCAGGCCGCTGTGTCGGAGAAGCTCTCGCAGGCGTATTCGCGCCACCGGCGCGTACGGCGCCGCCAGTCTTCCGGTGCGAGCTTCTCTTTGCGCAATTCAGCGGACCATCCCAACTCGCCCCGCGCCCGGCGGCGCATCTCCCTGGCGAGCAGGTCTTCCCAACTCCGCCGGACTGTGTTGCCAAGGCGCACCCAGGCGAAATGCGACAGCTCATGCGTGAGGATCCGTACGAGTTCTCCGGGACGCTGACGCAGTCCGGCATCCAGCACGACGAGACGCTTCCGGATAAACGACGCCGCATGCACCGGTTGGCCGCGCTCGTCCGATTCGAGCAGCCGGCCGCGCCAGGCCGTCAACTCCGGTTGAAAACGCACGCGTAGCGGCGCGCCCCTTACTGCCATCCCTGCCAGCGCGGCGCGCCCGCCCGTCACTTGGCCTTGGGCTTGGCGAAGAAGGCCTCGTTTTCGACCTTGATTTCGATCCCGTTCCTCACACCTTCCAGCCATGTGTTGAACTTCTCCTGCCTCACCATCCGCTCGACGTCGCCCTTGACCTGTTCGTACGTCGCGTCTATATAGGCGACGACGTTGAACAGATAATAGCCATTGGTGTGGCGGAACGGAGCCGATGTTTCGCCGGCCTTCGTCGAAAAGATGGCGTTCTTGAGGTCGGGCGGAAGATCGGAGGAGCGCTTGACAGAACCGAAATCTCCACCTTTGGCGGCGGACACGGGATCCTTCGAGTACTTCTTCACGACTTCGGCGAAATCGGTTCCCTTGCGGATTTCCGCCAGCGCCGCCTCGGCCTGCGCTTTGGCTTCCGCTTCGGTCAGCGGTTTCGCCCCGCTCTGGTCGGCGGCGTTCGGGCGGACGTTGAATGGAATGTAGATGACCCGCAGCTTGGCTTCCGAGAACATGCTTTTGTTTTTCTCATAGAAGGCCTTCCACTCGGATTCGGGGGCCGGCAGGCTTTCGAACTGGTTCTCGACCATGGCCTGTGAAAGAATCAATTGCCGGTTGTAGTCCACGCGTTCTTTGTACGGGCTCTGCTGGTCGAGTTTCTTCTGTTCAGCCATGGCGGAGAGCTTTTCGAGCAGCACGCGCTGGCGCAGGAACTCCTTAGGGTCGTTGGCGAAGTGCTGCTGATTCTGCGGAGGCAGAGCCCCGACGAGTTTGCTGACTTCGCGGGCCGTAAATTTCTTCCCATCGATGGTGGCCACGACGGTGTCGGGGGTGATCGCGGCCGCGGGCGGCGCGGCAGTTGTCGGAGGAATCTGCGCCCAGAGCGCGGCCGAGGCGAAACAGACGCAAAACAACGTTGATTTCATGTGAAGGGAATCCTTGAATCGTAGGCTAAAGGCCCATTGTCGCACATACCTTGATAGACGCGCCGGTTATTGCGGCGGCGAGAGAGGGAGGCCTTTGTTGGGTTCGTTTGGCAGCCGGGGGGCACCAGCGGGTGGCGGCCGAACCTTCGTGAATTCCACGGCGAAGGGCGTTGCGCGAGGGGAGGGCCTTGCTCTCGGGGGTGACAGGACTCCCGGAGAGAGATCCGCTGGTACGGGCGGCTTGCGTGCGACGTAGTGAAGACATTTGTGCTCCGTATTGATTGTAACTGGCGGGAAGAAGGGAAAGTGCCGGAAATGGTTCAGAATCAACCAGATAAGGTTTGTGAACGTAGATTTCCCGCACGTCGCGAAAGGGGATGATTCAAGTGCTTAATGAGGAAGCTTTCGCGCAAAGGACGCCATGGATTCGCAGTGGACGCTATGGAACGGACGGAGGCCGTTGCTGGACAGGTGACGGACGAGACGTCACATCCCAGTTCCGGGACGCGCATTACAGGACGGTTGCGCGCAGCGCCCGCAGGTGTGTTCGTGGTGGCAGTCCTACAGGCAACCCACGGCATTACTGCAACGATTACCCGGAAGGTGCGGTACCGGCTTTGCTCAACTCGTTCTTATCGGGGCAGGCGGCTGCAGCCGGCGTGAAGGGTGATACGCGGCGAGTCGATGCTAAGGGTTCACGACCC
>CAYLLB010000014.1:0-107334 GCA_964384215.1 uncultured Solibacteraceae bacterium | reverse complement strand
GTCCCGGCCAACAATGATCGGATCGAATGGCGCAGCCGCCGGCGAAACATAACTCAAGCTGATCGACCAGCCAATACAAACCGGTTACAAAATTGTCGAGGACGAGCCGCCCGTCGAGCGGCGCAGAACTTCCGGTGAGAACGTCCCGAAAGAACAAGCCCGCACTTCGACGTGGGAGAACCAGAGTGGGAGTTCCTCTGCCATAGGCAGACTTGAGAAGCTCGACTGCGGGGCGGTCCCGGCGCACCTGGTGGTGTCGATAGACGGCAAGCCGGCGGAGTTCCTGATCGATGGCGCCTCAGGACTGCAACTTGAAGGATTCGGCGCGGACACCGTGGAACTGGAGTGCGGTCCGCTCAAATCCGCGCAGGTGTCTATCACTTTCCGCATCGGTGAGAACACAACTCCGCCAACCAGGGTAGTCCGTTCCATTCGAGTCCTGCAGAAGACTTGATTCGTCGCACACCCGCGATAAACTGAAATTGCCGCCACGGGCGTGAGTTTGCCGCCCCATCTCATGACCGCGATCACCGACGACAAGAAACGAATCATTCAAGAGCAACTAGACCGTATCCTTGCGAGCAATACGTTCTCCGGCTCCGAGCGGCACCGGCGGTTTCTCCGCTTCGTCGTGGAACAGGCGCTGGCCGGTGAAACCGACAAGCTGAACGAATTCGTGCTCGGCTTCGAGGTCTTCGACAAGAAGGACTCGTTCGACCCGCGCATCGATTCCATCGTTCGCGTGGAAGCGCGCCGCTTGCGGGAGCGCCTGAAGAAGTATTACGGGGAAGAAGGTCAGAACGACCCGTTCATCATTACCCTGCGCCCGCGCAGTTTCGCGCCGGAATTCGAGGAGGCGGCTGCTCATGTCGAGACGTTCCGGAGCCGGTTCCTCTCGCGCCGGGTGGTCTTCGCCGTCCTGGCGGTCCTCGTCCTCGGCGGCGCGATCGCGGGTGGAGTCGCACTGTTGCGCAAGCGCTCCACCCGGACGGAGGCGCCCCGGCCGGCGTCCGTGATCGTTCTGCCATTCCAGTCGCTGTCGCCGCAACCGGAGCAGGAACTCCTCGGTGACGCCGTGGCCGATGCGATCATCACCGGGCTCACCGGCATTCCCGGCCTTCGGGTGATTTCGCGCGCCTCGGGTAGGCAGGTCCGGGAGTCCGGCCGCTCGCCTTATGAGTACGCAGCAGAACTCAATGTCGACTACATCATCGAAGGGACCGTGCGCACGGCCGGCTCTAAAATTGTGGTTTCCGCGAAAATGACCGACACGCGCACGCAATCCTACGTCTGGGCCGAGACGCGCGAAACCGACGGGAACTCGTTCACGGCCTTGGAACGCGAATTGGTCCGAGCGGTCGCCTCGCGCATCCGCGTTCCCGTGCCGGTTGGCAGCCGATTGATCCGCCGCGCGGCAACCCCGGAAGCCTACGGCGCATTCCTGCAAGGGCAATATTACTGGTACGAGTGGGAACGGGGCAGCGTTGAGAAGAGCATCGCGTCCTTCGAAAAGTGCATTGCCGGCGATCCGAACTATGCACCGGCATGGGCTTGGCTGGCGCAAAGCTATCAGTTGCTCATCATGCGCAGCGATGGCCGGGACGCCGCCATAATCGCCAAGGGGCGTAAAGCGGCGATGAAGGCTTTGGAACTCGACGATCAACTCGGCGAAGCGCAAGCCGCCGTGGGAACTTACGAGGCGCTCGATTGGAACTGGGCGAGCGCCCAACAAAGGTTTCGGCGGGCGATCGAGCTGAATCCGGATTGGGCACAGGGCCACCTGATGTACGCCCTGATGTACCTCGTCCCTACCGGGCAACTTCGGGAAGCCTTGGGGGAAGTGTTGCGGGCGCACGAACTCGACCCGCTGACCCGGACCACCCGGTCCATCCTGACCGAAGTTCAGTACTTCAACCGGGAGTACACCCGCGTCATCTCGGAGAGCGAGGATCTGCGCAAGTCCGCCCCCAGACGCGGACCCGGCGAACGCGCGTATCTCCTCTCGCTGAGCCTGACGGGACAGGGACGGCGGGCTTTGGCGGAGATGAGCGAATCCCAGTCAAACATCCCAGATCAATCACCCGCCATCGGTGTCTACGGCTATCTCTTGGCAAAACATGGAGATAGCGAACAGGCTCGTGCACTCCTCAATCGCCTGCGCCAGCAATCGGCGAAGTCCTACGTGTCGCCACTTTCGATGGCGATGATCAGCTTGGGCCTCGGAGACACGGACGAAACCGTCCGCCAACTCCAGGCGGGCATCGCCAGGCACCAGCCTGCGGTAGTGATGGTCGCCGCAGACCCGGTTTTCGACCCTCTGCGCCAGGATGCGCGCTACCGTGAGCTTCTCCGCCAGATGGGCCTAAGTCGTTGAAATTATTCAACGTGTCACGTTACGTCACCTGATTGTCTCCGAGTGTCTCTCGCGTACGCATGCTCCAGGGTCAGATTCTGGAGTTGCGAGATGCAAGCGATGAGACGAAACGCCATACAATCCACGACAGCGGTACTGGCAGGGCTCTTCATTCTGTTCTCTTCCGGCTGCGCCACGCGCCGGATACAATACAAGCCCCCCACATCCACCCCGCTGGCTCAGGCTGCGAACTGGAATATTCCCCTGGAAGGCGGCGTCACGGCCAAGCCTGCCGACGACGCGACCCTATCCCGCTGGTGGGCGACCTTGGGCGACCCCGTTCTGACTTCTTTAGAAGAACGCGCGGTGAAAGGGAACCTTGACCTGCGCCAGGCGGAAGCCAAGGTCCGGCAGGCGCGCGCCTTGAAAGGAGCAGCCGAAACCGACCGGCTCCCCACGGTCACCGCGTCGGGCGGTGCGGCGGGGAACCGGAGCAGTTCCAGGCTCGGCTCGGGCGAACTCACGCAATCGTATACGGCCGGCGTTGACGCCAGTTGGGAGCCGGATTTCTACAAGCGCATCCGCCAGTCGATCGAGGCGTACGGAGCGGATGTGGAAGCCGCCCAGGAGGACCTACGGGGCGTGCTGGTGAGCCTCACGGCTGAGGTCGCGTTGCACTACGTGGACGTAAGGTCCTACCAGTCTCAACTCGCCATCACCGCGTCGAACCTGAAGGCACAGCAGGAAACCTACGATCTGACGGTGGCGCGGTACGAGAGCGGCTTGGCTACGAAGTTGGACGTCGAGCAGGCGCGGTCGAACTTGGAATCGACGAGGGCGAGCATTCCTACGCTGGAAGCATCCTTGCGGAAATCCGCCAACGCTATCGCCGTGCTGCTCGGCGAGAAACCGGGAGCGATTGACAGCGAACTGGCCGAGGTCAAGCCGGTGCCGGTGATTCCGCTGGAAGTCGCCGTGGGGATGCCCGCTGACCTTGTGCGCCGGCGCCCGGACATCCGAAGCGCCGAGCGTCAGGTGGCCGCGCAGACCGCCCGGGTGGGCGTGGCGCAAGCGGACCTCTATCCGAGCTTCAAGCTGAGCGGGAACCTGGGCCTCACTTCGATCACGATCGCAAACCTGTTCACGCCGGGCGGATTGGCCGGCAGCCTGGCTGGGTCGGTCCAGAGCACGATTTTCAGTCGCCGCAAGATTCGCGAGCAGATTAAAGTGCAGGATGCGTTGCTTGATCAGCATTTGATTTCGTATGAAAGCACGGTACTCGGCGCGCTGCAGGATGTGGAAAACGCGCTGAGCGACTTTGCCAAAGAGCAGGTGCGGCGCAAGTCCTTGGCCGAGGCGGCCGCTTCCGCGGAACAGGCGTTGACGCTTTCGCGCGGCCTGTACAGCGCCGGCTTGAAGGATTTTCTTACCGTTCTGGACGCGCAGCGTTCCTTGCTGAGCCTACAGACGCAACTGGCGCAGAGCGACGCCTCGATTACAGCCAACCTGGTCCGCCTCTACAAGGCGCTGGGCGGAGGGTGGAGCTAGACATTGACGACGAAGGAGAAGGACATGGACATTCAGACGAAACTAGGCATCATACCGAACGGACGGCGGTGGCGGACAGGACTTTTCTGGCTCGTCGCCGTGCTTGCGATCGCCGGTGGAGCCGCCATGCTGGGCAAATACCGGGCAGCGGCTGCCGAGGCGCCCATCCGCTACCGCACGGCGGAGGCGCGCATCGGGGATCTGACGGTGCTGGTCACCGCCACAGGCCAACTGCAGCCGATCAAGGAAGTCGAAGTGGGCAGCGAGGTGTCCGGCATCATCGACGCCGTTCTGGTGGATTACAACGATTACGTGAAGGCCGGCCAGGTGCTGGCCCGGGTGAACACGGAGAAATTGGACGCCCAGGTCCGGCAGGACAAGGCGCAACTGGAAACGGCACGCGCCAAAGTCGAGGACGCCAAGGTCACGCTAGAGGAGACCGAAAGCTCCTACAAACGCATTCTAGAGGCGCGCGAGCGCTCCAAGGGGCAACTGCCTTCCAAACAGGAACTGGATACGGCGAAAGCGGCCTTTGATCGCGCCAAGGTGGCCGTGGTGAGCGCGCAGGCGGCGGTGACGCAGGCCGAAGCCACGCTTGCCATGGATCAAACCAACGTGAGCAAGGCGGTCATCAAGTCTCCGGTGAACGGCGTAGTGTTGTCGCGCAAGGTTGAGCCGGGCCAGACTATCGCGGCCTCCTTCACCACGCCCACCATGTTCGTGCTGGCCGAGGATCTTCGGAAGATGAAGCTTCAGGTCAACATCGACGAGGCCGATGTGGGCCAGGTGAAAATAGGACAAAAGGTCTCTTTCACCGTAGACGCATTCCCGGGCCGGCCGTTCCCCGGCAAGATCACCCAGTTGCGTTATGAATCGACGACCACGAACAACGTGGTGACCTACCTGGCCGAGATTTCCGTGGACAACCACGAGATGTTGCTGCGGCCGGGCATGACCGCCACGGCCAGCATCACGGTGCAGGATGTGAAGAACGCCCTGTTGGTGCCGAACGTGGCGCTGCGGTTCACACCCGCCGCGGTCAGCAAGCCGGCCGACCAACGCAGTTGGTTCCGCAAGATCATGCCCGGTCCGCCGCCGAGGTCCACCAAGACCACGACAAACGAAGACGATGCCGCGCATGTGGGATCGCGCGTGTACGTGCTGCGCGATCAACAACCGGTTGCCGTGGCGGTCAAGACCGGCGTGACCAACGGCAAAGTAACCGAAGTACTGAGCGGATCGATCGCGCCGGGCGTTCCCCTGGTGGTTGAAGCGATGAAGGCGGAAAAATGAACACCGAACACGCAAATCCGGGTGAAGCCGTGATGGAGTTTCGCGGCGTAACAAAGGTCTACGGAGAGGCGGAGTCGGCGGTGGCGGCGCTCGCGGGGGTGGACTTCCGCATCGACCAGGGCGAGTTCGTCGCCATCATGGGGCCGAGCGGTTCGGGCAAGTCGACGTGCATGAACATCCTCGGATGCCTGGACACGCCCACCGGCGGAACGTACCTCTTCAAGGGCGTGGATGCGGGGCGCCTAAGCCGCAAGCAGCGCGCGCGCCTGCGCCGCTACTACCTGGGCTTCGTCTTTCAGGGATTCAACCTGCTGGCCCGCACCTCGGCGATCGAGAACGTGGAACTTCCCCTGATCTATCGCGGCACCAAGGCCCGCGAACGGCGCGAGCGCGCCCAGCGTGCCCTTGAACTGGTCGGACTGAAAGGCCGGGAGGACCACACCCCGGCGGAGCTATCGGGCGGCCAGCAACAGCGCGTGGCGATCGCCCGCGCCATGGTCACGGACCCGGCCGTGCTGCTCGCCGACGAACCCACGGGAAACCTGGATTCGGCACGCAGCGAGGAAATCATGGAACTGCTGACCAAGCTTAACCGGGAACAGGGTATCACCATCGCCATGGTCACACACGAGCCGGACATGGCCGAATATGCCGGGCGCAGGATCCTGTTTCATGACGGCCTGGTGGCCTCCGATACAAGGACCACACCCAAGAGAGGCTGAAGGAGAGACTCATGCAGTGGAATGCCATCACACTCGCGCTGGCGGCGATCCGCCGGAATCTGATGAGGAGTTCGCTCACCGTGCTCGGCATCGTGATCGGCGTGGCGGCGGTCATTGTCATGGTGACCTTGGGCAATGGAGCCACGGCGCGCGTCACAACCGAGATTTCGAGCCTCGGCACCAACATGATGATGGTGATGCCGGGCCAGGAGCGGTTCGGCATGGGCGGAGGTACACGGGAGCAGGCCAGGTTGTTCGACGCCTCCGATATGGAAGCGCTGCGCGACGAGGTGCCCGGCGTCAGCGTGGTAGCCCCGACCGCATCGAAGTCGATGCAGGTCATCTACGGAAACGCGAACTGGTCGACGTCTGTGTACGGCACCACCAACGACTACATGAAGGTACGGAACTGGCCGGTCGCTAGCGGACGCGATTTCAGCGACGCGGAACTGGCCTCCGGCGGAGCGGTGTGCATCATAGGAGCGACCGTCCGGAAGGAACTATTCGGAGATCAGGACCCTGTCGGTTCAAACATACGCCTGCAGTCCATTTCCTGCCAGGTGATCGCCGTGCTGCAGACCAAGGGTCAATCCGGCATGGGCATGGATCAGGACGACCTGGTGCTCACCCCGCTGCGCATGTTCCAGCGCCGCATCTCCGGCAACCGCGACCGCTACATCAGCGGCCTGCTGGTGGGCACCCACGCGGGTTCGGACTCATCCAAGGTCCGGGCCGATGTTGAGCTTCTGCTGCGGCAGCGCCGGAAGATTCAGCCGGGCGCGGACGACGACTTCATGGTGCGGGACCCGCAGGAATTGATCAGCACGCTGACCGGGACCACCAGGCTGCTCACGATGCTGTTGGGCGCGGTGGCGGCGGTGAGCCTGCTGGTGGGCGGCATCGGCATCATGAACATCATGCTGGTGTCCGTCACGGAAAGGACGCGGGAGATCGGTATACGACTGGCCATCGGCGCCTTCGAGCAGGACGTGATGACGCAGTTTCTGGTGGAAGCGGTGGTGCTGAGTTCACTGGGCGGCCTGATGGGTGTCACGGCGGGGCTGGCCGCTTCGTATATCGGCGCTCACGCTCTGGAAGTCGCTTTCCTGCCCG
The DNA here is from genome assembly GCA_964384215.1 of uncultured Solibacteraceae bacterium. Classification (GTDB taxonomy): domain Bacteria; phylum Acidobacteriota; class Terriglobia; order Bryobacterales; family Bryobacteraceae; genus JAJFUV01. The sequence goes on along the minus strand of CAYLLB010000014.1, from coordinate 100,305 downwards.
ACATCAAGATTATCGTGGTTTCGTGCGTGTTTTCGGCGTTCGTCGGCATACTGTTCGGCTTCTTCCCGGCGCGCAAGGCAGCGCAACTCGACCCGATCGAAGCGCTGAGGCACGAGTAAGCGCGGCGTCCGGCACACTCCGATACGCTAGAATGGCTGGGTAAGGCTGCCGAGGAATCGGCGCCACAGCATGGAACAGCCCGACATTCAAATGAAGTCCGAATCCCCGTTAGCGCGGGCGCTGGAAGAGTTCGCCGGCTTGGCTCGCGAGCAGGTGGAAGCCGCCTGGGACGTCCAGATCGCGCGCATCCAGGAGTTGCTCGCCTCAGGCTGGCGCGAAGAGATCGACCGGATCGTCTCGGAACGGTTCAAGGATCTTTCCGGGCGCATGGCCGAGGAGTGCGAAGCGGCGGTGCGCACGCGTGTCGCGGCGGAGATGTCGGCGGCGTTGCCGGCCGCCTGCGACGCTTCGCGCCGCCAATTCACCGAACAGTTGAACCTGGCCGTGCGCCGTATCGCCCAAGCCGCCAGTGTTGAGGAGTGGGCCGCGGCGCTGCTCGACGCCACGGCGGCGTTCCGCGAACGGGCGGTAGTTTTCACATTGACGGGCCGGGAACTCAAGGCCGTGGGTGTGCAGGGTGTACCGGACGCCGAAGCCTCGGCAAGGCTGCTGGCGGCCCGAGTGGCGCTGGCCGACGCGCCGGCTTTCGCGCAGGCGGTAGAGACGCAGGAGACGGTGGTGGCCATGCGTTCGGCGGGCGAGTTTTCACCGGTCGTGGCGGCGGAGCTGGGAGCAGACGAGGAATCGCGCGCGCACGTGGTTCCGCTGTGCGGCCGCCAGCGTGTGCTGGGAGCGATCTACGCCGATGGCGATGCGGAGCACATGGATGCGAACGCCATCGAGATGTTCGCCGCGATTGCGGCGTCCGCGCTGGACGGACTACTGGCCCGGTCGCTGACCCGCCCGGGAGCGCTCGTGTCGATCTCCGCCCATGGCGCAGGGGCCGCGTCCGCAGCGCCTGCCTGGGATGCGCTGTCCAAACCGGACCAGGAGATGCACTCGCGCGCTCAGCGGTTCGCGCGCGTGCAGGTGGCCGAGATGCGGCTCTACAAGTCGCGCCAGGTACGCGCCGGTCGTGCGGAAGGCAATCTTTACGGCGAGTTGAAGCAGGAGATCGACAACGCGCGCGAGGCGTTCCGCCGCGAGTTCTTCTCCGCGACGTCGACCATGGTCGACTATCTCCATCAGGAATTGGTACGTTCCCTGTCGAATGATGATCCCAGCTTGCTTGGTCCGGACTACCCGGGTCCTCTCGCTTAGCATATTGTTGCTGGGCGCCACCTCGTTGTTCTGTCCCCCGGTGAGCGGAGCCGCCGTGCATACGGTGTCCGATCTCAAGGCCGGCGTCCGGGCGTGCGAGAAGGGCGACTACGCTGCGGGCGTGCGCCATCTTCGCTCCTTCGCCAGGCAGTCGCCGAAGCTGGCCGACTATGCAGACTACCAGGCGGCGGAGTGCCTGGCGGCGGACGCGCAGTGGAACGAAGCCATCAGCGCGCTCGCTCCGGTCTGGCGGACCAGGCCTCCGTCGCCCCTGGCGGGCAAGGCAGCCGCGCTCGCCGCGCAAGCGCACCTGAAGTCTGGAAGCCCGGCCAAGGCGCGGGAGACTCTGCGGGCGCATTGGAGCGAATTGGAGCAACCGGAGGGCGAGTTGTTGCTGGCTAAGAGCTTCGACGCGCAGGGCGACGGCGCCAGCGCCGCCGTGCATTACCAGAGGGTGTATTTCGGCTATCCCGGGACCCCGGCGGAAAAGGAAGCGGACGAGGCCCTGAGCCGCCTGCGCGATCAACTGGGCGATAAATATCCGCCGGTGCTTCCTCCGGACGTCTTTGAACGGGCGGACCGGCTCGTCAAGGCCAAGGACTACGGCCGGGCCCGACTGGAACTCAACGCCTGGGCCGCGAAATTTGCGGGAGAGGATCGCGAGTTGGCCACGGTGCGAGCGAACGCGGCCGGATTTCTAGCGGGGAATACCAGCGAGGCTTGCGAGGCTTTACGAACACTGAAAGTAGCGGGCGAGGAAGCGGACGCCGAGCGGCTTTACCACGTGGCGGAGTGCGCGCGCCGCGAGGACTCCGACGAGGCTCTCGCCGTCGCGCTGGCCGCGCTCGAACGGAACCATGCGCAATCCCAGTGGCGGTTGAAAGCCTTGGTGAGCGCGGGCAACCGCCACCTGGTCCGCAACGAACCGGAGCGCTACACGCCGTACTACCGCGCTTGTTACACGTCGTTCCCGGACTCGGCGGAGGCGGCATATTGCCATTGGAAGGTGGCCTGGACCCTGCACCTGGGCCGTCGCGGGGACGCTCCCGCCATGCTCCGCGAGCACCTGGCAAAGTTCCCGGCTTCCGATCACGCGCCGGCCGCCCTGTACTTCCTGGCGCGTGCGGAAGAGACCTCCGGCGATGCCGGTGCGGCCAAGGCCCTGTACTTGAAACTGCGCGCGGCGTTCCCGGCCTCTTACTACCGGATACAGGCGGACAAGAGGCTGCGGGAAGCTGCGGTTTCCCGCGCCAGCGCATCTGCTTCGGCCGCCGCTCCCTTCGCGCACCTGACCTCGCCGAGGCCGAATCCTCTGCCGAGTTTCAAACCCGACGCCGCGTCTTTGGCCCGCATCGGGCGCGCGCGCCTGCTCTATGAGGCGGGCTTTCCGAAATGGGCGGAGAATGAATTGCGCTACGGCGCGCGCAACGGACAAGCCTACGTGCTGGCCATGGAAATGGCCCGCACTGCCGCGCGGCGCAACGAGCCGTCGCAAAGCGTCAGTTACATCAAAGCGCTGGCGAAAGGCTACCTGGCATTGTCGTTCGAAGATGCTCCGGCGGAATTCTGGCGCTTGGCGTATCCCCTTCCGTACCGTGCGTTGATCCAACGCTATGCCGCGGCCAACAAGCTCGACATAAACGTCTTGGCGGGTCTGATCCGCCAGGAGTCGGTTTTCGACGCGAAAGCCGTCAGCCGCTCGAATGCCATGGGGCTCACACAGGTGATGCCGGCCACGGGGAGGCAGTTGGCCCGCAAGTTCGGCATCCGGCGCTTTCGCAACGAGATGCTGCACCGTCCTGACGTGAACCTGAAGCTCGGAGCCTATTACCTGCGCGCGACGCTCGACCAGTTTGACGGCCGCTGGGAGCCGGCGTTGGCGGCATACAATGCTGGCGCAAGCCGGGTCCGGGGATGGCTCGGATGGGGCGAGTTCCGTGAGCCGGCCGAGTTCGTCGAAACCATCCCGTTTTCGGAAACGAACCACTACGTGCGGGTCGTGCTACACAACGCAGAGGCCTATCGCACGCTCTATGGACGCCCGGAGTCGCCAGCGAAAGCAGTGCAAAAGGTAAAGGCAAAGAAGCCGGCAAAAGCCGCGCAAAAGATAAAGGCAAAGAAAAAGAAACACATTCGTAAGTGACAGAATTGCTTTCGCCTAGTTTAGGCGCAAACACCCACAAAATGATAGGCTTTGGTCCAGATGCCGGCAGATGAGGGACACAGTGGTTGAGTTTGGCTCTGCTATACTGAAGGCAGGGCATATCCAGCCGGTATGAACTCCCGATTTAGGTTCTTATTCGTGGCAGCCTCCGCGATGCTCGCGTTACTGCTCCTGGTGGGCAGTGTCATGGGGGGAAGCACCCCCCAGGAAGGCCCTTACAAACACCTGGCGGTCTTCACCGAGGTTCTTTCCCGCATCAAGAGCGAATATGTGGAAGAGCCGGACATGAAGAGCGTCACCCTGGGCGCGCTGAACGGTCTGCTCGAAGCCGTCGATCCATGCGCCAGCTATCTGAGCGCCGATCAATACAAGGCATATCTGAAAGACCAGCAGTCCGCGAAAGCCGATGTTGGACTGGTGTTGGCGCGCCGCTATGGCTACGTCGGCGTCGTGGCCGCCATCGCCGGATCTCCAGCGGCCAGGGCGGGACTCACCACCGGTGACGTGCTGGAAGCCATCCAGGGCGTCTCGACGCGCGACATGCCTCTGGCTTACGCCGAGCAACTGTTGCGTGGCGACCCGGATAGCAGCGTGGAAATATCGGTGCTGCGGGTGCGCAAACCGGAGCCGCAAAAGATCACGCTGGTGCGGACCAAGCTCGAGTATCCGGCGGTAACGGCAAAGATGTTGCCCGACCAGATCGGATACATCGCGGCTGGGAGCCTGGCCGGCGCGCGGCAGTCGGAAGTCGCTCAAGCCGCGAAGGCCCTGGAGCAACAGGGCGCCAAGAAGCTGATCCTGGACCTGCGCTATGATGCGACGGGGACGCCGGACGACGGCATCGCCGTGGCCAATGCGTTCATGGATAAAGGACTGATCACGTACTTGCAGGGACAGAAGTACCCGCGCAAGAACTTCGAAGCGGATCCGGCCAAGACGGTTAGCCGGCTGCCCCTGGCTGTGTTGACGAACCGGGGCACGGCGGGTGGAGCTGAAGTGGCCGCCGCCGCGCTGTTGGATTCCAAGCGCGCGCAGGTGATCGGCGAACGGACCTACGGCTACGCGGCGTTCCGCCGCGCGGTAACCGTGGAAGATGGTTCGGCGATCATCCTGGCCGTGGCCAAGTACTACTCTCCTTCCGGCAAAGCCATTCAGGATACGGGTGTAGTTCCCTCGGTTTTGTCAGTTGAAACCGAGCCGTACGTCGACCTGGATGAGGAGGAAGGCGTGCCCGACAAGCCCGAGAAGCCGGAGCCTGCGAAACCAACCGAAGAGGATCCCGTTGTGAAGAGGGCAATTGAGGTGCTCAACGGTAGTCCGGTGCAGAGTGCCGCAAGTCCGGCGAGAAGCCAGGCTTCCCCGGCCGTGCCCGACCCATTTCACAAGCCGCGGTTGTAGCGGCGGAAAGGATCTATTTAGAAATGCCGTTGTATGAGTATAAGTGCAAGTCCTGCGGAGCCGTCTTTGACGTGAGGCAGAAGTTCTCGGACGCTCCTCTGACGACGCACAAAGGATGTGGTGGAGAGGTGGAGAGGATCATCTGCGCTCCGGCGCTGCAATTCAAGGGTACGGGTTGGTATTGCACCGACTACGCCCACAAGGGATGCAGCCCGTCCAACGGGACGGAACACCATTCCCACAGCGCCTCCACCCAGGCGCCGGTGCACGCATCCAAGAAGTCCGAACCGGCGCCCGCTTCAAAGTCCTAGTCCCGAGCGCTGCTCGACCAACCTCGCGACAAACACCGCGATGAGTGCGGCCGCCAGGCCTGCAAACGCGTCAGCGGCATAATGATAGCGGCCATATACGGTTGCCGTCGCGATCAGCACGGCGAGGACGAAAAGAAACCTGCCCGTCCACTTGTGCTCCGGCAGGATTCGCATCATTCCGAACGCCGCGGAAAACGCTCCCGAAACGTGTGCGCTGGGAAACACGCTGGTGTGGATCCCGTACCCGCCCAGAATCCACCAGTTGAAGCGCCGGAACACAGTTTCCACGGCAGGAAAATCCGCGCCGGGGAAGACTGTGCGAGGCGGTTCGGATGGAAAGTACGGGAACAACCCGTAAGCCAGATAGATCCCGACAAGAAACTGGAACAGGAAGCGATCCACCCTCCGGCGCTCCTTGTATATGTAGAGGATGGCGACTGAGAACGCGGCCGTTGTGTACACCAGCGAGTAGGAGACCTCCAGGACGGATGGCAGCACGGAGCCGGTCGATTCGATCAGCGCTTTCAGCCCCGCCCGGTACAACAGGAACCGGTCCCAGGTCACCCAGACCCGTTCGAAATCGTAGGAGTGGGACACGGGTGCGAACCACCCCATCTGGCGGTAAGCCAGCAGCATGAGCGGAGCCGGGTACCAGTCGCGAACTATGCTGAAGAATTCGCTCCCCCGCAAGGATTCCACCCAGCTCAACAGAACGCACCCACCGATGACCAAGGCATTGACGCAAACCGCGGTGACGGCGGTGGAAGGGCGCACGGGAAGCAGACCGGCCAGAATGGATGTGTAGACGAAGTAGATTATGATGACCCATTCCGAACGGCGCAGAACCATCTCTAGATGATACGTTAGAGTATTGTCCGGAGGATTCATGCATACTACACGACGCAGTTTTCTCGCCGCTTCGAGCGCCGCCGGCATGGCGCCCGCAGCCTCCTTCAAGACGTTCGCCGCCAACGATCGCATCCGCGTGGCGCTCATCGGCGCGGGCGGCATGGGATCGAGCGATCTCGCAAGCGCCCTGCGCTGCCCCGGTGTTGAATTGGCCGCCGCGGCGGACGTCTACCAGGGGCGGCTCGACCGCATCAAGGAAGTTTACGGCAGCAAGGTTTTCACGACGCGGGACTACCGGGAAGTCCTGGTGCGCTCCGACGTCGACGCCGTGATCGTAGCCACTCCCGATCACTGGCATTCGCGCATCACCATCGACGCGCTGAACGCGGGCAAGGACGTGTATTGCGAGAAGCCCATGGTGCAGAAAGTGGAACAGGGCATCGCGGTGGTGGAAGCGGAGAAGCGCACCGGCCGCCTGCTCCAGGTGGGCAGCCAATACGTGAGTTCGCTCATCTACCACAAAGCCAAGCAACTGTTGAAGGAAGGCGCCATCGGGCGGCTGAACATGGTGGAAGGGTGGGTTGACCGCAATACCGCGCTGGGCGCATGGCAGTACAACATTCCGCCGAACACGAACGAAAGCGAAATCGATTGGGACCGCTTCCTGGGCAACGCGCCAAAGCGCCCCTTCGAGCCGATCCGGCTGTTCCGCTGGCGCAATTACAGCGACTACGGCACGGGCGTGGCCGGCGATCTGTTTGTGCACCTGCTGAGCGGCTTGCACTTCGCCACCAGTTCGATCGGTCCCACGAAGATTTATGCCAGCGGCGGACTGCGGCGCTGGAAGGACGGACGCGACGCGGCCGACGTCATGCTCGCCCTCATTGAATACCCCGAGCGGCCAGAGCATCCCGACTTCACGTTCATGCTGCGCGTGAATCTGACGAACGGCGGCAATGCGGACGGTTTCGGATTCCGTTTCACCGGCGACGAAGGCGTCATGAGTTGCGGCAGCACGGTGACAGTCACAAAAGCCGCGCGGGAAATCGAGCCGGGGACCATGGCAGGGGCCTTCTCGAAGAAGGTCAGGGAAGAGATCCTGAGCGAGTATCGCGCGAAGTATCCCGAAAGGAAGCCTTCGGTCGAAGGGATGCAATCCCACGGCGACCAGGTATTCGACTTGCCGCCGCGCTATGACGCGCACCAGGAACATCACCGCACGTTCTGGAACGCCGTCCGCAACCGCACGAGCGTGGTGGAAGATTCGACCTTCGGTCTGCGCGCCGCCGGCCCGGCACTGCTGTGCCTCAGCAGTTACAACGAAAACCGCGTGTACAAGTGGGACCCGCTGGCCATGAAGGTGGGGTAACGCGGCCCGATTCAGAAGCGAACGCCGCTCCCTTTAGTCACGGCACGAGAGGCTGGAGGGAGCGATTGACGACGCTCAGCGGCTGCCGGTCTTCTTCAGCCCGAGGGCCTCGTTCATGGCGCCTTGGCGGTAGCCTTCCAGGTCCAGCGTGACGTAGTGGAAGCCTAACGGCTTGAAGATGCCGGTGAACCGGTTCGCCATCTCCAGAGTCATGGCCCGCTCCAGTTCGTCCGGAGCGATTTCCAGGCGCACCAGATCGCCGTGGAAGCGTACGCGGAACTGCCGGAAGCCCAGCGCGCGCATGGCATCCTCCCCCGTCTCCACCTTCTTCACGTTCTCGATGGTTACGGGCGTTCCATAAGGGATGCGCGAGGCCAGGCACGCCGACGCAGGACGGTCCCAGGTGGGCAGTCCGGCCAGCCGCGACAGTTCGCGGATCTCCGCCTTGGTCAGCCCCGCCTCGACCAGCGGCGCTCTGGCTTGGTGGATCTTAGCGGCGTTCTGCCCCGGCCGGTAATCGCCGAGGTCATCCTTGTTGACACCGTAGACTACGTGCGGGATGCCGCGCTCGCGCCCCACCTGCTCAAGACGCGTGAACATCTCGTCCTTGCAGTGGAAGCAGCGGTCGGCCTCATTGCGGGCGTAGTTGGGATTGTCGAACTCGTAAGTCTCTACGTACTCGTGCCGGATGTTGAAGCGGTGCGCGAACTCCTCGGCGGCGCGCTTGTGTGAAGCCGGAATGGAAGGCGAATCCGCCGTGATGGCCAAGGCGTTTTCGCCCAACACCTTATTGGCGGCCCAAGCCAGATAGGCCGAGTCGGTCCCACCCGAATAGGCTACGATGACGCGGCCAAGCTCGCCAAGCGAAGCAAACAACCGCTCCTGCTTGTCGCGCAGCTTGGCCGGATCGATGATGCTGGCGGTAGCAAGTCCCAAACGACATCCCCTGCTACGATTATAGCGGCAGGCTCTCCTGACCGCTCCCGTTGGCGGCTTCGCCGTTCCCCGAATCCGGGATGACGCAAGCCGCGGCCACGGTGTCGCCTTCCTCCATGCTCACCAGGCGCACGCCTTGCGTGGACCGTCCGACCTGTCGGATGTCGGCGCTCTCGATGCGGATGATCTTCCCGTCCTTGGTGATGATCATCAAGTCGGTTTCATCCTTCACGGAGAGGACGGCGACCACGTTTCCGACGCGGGGGGTAGTCTTCATATTGATGACACCCTTGCCGCCGCGCGCGGTAAGCCGGTAACTATCGAGCTTGGTCCGCTTGCCGTAACCCTTCTCGGACACCGACAGGATCAAACCCTCCTGCTCGACGATTTCCATGCCGATCAGGCAATCGCCTCCGGTGAGCGTCATGGCGCGCACGCCCCGAGCAGGGCGTCCCATGGCACGCACCTCCGTCTCGGAGAAGCGGATGGCCTTGCCCTGGCTCGAGGCCAGGAAGATGTAGTTGTCCCCGCGCGTCAGGCCGGCCCCGATCAACTCGTCGCCCTCGTCGAGGGAAATCGCGATAATGCCGCGCGACATCGGGTTATCGAACTCCGAGAGCTGGCATTTCTTGATGACTCCGCGGCGGGTGGCCATGACGATGAACTGGTCCTGCACGAACTCGCGCACCGGCAGGAAGCCCTTCACCTGCTCGTCGGGCTGCAGGTTGATGAGGCTCGAAATGTTCTTGCCCTTCCCGGCGGTGCCTGCGTCCGGAATCTCATAGATCTTGAGCCAGTAGACGCGGCCCTTGTCGGTGAAGATGAGCACGTAGCTGTGCGTGCTGGCGATGAGCAGGTGCTCGACAACATCCTCGGTACGGGTGCCCATGCCGATGCGCCCCTTGCCGCCGCGCGACTGGCGGCGGTAGGTGTCGACCGGAGTGCGCTTGAGGTACCCGCCACGCGTGACGGTGACGGCAACTTCCTCGTCCTTCACCAAGTCTTCGATATTGATCTCGCCGGTGTCCTCGATGATCTCCGTGCGGCGCGCATCGCCGAAGTCCTTCTGTACTTCGCGCAATTCTTTGACGATGAGCGCGCGCAGGACCTTCTCCGAACCCAGGATTTCCATGTATTCGGCGATGCGGCGCTGGATCTCGGCCAATTCGTCGAGGATCTTCTGGCGCTCCATGCCGGTGAGGCGCTGCAACTGCAATTCGATGATGGCCTGCGCCTGCTTTTCCGTGAATTCGAAGCGGTCGATCAGGTTCTGGCGGGCTTCCTTGGGATTGGCGGACTGGCGGATCAGGGCGATCACTTCGTCGAGATGATCCAGCGCCTTGGAGAAACCGAGCAGGATATGCTCGCGGTCGCGTGCCTTGCGAAGAAGGAAGTCGGTACGGCGGCGCACCACATCGATGCGGTGATCGATGAAGCGCTTGAGCAAATCGATCAAGCCCAACTCGCGGGGTTGGCCGTTGACGATGGCCAGCATGATGACGCCGAAGTTCACCTGCAGTTGCGTGTGCTTGTACAGGTTATTGAGGACCACCTCGGCCTGTTCGCCTCGCTTCAGCTCAAAAACGATCCGCATCCCTTCGCGGTCGCTTTCGTCGCGGATCTCCGAGATGCCCTCAAGCTTCTTCTCGTTCACCAGCGAAGCGGCCTGTTCGATCAGGCGCGACTTGTTCACCTGGTAGGGAATCTCCGTGACCACGATGCAGTCGCGTTCTTTGGTCAGATGCTCGATGGCGGCCCGGGCGCGGATACGAAGACTGCCGCGGCCGCGCGAGTAAGCGTCATAAATCCCTTGCCGGCCGAGGATGAAGCCACCGGTCGGGAAGTCCGGGCCGGGCACCATCTGCATGATTTCGGGCAGGGTGGTATTGGGCTTCTGCACCAGCGCGATGGCGGCGTTGATCACTTCGTTGAGGTTGTGCGGAGGAATGTTGGTGGCCATGCCGACGGCGATGCCCGCGCTGCCGTTCACCAGCAGGTTCGGCACGCGCGTCGGCAGGACTTCGGGCTCTACTTCGTTCTCATCGTAGTTGGGGTGGAAATCGACCGAGTCCTTGTCGATATCTTCGAGCAACACCCCCGCAATGCGTGCCAGGCGCGCCTCGGTGTATCGCATGGCCGCCGGAGGATCGCCATCGACAGATCCAAAATTACCCTGACCGTCGATGAGCGGGTAGCGCATCGAGAATGGCTGACCCATGCGCACCAAGGCGTCGTAAACCGCAGTGTCGCCATGCGGATGGTACTTGCCGAGCACTTCGCCCACGACTTTGGCGCACTTGCGCGTAGGCTTGTTGTAGAACAGTCCCGACTCGGACATCGCGTACAGAATCCGGCGATGCACGGGCTTCAAGCCGTCTCGGACGTCGGGCAACGCGCGTCCTATGATCACGCTCATGGCGTAATCCAGGTACGAACGCCGCATTTCGTCTTCGATGTTGACTGGAATCAGGTTCTTGCCGCCTTCGCCACCCAGCGGAAGCTGTGCGCCGGAATTTGGCGGTGGCGCCTGGGGTGGTTCGGGATGCTCGTTGTTAGCCAATGAATCTCCTCGTCTGTGAGTGGATCAATTCGCCTTCTGTTCGCCGTGCTAGGCGAATTGCCTAACGTACATTTCATTTTACCAAGCAAGGGTTTACGGCGTCTCGGAGCCTGCTAGACTAAGTGTAGTTGCCATGTTGTCGGTCGTCATCCCCATCCACAATGAAGAGCCCTCGATTCTGCCGCTTTATGATCGTCTGACGGCGGTACTTGAGCCGCTGCAGCGCCCTTACGAAATCATTTTCGTAGATGACGCATCCACGGATCGCAGCTTCGAACTGCTGGCGAATCTTACCGAGACCGATGCTCACTTGAAGGTGATCCGTTTGCGGCGCAATTTCGGGCAAACCGCCGCACTCGCCGCCGGATTCGACCAGGCGCAGGGCAGCGTGGTGATTTCCATGGATGGGGATTTGCAGCATGCGCCCGAGGACATTCCCTCGCTGCTTGCGAAGATCGACGAAGGCTACGACATCGCCAGCGGCTGGCGGAAGCACCGCGTGGATAACCCGGTCACGCGCAAGTTTCCCTCGCGCATCGCCAACTGGATGATGGCGAAGGCGTCCGGCGTCAAGCTCCACGATTTCGGAACGACATTCAAGGCCTATCGCGCCGAGATCCTGAAAGACATCAACCTGTACGGCGAACTGCACCGCTTCATCCCCGCGCTGGCGAGTTTTTACGGTGCCCGCGTCGCCGAGGTGCCGATCCAGAACCAGGTGCGGCCGCAGGGCAATTCGCACTACGGGCTGAGCCGCACCTTCAACGTGCTGTTCGACATACTCACGATCAAGTTCCTCCTCAAGTACTTCACGCGGCCCATGCAGTTTTTCGGGCGCATCGGACTGGTGGGCACGACACTGGGAGGCGGCATCCTTGGATACCTGGCCGTTTACAAACTGCTGGGCCACGAGATCGTCATTCAACACGGCCCGTTGATGATCGCCGGCGCGCTGCTGCTGTTGGCGGGCCTGTCGATGTTCACTACCGGTCTGCTGGGAGAAGTGATGATCCGCACCTACTTCGAAAGCCAAGGCCGCCGCATTTACGCCATCCGGGAGATCCGCTGTCGCCGCGAGCGCCGCGCCGCCGGCGAAACGCGCTAGACGCCCGTTGCCCTGCCAGCAGCCCTATAGTAGTTTCATGTGCCGTTTCACGACGCTCGTCCTGGTCTGCGCAGGAATACTGTGCGCTCAAACCAAGCCGGTTCCAATCCTGACCGTGTCACCGGACGGCCCGATGAGCCTGGCTGCGGCGCGTGATGAACTGCGCAAGGCGGAACCGGCTGTGATGAAGCGAATCGTAGTCCGGGGCGGCAAATACTTCCTGACCGAAACACTGCTTCTGGATCAGCGCGACTCGGGGCTGGTGGTGGAGGCCTATCCCGGTGAGAAGCCCATTCTGTACGGCGGCCGCCGCATCTCCAACTGGAAACTGGACGGCGGCGGGTTCTGGGCGGCAGAGTTGTCAGGCGTGAAAGACGGCGCGTGGGATTTCCGTATGCTTTCGGTGAACGGAGAATTCCGCCATCGCGCGCGGATGCCGGAAACCGGCGCGTTCGAGCATCTCAACGAATTCAAGGTGAAATGGATGGGCACCACTGGCGGCGGCTGGCAGCGCATGCCAACCAACGAGGAACTGACTACGCTGCGGTACCGGCCCGCTGACATCCCCGACAGCTTCGACCCAGCTAATGCGGAAATTACCGTGTATCACATGTGGGATGAGTCGCTCGTGCGCGTGGCTTCAATCGACAGGGCAGCGCACATCCTCCGCTTCCGGAGCCCCACCAACCATCCAGCGGGCGGGTTCGACGTGCGGAAGTACGTGGTCTGGAATTTGCGCGAGGGCATGAAGCGGCCCGGCCAGTGGTACCTGGATCGCACGGCCGGCAAAGTCGTCTACTGGCCCATGCCGGGTGAGGATATGGCAACCGCTGAAGTGATCGCACCGATACTCGAAGAGGTGGTGAAAGTCGCAGGCGGCAAGGAGACCCCAGCCCGGCACATTACTCTCGCAGGCTTGACGGTCTCGGTGACGAACACTCCGGCCAAGGCCGGTGGGTTCGGCGCCAGGGTATATGGCGGGGCTGTGGCGCTCGATTCGGCGGAAGATTGCCGCCTGTTGAACCTGACCGTCTTCAACACGGGCGGACAGGGGATCAAGGCACGCAACACTGTCCGGCTCGCGGTGCGGAACTCGGATATCCACTCTACCGGCGCCAGTGGCATCGTAGTGCATGGCGAGGATGCCGAGTTGAGCGGCAACCTGGTTCACCGTAGCGGCGTCACTTACCCGAGCGCGCTGGGGATCTCCTGCGACGGCAAGCGTTTTCGCATCGTCCACAACGAAGTTCACGACGTCCCTTACACGGCCATCCTGTTCGGCGGATCAGGGCACTTGCTCGAAGCCAACCTGGTTTACCGCGCGATGCTCGAATTGCACGACGGCGCGGCCTTTTACACGGGCATGGGGCGCGACGTCACCATACGCGGCAACATGGTCCGCGACATTGCCGACACGGGCGGCTATGGTTCATCGGCTTATTATCTCGACGAGCTAAGCGAAAACTGTACCGTTGAAGGGAATGTTTCGCTGAACGTGGCGCGCCCGACACACAATCACATCGGCCGCCGGAATTTCATACGTAATAACATTTTTCTGCACAACGGCGACATGAAGCTTACGTTCCCGCGCTCCAGTGGATATGTGGTGGAGCGGAACGTGATCCGGGCTTCGGGAGAGGTCACGTTTCGGATGCCGGCCGACGCGGTTGCCGCCATGCCCGGAAACGTCATCTTCAGCGGCGCGGGCAAGGTCAACCTGGAAACAATGACGGAGTATAGCCTCGGAAAGCCGGTTCCCATGGCGCCACGAGAAGGAAGCGTATATGCCAGCCCCGGGCTGCAGAGGCCCGCGCAAGGGATTTACCGTTTCAACGCCGATTCACCTGCCGTCCGGTTGGGGATCCAACCGGTGGACGTCCGGGGCGCCGGCAGGATTGGCGTGAATTAGTGTTTGGCTTCTGCAGCACGTTCAGAAGGTCAATCCTACCAGCACGTCCAACTGGTTTTGCGTGGATTGGGCGAATACGCCGTGTGACTGCTGGTCGCTCAAGGCGATGCCGGCCCAACGCGTGTAGCGAATTTCAGGCGAGATATGCAAGGGCCCCAAGTGCAAGCGCGCTCCTCCTCCCACTGCCAGCCCATGAGTAGGGTCGTCCTGTCGCAGGTAACTACCGTCGTAGTGCGCCGTGGTATCGATGACCTGGCCGCTCACGGAGTCCGTACCAAAGGTATGGACGGAGCCATCGACGCCAGAGGTCTTTCGGACCACATAGCCGCCCGAAAGGTACAGGCGTAAGGGCAGCAGACTTGGCCCCATATAGTGCTTGACCAGGAGCGGGAACTCCCAGGAGTTGGCACGCACCTGAGTCACGGAGGTGAGCCCGAAGTCCCTGACCGTCATGTCGTACCCGGTGCGGCGGTAGAGGGCGTCCGCTTCGAAGGCAAACGAAAACGGCAGTTTGAGTTCCGCCGTTGGACCCACGACATATCGCTTCATGGCCGGGCTGCTGAAATTGCCTTCCGTGGCGTCGGTCAACGGCACTCCGCCCTTCACGCCAAAGCTCAACAACTGCCCGGTCGCGGGACGAGGACCGAACAGCGCTAGAAAGGCAGCCGCTGCAACCAGATAATTGGTAATCCCTGGCTGTGACATCATGATTTTTCGTATTGACCTTATAGGAGAGACGCACGGAAACCCGGGGCCGCTACACAGCCGTGCATTTTTGCCGTGGTCGGCGACACTGAACGGCGCCGCCATTCCCGCTGATACAATCGGACGGTGCTATGGAAGCACGAGAAGGGAATCAGCACATGCATCGACTCACCAGCATTACTTTGGCGGTGACCGCCTTGGCCGCGAGCCTGTTCGCCCAGGCGCCCACGCCTTACCACCGGGCAATCATCAAGCCGTCGCTCGTGAAGCTCGCTCCGGGAGGCCAGCAGCGGTTCAAGGCCATAATCCTGGCCACGCGCATGATGGCGGCACAGGCGCCGAACAGCGTGAAATGGTTCGTGAACGACGTTCCGGGCGGCAACGCCGAGGTTGGCACCATCGACGCCAACGGGATTTACCACGCGCCGGTGAAAGCTCCCGTTCCCAATGAAGTCAGCGTCCGGGGCGAAGTGGAAGGCTCAGTAAACCGCTACGTGTGGGGGACCGTGATCGTGGGACCGGCTGATCCGTCCTACAAGGTCGTGGGCAGCTGGAGCGAAGACTTGGAATCGAAGGGGTCCCACCTTCGCGCGCCCCACGGCATCAGCATTGATAAGCAAGGAAATTTGCTCATCGTCGACCAGCGCGCGGGACGCGTGTTCCGGTACACGAAGGACGGCAAGTTCCTGCAAGAGATCGGCAATGGACCCGGCAGCGGCGACGGCCAGTTCCAGGAGCCCCGCTACGCGCACGTGGATGAAGCGGGCAACATTTACACAACCGATGTGAAGGGCGACCGCCCGCGGCTGCAGATCTTCTCACCGGAAGGCAAGTTCCTGCATATGTTCGCCGAGAAAGGGACACTGCCGGGCATGATCCTGCGCGGACACGGTTTGTGGTTCGATTCGAAAGGGCGGCTATACGCTACCGACGTCGACAACATGCGCGTCAACGTTTACGAGCACGGCGGCAAGTTCCTGTTCTCATTCGGCAAGGACGGCCCAAACACAGATGAATTCAACGCGCCGCACGGCCTGTACCTGGATCCCAACGACGACGTGTTCGTGAACAGCTATTACGGTCCGACGAAGAAGTTCGACTCCAAAGGCCGCTACCTGTTTACCTTCGCGCACGGCGATCCCCCGGAAGGTTCGATCTACTTCCACAGCATGACGGGCGACCGCTGGGGCAACGTCTACCTGACCGTCCGCACGAAGGCGGGTTACGACGGCGCGGTGGAGAGCAACATAGGCCGTAAGGTCAGCATCGCCAAGTACAACAACAACGGCGATTTCGTCTGCAATATGAGTATGTCGGTCCCCGAGCACACCGAGAGCTGGTGCACGGTGGATAAGGACGGGACGATTTATTCACTATTCAAGAGCCGAAAGCGGGCGGGTGTGGAGATTCTGAAAGAGCAGTAACGAGACCCGGCTATGTGCTTTTCGTGTCGTAGCGAACAACCAGGAGCGTGGCAAAAAGCACGATCCCGGTGCCGGCCAGCGCCACCGCACTCAACCTTTCGTCGAGTAGTACCGCCGCAAGGACCACGCCGAACACGGGCAGCAGATAGAGCGAAAGCGACGCCGTAGCGACGTCCAAACGCTTGAGCGCAGCGAAAAACAGGAGCATGGCCGCGCTGTATGCGATGAGTGTCTGATAGGCAAAAGCAACCCACGCCTGCCAAGTGAACGACTGGAAGGCGCTCCACTGGATGGGATCGGCAACCAGAGTGGCGCCCAGACCGGTCACCGCGGCGGCCACATAGCTGAATACCAGCACTTCGATCTGCTGAAACTTCTCGAACAGCGACTTGGCGTATACGTTGTAGAACGCCGAGCCGGTCATCGCCAGAACGATCAACACGTTCCCCACCAGGTAGTTCACATTCAAGAACGAGCTGTCGCGTAGATTGCCGGCGGATAGCAACAAGGCTCCGGCAAGACCGATCGCCAGAGCCGAAACACGAAGTTTCGTTAGTTTCTCGCCCAGCATGATTGCCGCCAGCAGCGTACTGATCACCGGCAGCAGCAGCGACAGGACGGCACCGTTCGATGCGAGCGATCGTGTAACGCCCGCCACGAAGCCGAGTTGCGTAACCACCTGGCCGGCAACGCCGGCTATGATGAACTGTCGCCAATCCGACCACCTCAGCCTTACGCCGCTCGTGCGCCGCACACGCAGGGCAAGCGGCAGCAGAGCTAGGGTGGCGAGCGTAAACGGCAGGAAGGTGATTTGCAGCGGACCGAGGTGGCGTCCCAGATGTTTGATGGCGGTGCCCTGCCCCGCGAACATCAGGCAGGCAACTACCAGCAGCAAGAAGTAGAAGGAACGCCCTCGGGGCGGCATAGTTAGTGGACCAGCACGAAACCGCCGTCGATGCGGAGGCAGCTTCCCACGATGTACGAGGCGTCTTCGGAAACCAGGAACGCCACGCCTTTGGCAACTTCCTCGGCACGCGCCAGCCGCCCGATGGGCACCAGTTTGCCGCCCTCGCGCAGTTGCTCCTCCGTGTTGTAGTTGCGTTCGCCGGGCGTATCGGTCCATCCCGGCTCGACCACGTTCACACGGATGCCGTACGGAATGAGTTCATTGGCCCAGGTGAAAGCCATCTGGTTCACGGCAGCCTTGGCGGCGTTGTAGGAGGTGGACCGCGGATAGGGACGCTCCGCATGAACCGAACTGACGAGTACGATGTTGCCGCCCGTGCCTTGCTTGACCATTTGCTTCGCGGCCAACTGGCAGGTGTGGAAAACGCCCCAAAGCGAAACCGACCAGGTCTTTTCCACATCTTCCGGCGTGAGTTCGAGGAAAGGTTTGCGGATGCTATAGGCCGCGTTACTGACCAGGATATCCACCCGTCCGAATGCCTTCAGCGTCTCTTCGAGCATCCGCTCATCCTGTGCCCGGTCGCCAACATCTGCCTGGCACGCGATGGCGCGGCGGCCAAGAGCCCGAATCTCCTCGACCGCTTTTTCCGCCTCCCCGGCATGGCGAACGTAGTTCACCGCCACGTCGGCGCCCTGAGCGGCCAGTTCGACGGCGACGGCACGGCCGATGCCCAGCGATGCGCCGGTCACGATGGCGACTTTATCCTTCAGCTTCATGCGTCTATCTCCTTCAGATCGTGCAATAATCGCAGTCCTTCCGCGACAACGGCGTCGGCGGCGCCGCCCGAAAACGGGCTACCCTGCGTTACTTCGTAGCCACCTTCCTCGACGGCCTCGCGCGTGGGAATGTAGCCGAATCCTCCGTTCGAGTAACCCGAAAACAGCGTGTGTGCGAACGGAGACGCCTCTACGATGCGCAGACCGATTTCAATGAACGGTTCGCCTTCGATCGACAGAAGCGCGATGTCCCCCACCCGGATGGCCTGCATCTGGCGCGCGGCCGTCTTCCTGCCGAAAAACTCGCGGGCGGCTCCGGCGCGCCAGTTGGCCTGCGTATAGCGGGCGGTGGCAGCGCGCAATTCCTCTTCCGACCCTTCGCGGCGGGCGCGCTCCATTTCCTCATGTAGCGCCAAAGCTTCCGCTTCCAGCTTCTCCGGCGCATCGAACTGCTTCAGCGGAAGCTCCACCATGCGCGTGATCATGCGTAGTTCCGGCGCAGGCGGCTCCAACGGTTCGTCGTCGTAAAGGGCTATGGCCGCGCCGGATTGCAGCACGCCGGCGTAACGTTCGCGCTTCGGCAACGTTTCGATGGCGAGAGCCGTCTCGGCGGCGGCCAAGCCGAGCCGTTGGCCCAACCATCGGTACACACGCAGGTCGCCGGTGAAGCCGCGCCGGGGGGTCAAATTCCCGGCTGCGCCCTGCAGGAACAGGCACGTCCCGCCTACTTCCCGCTCGACCACCTGGCGGCACACGCCCGGATAGTCTGGCGTGAACAGCTTGTTCTGCCAGGCGATCGTCGTGCCGTGACAGGCGTAGTGGACGATGGTGGCCACCGGCGTTTCATCCAGCGCGTCGAAGCGCACCACACGCACCGTGGGATCCGCGGCGCCGCCCCAGTTCCGGCCCACGGCCATTCCGCCGCCTGGCACGCGGAAGCGCCGGTTTACATTGATCTCCGAGCGGCCTTCCGCTGCCGCGCAACGCACCGGCCGCATCGTTTGGAGCGCCTGGTAAACCGCACCGGCAATGCGAAGCGGGAGACTGTCCAGGTAGCTCATCACCATGTCCAGGCCTTCGCTGATGTTGCCGAGGCGGAAAGTATTCGGCCCGGAGTGCGTGTGCGTGCAGGAGAAGCGGATGTGGTCCTTCGCCAGCCCGGTTGTCGAAGAGATGGCGTCGAGGATGCGCGCGGTCCAAACGCCGTCGAAGCCGATGGCATCCACATCGGCGATCGCCAGGGTTTCGTTGCCGTCGGAAAGAGCCAGTGCCGTGGCGTACATGGGCATGTCCGCGCCCAGGCCGCGCTGGTGCGTCTGCGCACCCCACCCGCCCTGCGGAGTGCCGGACGCGGGAGTAATGTCGGCACGTCCAACACCGGCAAGTAGTTGTCCCATCTTGGACAGTCTAGCGGAACCCGGAGAGTCTGTGTCAGCGTGCGCCGGCGTGCGTGTGGAAGTGCAGGATCACGGTGGACACGTAGATGTCCACGGGCACAACGTAGCGGACGTCGATGCTCATGCCTGAGGCGCCACGCGAGATGCGAACTTGGCCGGCCTGCACAGGCAGACCGCGCCGCCGTGCCCCGTCTATCACACGGATACGAAGCATTTCCTCCGGCAGACCGCCAGTCTCCTGGCTATCCGCCATCTGTTCGATGTAGCCCTTGAATTGGTAGTGATGAAAGTAGGGCGGCACCAGGCGGGCGGCTATCACTCCGAAGGCCACCAGCAGGACAACCGCGACGGCGAGCCTTACCGCGAACGTTCTCGGGGCTTGAACAGTTCCTTCCACATGTCCTCGTTGCGCTTCCAGACGGGACGTCCGGAAACCGGAATCTCAGGCACATCGAGCGCGCCGTGCCCGTAAGTGCAAATATACTCGGTATGCGGCGGGCCGAACAACAGCATATGGCTCCATGAACCCTGCTCCACTGGCATGCGCAAGCGCCGCAGGCAGATCCGGCAGCGATATCGCTGGTCCCATATGCTCAGCCAGATGAGGCCCTGCAGGACGAGGTTGTAGAGCAGCAAGACCAGGGTATAGACCAGATCGTGTCCGAACCGGGGCGCCGGTACGCCGTAGTAGCTGAGACGCGAGGACGGCCAAATCACGTGGATCGCTTCCCACAGAACGAATCCCACAATCGCCGTCACGAGCAACTTCAGCACGAAGAAGCCCCAGTACTTCATGCAATATTAGACGGCTTTTTCGAGGTGAAAGTTGCGTCACCCGGGCGCTAGCGGCGCAGCAGATTTCGCAGCAGGAAGAGGATGTTGGCGGGCCGCTCGGCTAAGCGGCGCATGAAGTACGGGTACCAGGCGGTGCCGTACGGCACGTAGAGGCGGACACGGTAGCCTTCACGCGTAAGTTCGCGCTGCAAGTCGCGGCGAATCCCGTAAAGCATCTGGAACTCGAAGCTCTCGGGGGAGATGTCCTTCAATCGCGCGTAGGCCTGGATGGAGCGAATGATTTTTTCGTCGTGCGTGGCGAAGGCCGGGTTCGCCCCGCGGTCCAAAAGCACGTACATGAGCTTCAGGTAGTTGGCATCCACATCCTGTTTGCGTGGGAAGGCCACCGTGCGTGGTTCCAGATATGCACCCTTGCACAGGCGCACGGGCACGCTTGCGTCGCACAGCGCCTCGATATCCTCCTCGCTCCGGTACAAGTACGACTGGATGACGGCCCGGACGCAGTTGAAACGGTGATGCAGATCAGTGGCGAGGCGCAACGTCCGGTCGACGTATTCGTGCGACTCCATGTCCACTTCGACGCGAGTGCCCAGGCGGCACGCGCGTTCGGCCAGCGCGGTGACGTTCTCCCGGCAAGCTTGTTCGGATAAGTCCATGCCGAACTGGGTTAACTTGATCGAGATCGTGGTGTGAGAGGACGCGGCGGCAATCCGCTCCAAGACGTCGAGATACGTGTCCCGCGAGGCGGCGGCTTCTTCGATGGACGTCACGTTTTCGCCGAGGCGGTCTATCGTCGCGAACATACGTTCCGCGGCCAGAGCGGCGCAAACCGAAATCGCATCGTCCAACGACTGGCCGGCGATGAAGCGCCTGGTGAGCAGGGCGGCCGTCGAAGAGTGTTCCATCCAACGGCGGAGGAGGCGGCGGCGCGCCAAAAAGAGCAGCAACCTGCGCATCGGCATTTTAGTCCTTGAACGGTTCCAGCATCTTTGGATCGCGCGCGACGACGTCGATTTGCTCCGGCGCCGCGGGTTCCTCGCCCGCGGTGGCACCCAACTCGCGGATGCGCCGGAGCGAGGGCAGTAGGCGGTTCTCCCAACTGCCCACGCTGCGGTTGTAGGCCTGCACGGCGCGATCCAGGTGCCGGCCCGTGTCGGCGTAGTAATCCTGCACGGTGAGCGTCCGCTCATACAGTTCGGAGGCAAGGCGGCGAATCTCCTCGGCGCTTTCGGCAAGCTGATGCTGGCGCCAATCGTAGGAGACACCCTTCAGGACGCTGATGAGCGTTGCGGGCGTCGCCAACAGAACCTTGCGTTCGAGAGCGTCGTCGGCCAACGTGGGATTGAACTCGAGCGCGGCGCTCAGGAAGTGGTCGCCCGGCAGAAACAGCACGACCAGTTCGGGCGAAGGCTGCAGTTGGCTCCAATAGGCTTTGGCGCCCAGCTTGGCGGCATGCTCAGCCACATGCTGGCTGTGCCGCTTCAACGCATCGCGGCGCCTGGCATCGTCCTCGGCAGCCGCGGCATCCAGGAACGCCGCGAGCGGCACCTTGGCATCCACCGCGATCGAGCGCCCGCCCGGCAGCATCACGACCATGTCCGGGCGCAGGCGTCCGGAGTCCAGGGCTTCCTGCTCGACAAAATCGCAGTGCTTCACCATGCCGGCCAATTCGACCACGCGCCGGAGCGTGGTTTCGCCCCAACGGCCGCGCACTTGCGGGGCGCGCAGCGCGTTGGAGAGAGTGGAAGTTTCCCGCGACAGACGCTCTATCTGCTGTTGCAGGCCGCCGTAGACCTTCTGACGCGCGCTTTCGATTTCCCTGCTCTGCGCCTCCAGGCGCTGGATGGTCTCGCTCATCGCACGGACCACGCCCGTGACGGCGGTCTGCTGCTGCGCAAGATCCCCGGTGATCTGGGCGCGAACGGTGTCGAGCGTGGTGCGGGCGTTCTCCAGGAACGACGCCTGGTTGGAACGCAGCGCCGCGTCGGAGAGCGATTGAATGGTCTCGTTGATTTTGGCCGCGGACGCGTCGGCAGCGGCCACCCGCGTTTCAGCGACCTGGCGGGCGGCCTCGACCTGCGCCAGTTTCCGATATAGAATCAGCGCCGCCGCCAGCGCTCCCAAAACCACTCCCGCGACAAACCATGCCAGTGTCATCGTGCTTCCTCTTTGTTATCGAGACGCACCCAGTCCTTTGTCAACTGGAGAAGCCGGTCCGGGACGGGTGTATTCCCCTGCACCACGCCGTGCAGTGCGCCCTGAGCGTCCCGCCAAAGGGCGAAGTCGATTGGCTGTGTGAATTCAAAGCGCAGCTTCCCGGCTTCCACGAGGCGAACTTCGGAACCGGCCAGCGACTTCAATTCGTCGGTGCCGGAGAGCCGGACGGCGAAGACACCGGTCGCCCGGGCGCGCACCCTTGTCTTGCCGCAGTAGAAGGTTTCATCAATCGCGTCGCCCGCCGGGTTGCGTTCTCCGCGCGCCAGGATGCAGGTACCGTCCGTGAGACGGGCCAGATCCGCTGGATCGTCGTGCAGCGTGTGGGAACCTCTCAGGAAGACCGCCACCCGTTCGGGCGTAGGGTCGAGACCCGCGCCGGGGATTACGCCCGCGGCCGCGGCTGTGTCCCGCACAAACGTGGCGGTATGGGAACGCGCCGCGCGGCGCAGAAACTCGAACGTGCTGCGCGGCTCGTATTCGGTGTTCAGAAACACCAGGGCGCGGTACTGCTGCACGCCGTAACGCACCAAGCCATCATCGCCGACTTTGAGAGCGCCGGATTCGATCTCGGTGGACGGGATGATGTCGGCGGGAAATCCTTCGCGCCACATCGACTCGGCGAAGTCGATACCGAGATCACCGAAGCGCGGGCCCAGCCAGTTCGCCGCCGCCGCGTGGCCAAAGACCACCGCCACCGGGCAATCCCGCGGCGCCCAGCTCACATAGTTCAAAAGGCGAATGCGATTCTCCGCCCGGACAGCGGGGCTCGAGAGCAGGCGCACATTCGCGTCCGCATCCACTGCCGACGGCCACAAAGGATGGAAATTCACGCGGCCGCCCGCGCGCGCGTCGCGCCACACCTCCTTCGCATACGGTTCAATGTCCGCGTTGTAATACTGGTTGTACCAGACCGGTCCGCCCATTTTCTTAGCCAGGGAAGTGCGCAAGGAGATCGGGAAATCCTCGTCGGTCTGCCCATAGTCTCGCGTTGCCCACCACCAGTCGTAGCCGTTTTTGAAGGCATCGCCGCTGGGCATGATGCCCCAGGTGGCGTGCGTGCCGGCGAAAGCCTGTGCACCGAACACGCGCTTCAGTTCTGAATAGTAGGAGCGCTCGATTTCGGCATTGCGTTCGAGCAGCAGGCGCCCGTAACGGTTGGCGGCGCTGATACGCGCCTGGTGCGTGCCGCCCACACCGGTGTACATCAGGACACAGTCACGGACCATGTCGCCGCCGCCGGCCTTGCGCCAGGCGGACGCGAAACTTTGCGAGTACCAGAAATCGCCCCCGCGCGGACCCGCACCGTAAACGGGCGGAAAGCCCCACTCGTCTTTCATGGCACCGTCCAGCGGGATGTCGCGGTACTGCTCGTAGATGGAGCGTTGAAACTCGAGGAGCGCGGGCGCGAACACGTCCGGCGTGCGGTACTCGAACGCCGCGGCCACGATGTATCCTGCGCCCGCCGGCACCCCCACTCTCACTTCCGAGGCGGATTCGACCGCGGCGCGCACCGACTGAACTACGACGAGCTGGTTGTTAGCGCTTCGCCGGAAGACTCCCAGGAGCTTTCCACTCAGCGTTTCATACGATCCTCCGCGTCCCGTCATGTGGTCGGAAAGTACGAGCGGCCGCACCGTTACACTCGTCTGTTTTTCCGGCACCTCGACAATGCGCAACATCCACTGCTGCTGATCCGGATACTGTTTGTGGAACGCGCCTCGCGCCAGGCGCACATCAAGATCGAAGGCCACGCGAAGACCGCGCGAATGAGCGTAGAGGACAGCGCGCTTGACCTGGTCGTGGGTCTCCGGCTCGGTGACCTCCCGCGAAGGAAGGCGCGGACTCGTAGTAAGGAGGCCGAAATTGGAATGATCGGCGATGAGGTCGATGAAGGCTCGATAGCCCTCCGGTTGAAACTCCGGCTCCATCCAGAACCAGGCGTAAATCTCCGGCGGCAGGTTCGACGGCAGCCGGTTAGAGGCCGCGGCTAGAGTGGCAAAGAGCAGCAGCAGGAGCAGTCTGTTCATGGCGTAAACATCCTATTATCGTTCTATGCCGCTTATCCGCACCGCGTTGATTGGGCTAGGAACTATTCTCTCCGCTCAGCAGATGGAGGAACCGGTGCTGCGCGTGACTGTCAGGCTGGTCCAGATCGACGCCGTCGTAACGGACAAGCATGGAAACAACGTACCAAACCTGACGCGTGACGATTTCAGACTGTTCCAGGACGGCAAGGAGCAGGCGATTACCCACTTCTCCTATGTCGAAGTCCCCGGCGCGGAGGCTAAACCGCCCGCGAGGTTGAAAGCCGCCGAGGAGCGCGGCCTGGCGGCGAAGCAGCGATCCATGGCGCCGCCGGTCCCTCTCGTGCGGGAGGCCACCCGGCGCACCATCGCGTTGGTGGTGGACGATCTGGGCATCTCCATGCAAAGCTTCCCGTTGGTCAAGGATGCGCTGCGCAAGTTTGTGGATGAGCAGATGGGTGCAGCCGACGCGGCGGCAATCCTGCGCACCGCGTCGAGTTCCGGCGTGCTGCAGCAATTCACCAACGACAAGCGCCTGCTGCACACGGCCATCGACCAGGTGAGATGGAGCGGGCTGGGGCGCGGCGGCATCGATGCCATTCGCGCCTTTGATGAGAATGACATTCGGCACGACGGCTCCGACGACAGGAGCAAGCGCACCCGGCCGCAAAGCATCCGCGAATTCGAGCGTGCCCGCGCGCAGGCTTACACGCTCGGCACGCTTGGCGCGCTTGCCCACGCGATCGAACAACTGAGAGAGATGCCGGGGCGCAAATCCGTGATCCTCTTTTCGGATGGGATCCAATTGTTCATCTCGCCCGAGGACGTCCGCAACGGCAATCCCGTTCCCAGCCGGGTGCGCGAACTTGTGGATCTCGCCAGCCGGGCGGGCGTGGTCTTCTACACCGTCGACGCCCGGGGTCTCCACTACCTGGGACTGCGCGCGAGCGACAACACCCGCGGAGGCGGCATCCAACAGAAGCTCGAACAGCGCAACCGGGATTTCCACGAGAAGCAGGAAGGCATGGCTTACCTGGCTCGCGAAACCGGTGGGTTGTTCTACTCCGAGACGAACGATCTGGCCGGAGCCGCGCGCCAGGCGGTGCGGGATCAGAGCGGTTACTACCTACTGGGTTACAGCCCGGACGAAGGAACGTTTTCAACCCTTGGCGGAGGGGCCAAGTATCACCGGCTGAAAGTGCAAGCGACACACCCGGATCTGCGTGTACGAACCAGGGCTGGCTTCGTGGGTATCGCGGACAAGCCGCAAAGGCAGGTTCCACAGACACCGGAGAGGCAGCTTCTAGCGGCGATCACCTCGGCATTCCATTCAAGTGGCATCGGCGTACGTATTACGCCGCTCTTTGTGAGCGCACCATCGAAAGGTACTTTTATCCACACGTACTTGCATATCAACGGCCGCAGCCTCAGCTTCCGGGAGGATGGCGAGGGATGGCGCAAAGCGCAGGTTGACGTGGCGGTGGCAGCCTTCGCGGCGAACGGCTCGACAGCCGCGCCCACCGCACATAGTTTCGAAATCCGCATCGAGCCGGATAAGATCGAGGAAGCTGCCAACCGAGGTTTCGTTCTTGAGATGCTGCACGAGGCTGCGGTGCCCGGGCCTTACCAGGTGCGCGCGGCTGTGCGAGATGCCTTCTCCGGCAAGGTCGGCTCCGCGGGGCAGTTTCTTGAAGTGCCCGATCTGAGGCGCAATCAGTTGGCCCTGTCCGGAATTGAGATGCGCTGTGCGACTGGTGGCGGCACGGATGCGGACAGGCCGGCACAAGGACCCGCCGTGCGCCGCTTCGCGCCGGATGATCCCATCGGTTACTCATTCACCGTGTACAATCCCAAGTCTTCACCGGCTGCAACAACCGAGATCCAGGAACATGTCTTTCGAGACGGCAAGATCGTCTGGACGGGCCGGCCGCATCCGATTGACCCCGTCGCTATTGGGGGACGGAGCGATTTCAACGTGGCACGGGAACTGCGTTTTATCCCCGATACGCCCGAGGGCGTCTACGTGCTCCGCGTCGTCGCGCGCAACCATTCAGGCCGAAAGACGACGGAGAGCGCCGTCCAGTGGATGGATTTCGAATTGCGGAAGCGTGCGCGAGAATAGAAAGAGTCCATCGGATGAGCCAACCGGCAGCGGCACGAAAGATCGACTTCTTCTTCTTCGACGCAGGCGGCGGCCATCGCAGCGCGGCCAACGCCCTGCGAGAGGTGATCACGCGCCAGGGCCGGCCCTGGGAGATCCGGCTGGTGAACCTGCAGGAGATGCTGGATCCGCTGGACGTGTTCCGCAAGATCACAGGATTGCGGCTGGAGGACGTCTACAACCTCATGCTGAAGAAGGGGTGGACGCTGGGCTCGCCGCAACTCACGCGCGGGATGCACCTGATGATCCGGCTCTACCACTCGAAGCAGGTCCGCCTCATTGAAGAACACTGGAGGCGCAGCCGGCCGGACCTGGCGGTCTCCCTGATCCCGAATTTCAACCGGGCCATCTTTGAGAGCCTCCACAATGTATTACCGGGGACGCCCATGGTCACGGTACTCACCGACCTGGCCGACTACCCGCCGCACTTCTGGCTGGAGCCGCAGGATCAATACGTCGTCTGTGGCACGGACAGGGCTGTGGAGCAGGCGCGCTCGATGGGTATCCGGCCGGAGAAAATCTTCCGCGCCTCGGGCATGATCCTCAACTCGCGCTTCTATGAGCCCGCCGCATGGGATCGGGCCGCGGAGCGCGTGCGCCTGGGGCTTGACCCGGGCCGAACGACGGCAATTGTGCTGTTCGGAGGACAGGGTTCGGGTGTAATCGAGAAGATCGCCCGTAAGCTCGACTCGAGCGGCCTCGACCTGCAACTCATCCTGATCTGCGGGCGCAACGCGAAGCTGACGGCACGGCTGCGCGCTGCCCGCTGGCGGATCCCGGTCCACATCGAGGGCTTCACCAAGGAAGTGCCGCGTTTCATGCAACTGGCGGACTTTCTGATCGGGAAGCCCGGCCCAGGAAGCGTCAGCGAGGCGCTGGCGATGAAGCTCCCGGTGATCGTGGAGAGCAACGCCTGGACCCTGCCGCAGGAGCGCTACAACGCCGTGTGGATCCGCGAGACCGGCGTAGGCGAGGTCGTGCGCAACTTCCGGCACATCGACGCAGTGGTGCGCGAATTTCTCGAACCGGAGCGCCTTGAGCGGCGCCGCGCCAACGCCGCACGCATAGAGAATCGCGCCGTGTTCGAAATACCGGAGTTCCTCGCACGGGTCATGGGCGATCCGCCGGCGCCGGATCAGGCCGCCGGGAACAGCATTTCGTCGACGTAGGTGTCCTGAAAGGCCGGATCCGCCGCCAGGGAGAGGTGTTCGGTTGTGCTTCGCACTCGGGAGTGCAGTTCCTCTCCAAGGTCGGCGCTGAAGAGGGCGAGCTTGGCTCCCAGCAGGGCGGTGTTTCCGGCCGGTTCGATCCGGTCCAGCGGGAAGTCGAGTAACCCTATGCGGCGGGCGCTCGCGCGGCTGACGTAATTGCCGAACGCCCCGGCCAGGTACACCCGCGTGACATCGGACGGCGCCGCGCCCAACCGCGCCAGCAGGATCCGCACGCCAGCGGCGATAGCCCCCTTGGCAAGCTGCAGTTCGCGAACGTCGTTTTGCGTCAGCCTGACGGGACTAAGGATCTCCCATGATTTACCGTGTTTGATCCGTCCCCGCGCGGAGATCGCGCCGAGTTCAAGGCCGGCCGCGACGGCATCCACCAGCCCGCTGCCGCACAGACCGCGCGGCGCGCCGCCTCCCATCACCTTGCATGAGAGCCGCCCGTCGTCTACAGAAACCGCGGAAATGGCGCCTGTCGCGGCGCGCATGCCCATGCTGATGCGCCCCCCCTCGAAGGCGGGCCCCGCCGCCGTAGAGGCGCAGATCATGCGATCCCGGCCTCCCACCACGATTTCGCCGTTCGTACCGAGGTCGATCAGCGCCACCAGTTGGTCGCTCTGATGCATTTTGGTGGCTACGATGCCAGCCAGGATGTCGCTGCCAACGAAGCTGCCCAGGCATGGCAGGAAGCGCACTCGGGTCCCGTCAGGGAGCGGCCAGGCCAGTTCGCGGGCTTTGAACGACACCAGTCCATCGCCGTCGGTTTCGAATGGTGCGCGGGCCAGATTATCGAGTGGGAGGCCGCAGAACAGGTGGTGCATGACGGTGTTGCCCACGATGACCACGTCGCGCACTTTCCGGTGGTCGAGCGCGTGGCCTTCGGCGAGTTCGCCCACCATGCGGCCGATTTCGTCCCGGATCAAATCCCGCAGCTTCGCGGCGCCTCCACCGGCAACGGCCAACTCGACCCGGCTCATGACGTCGGCGCCGTAAGCGGCTTGCGGATTTAGTGCGGTGCGCACGGCGAGCACGCGGCCCGTCGCGAGGTCAAGCAATTGCGCGACCAGCGTGGTGGTCCCCAGGTCCACGGCCACACCGAGTCCGGACGATGGCGTGAATTCGAAGACACTCTCGTCGGTCAGGATCGTGGTTTCCCACTGCGCCACGTCCAGCTTCACCGGCCCCTCGACGCGGGCCCGGCATGCCAGGCGCCAGCCGGCTTCGACATCCGCATCGCCGAGAATCTGGCGCTCTTCTTCCGTGGGCGTCAGCTTCCCCGAGAGAACTCTCACCCGGCAGCGCTTGCACTTGCCGCGGCCCCCGCAGGGAAACTCAACTCCGTTGGCGAACAACAGGTCCTGCAGCGGGGAACCGGACTCAACCTCCAGGCTGCGGCCAAGCGGCTCGAGGTCGACGCGGACGAGTTCGCTCATCGCGTGCCGAACTCCTCCACCGCGTCGTACAGCGCCACGATGTTCGCAGTCGGCGTGTTGGCCTGAAGATTGTGGCACGGCGCGACGACGTAACCGCGGCAGGCGCTGAAGATGCGGATGTTATCCGCCACCTCGCGGCGCACGTCTTCGGGGGAGCCGAACGGCATGGTGTGCTGGTTGTCCACGCCACCGTGGAAAACCAATTTGGGCCCGAAATCCCTCGCCAGCCCCTCGCGCTCCATGCCACGGCAGCGCCACTGAATGGGATTCAGAATATCGATTCCGAGTTCGATCAATTCCGGAATCAGCGGGCGTATGGCACCGTCATCGTGATGAAACACCTTGACGCCGTGCGAATGCACCATCTCTGCCATCTTCAGCATGCGCGGCTTCAGGTGGCGGCGAAACGACCGCGGGCTCATCAGCAGGGACTCCTGGGTGCCCAGATCCTCGGCCACGTAAACAATGTCGACCAAGCCGGGCGCCGCCTTCAGCGTGCGATCAATCACTTCGTAATGGATCTGGAAAATGTGATCCAGGATGGCCTCGGCGATGCCGGGGTTCGCCACCACGTCTTCGAGCGCCTGCTCCATGCCGCGCAACCGGCAGTAGAGATAGAACTGCTCGTAGCAGCCGCCCAGGATCGGATAACCTTTCCATGGCTCGCACTGCGCGGCGAAGCCGGCGGTGTCCCAATCGGCGGGATCAGGCCAATCGAAAGCGTCGATCTCAGCGACGGTGGTCGCGGTAGCGAGCGGAGGCGCTATGGTTTCGGTGTAAGTGCCAATGCCTTCGCCGTAAGCGATGTCGGTGGTCTTGATGTGCCAGATGCTGTAAAGCGACTGCATATGCCACGTGTCTTCGGTGGCGAAGCGGTGCTTGGGAGCCAGGTGAATCAGCTTATCGACGCGAAGGCGCTCGTACAGCGCGCGTTCGTCCGCGCAACCGAGGTCCTTCATAAGGCGGCTGGTGACTTCGGCCGTTCCCCAATAGTCGCAGGGCTGGCGGTCGGGCTTCTCGCCGGCCAGTACGGCGAGCCAACGTTCGCGAGGTGTCATCGAAACGATTGTCGCAACAATGCGGGCGGCGGGACAATCATGGATACGTTGGCGGCCGGCGCATCTTCCGCTTCGCGCCCGGCATCCTAATAGTGTGGGATCATTTCGGCTGGTTTGCACTCGACGATTCTTACAGCTATGTTTGTAGCAGATCCCGTATTTCACCATGCTCATGAGAAGACTGGATGCCGGAGAGGATGCGAATCCTCAAGAGACTTCCGAGTGGCTGGACGCCCTGGATCAGGTACTGGATGAAGCGGGTCCGGACCGCGCGGCGTTCCTGCTCGAACGGCTGGCGGATCGCGCGGCCATGCAGGGCGTGCAGCGCGCCTTCAAGCTGAACACACCATTTCTGAACACCATCGCGGCCGAAGACGAGGTCCCCTACCCCGGCGACCGCGAACTGGAGCGCCGGATCAAGAGCCTGACCCGCTGGAATGCCATGGCCATGGTGGTGCGCGCCAACAAGTACGATCCCGGGATCGGCGGGCACATTTCGAGTTACGCGTCCCTAGCCACGTTGCTCGAAGTGGGGTTCAACCATTTCTTCCACGGCAGCTTGGGTGACCAGCCCGGCGACCTGGTCTACTTCCAGGGCCACTCCAGCCCGGGCGTCTACGCGCGCGCCTTCATGGAAGGGCGCTTGAGCGAAAAGCACCTGGAGAACTTCCGCCACGAGTTGCGTGGAGAGCCCGGCCTGGCCTCGTACCCGCATCCTTGGCTGATGCCGAACTTTTGGCAGTTCCCGACCGTGTCGATGGGCATCGGGCCTATTAACGCCATTTACCAGGCGCGCTTTATGCGCTACCTGGAAAACCGGCAGATCATTCCCCCCACGCCGCGCAAAATCTGGGCCTTCGTCGGCGACGGCGAAAGCGATGAGCCGGAAACGCTGGGTGCCCTCACGCTGGCCTCTCGCGAGAAGCTGGACAACCTGATCTTCGTGGTGAACTGCAACCTGCAGCGGCTGGACGGGCCGGTGCGCGGCAACGGCAGCATCATACAGGAACTGGAAGCGGCGTTCCGCGGCGCGGGCTGGAACGTCATCAAAGTGATTTGGGGCGACAACTGGGACGAGTTGATCGCGCGCGACACGACGGGCCTCCTGGTTAAACGCATGGGCGAGCTTGTCGACGGAGAATTGCAGAACCTGGCGGTGCGCGGCGGCGCATACGTACGCAAGGAGTTCTTCGGCAAGTATCCGGAGCTGCTCGAACTGGTGAAGGACATGAGTGACGAGCAACTGGCAAAGCTCCGCCGCGGCGGCCACGATCCGCAGAAAGTCTATAACGCCTATAAGCGCGCCGTGGAAACGCGCGGGGCGCCGTCGGTGATTCTGGCCATGACCGTGAAGGGCTACGGCATGGGTGAAGCCGGCGAGGGCCGCAACGTCACACACCAGCAGAAGAAGCTGAACGAGAAGGAGATGGAGTACTTCCGGGAGCGGTTCGAGGTGCCCATTCCGGAAGAGGCCGTGCACACGATCTCGTTCTACCGCCCGCCGGAGGACAGTCCCGAGGCGCGATACCTGCAGGAGCGGCGGGAGGAGTTGGGCGGTCCTGTGCCGGCGCGGCGGCCTCGGCCCATTACGCACAAAGCGCCTCCGCTCGAATTCTTCGAGGAGACGATCGCCGGATCGGAAGGCCGCGCCGTGTCCACCACGATGGCCTTCGTGCGCATACTGACGATCCTGCTGAAGCATCCGGAGTTGGGCCGCTATGTGGTGCCCATCGTCCCGGACGAAGGCCGCACATTCGGCATGGAATCGCTGTTCCGCCAGGTGGGCATCTACGCAAGCCAAGGCCAGTTGTACAAGCCCGTGGACCGCGAGATGTTCCTCTACTACAAGGAAGCGCAGAACGGGCAGATCCTGGAAGAGGGGATCACGGAAGCCGGAGCCATGAGCTCCTTCACGGCGGCCGGCGCGGCGTATTCGAACTACGGCGTGGCCATGATCCCGTTCTTCATCTACTACTCCATGTTCGGCTTCCAGCGCGTGGGCGACCTGGTTTGGGCGTTCGCCGATTCACGCGGGCGCGGCTTCCTGGTGGGAGGCACGGCCGGACGCACCACGCTCGCCGGCGAAGGGCTGCAGCACCAGGACGGCCACAGCCACGTGCTGGCCAGCACGGTGCCGACCTGCTTGAGCTACGACCCGGCTTACGCCTACGAGGTGGCCGTCATCGTCCGGGAGGGAATCCGGAGGATGTACGAACAGAATGAAGATTGCTTTTACTACATCACGGTGGGCAACGAGAACTATGCGCAGCCGCCCATGCCCGCGGGCACTGAAGAAGGCATCCTGAGGGGCCTTTACAAGCTCCGGGCTGCGGTGGGCGGTAAGGCGCAGGTGCAGCTGTTCGGCAGCGGTTCGATCCTGAACGAAGCTCTTCGCGCACAGCTCATTCTGGCGGACCGGTATGGCATAGCGGCAGACGTGTGGAGCGCCACCAGCTACAACCAGTTGCGCCGCGAAGCCCTGGAAGTGGAGCGTTGGAACCGGCTGCACCCGGCGCTGCCCGCGCGGCGGCCGTACGTGCTCGAAGCGCTGGAAGGCGCGGAAGGCCCGTGCATCGCCGCCACCGATTACATGAAGATCGTTCCGGACCAGATCGCGCCGTGGCTCGCGGGACGCCTGGTGAGCCTGGGTACCGACGGATTCGGCCGCAGCGACAACCGCCAGCACCTCCGGCGGCACTTCGAGGTGAACGCCGAGTCGATTGCAGCGGCGACGCTGGCGAGCCTGGCCCGGGAAGGCAAGTTCGATGCTGCGCGCGCTTCGCGGGCCATCATCGAACTGGGTCTCGACCCCGAGCGCGGCGATCCGGCGCGAGCATGAACGAACGCTCTCAAGTCAGCCGGTAGAATCCAGCGTGCGCCACGGGGCCGCGTAGCAACCGCTCAACCTCGTTGCGCTCGATGGCGGCGGCCAACTCGCGGAACACCTCTTGAACCGCGGCCAGATACTGTCCCACCTGGACAGTCGAGTGCGCGTACATCGCGTAGAACGCGTTGGTGGCCAGGAAACCGCGATCCAGCATCATCTGCGTGAAAAGCGTGCGCACAGCTTGAGCGTTCGCCAGGTTGATGCTGAAGTGCGAGAGTGCCGGCATACCCGACACAGTGACAGGCAGTCCCGCGCGTTCGGCAGCCGAGCGCCAGCCTTCCTGCACAAAGCGGCCCATTTCTTCAAGATGCCGCACCACGTCGCGCTCACGGTGTTTGCGGATAGTCGCGAGCGCGGCGGTAGGGCCGATCCTCTCGGTCCAATATGTGCTGCTGATGAAGCTGCCTTCGGCCGCGCTCATAACATCGCCGCGGCCGATGATGGCGGCCATGGGATAGCCGTTCGAAATCGCCTTGGCGAAAACAGCGATGTCCGGAGCGACGCCGTAGCGCAGGTGGATGCCGCCGGTCGTCGCCCGGAAGGCGGCCGTCACCTCGTCGAAGACCAGGACGGCCCCTGTGTCATCTGCCAGGGCGCGCACCGACTCCAGGAAGCCGGCGAGCGGCTCGGTGCTCCGGACCGGCTCCATCACGATGGCGGCGAGTTCCCCGCGATTTGCCGCAACGATCCGTTCGAGTTCGTCGAGCCGGTTGTAATGGAACGGCAATGCCGTGCCGCTGAGAGACGCCGGGACGCCGGCCGGGGCCAGGCCCGGAAGCAAGTGCCCATCCAACGCGTCTCCTTGGGGGAGATTCGCGGCCAGATACCAATCGTGCCATCCGTGGTACCCGCAGAAGGCGACCTTTCCCCTGCCCGACCGCGCTCGCGCGATGCGCACCGCCACGGCCATGGCCTCGCCCCCGCATCGGGCGTAACGCACCATGTCGCCCCAGGGATGCAACTCGCAGAGCAGATCGGCCAGTTCGACTTCCTCGGGCGCATTGAGCGTGCACATCGAGCCCGCATCGATCGCCGCGCGGACGGCGTCGTCGACATCCGCGTCCGCATAACCTAGAATGCAGGAGCCGATGCCCGCGTACGACATATCGACGAACTTGCGGCCATCCAGGTCCCAGACCTCCGCTCCCTTGGCACGCGCATAGTAGGGCGGCCACTGCTCCGGGGCGTGCAGTTCCGCGCGCTTAGAGAGAAGTTGCGTGGCGCCCGGGATCCGGGTTCGCGCTTTATGGTAGAGTTCGAGGCCTTTCATAGGTCTTCTTCAGTGTACAGACACCGGCACGGCCGCAAGGTCATATGCGCGGCCCTGTGCGACAATGGCGGTTTATCAAGTGAAGCCCCACATCATAGGTATTGCCGGACCTTCCGGAGCAGGAAAATCGGAGCTGGCCAACCGTTTGGCCCAACAACTGGGCGGCGCCTCCGTCATGACTCTGGACAGCTACTACCGGCCAATGGACGATCTGCCGCTGGAAGAGCGGCGGAAATCGAATTTCGACTTGCCGGACGCCCTGGAATGGGAGTTACTCTTTGATCAGTTGAGACGGCTGCGTGCCGGGGAGGCGATCGAGGAGCCGATCTACGATTTCACGCGCCACACGCGCGCGCCGGGGGGCCGCCGCGTCGAACCTCGTGAATTCGTGATCGTGGAAGGCCTGTTCACGCTCTATTGGGAAGAGGTGCGAGGGGCCCTGGATACGAAGGTCTTCGTGAAGACGACGCCCGGCACTTGTTTTAAGAGGCGTCTGGCGCGGGACGTAGCCGAGCGCGGGCGAACACCTGAAAGCGTGCGCGAGCAATATGAAAAGACCGTGCGTCCGAGTGCCGAAACGTACATCTGGCCCACCGAGCGCTTCGCGGATGTGGTGGTGAGCGGAGAACTGTCCATCGAGGACTCCACCGCGGCGATCCTGGCCGAACTGCGGGAGAGAATTGCGGCGCGTTAATTCGACGGCTTGCGCGGCGTGGCGTTGCCGATGTCGGCGATAACCTTCCAGGCGCCGTTTTTCTCTTTTCTCCAGACCGTGATGTACTTGCCCGTGGCGACGATTAGCTTTCCGTCCTTACCGGTGAAGCGCGATTCGGACATGCCATAGGTGTAGCCGAAATCGCCCGAGCGCGCGAGTTCCGCGCCCAGCGGTGTCCAGTGCAGCGAAAAACCCGGTTGCGCAAAACGCGCCGCCATCAACTCGCGGACGGCCTTCTTGCCTTCGACGACCTCCCCGCCGGCCGGGAACATCTTGCCGTCCTCGGCAAAGCACTCCACCCAGCCGTCTATTCCGCGCGCGGCCACGGCTTTTCCGAACTCGCGGTCGGCTTCGAGAAGTTCGTCCTTCGCCGCGGCACTGACGACCAGGGTTCCCAAAACCATCAACAGTAGGATTCGTAGCATGTATCTCCCCCCTCGCAAGCCGGCGTCCCTAAGGGTACCACCCTGCGATTATCATGGATGAGGCATCTTACCAAACCTTTAGAGAGGTAGAAGAACCATGGCGATCCAAGTCGGCGTAAACATGGAGTACATCCGTTGCGAGGATAAGTCGTTTGCCGAAGGCGTGGCGCGAGCCGCCGAGATCGGCTATAAGTGGTGCGAACCGCTGGTGCACAGCGGTTATGAATTGCTCAGCGGGGGCGGTTACTACCATTCGTTCTCCATGCAGAACGATCCGTACGAGATGAAAGACATCCTGGATCAGCACGGAATCAAGCCATCCGCGCTCAGCTCGCACGCCCCGCTGATGCGGCCGGAGATTGCGATTCCATACATGGAGCAGGCCATCCGCTTCGCCAAGGTGGTGGGCGCCCCGGTACTCACCAGCGACGAAGGCATCAAACCATCCTGGGTGCCCATGGAAGAAGTCTTCGATGTAATGAAGTACACGCTGACGCGCGTGTGCATGATCGCGGAGCGCTATGGGATCTCCATCGGCATCGAGCCGCACCAGATCATCACCAAGACCACCGAGGGATTGATGCGCATCGCGACGCTGGTAAAGTCGCCCATGCTACGCGTCAACTACGACACGGGCAATGCCTGGCTGGGTGGCGCCGATCCGTACCAAGGACTGAAGACGGTTGGCAAGCTGCTGGTTCACATGCACGCCAAGGACATCAGCATCCAGCAGTCGGACAAGGAGCGCGGCGTGGTCACTGGGACGCCCGTGGGATGCGCATGCGGCGACGGTGTCGTCGATTGGGCCAAGGTGATCGGCATCCTGAAGGACATCGGCTTCGACGGTGTGTTGAGCGTCGAGTGCGGAACGCCGGCCCAGGCCGAGCGCAGCCTCGCGCACCTGACCAAGCTGATCAACGGATAGTCACAGGAGTTTGGGATGCACCTCCAAATGCGTACCATGATGGCGCTCGCAGCCTTGCTGGCTGCGGGCAGCGTCGCCCTGCCGGCGCAGAACAACGCGCGCTTGTTCCAGCCGGGGAAGATCCGGGCGTTGATACTTTCGGGCCGGAATAACCATGAGTGGCGGATTACGACGCCGTACTTGCGCAAGCTGCTGGTGGACAGCGGCCGTTTCGACGTGCGGGTCACTGAGGAGCCTACCGGCATGACCCCGGCAACGCTGGCCGCCTATGACGTGGTGGTGTCGGATTACTGCGGTCCGCGCTGGGGTGAGACGGCCGAAAAGGCGCTGGTGGATTTCGTTAGAGGCGGCAAGGGACTCGTGATCGTGCACGCGGCTGACTACAGCTTCGGCGTCATGCCGGTGCTGGGCGACCACATGACCAGTGCGGGCTTCACGGAACCGCCATGGACCGAATACGGCGACATGGTAGGCGCCGTATGGACGCCCGGCCCGCCTCGCACGGGACACGGGAAGCGGCACATCTTCAAAGTGAAGTTCACCGTGCCGGATCACCCGATCGGGCGCGGACTCGAGGAAGGCTTTTACGCCAACGACGAGTTGTATTTCGGATTTCAGATGCGCCCAGGAGCAAAGGTCATCGGCACGGCCTTCAACGCGAAGGAGATGAACGGCAGCGGCAAGGACGAGCCTATTCTCTGGACGGTGGATTACGGCAGGGGGCGCGTCTTCCACACCGCTTTGGGCCACGACCTGATGGCGCTGATGGAGGAAGGTTTCAAAGTGACCTTCACCCGGGGCTCGGAGTGGGCCGCGACCGGCAACGTCACGCTGCCTGCCACCTGGCCGAAGGAGGCGCCCAACGCAGATGCAGTGCGCGTCCTGGTGGTGACCGGAGGCCACGCCCACGACCCCAGTTTCTACAGCCTGTTTGAAGGTTATCCGGAGATGGCCGTGACCGTGGACCCGCACCCGTTTGCTTACACGCGCAAAGGCTTGACCAAGAAGTACGACGTGCTGGTGTTGTACGACCTGATTCAGGACATCCCCGAGGAACAGAAACAGGCGCTGCGTGAGTTTGTAGAGAGCGGCAAGGGCCTGGTAGTACTGCACCACGCCATCGCGGACTTCAACAACTGGGAGTGGTGGTGGAAGGAAGTTGTCGGCGTGCATTACCTGGTTGCGCCGATTGGTGACCAGCCGAGGTCACAGTAC
Source organism: uncultured Solibacteraceae bacterium (assembly GCA_964384215.1). Taxonomy (GTDB): domain Bacteria; phylum Acidobacteriota; class Terriglobia; order Bryobacterales; family Bryobacteraceae; genus JAJFUV01. The sequence continues at coordinate 62,833 of CAYLLB010000014.1, read as the reverse complement.
AAACTCAACCAGGAAGTCTTCGTTCAACAGGTGGGGACGCACCCCATTCTCCAGGGGGTGGGGCCGCTGCATATGATCGAAGAGACCTACAAACAGGTGTGGGTTTCGCCGGCGAACACCATCCTCATGAAAACAGAACACCCGTACGCCGAAGGACCCATGGCGTGGGTGAGCGCCTACGAGAAGTCCAGGGTGTTTGCGACCATGATGGGCCACGATCACCTGGTGCACACCAACCCGGGCTACAGGCGGCTGGTGCGAAACGCGATCCTTTGGACCGCGGGCAGACCCACCAAGTAGAACGCGGTTTTTATACTTTCTTTGCAGTTTCGGGCCGGGTTTTAACTCGGCCCTTATTGTTTCATCGATAGCATCGACTTAGCGGGTCAAGAACGATTGGGCTCGCGGAGTAGATGCATATGATGGACGTGATTTGCCTCGTCCTGGCGGCGGGGTTGCTGATCTACCTTTTCGTCGCGCTGCTCAAGCCGGAGATCTTCTCATGACGGGCAACGCGATCCTGCAAATGGGCGTATTCCTGGCGGTACTGCTGGCGTCCATGAAGCCGCTGGGCCGCTACATGGCTGATGTGTACGAAGGCGGTCCAACGTGGGCCGCCCGCATCCTGAGGCCGTTAGAAATGCTGCTCTACCGGACCTGCGGCGTCCGCCCAGAGGCTTCCATGACCTGGCGCGAATACGCCAAATCGCTGCTGTGGTTCAACGGTCTGGGCTTGCTAGCGGTTTATGCGATGCTTCGGCTGCAGAATTCGCTGCCCTGGAATCCGCGCGGCTTTCCGGCCGTCGCGCCGCACACCGCACTCAATATCGCGGTGAGTTTTGTGACCAACACCAACTGGCAAAACTACAGCGGGGAGGCCACGTTGGGGTACTTCGTCCAGATGCTGGGGCTGACTGTCCAGAATTTCGTTTCCGCCGCCACGGGAATGGCCGTCATGGTGGCGCTGGCGCGCGGTCTTGCTTCCCGCATGGCGAACGCCATCGGCAACTTCTGGGTCGACCTTACACGCTCCGTACTTTACATATTGCTGCCATTGTCTGTCGTCCTGGCCCTGTCGCTGGTGTCGCAGGGCGTCATTCAGAACACGCACGATTACGTTCGGGTGGACGCCGGCGGGCAGGTGTTGCCTATGGGTCCGGCGGCGTCGCAGGTTGCCATCAAGCAACTTGGCACCAACGGCGGCGGTTTCTTCAACACGAACTCGGCGCACCCGTTCGAGAATCCCACGCCGCTCGCAAACTTCCTCGAAATGTTGTCCATCCTGCTCATCCCCTCTGCGCTCTGCTACACGTTCGGACGGATGTTGCGCGACACGCGGCAGGGCTGGGCGCTGGCCGCCGCCATGCTGGTGATCTTCGTCCCACTTTTGTGGCTGGAGGTCGGCTTCGAGAACGGCAACATGGAGGGCAAGGAAGTACGCTTCGGAACCGTCAATTCCGCGATGTGGGCAGCCGCGACGACAGCCGCCTCCAACGGCAGTGTCAACTCGATGCACGACTCGTTCACACCCTTGGGCGGCCTGGTTCCCTTATTCCTGATGCAGCTCAGCGAGGTGGTGTTCGGCGGCGTAGGGTCGGGCCTCTACGGCATGGTGCTCTTCGCCATCGTCGCCGTTTTTCTTGCCGGATTGATGGTGGGGCGCACGCCGGAGTATCTCGGCAAGAAAATCGAAGCCTACGAGATGAAGATGGCCTCCATCGCCATCCTGGTCTCGCCGCTCGCTGTGCTGGTGGGTACGGCCATCGCCGTGATCTCACCCTCGGCGCTGGCCGGACTTGCGAACCGGGGCGCGCACGGGTTCAGTGAAATCCTGTACGCGTTCACATCGATGGGGAACAACAACGGCAGCGCTTTCGCCGGCTATAACGCGAACACCCCGCTGGTGAACATCACGGGTGCGATCGCCATGCTCCTGTCGCGTTACGCAGTGGCATTGCCGGTGCTGGCCATGGCCGGTTCGCTGGCGCGCAAGAAGATCATCCCGGCGAGCGCGGGCACGTTGCCGACGCACACTCCCTTATTCGTAGCGCTGCTTGCCAGCGTGGTGGTGTTGGTGGGTGCGCTGGCTTACATTCCGGCCGTGGCGCTCGGCCCCATCGTGGAGGCTATCCGATGAACAGGCAGCATCGGCGTTCGCGCGCTTTGTTCGAACGTCACATTCTGGGGCAGGCGCTGGTCGATTCGTTCCGCAAGCTCGATCCCCGGCATCAGGTTCGCAATCCGGTGATGTTCGTCGTGCTTGTGGGAAGCGTGCTGACGACCGTGCTTGGCTTCGAGGCGCTGGGAGGCCGCGGCGAGGCGCCGGCTGTATTCATTTTCGCCGTGAGCGCCTGGTTGTGGTTCACGGTGCTGTTCGCCAACTTCGCCGAGGCTATGGCCGAAGGCCGCGGCAAGGCCCAAGCCGAGACCTTGCGTAAGAGCAGGCGCGACGTCGCCGCCAAGCTTCTCGACGAGGCCCGCTATGGAGCGCTTTACAGGTCAGTTGGCGGCGCGTCGCTGCGCAAAGGAAATGTGGTCCTGGTGGAAGCGGGAGACATCATCCCGATGGATGGAGAAGTGATCGAAGGCGCCGCTTCGGTGGACGAGAGCGCCATCACCGGCGAAAGTGCGCCGGTGATCCGGGAAAGCGGCGGCGATCGTTCGAGCGTCACTGGCGGCACGCGTGTGCTCTCGGACTGGCTGGTGGTGCGTGTGACGGCAGAACCGGGCGCGAGCTTTCTGGAGCGCATGATCTCGATGGTGGAGGGCGCCAAGCGTCAGAAGACGCCCAACGAGATTGCGTTGAACATTCTGCTGGCGGCGCTCACCATCGTGTTCTTGCTCGCCACTGTGACGCTCTCTCCGTTTTCGGTTTTCGCCGTTCGCGAGGCCGGCAAGGGCACGCCGGTGAGCGTTACGGCGCTGGTGGCGCTACTGGTGTGCCTGATTCCCACCACAATCGGCGCGCTGTTATCGGCCATCGGTATCGCGGGCATGGATCGCATGTTGCAGGCCAACGTGCTGGCCATGTCGGGACGGGCTGTGGAAGCGGCGGGCGACGTGGATGTGCTGCTGCTCGACAAGACCGGAACCATCACGCTCGGTAACCGGCAGGCGACGGCCTTCCTGCCGGCCGCCGGGGTCACGGAGACGCAACTCGCCGACGCGGCGCAATTGGCCTCGCTGGCCGATGAAACGCCCGAAGGTCGCAGCGTGGTCGTCCTCGCGAAGGAGAAGTTCCAGTTTCGGGAGCGCGATCTGCATGCCCTGGGCGCCCACTTCGTTCCGTTTACCGCGCGCACGCGCATGAGCGGCGTGGACCTGGATGGAAGGAAGATCCGCAAGGGCTCCGCCGATGCTATCGAAGCACAAGCCAACTCGCTGGGTGGTCACTTTCCGCCGGAGGTTCGTCAACAGGTCGAAACCGTGGCCCGGCAAGGTGGAACGCCTTTAGTAGTAGCGGAAGGCGCGCAAGTGCTCGGCGTCATCCAACTTAAGGACATCGTCAAAGGCGGCATCAAAGAGCGGTTCATCGACCTGCGCCGTGCAGGCGTCAAAACCATCATGATCACGGGAGACAACCCGCTGACCGCTGCCGCCATCGCCGCCGAGGCGGGCGTGGACACCTACTTGGCGGAAGCCACACCCGAGCGCAAACTCGCATTGATCCGGGAACGGCAGGCCGAGGGGCACCTGGTTGCCATGACCGGCGACGGTACCAATGACGCTCCGGCCCTCGCGCAGGCCGACGTCGCCGTGGCGATGAACACCGGCACGCAGGCGGCGAAGGAAGCCGGCAACATGGTGGATCTGGATTCGAATCCCACCAAACTCCTCGAAATCGTCGAGATCGGCAAACAGATGCTCATGACTCGCGGCGCTCTCACGACGTTTTCGGTCGCCAATGACGTGGCCAAGTACTTCGCCATCATCCCGGCTGTCTTCGCCACAACGTATCCCGAACTGAAGGCGCTCAACGTAATGCATCTGGCGACGCCGGAGAGCGCGATCTTGTCGGCCGTGATCTTCAACGCGTTGATCATCGTCGCGCTGATTCCGCTGGCGCTCCGCGGCATAAAATACCGTCCCGCGAGCGCCGCGGAGTTGCTGAAGCGAAACCTCCTCATCTATGGGCTGGGAGGAGTGGTTCTGCCGTTTGCCGGCATCAAGGTGATCGACATGATCATCGCCGGATGGAGGTGGATGTGACGACCATACGGACCGCCGCGGGCATGCTGCTGCTGTTCACCTTGCTGACGGGACTGCTTTACCCGCTGGCGATGACCGGCATTGCGCAATCGTTGTTCCCCTGGCAGGCGAATGGGAGTCTGGTATACAAAGGCGGCCGGATCGACGGGTCGGCCTTGATCGGGCGCTGGACGGAGGATCCGAAGTACTTCTGGCCGCGTCGTTCGGCCACCACCCCGGGGCCATACAACGCTGCCTCGTCGATAGGATCGAATTTCGGGCCGTTCAATCCGGATTTGAAGAAAGCGGTGGACGCCCGGCGCAAGGCGCTGCAGAAAGCGGACCCCGAAAACCGGCTGCCCATTCCGATCGACCTGGTGACCGCCTCCGCGAGCGGCCTGGACCCGCACATTTCTCCAGCCGGCGCCGCGTATCAGGCGGCGCGCGTGGCGCGGACGCGGGGTCTGGATCCACGCGTGGTGCACCACCTGATCGAGCAATGCACCGAAGAGCGGCAATGGGGCTTCCTGGGAGAACCCAGGGTGAACGTTTTTCGTTTGAATCAAGCTTTGGATCGGCTAATGCCACAAGCTGCTAATCTGATGACTGGAACGGCAGCGGGAAGCCTGGGAGAGTCGAAGAGCTTCTAGCATGGTTCCTGAGCGCCCGAATCCCGACGAACTACTGGCTCGCGTCAAGGAAGAAGACCACAAGCGAACGCGAGGGCGGCTGAAGGTGTTCTTCGGTTCCGCGCCCGGCGTGGGCAAGACCTATGCGATGCTGGAGGACGCGAGATTGAGGAAGAAAGCCGGCGTCGACGTGGTGGCCGGCTATGTCGCGACCCACGGACGCAAGGAAACGGAAGTTTTGCTCGAAGGTTTGGAACTCCTGCCGCGGCGCCAGACGGCCTATCGCAACACACTTCTGGAGGAATTCGACCTGGACGCGGCACTCGCCAGAAGGCCAGCGCTCCTGTTGGTGGACGAACTGGCACACACCAACGCGCCGGGTTCGCGCCACGTCAAGCGCTGGCAAGATGTGCTGGAGCTGGTCGACGCAGGAATCGACGTCTACACGACGTTGAACGTCCAGCACCTCGACAGCCTCAACGACGTGGTCACGCAAATCACCAGCGTGGTGGTCCGCGAGACAATCCCCGATTCTGTGCTCGACCAGGCTGACGAAATCGAACTGGTCGACCTGCCCGTGAACGAATTGCTGCACCGGATGGAGGAGGGTAAGGTCTACATTCCGGATCAGGCGCAACGCGCCATGCAGAACTTCTTCCGCCAGGGGAACCTGATTGCGCTTCGCGAAATGGCCCTGCGCCGCACGGCGGACCGGGTTGACGCACAGATGCGCGATTACCGGCACAGCCACGCGATTCAGCCCACCTGGCCTGTCACGGAGCGTCTGATCGTCTGCATCGGGCCAAGTCCCTATTCCGCCCGGCTCATCCGCGCCACTAAGCGCATGGCGGACCGTCTCGACGCCGAATGGATCGTAGCTTTCGTTGAAACGCCGGATTATGCCTCCCTGCCCCAGGAAGTGCGGGACCGGGTACTGGCTGCCCTGCGGCTGGCCGAGCAATTAGGCGCTGAGACCGTGACGCTCCAAGGGTCCCAGGTGGCTGAAGCGGTGCTGCGTTACGCCCGCGCAAAGAACGTCTCGAAGATCGTCATCGGCAAGCAGGCCGGGCCGTTGTGGAAGCGCATCCTGCACGGCTCTATTCTCGACAAGTTGATCGAAGGCAGCGGCGACATCGAGATTTACGCCATAAGCGGCGACGTGAGCGCACCATTGATGGCTTTGGGCGCGACGCGGGGACAATCCCCCGGATGGAAAGAGTATGCCCTTGCCGCCGCGATTGTGGCGCTTTGCACGGCATTCTCGACCGCGTTGCGCTCCATCCTCACGCCCACCAATCTGGTCATGATCTATCTGCTCGGCGTCGTGGCCGTGGCCATGCGAACCAGCCGGCGGGTGGCGTTCTTCTCATCGGTGCTGAGTGTGGCGGCGTTCGATTTCTTCTGTATTCCCCCGTACCTCACTTTCGTGGTTTCCGACTACGAGTACCTGGTGACGTTCGCGGGAATGTTGACGGTAAGCATGATCGTCGCCAGCCTGACGGTACGGATTCGCCTGCAAACCGAATATGCAACGGATCGCGCGGCGCGTACACAGGCACTCTACCGGCTCACCAAGGAGTTGTCGGGCGAGTCCCGGGCCTTTGAAGCAGCCCGCATCGCGACCGGAATCACGAAGGAAGTCTTCGGCGCCGAGGTGGTCATCTTCCTTCCCGAGGACGGCCGCATCTCGTTCAGGCGCCGCACGACGGACCGGCTTCCAATCCCGATGAGCGAGGAAGCCATCGCACAATGGGTGTTCGATCATGGCCAGAGCGCCGGCCGGGGGATGGACACACTTCCGGGCGCGTCGGCACTCTACGTACCGCTGAAGGTATCCCAGCGGGTGGTGGGGGTCATGGCGGTGCTCGACGGCACAGAGAAGATCGCGGCCTCCCCGGAACAGCGTTACTTGTTGGAGATCTTCGCCAGCCAAACCGCCGCGGCCATGGAGCGGGCGGCGGCGGCCGCCAAGGCTCGCGAGGCTGAAGTTCGCATCAAGACCGAGCAGATGCGTAGCAGCCTGTTGAGCGCGGTATCACACGATCTGCGCACGCCGATGGCCTCCATCACGGGCGCCGCGACGAGTCTGTTATCTCAAGGCGAGCACCTCGACGCGGCCACGCGGCAAGACTTGCTGGAGAGCATAGCCGACGAGGCAGAGCGCCTGAACTGCCTGGTCAACAACCTGCTGGAAATGACGCGACTGGAATCCGGCTCGGTGGAAGTGCGGCGCGAGTGGCATCCGCTGGAGGAAATAATCGGAGCGGCCCTGAACCGCGTGGAGCGCTCGTTTCGCGGCCGGCCGGTTGAAACACGGCTGCCCGCGGACTTGCCCTTGGTCGCCGTGGATGACGTACTGCTCGAACAGGTGTTCATCAATCTTCTGGAAAACGCGGCGAAGTACACACCTGCGGGCTCTCCCATCGAGATCGAGGCCCGTCCGGAACGAGCCGAAGTCGTGGTCGAGGTGATGGACCGCGGACCAGGTTTCGCCGAAGGTGAACAAACCCGTGTCTTCGAGAAGTTCTATCGTGGTAAGGCCGAAGGCGTCCGCGGAGCGGGACTTGGGCTGGCGATTTGCCAGGCAATCGTGACGGCGCACGCAGGCACCATCGAAGCCGCAAATCGAGAGGGCGGCGGAGCTGTCATGCGGCTGCGCATCCCCATTGGCGGCACACCGCCGGCGGCGGACCCGGCCCTTGAAGCGGAGGCGCAATGAGCGACCCGGTTCGGCCCGAAATTCTGGTGATCGAGGATGACGCGCAGATCCGCCGGTTCCTCCGTGCCGCGCTGATAGCAGAGCAGTACCGGTACCACGAAGCCCTGACAGCGCAAGAGGGGCTCGCGCAGACCGCAGCAAGACAGCCGGATCTAGTGCTGCTCGATCTTGGTTTGCCCGACCGTGATGGATTGGAAGTAATCCGGAACATCAGGGGATGGAGCCGGGTGCCCATCGTGGTTCTCTCCGCTCGCGGACAGGAGAAGGATAAGATCCAGGCGCTCGACGAAGGGGCGGATGACTACGTTAGCAAACCGTTTGCGGTAGGCGAACTGTTGGCTCGCATCCGTGCCGCGTTGCGGCGCTCCGCACCGGCCGGAGACCAGGCGACCGGGACAGTGTTTCGCACGGGAGAGATCGAAGTGGACCTGGACAAGCGCCTGGTTCTCGTGCAAGGGAAGGAAGTACACTTGACGCCCATTGAGTACCGGCTGCTGCAGACGTTGATCCGTCATGCAGGCAAAGTACTCACCCAGCGTCAATTATTGTCGGAAGTCTGGGGTCCCAATCACACCGAAGAGGCTCAGTACCTGCGCGTATACATGGCCCAATTGCGTCGCAAGTTGGAATCGGAACCGGCGCGCCCTCGCCGCCTTCTGACCGAACCAGGCGTCGGCTACCGCCTCTTGGCCGAGTGATGGGGCCGCCACCGGAACGATGGCGGCTTGCTGCTGACGATGGGGCTACTTGCGGGCGCCGCGCTGCGGGCAGCGGACACGCGCCTGCCTTGCCTTGCGGCGGTTGCGCTTCGGCTTGGAAATGATGAATGTCCCGCTACCCACATATTCCGCTTTGTAAATTTTCTCGTCGGCCAAAATGGATCTCCTCAGTCTCTTCCTAGAGTGGAAAGTAACATTGTAGCGCAGTTATCGTTAAGGTTTAGGCACTCATGTCACGCTTCCTGATTCCCCTAATGGCCCTGGCCGCGACACTTGCACCCGCGAGCGCGCAAAACGATCAGAACAACGCCCTGTTCGGGCAGATCAACGAGATCACGGCCGAACTGACCCGTATCACCGGCCTGAAGTTCCTCAAGAAGGTGGAGTATGCGCCCATCACGAAGCCGGAGGTGAACAAGTTCCTGAGGGACCGTCTAAAGGAAGAGATGTCGCCCGAAGAGATCCGCGCCGAAGAGTTGGTGCTGAAGAAGTTCGGCTTTGTCCCTCAGGATTACGATCTGGCCAGCAACACGATCGACCTATTCACGGAGCAGGCAGCCGCATTTTACGATTTCCGGAAGAAGAAGCTGTTCGTGCTGGAATCGGCGCCAGGAGATTTGCAGCGGGTGGCGCTGGTGCACGAACTGGCGCACGCGCTGGCCGACCAACATTTTCGCCTGGAGAAGTACATCCGCAAAGGCAGTACGAACGACGACAGTTCTCTGGCGCGCATGGCCGTAATGGAAGGCCAGGCCGCGTGGCTCATGTCGGAATACATGGCGCGGCAGATGGGGCAGTCGCTCAAAGGGTCCCAAGGGATGGTCGACGTGGTTCGCCGCACGGAGGAACTTTCCGCCGGCCAGTTCCCCGTCTTCGACGCGGCGCCGCTGTACATACGGGAGACCATGCTGTTCCCTTACACCTATGGCCTGTTGTTCCAGCACGCCGTTTTAGAGAAACTGGGCCAGGAGGGATTCAGCGAAGTCTTCAGCCGCCCACCGTCCTCCGCACAGCAGATCCTGCATCCGGACAAGTACTTTTCGCACCTGGAGCCCACGGCGCCCCCAGTACCGAAGCCCCCTCGCGCGAAGGAATGCAAGATGCTCACCGAAGGCACTTTCGGAGAACTGGATCACCGGATCCTGCTGCGGCAATTCGGGATGCAAGCGGAGGCGCCGGAACTCGCCGCGCACTGGCGGGGAGGCGCTTACCGGCTCTGGGAGCGCAAGGACCGTAGCGGCACGGTACTCTCCTACGCCTCCGATTGGGACAGCGCGGAGGCCGCCAGGCGCTTCATGGCTTCCTACGCGCACATCCTGAAAAAGAAGTGGAAGAAGATGGAAATCAGTTCTGAAACTCCTGCCGTGCTGGCAGGCCGCGGCGATGACGGCTATTTCGTGTTACGTTTGTCGGATTCGCGCGTCTCATCACTGGAAGGCATGCAATCGGCCGAGGAAGCCGTCGCCCTGCGGTAAACTGATTTGCATAAGGAGGACCTGTGACTCGCCGCTTTCTTACCGCCCTATTGCCCTTGGCAACCGTGTTTCCGCTGGCTCAGGCCGGTAATATTCCGCGTCCGGCGCCTGAGTTCTCCATCCGCATGGTCGACGACAGCCAGATTCTGCTGAGCCACATGCGAGGCAAGGTGGTCGCCATCGAGTTTCTCCTCACCACATGTCCCCACTGCAAAGCGGCCTCCAAGGTGCTGACGAAACTGCAGAATGAGTGGGGCCCGAAGGGGTTGCAGTGTATCGGCGTAGCCATCGATCTCATGCCGAAATTGGGCTTGCCGGGATTCGTGGCCGAAACCGGCGCTTCCTACCCCGTGGGTTACAGCGAGTACAACGCGGCAGTAGCATTCATGGAGCACCCCCCACAAATCCGCTTGCTCGTGCCGCAAGTGATGGTCATCGACCGCAAAGGCATTGTGCGCGCGCTCCGCGGCGGAGAGGACGACGAGTTTTTCAAAGACGAAGAGAAAGTGCTGCGCGGCATCATTGGGCCGCTGCTCAACCAGGGCGCGACACCTGCTGCAAAGAGGTCCGGCGCAGTGCGAAAAACTGCGGCGAAAAAGAAAACCACATAGGCGCGCTTCCCTTCCTCGCCACGCTTCCCGTACAAACGTATTAGTTGCGCCCGTAGCTCAGCTGGATAGAGCGCTTGCCTCCGGAGCAAGAGGTCCGCAGTTCGAATCTGCGCGGGCGTACCACTCCTTTTCAAAGACCAACAGACTTACCCTCACTGCTCGATCTCAATGCCATGGTAGTCAGTGCTGACGTGCCCGGCCTCGAATTCGGCGAGACACCCGGCAAAGCTGCTCCGACTTGGCCTGGACCGCCTGGACTAGCGTGTGAGTGCCTCCTCCTCCGCATTGGCGGGGATGGCCGTGGCATCGAGTCCCACCTTCCCCTCAGGTAGCGCCTTGAAAGCCCGGTAGACAAACGAACTCATCAACCAGCCATCGATGTACTGGAACGGAGTCTCGCCGGTGGTGTAGTGGCCCCAGGGCAGCGCGTGCACTTCGAGATCGAGGCCGAGTTCCTTGAGGGAGTTGACCACTTCTAAGGAGTACTCGAGTGGGAAAGTCAGATCATACAGCGCGTAGTTGATTAGGACGCGTTTCTGGCACCCATACGCCTCTTGGCTCGCAATCTTGTGATAGTAACTGCACGGACTGATGGCCGCCCATAGCTTGCGCATCCGCTCGTGGGTCAGGCCGGCGGCCTCCAGGCCAGCGCGAATGTGGAGCGTGCTCTGGCCGGTCCAGGCCACATCGCCAAACAACGTCGAGACGTGGTTGAAAACGTTCACGCGCGGCCGGGGATCATGCGTGGACGCCATCCACGCATAGCAGGAGCCAAGGCTGGTGCCGAGCACACCCAAGTGCTCGTAGCCCCGCTGTTCCAGTCAGTCCAGACAACACCGAATATCGACCACCGCCTGGCGGCAGGCCGGCATCGTGCGGCCAATGTTGGCGCTCATGACGTAGTCAGAGCGCTGCAATTCACCGGGGCGGCGGATGTCGTGGTACGGCATGGAGAGCCGCAGGGCTGAGACGCCGAACTTATTGAAGATGGGACACAGGGCGTTGTGGCTGAAGGCGTCGGCATTCCACTGCGGTATCACCACGATGGCCTGCTTGGGCCGCTTGGCGTCCTTGTGCCCCGGCGCCGGATACCAGCGGGCGTTTACAAGGTTATTTTCCGCGTAGGGCGTTCGTTCGGGCGAAGTGAAACGCAGGAACTGCGCTCTCTTGAGCTTGCCCTCGGCAGCTTGCCGCTTGAGCGCGGCGCCTTTGGCGAGTGTTTCCGGACGCACGTTGGTGGGGAAAAGTTCCGGATAACGCTCTTCAATCCGGAAGTCGGTGGGCACCTCGTAGCCGAAGAAAACATCGCTGTGCTCAAGCAGCAGTCCGTTGATGCGCAACATGGCCGCCTCGGCCGTTGTGCTGTCCTGTGCCTGCTCCGGCGTAGGCTGGTAGGAGCCGAAGCCGTGCGCCTCCAGGAACGGCGCGATCCAGTCAAAGCCCCACTCGAGCGGCCGTATCACGCGATTGCCATCCAGGTTTGCGAGTTGCCGTTCCCAGCGGTATATCCAGTTGGCGTAGGCTTTGTTGAACACTGGAACAATGGAAATGTAGCAGGCAAGCTTCACAGGGTCTATCACCCGCAGTCCAAGTGATGAGTTTTCGGTTCTGAACGAGGAATTTGGAGGCCCGAAGCGAGCGCGCGGGCGTACCACCTGCAATCATAGAAACCCTTCAAGGCCGGGCCGACTACCCGGCCTTTGTTACGTGATAACGTATTGGCCATGTCTACAGGAATCATGGCCATTGCGGCACACCCGGGCGACGCGATCTTCAGCATGGGCCCCGCCGTGGCGCAACATATATACAACGGTGGGAGTGGTGTGTTGGTGTCACTGTCGCTTGGTGAAAAAGGCGCCCGCACAGTGACGCCGGCCGAGTACGGCCAAATGCAGCGCGAGGCCATGAACAAAGCCGCCAAGGCCATCGGCGCGGTGACCGAGTTCCTGACCTATCCCGACGCGGAGATCCCCAGCGGCGATCGTATCGCCTACGAAGTTTGCGATCTCATCCGCAAGCATCGCCCGCGCGTCGTCGTCACACACTGGCAGGGCAGCTGGCACAAAGACCACCAGAACACGTTCCTGGTGGTGCGCGACGCGATCTTCTATGCGGGGCTGACCGCCATCAAGCGGGATCTCGCGGCGCACTTCGCCTCGCGCCTACTCTTCGCCGAGAACTGGGAAGACCCCGCTAACTACCGGCCCGACCTGTACCTGGATATCACGGCCGTTTACGACGCCTGGATCAAAGCCTGCGAGGTGTTTCCAATGTGGGAAGGCGGCAACGGCAAGTTTCGCTATAGGGACCACTACCAGAGCCTTGCCGTGATGCGCGGGACTCTGGCCGGATGCAAGTATGCCGTTACTCTCATGAAGGATCCGGGCGAGCGCGGGCCGGTGATTCGCCGGTTGGATTAGCGGCGGGAGAACTACAATCATCTCAAGAGATTCCCGATTTGACACCTCGATCAAACGACGTGTGTAATGGGATATTGAACCTCAGAGGTACACCCGATGCCCGATGAGAAGAAACCGGGGGAGGTTTCGCGTCCCGCAACCCCACCCCAAGCCGCGCCCAAACCTCCGGCCGGCATGGCTGTCACACCTTGGGAAAGCGAACTGACGCAGTTGCTGAAGTCGCAGTTCGGCGACCAGATCAGCGAGTTTTCGATTTACCAAGGCCAGGAGTTCCTGGTGGCGGTTCCCGAGGCGGTGATCCCCATCATCGAGTTCCTCAAATTGGAAGCCGACTTCGACTACCTGGTGGACGTGACCGCCGTGGACTATCCGAAGCGCGAGGAGCGCTTCGACCTCGTCTACATCCTTTACAGTTTCGCCCGCAATCAGCGAATCCGCATCAAGACCAGGATCAAGGAAGGTTACCGTCCCCTGACAGCGGTGGACGTGCACCTGACGGCGAACTGGCTCGAGCGCGAGGTGTACGACATGTTCGGCATCGAGTTCGCTGGCCATCCCGACATGAAACGCATCTTGATGCCGGAAGGATGGCATGGCCACCCGCTGCGGAAGGATTATGGAATCACGCAGATGGATAACGAGTGGGTGAAAGAGAACGTGGGCATCGAAAGCGGGCAATAGCTGTCTATGGCGCAACCGACATTTCTTGATTCCACCGAACTGGTCCTGAATATGGGCCCTCAGCATCCGTCCACGCACGGCGTGCTGCGCGTCATCCTGAAACTCGACGGCGAAAAGGTGATGGGCACCGAGTGCGTCATCGGCTACCTGCACCGTGGCGTCGAGAAGATCGGAGAAAACCGCACCTATCAGATGTTCGCGCCTTACGTGGACCGCATGGATTACTGCGCGGCGGTCTGCAATGGCTTGGGCTACTGCCTGGCGGTGGAGAAATTGCTGGGCGTGGAGGCGCCTCCGCGTGCGCAAGTGATCCGGGTCATCCTCACGGAACTGAACCGCCTGAGCAGCCACCTGGTTTGGCTGGGGACACACGCGTTGGATATCGGGGCCCTCACGCCGCTGTTTTATGTCATGCGCGAGCGGGAGGATACGCTCAACATCTTGGAGAAATACTGCGGCGCGCGCCTGACCACTCACGCTTTCCGCATCGGCGGGTTGCAATACGACATCTATGACGGTTTCGAGCAGGACATCCTCAAGTTCTGCGATATGTTCCCGTCCAAAGTGGACGAGTACGAGGAACTGCTCACGAATAATCGCATGTGGGTCGACCGGCTGACCAACATCGGCGTATTGAATGCGGACGACTGCAAGGCTTACGGCGTGACCGGGCCTATGCTGCGTGCCGCCGGCGTCAAGTGGGACATCCGCAAAGCGATGCCGTACTCCGGTTACGACAAATACGATTTCGAGATTCCCACGCGCACCAACGGCGACACTTACGATCGTTACATGGTGCGCGTGCAAGAGATGCGGCAGAGCACCCGCATTATCCGGCAGGCGGTGCAGGATATCCCACCGGGGCCCATCATGGCGAAGATTCCGAAGCTCATCAAGCCGCCTGTGGGCGAGGTTTATGTTTCCATCGAGGCAGCGAAGGGCGAGCTAGGGTACTACATAGTAAGCGACGGCTCCACGCATCCTTACCGGGTGCGCGTGCGTCCGCCGTCCTTCGTGAACTTGCAGTCGCTGGACAAGATGGCGCGCGGCGCATTGATAGCCGACGTGGTCGCCGTCATCGGCACGATCGACATCGTCCTCGGCGAAGTGGACCGGTAGGGGCCGGATATATCGGGCCCGTACGGGGTAAGGAGGTTTATGCGGAAGTTTTTGCGGACAGTCTTCCTGGTCGATTTGATCCAGGGACTCAGGGTGACGCTGCGCTCTAGCAATCCGAAGAACATCTGCACGGAGCAGTACCCCGCTGAACGGCCCAAGGTGGCCGAGCGTTATCGCGGCGCGCCGCGGCTGAACACCAACCCGGAGACGGGCGAGACGCTGTGCATCGCCTGCGACCTGTGCGCCAAAGCCTGCCCGGAATCGCTCATTGTCGTATCGAGCGAGCGCAACGAGCAGACCCGCCGCAAGGAACTAACCACCTTCACTTACGACACATCCCGCTGCATGTTCTGCGGATTGTGCGAAGACGCCTGCCCGGTGGACGCGCTCGAACTGACCCAGGACTTCGAACTCGCCAGTTACTCACGCGAGGGAGCCATCTGGGACCGGCAGATGCTCGAGGAGGGGCCAAGGCCCAAGCGTTACAAGTTCTGATTGCCATGAGGCGGCTCAACCGACACTGAAATGCTGGACACGGTCTTCTTTTACATATTTGCGTTCGTCACCTTGCTTGGCGGTATCCTGACCATCTCGCGCCGGAATGCCGTTCACAGCGCCATCTCGCTGATTGTCTCGCTCGTCGGCGTGGCCGGCCTCTTTCTACTCCAGAAGGCCGAGTTCCTGTTCGCCGTGCAGATCGTGCTTTACATCGGCGGAGTCATGGTGCTTTTCCTGTTCGTCATTATGCTGGTGAACCTGGACGAAGCGGCCAAACTACGCCAGTTCAATAAGCAATGGTGGCTCGCTCTGGCCGCGGTGGCCGCCGTGGGCGCGCTAGTGTACTACTTCCTGCGCCAGGGTGCACCGGCATTGCGCCTGGCCGCGCCGGTGACGCCTTCGGGCGAAGGGAACGTCGAAACGATCGCCAAGGTTCTTTTCGAAGATTATCTGTTGCCGTTCGAGGTGGCCTCGCTGTTGTTGCTGGCGGCGATTGTCGGCAGCGTCATCATGGCCAAGAAGAGGGTTTAATCGTGCTCTACCCAATCACGACAACGCACTACATGATCCTGAGCGCGGCATTGCTTCTCATCGGCACGCTAGGCGTGCTCACGCGCCGCAACATCGTGATCATACTCATGTCCATTGAGCTGATTCTGAACGCCGTCAACATCAACCTGATCGCGTTCTCCAGGCACTTCGGCCATGTGACGGGGCAGGTCTTCGCCATCTTCGTCATCACGGTGGCGGTGGCGGAAGCCGCCGTCGGCCTGGGCGTCCTGATCGCGTTGTTCCGCAACAAGGAAACCGTCCAGGCGGACGAGATCGAACTGCTCAAGTGGTGAGGCGCGCACGATGAATTTCCTCGATCTGATCTGGCTCATTCCCCTGTTTCCGCTCGCGGGCGCCGCTGTCATGCTGTTCATCGGCAGATGGCTGGACCCGCAACACGCCGGCGGAGACCATCGCCCCAGTCCCCCGTCGAAGGCCGTGATAAGCCTGCTGTGTCCTGGCACCGTGCTGGTGTCGTTTCTGCTGTCGCTCGCAGCAACGGTCCAGTTGTCCGCCCTTCCTGAAAAGATCCATCAGGTGATCCAGTTCACCTGGCTCGCGGGCATGCCGTTCCACATGGCCAACGGCGTACAGAGCATATTTCAGGCCGACTGGGGATTCCTGCTCGATCCGCTCAGTGCGGTGATGATCCTGGTGGTCACCGGCGTCGGCTTCGTGATCCATGTCTATTCGGTCGGCTACATGGCGCACGACGGCGGATACTACCGCTATTTCGGCTATCTGAACTTGTTCGTGTTCTTCATGCTCATGCTGGTGCTGGCCAACAACTACGCGCTGATGTTCGTCGGGTGGGAAGGCGTGGGGTTGTGCAGTTACCTGCTGATCGGGTTCTACTTCAACAGGAAGTCGGCCGCCGACGCGGGCAAGAAAGCGTTCATTGTGAATCGCATCGGCGACGCCGGCTTTCTGCTGGGAATGTTTCTGATGATGAACGTGCTCGGCTCGCTGCGCTTCCTGGATGTGAACAAGGCTCTCACGAGCGGCGCGTTCACGTCGGAAACCGCGGGCTTCGGCGTGCTGAGCGCGATGGCGTTGCTGCTTTTCATCGGCGCCACGGGCAAGAGCGCGCAGTTCCCGCTGTATGTCTGGCTGCCGGATGCCATGGAAGGCCCGACGCCGGTATCGGCCCTTATCCACGCTGCCACCATGGTGACGGCGGGCGTTTACATGGTGGCTCGCTCGAACGCGTTGTACCGCCTGACGCCGGAGACCAGCATGATCGTGGTCGCCGTGGGCTGCTTCACGGCGTTTCTGGCCGCCACCATCGCCTTGGTGCAGAACGACATCAAGCGCGTGCTGGCGTACTCGACGGTTTCCCAGCTTGGCTACATGTTCATGGCCGCGGGCGTGGGCGCTTATTGGGTGGCAATCTTCCACCTGTATACGCACGCGTTCTTCAAGGCCCTGCTGTTCCTCGGTTCGGGATCGGTGATCCACGCCCTTTCCGGAGAACAGGATATGCGCAAGATGGGCGGGTTGAAGGACAAGATCCCGGTCACCTTCCGCACCATGTTCATCGGTTCGCTGGCTATTGCGGGAATTCCAGGGCTGGCGGCCTTCTTCTCGAAAGACGAGATTCTGTGGCAGATCTACAGTTCGCCCGGCGGATCGAAGATCGTCTGGGCGGTGGCCGCCTTGACGGCTTTCATGACGGCGTTCTACATGTGGCGGCTGATGTTCATGACCTTTTATGGCGCATCGCGCGTTGATCCGAAGGCGGCCGCGCACATCCACGAGTCGCCCAAGGTGATGACGGTGCCTCTCCAGGTGCTGGCCGCAGGCAGCGTGCTGGCCGGCTGGATCGGCGTGCCCAAGATCTGGGGCGTCTTTGGCGAAGGTTTTCGCGCTTTCGAACATTGGCTTGCGCCAGCGCTAGGCGGCGCGGCAGTCGAAGCCGTGGGGGAGCATGCGGCGCACGGCGCTTCCACCGAGTGGCTGTTAATGGGAACCTCAGTGGCCCTCGCGCTCGCCGGTATCGCTCTCGCGCGTTATCTCTACATCGTGAAACCCGCCGCGGCCGGCGAACTTGCGCGCGCCTCCGGGCCGCTTTACGACTGGGCGTTGCACAAGTGGCGCGTGGACGAGGCTTACGACTTCCTGTTCGTGAACGGCCTCGCCAAGGGCGGCGGCACGGCGCTGGGCGTCTTCGACTCGCGCGTGGTGGACGGAGGAGTGAACGGCGCCGGCTGGCTGACGCGCTTCACTTCGCGCGTGAGCGTCTGGTGGGACACCTGGATCGTGGACGGCGCGGTGCGGCTGACTTCTTTCCTGGTCAAGATGTCCAGTTACCCGGTGCGTACCCTGCAAACCGGGTTCGTACAGTCCTACGCTCTGGTGTTCGTGATGGGCGTGGCATTGATTCTCGGTTACCTGGTGATGCGCTGACCTATGAACGAGCACTTGTTGAGCATCGTCCTGTTTACGCCGCTGGCCGGTTTTGCGGTGCTGATGTTCCTGCCGGGCGCGAAGAAGAACCTCATCCGCATTTGGGCCAACATCGCGGGCTTGGCCGGGTTCGCCGTCTCGCTGCTCCTGCTGGCCCGCTTCGATAAGAACGCCGCGGGCTTCCAGATGGTCGAGAAGGTGGACTGGATCCCGAGCCTGGGCGTCAAGTACTTTTTGGGCATCGACGGCATCAGCTTGCTGCTGGTCATGCTGACCACGCTGGTCGGATACCTGGCGATTTTGGCCAGTTGGAGTTCCATCCAGGAACGCGTCAAGGAATACTACGCCATGTTCCTGCTCCAGCAGGTGGGCATGATCGGCGTGTTCCTCTCGCTCGACTTTTTCCTGTTCTATGTGTTCTGGGAAGTGGTGCTGGTGCCGATGTACTTCATCATCGGCGTGTGGGGAGGGCCGAGAAAGCTCTATGCGGCCATCAAGTTCTTCCTCTACACACTGGCTGGCAGCGTGTTGATGCTGCTCGGTATCCTGACGCTCTACTTCCAGCATTTCAAGCAGTTCGGCTTTTACACTTTCGACATCTCGGCGCTAATGCAGCTGGATATGCCGCTGCACCTCGAGCAGTGGGTGTTTTGGGCCTTCTTCCTCGGCTTCGCCATTAAAGTTCCGATGTTCCCGTTCCACACCTGGCTGCCGGACGCGCACGTCGAAGCGCCCA
Organism: uncultured Solibacteraceae bacterium; assembly: GCA_964384215.1. Lineage (GTDB taxonomy): Bacteria > Acidobacteriota > Terriglobia > Bryobacterales > Bryobacteraceae > JAJFUV01. Next base: position 44,080 of record CAYLLB010000014.1, on the reverse strand, counting down.
CCGCCGGCAGCGTGGTCCTGGCCAGCGTGCTCCTGAAGATGGGCACCTACGGTTTCATCCGTTTCTCGCTGCCGCTGCTGCCGAAAGCGGCGATCGACCCGTGGATTGTCCAGACGCTCGCCGCGCTTTCAATCGTCGGGATTCTCTACGGCGCTCTGGTCAGCCTGATGCAGCAGGACTGGAAAAAGCTGGTGGCCTACTCCTCGGTGAGCCACTTGGGCTTTTGCACGCTAGGCATCTTCGCGATGAACCCCAACGGGATCGCAGGCAGCGTGATCCAACAGATCAACCACGGCATCTCCACCGGCATGCTCTTCCTGATTGTGGGCATAGTTTATGAGCGCCGTCACACCCGCGAGATCAAAGAGTACGGCGGTCTGGCTCACGTGATGCCCATGTACTCGGTGGTCTTTGCAATTGCCATGTTGAGTTCCGCGGGTCTGCCGCTGCTCAACGGCTTCGTGGGCGAGTTCACGATTCTGCAGGGCGCGTTCGAGGCCAACCGGGCCTGGGCGGCTTGCGCCGTACTCGGCGTGATCTTCGGCGCTGCGTACCTGTTCTGGCTTTACCAGCGCACCATGCTCGGCGAGGTGACCAATCCGAAGAACCTGAAACTGCCGGATCTGAACCTGCGCGAGTGGGCGGTCTTCCTGCCTCTCATTATTTGGGCGTTTTGGATCGGCGTTTATCCCAAGCCTTATTTCGAGATCCTCGAAAAGCCGGTGACGCAGATTGTGGAGCGCGTCCGGCCGGGATACTTCGCCGGCCAGGCTGCGCACAACGTCGCGGAGGTAAGCGTCCGATGAATGCTCTGTACACTTCCACCGATCATTTCGTTCTGATTCCGGCCATCATGCTGGCCTTGTTCGGATGCGCCGTACTGCTGTTCGACTTTCTGGTCTTCCCAGAGCCGCGGCAGCGCAAGTATCTGATCTTGTTCGTGGCGCTCGGCGAGGCCTTTTGCGGGTATGGATTGTGGCGTCAGCAGAGCTTTCTCGCCTCGCAGGGCGTGGCCGAAATCACTGCCTTCAACGGATCTGTTACCATCGACGGCTTCGCCATCTTTTTCAACTGGATCTTCCTGGTGACGGCAATGATCGTGAGCCTGATCAGCTACCGCTACCTGGAAATCGAGGGAGAGCATCACGGCGAATACTACGGCCTGATCATGCTGGCGCAGTGCGGCATGTTCTTCCTTGCTTCCGGCACGGACTTGATCACGCTCTTCATCGGCCTTGAACTGATGGCCCTCTGCTTTTACGTGATGGTGGGCTTCCTGCGCGGCGAAAGGCAATCGAACGAAGCCGCCATGAAGTACCTGCTGCTGGGCGCGTTCTCGAGCGGGTTCCTCGTTTACGGCTTCTCCGTGCTGTACGGCATCGCCGGATCCACAAAGCTGCGCGACGTGGCCGCTGCAGTGGCTTTGCGCGAGCCGAGCGATCCCATGGTACTGCTGGCGCTGGCCACCGCAGCGGTCGGGTTGCTCTTCAAGGTTTCCGCCGTGCCTTTCCATATGTGGGCGCCGGACGCGTATGAAGGCGCGCCCACCACGGTGACCGCGTTCCTGGCCGTGGGTTCGAAGGCCGCTTCGTTCGCCTTCCTGGTGCGCATCTTCGTCGGCCCCTTCGCCGCGGCCCGCGAATTGTGGATGCCGCTGCTCACTGTGGTGGCCGTCCTGAGCATGACGGTGGGCAACCTGGCCGCCATCACGCAGACCAACGTGAAGCGTCTGCTGGCTTACAGTTCGATATCGCATGCCGGTTACATTCTGCTGGGCCTGGTGGCCGGAAACTCCACCGGCATGGAGGGCGTGGCGGTGTACCTGCTGGTTTACACCTTCATGAACCTCGGCGCATTCCTGGTGGTGGTGGCGCTGCGGCGCAAGGACCTGGTCGGCGACAATGTGGATGACTTCGCGGGCCTCATGCATCGCAGCCCGGGCTACGCCCTGCTGATGCTGGTCTTCCTGCTGTCGCTCGCCGGCATCCCGCCGACGGCCGGATTCATCGGCAAGTATTTCATCTTCCTCTCGCTGATCCAGACCGGGCATTACGTGCTAGCCGTGATCGCGGTGCTCTACGTGGCCGTTGCCATCTACTATTACTTCCGCATTGTGCGGTGCATGTTCACCGAAAAGGAAGCTTCCATCGAGGCACCGGCATCCAGTTTCGGCGTACGTGTGGCGCTGGCCCTGACGGGCTTGGCTACGCTGGTGATCGGCATTTATCCCGAGCCTTTCGTCCGTTTGGCTCAGACGTCCGTTTTGCGGTAATTGGGTTCGATTGACATGGAAACGGTTCTTCAAAATCCGCTGTTCACACCGATGGTGGTGATGGTCATCGTAGTCTGCGCCTTCGCGCTGGTGGCGGGCTACCTCTCCCTGCTGGAGCGCAAGCTGCTGGCCGATTTCCAGGTGCGCATGGGTCCCATGCGCGTGGGCCCGTTCGGACTGCTGCAGCCCATCGCCGACGCGGTGAAGGTGCTCCAGAAAGAGGACATCATCATCAACCAGGCCGACAAGGCCATCTTCTGGCTGGCGCCCGTGATCCCCAACGTGATGGCTCTGCTGGCCTTCAGCGTGATCCCGTTCAGCGGAAAGTACTTCATGGCCGCCGACGTCAACGTCGCACTGCTGGTCATCTCCGCAACCAGCGCCGTCGGCGTGCTGGGCGTCATCCTGGGAGGATGGAGTTCCAACAGCCATTACTCGTTGCTCGGCGCGTTGCGCGGCGGAGCGCAATTGATCAGCTATGAAGTTGCGCTCGCGCTGGCGCTGCTCAGCGGCGTCATGGCGGCTGGCACCCTGAGCATGGTGGGCATCGTCAACCGCCAGTTGGAACGCCACGTCTGGTTCGCGTTTGAAAACTACGGCCTGATGATCGTGCCGTTCGTCGTCTACTTCATCTGCACCATCGCCGAAACCAACCGCGCGCCGTTCGATCTGCCGGAAGCGGAAAACGAACTGGTGGCCGGCTACATGACCGAGTACAGCGGTTTCCGTTATGCACTGTATTTCCTGGCGGAATATGCCAACATCTGTGTCATCTCATCGGTGGCGGTAACGGTATTCCTGGGCGGCTGGTTGAGGCCGTTTCCGAACGTGGCATGGCTCGAGATTCCACTGAACTACGGTGTTCCGGTAGCCGCGCTCGCAGGCGCCGGCGTGGCCTGCCTCCCGCTGCTCAAGCGCGTGCCGACCAGACCGCAGTGGTACCTGCTGCTGGTTGTGGCGCTCTGCATGATCTTCGCGGGCCTGTTGTTCCTGGTGCCGGCGGTCAACCAGGCGGCCATCGGCGTCTTCTGGTACATCGCCAAGGTGAGCGGCATGATCTACATGATGATCTGGATCCGAGCCACCTTCCCACGCTTCCGCTACGACCAACTCATGAACATCGGCTGGAAGATTATGATCCCCATCGGCCTCGGAGCCATCCTGGTGAACGCCATTGTGGGGATGTTGAAGGGCTAATCGCGGCTCTGCACTAGAATCGGTACCCTATCCCAATCCAGGCGCTGATTCCGGGCGCGTCGGTTCCGGAACCGTGCACGCGGTAGTTGCGATCTAGCAGATTCTCGACCGCCGCATTCAGGTGCACGCGCTCGCCCAGCGGGAAACCGGATCGGATGTTGAAGGTGGCCCATCCGGCCGTGGACAAATAGAGGGGCACTCTCGTGCCGTCGCTGGTGACGCGAACCCCGTTGACCGTGGCACCGATAGGGAGCACGCGGTTCTGGATTTGGAGCAGCGTTTCGCCGGTGGGGAGAAAAACGCCAATCGCGGGATCCAGGTAGGCCGCAACACGGCTTCCGTTGAAAAACGAAGCGATGTCGCTACGCCGGAAGGATGCCCCGATGCGTTCGTCATCCGTGTCGCCGCCGCTCAGCCTGTCCTGCGCTCCGCTGGCGGTGACCGCAATCTCCAGCCAGGGGCGCCGTCCGCTAGGCGTGTAGCGCAGCGCCACGGCGCCCATCTGGGGAGGAAGGCGGCGGACGTTGCGATTAGGATTGAGATCCCGGCCCAGGATGTTGCTGTAGTTTGCCTCCAGCGCCAGTCGCGGAGTGAGGGTCAGGTGGGCCAGCACTTCGCTGCCGTAATAGCGCGAACGGCCGTCATTCACGAAGGCCTTGACGGCCCGTGAGTCCAACGCGGTCGCCACGGTGACAACACCCTGGGCAAGTTGGGCAGCCGTCGGAGGAATCGGTGTCACAAAAAGTCCAGCCAGCCCGGTGGGCACCGCGTTCGCCGGGAAAAGCAGGGTGCGCCGGACAATCGGGTCGAAAAGCTCCGCGTCGAACGCCTGTGCGCGGACGTAAAGCCGCCGCAGATTGAGCCTCACACCGGCTTCGTAGTTCATCAGCGACTCGGCGGTAAGCGGCCGGAGCGCCTGGTTCTTCGATAGCGCACCCTCTCCTGAATCCGTGCTCAGCAGAGCGCCGGCCGGAATAGCCGCGGAAGCCGGGATCTCGTAGCCGAGGTCGTTCAATCCGAGCGCCCCCAGATCGTTGAGGTTGGGGGCCCGGAAACCACGACTTATCATTGCGTGCAAACCGAGCGGCCCAGCCACTTGGTAGGACAGCGAGGATTGGAAGGTGAAGTCGCGAAACCACTGCGAAGACTCCGGGATCGCGAGCGCGGTATCCTGGCGAGCCGCAAAGCGCACACCTGTGTAACGGATGCCGCCAGCGGCGCGCAGGCGCTGGGTCAAATCGATGTTCGCCTGGCCGAAGACGCCGTATGTCTGATATCGCGAAGCGTCGGGATAAAGCGGCCGGGGACGTGTCACCTTGCCGCTGAGTGGTTCGGTCACGGTGCGGCTGCTGGAAATGTGCTCGTCGTAGATATCACCCCCGAAGCTGAACAGCGCGCGGCTGGCGCGGTGCGTCACAGCCTGGGCCGAGTAGCCCCAAACGTCCACGCGGCTCCAGTCCCGGGTCAGCGGATCAGAGTACAGCAGGTTGCGCCGGGCAGTGCCATCTGCCTGGCTGTTCAGCGAAAACGTCCCGGTGAGCGAATCGAGAAGACCCAGCCGCTGCCTCTCATAACGCACATACAGCCAGTTCAGGACCTGTGGGTCGAAATCCGATTGCAGACGCCCCAGCCCTCCCAGCAGGTCCTTGTAGCCCCGCACCTGGTCTTGCACACCCCGGTGATAGTTTAGGGACAGAAGATGTCCGTCTCGCGGGCGCAAAGCCAGCCTTGTCTCGAACCCATACTGGCGGAATCCGGTGTCCTGTTGGCGGGTTCCTAGCATGTCCCGGGCACTCTCAAGAGACATCCCGAAATAGCGGTGGAAGACATTGTGCGAATCATATCCACCGCCGGCGCGCAGATCGTTGTGTCTGCGGCCCGAACCTCCGATGAGTACAAAAGCCTTTTCGCCCGCGACAGTAATGCGACCGTTCCCAGTTGCTGACAGGTCCCCGCTGGCGGCCCCGGCGAACAGGTCGCCGTGAGTCCTCCAACGGTTGCTTCCCGTTTCGAATTCCGGCCGGGATGTGATCACGTGGATCGTGCCGCCGAGGGAGTCGCTGCCGTACTGGACGCCGGTAGGCCCCAGCAGCGCTTCCACCCGCCGCGCCTGATTGGGTTCGATGAAAGCCAGGTACTGGTTGGGTCCGGAACGGAATGTCGAGTTATTGAAACGGATACCATCGACGAGATTGAGCACCTGGTAGCCGGTGAGCCCGCGCAGGAACGGCGACACTTGGCCGTAAGTGCTCTGCTGCACCAGCACACCAGGCCCCGCCGCCAGGGACTCGCCCAGGGTGGCGATGGGCCGCGTGCGGATCTCTTCCAAGTCTTTCGCAAACATGATCTGCGGTGAGCGCTCGGCGTCCTCAATTGCTCCTCGCGTCGCACTTACTGTAATGCGGCTGTAGACCGAGGGTGGTCCCAGCGTAATCCGCACTTGCACATCCGCACCGGCCGAAGGTACATACACCGCCGATTCACTCGATTCCAGATTGGCGCCGTTTACGCGGACCTGATAATAGCCTGCCGTTGCTGCGCACCATTGAAAGCCCCCATCGTCGCCGGCACGGCCTGTCCAAACGAGCACCCCCGCCGCATTCCGGATCTCCACCCTGGCGTTGGGCACGGCCGCCCCGGACACGTCCATCACAGTACCGCTTACGCAGGCAAGCACCGACGAGAAAGAAACCAACAACAGGAGAATAGATGCAACTACGGGTCCGCTCATGGCTCTCGGATGCTTCAGCATACCAGGATTGCCTCAGCCGACGGAATGCTACGCTGGCTGGGAGAACGATGCGTACCTTCTTGAGTTTGTCCCTGCTTTTGGCTGCCAGCGTTTCCGCCGCCACGTCGATTCGCGTCGCCGGCCCGTCGGGCGCGCAGCGCGTTGAGGTATTAGCGGACGGCAGCGTCTATGCGGCCACGCCCACTGAAGGAGTGTGGTCCATCGCCTGCGATTGGCGCGACGGTTGGCCCGCCGATTGGCGCCACGCCGCACCGGAGTCGATCGAAACCGCGGGCGATTGGACCATTGTCAAGGGTCGCCTGAAAGCTTGCGGAGGCACGTGGGAGCTTCGCGACGCCTATCGGCCCGCCGGCGGCATCGTGAAGGCCGTCCGTCGCTTCGAGTGGAGAGGCCCCGGCACTGCAAAGAAGGTGACGCTTTCGGTGCGATTTCACGCATCTGCCCACAAAGCGAACCTGCTGCTGCCGGGCATTCTCTATTACGGCAATCCGTCGGGTGCCCGCAGCGGCAAAGTACCGGTGTTCACCGGCAAGCCGGGCGAAGAGGCCATCTATGAAGAGCACCGCTACCCCATGCCCTTCGCCTACACCGAACTGGACACGGCTCGAGGCATGGCGTTGCACACCGTGCCATCGCCCGCGCCGTTCGGCCATATCAAGGACCAGTGGTGGTCGCTCGGAGTCGTTGAGCGAGAGGCGGGTGCGGAACTGGTGGCGCTATCCGGCCCGTGCGCCTCCAACGGGAAGCGCAGCGTCATCAAAGCCATACAGCCCGGCTTCAAACCTTACGATGAAGCCTACCTGGATGTCCCGGCGGGCGCCATCATCGAAAAGACCTTTTACCTGGAGGCCTTCCCCGTGGCGCGTGAAGGCACGGGATTCCAGACTCCGGTGCGCACATCGGCGCGTCTGTTCGCGCCGTGGTACGTCGAGGACCTGCCGGGCTTCCCGGAAATCCTGCGCGACAAGTACCGCTACGCAAAATCACGGTGGCGCGTGCGCGGCCCCGTTGCTGGCTTCAACAAGTATCCGGACCGCGACATCTTCGTGATGGGCTGGTGCGGGCAGGCGGACTCCCTCGGCTATGCGCTGCAAGTGCTGGGTAGAGGCCTGAACGCGCCGGAAGCCACGAGCATGGCAAAGCGCTCGCTCGATTTCCTGAGCGGCGCGCAATTTTACGACGGCGGATTCCACACCTGGTACACGGTGGACAAAGGCGAATGGTCGCACCATGAGCCGCTTTCGCAGGGCCAGGCCATGATGAACTTCGCGCGCGCCATCCGCGTGGGCCGCGCATCGGGTGCGGATACGTCGAAGTGGGAGGTCTTCCTGCGCAAGGCGGCGGACTTTCACACGGCACGGATCCTGTCGCCGGATTGGAAGCCGCTCTCCACCGCCGAGGGATTTTTCATCGCACCGCTGGTGGCCAGTTCCGGGCTGTTTGCGAACAAGACGTATATGCAAGCTGCGTTGAAAGCGGGCGAGGTTTACGCGGCGCGTCATCTCTCGATGCGCGAGCCTTACTGGGGCGGCACGCTGGATGCGCAGAGCGAGGACAAGGAAGGAGCCTGGGCTGCCTTTGAGGGCTTCCTGGCGTTATATGAGGCGACCGGTGATCCCCGGCACCTCAAGTGGGCCGAGCACGCCTGCGACGTGGTGTTGAGCTATGTCGTGGTGTGGGACATCGACCTACCCGCCGGGCGCCTGCGCGACCACCGCTTCCGCACGCGCGGCTGGACCGTGGTTTCCCCGCAGAACCAGCACATCGATGTCTACGGCGTCATCATGGCGCCGGCGGTATATCGCATGGGCGAGATCCTGAAGCGCGAAGACCTGAAGCGCATGGGCATCCTGATGTTCCGCACCTGCGGACAGATCATCGACCCCTACGGCAGCCAGGGCGAGCAACCGCACCACACCAATTACGCTCAGCGCGGCGACACCGGGGATGTGCTGGGGCTGCGCGGCGGTTATCGCGAGGAGTGGACCGTTTTCTGGATCACAGCGCACTTCCTCAATGCCGGCGCGCAGTTCGCCGAGATGGGCGTGGACATCTGGCGGTAGCCCGCGCGGCAAGGTAGAATACCCCGAGGCACGCTCGCCCTTTGAGGCGGCAGCCGGAGAAGAAGGGACTACATGCCGGATAACGTTACTCGCAGAGGTTTTGTAGGCGCTCTCACGGCGGCCAGCGCCGCCCGCGTCAAGGGCGCCAACGATCGAATCCGCCTGGGCATCATCGGCAGCGGCGGACGAGGGCGCTACCTGATGGAACGCGCGAACAAGGCCGGCGGCATCGAATGGGTGGCCGTCGCCGACGCTTACGATGTGCAGCGCGACCGCGCTGAGAAAGTGGCCGGAACGACGCTCGCCAAGTACGTCGATTACCGCCAGTTGCTCGACCGCAAGGACATCGATGCCGTCATCATCGCGACATGGGATCACATGCACTGCCCCATCGCCGTGGCTGCGTGCCAGGCGGGCAAGGATCTCTACGTCGAAAAGCCCATGACGCTGCACCCCATGGAAGGCCACCGCATCGTGCGTGCCGTGCGCGAAAACAAGCGCATTCTGCAGACGGGCACGCAGCAGCGGTCGCACCCGCATTTCGGCGAAGCCAAGGAACGTTTCGTGGACACCGGGAAGCTGGGACGCATCACCATGGTCCGCACCATCTGGAACGGCAACAGCGCCTATCGCAACATGGCGCCACCGCCGGGTATGGAGCAGAAGCCGGCCGGGATGGATTGGGATGTGTGCCAAGGCCACCTGAAGAGAGTACCGTGGAATCCCAAGCGCTACTTCAATCACTACGTTTATTGGGACTATTCGACCAACGCGCAGATGGGCGGCTTGTTCGTGCACATGATCGACGTTGTGCACTGGTACATGAAGGTGAAACAGCCGCTGGCCGCAGTGTGCATGGGCACCATCGCACTGCCCAAGGAAGACCGTGACACCGCCGACAACATCAATGCCGTTCTGCACTATCCGAACAATCTTCTGGTGACCTTCGAAGCGAATGTGACGGACCTGATCCGCAAGGAAAGCGAGGACATCGTGTTCATGGGCACGGAAGGACGCCTCAACATCTTCCGCTGGGGTTACCGCTTCATGCCCGCCTCCGGTAAGGGTAAAGAGGAAATCACTGCCGGACCGACGCCGGACCTGCACGTGGCCAACTGGCTGGATTCGGTTCGCTCGCGCAAGCCGGCTGCATGCGATGAGGAGGCCGGACACTATTCCGCCATGGCCTGCCACATCGCCAACATCGCTTACATCGAGAATCGCAGAGTGGAGTGGAAGAAGGAGTGGAGCTTATGAGCATCGCACCCGGATTGAATCTGGAATTCGTGCGGAAGTCCGAGAAGCCCTTCCCTGTTGGCGTCGAGTGGGCCGCCCGGATGGGTTACAAGTTCGTCGAGCCGATGCTGCACACCGGCCGCGAGTTGATGAGCGAGGCGGGCTACTATCATTCCGTCTCCATGGAAGAGGACCCGCACTTCATCAAGGACATCCTGGACCAGAATGGCGTGGAGGCCTCGGCCGTCAGCGCGCACTGCCCGCTGATGCGGCCCGAGGTGAGCGTCATGTACCTGCAGCGCGCCATCCAGTTCGCGTATGTTCTGAAAGCGCCCGTGGTGAACACCGACGAGAGCTACCGCCCGAGCTGGATCGCCGACGACGAAATCTGGACCGTGATGCGCTACACGCTCAAGACCGTGCTGCGCGTGGCGGAGCGCTATAACATTTCGATCGGCATCGAACCGCACCAGGCGATCTCGAAAACCACCGACGGTTTGATGAAGATCGCCACGCTGGTAGATCATCCCCTGTTGCGTGTGAACTACGACACGGGCAACGCATACCTGGCGGGCGAGGACATCTACGAAGCGCTGGAGCGGATCGGGCCGCGCCTGGTGCACATGCACGCCAAGGACATCTCCGTGGAGCACTCCGACGCCGAGCGCGGCAAGGTCACCGGCACGCCGGTGGGCTGCGCGTGCGGCGACGGCGTGGTGGACTGGGGGCGCGTGGTGAGCATCATTTCGAAACACGGCTTCAGCGGCGTGTTGTCGGTGGAGTGCGGAACCCCGGAACAGGGCGAACGCAGTCTGGCGCACTTGAACAAGGTCATCGCCTCCGCTTGAGGCGCACTCCATGAGATTTGCCGTAGTGTTGCTGGCGGCGATGCTCCCCTTGCGCAGCGCATCCGCGGTGCCGCGGGTGTTTCGCGCCGGCGCCGCGGAGGTGGACGTGACGCCGAAGATTTTGCCCATCGCGATCAGTGGCAACTTCTTCCCGGCGTACCCGTCCAAGGTCCGCGGCAGGCTGTGTGCGCGGGCCATCGTATTGGACGATGGTTCGACGCGCCTTGCCATCGCGGTGGTGGATACGCTCATGATGCCGCGGGAAATGCTGGACCGGGCCAAACTGGCCGCGTCCCACGCCACCGGCATCGCGCCCCAGTTCATGCTGGTCTCCGCCACGCACACGCACTCGGCGCCGCCGGTTATGGGAGCGCTGGGTACGGATCCAGTTCCGGAATACGCCACGATGGTGGAGACTTCGATCGCACAGGCCATCGCAGCCGCGGCTCGGAACCTCATCCCGGCGCAAGTGGGTTGGACTTCTGTCGAAGCGCCGGACCATACTCATTGCCGGCGTTGGATTCTTCGTCCGGACAAGATGCGCAAAGACCCCTTCGGCGGCCTCACGATGCGCGCCAATATGCATCCCGGCTATCAGAATCCTGATTTCATCGGCCCCGCGGGCCCCACAGATCCGGAGTTGTCGCTGGTTGCGTTCCGCGCACGCGACGGACGCCCCATTGCGCTGCTGGCGAACTACTCGATGCATTACGTGGGGGAACGTGGCGGCGCGGTGGCTCCGGATTACTTCGGCGATTTCTCGGAGTTGTTGACGCCGCAGGCGGGTGTCGCCATCATGTCGCAGGGCACCGCCGGAGACCAGCACTGGATGGACTACAGCCGTCCGAAGCAAACCACAGATCCGTCCAAGTATGCCGACGAAATGGCCGCCATCGTGCGGCAGGCGCTGCGCGGAGTTCGTTACCAGGGCACGGCTTTGTTGGGGATGCTGGAAACCGAAATCGAGCTTTCCCGCCGCGCGCCGGATCAGGCGCGCCTCAAATGGGCGCGCGACGTTCTCGCCCGGCTTGGCGATGCCCCGCCCCGGACCATGGAGCAGGTCTACGCCCGCGAACAGGTCTTGCTCCACGACGAGCCTTCGCGGAGGCTCAAACTGCAGGCGCTGCGCATCGGGGATCTGGGCATTACCGCTTTCCCCGCCGAGGTCTTTGCCATCACGGGGCTAAAGATCAAGGCCAGGAGCCCGTTTGGGCACACCTTCAACATCGAACTGGCCAATGGCGCCGAAGGCTACATTCCGCCGCCGGAACAGCACGCGCTGGGCGGCTACACGACCTGGCCCGCGCGAACCGCTGGCCTGGAGGTGAAAGCGGAACCGGTGATGGCCGAACAGCTCTTGGAGATGCTGGAGAAGTTGCGCGGTACGAAGCGCAGGACTGCCCACGAACCTTTGCTCGAAACCGCCCGGGCGGCGCTGCGGTCGAAGCTGCTCGCTTACTGGCCCATGGACGATCTGGAGGGCACCCGGCTGCGCGACGCTTCCCGGAACGGCTACGCTGCGGAAGTCGAAGGCAGCGTGGCTCTCTACCTGGACGGCCACGCGCCGCCAGGCCGCGCCATCCACTTTGCCGGAGGACGCATGCGGGCCGATCTCCCGCTTTCCGGCGACCGCTACACCGTCGAGTTTTGGTTTTGGAACGGCATGCCCACCGGCATGCGGCCCGTGACGGGCTACTTGTTTTCGCGCGGCGAAGGCGACCGGCTCGCCCTCGACGGCGAGGGTCGCCTGATCTTCGAAAACGGCGGCCTGGCCTTGCGCGGAGAGGTCCCGCTTGTGCTGCGCCAGTGGTATCACCTGAAACTGATCAGGACGAGGAATACCGCTACGATACTGCTGAACGACGAGCCTGTGCTGCGCGGCGAAGCTGGACTCGTGCCGGCATCGCGCCGCCTCTGGTTCGGTGGATGCAACAGGGCGGACGCCACCTTCGAAGGCAAACTCGACGACATTGCCGTGTGGGCCAGGTAGGAGCGATGACACCGGAAGAACAGAACGAGCGCCGCGCGAAGCTGTATAGCCTGCTGGGCGAACTGCCTTCGCGCAACCGGCCCATCTCGGCCGAAACTGTTTTTGTTGAGGACTGCGGTACGTTCATGCTCGAGAAACTGGTGCTCGATTTGAACGGTATCGAGCCGGTTCCGGCGTATTTCGTCAAGCCGCCGGCCCTTATCGCGCCGGCTCCCGCTATTCTTTACAACCACTATCACGGCGGCAAGTACAAGCTCGGCAAGGATGAATTGCTGCTGGCGAAGCCCGCCATGCGCATGCCGTCATACGCCGAAGCGCTCGCCCGGCTCGGCTATTGCGCGTTGTGCCTGGACATGTGGGCCTTCGGCGAACGCTCCACGCGCACCGAGTTGGACATCTTCAAGGACATGCTCTGGCAGGGCCGCGTAATGTGGGGCATGATGGTTTTCGATTCGCTGCGGGGATTCGATTACCTGCGATCCAGACCTGAGATTGACGCGGATCGCATCGGAACCCTGGGCATGTCGATGGGTAGCACGATGGCCTGGTGGGTGGCCGCCCTTGAACCACGCATTAAGGTCTGCGTGGACATCTGCTGCCTCACCGATTACCAGGCCATCCGAGACGCGGGGCTGCTGGCCGGACACGGTGTCTATTACTTCGTGCCCGGCCTCGTCAGGCACTTCACTACCGCCCAGATCAACTCGCTCATAGCGCCGCGTCCACACTTGGGGCTGGAGGGAAATCGCGACAAGCTGACGCCCCCGTCCGGGCTGGACCGCATCGACGCGGAGCTGAAACAGGTTTACGCCATGATGGGCCACCCTGAGAATTGGAAGATGCTTCGGTATAACGTCGGACACATCGAGACACCCGCCATGAGGCGCGAGGCGCTGGCGTTCCTCCAGGCGCACCTTTAGCCCCGACACGATTATCATCTTGAACGAGGGTCCAATCCGATGACCAGACGAGCGATCTTTCAAAGCGGGATGGTTGCGGCGGTGAATGCCGGAGCGCAGGCCCAAGGTGCGCCGGTGCCGCTGCGAGAGAAATTCTTCGGCTGCATCGCCGGCTGCCACATAGGCTCCTCCATGGGTGCCACCGTGGAAGGCTGGCCGTGGGAGCGCATCGAGAAGGAGCACGGCACACTGGCAAAGCTGCTTCCCTATGAGCACTACCGCAACGGGTGGAAACGCCCGCCCGGCACGACCGAGGATGGCGTGGAGCGGCAGAAACTCATCATCACGGCCATTCTCGACAAGCAGGACCGCGTCACTGCGGAGGATGTGCGAGCGGTGTGGCTGCGGGACATCAAGCCGATCTCTATCGGCATGGTCTCCGAGCCCTTCGAAGCTCAACTTCTGGCCATTTCGAAGACGCTCATTCCAGCCTCCGACATCGGCAAGTACTGCGACTACTCTGGGCTTATTACGCTGGCGCGGAGCTGCCATCCCATCCCGCTTATCAACGCTGGGGACATTGCAGGGGCGATCCAGGATGTGCGCGAAGTAGGGCAGCTTTACCACGTCGCCGGTTCCCGCGCCATCCGTTGGGCCGAAGTGACAGCCGTAGCGATCGCCGCTGGTACGCGCTCGCGCGCCACAGTCGATAGCGTGATCGGCGCGATCTTCGACAACTGCGACAAGCCTGCAGGACCGTACACCAAGCCTCTTGGCATCCTAAAAGAACTCGAGCGCGCCCTGAAGACCGCCGAGAGCTGCAGCAATTTCCGCGAGCTTCGCGTCAAGTTCGACGAGTTCTATGGGAGTAAAGGCATCCCGTACGCGAACAGCTTCGCCAATGAGGTGGTGAGCAAAGCGCTCGCCATCTTCCGCATGACGCAGGGAGTGACGCGCGACGCCGTCATCGCAGCTGTGAACATGGGCCGTGACACCGACTGCTGCGCATCGGTGGCGGGAGGGATCTCCGGCGCTCTCACCGGCGACGCCTCGCTCGATCGGGAATGGATCGAACAGGTGGACTCGGCGGTGAAGCAGAACATCTACACGAACTCGCAGCGAACGCTGCGGGAGACCTCGGATGCTTTATACGGCGCTTACCGCAGCCGCCTGGGGCGGATGAAAGCGTTCGCCACGGAGATGGAAGCTGTCTAGCATCTCCGGCGAATCACGTTGTAGGCTCACGACCAGGCATACCGGGCCGTTGTGGTCGAGCCGGATCTCCAACTTCCTGGATTCGGCGTGCCACGTGGATGCGACGCTGCCGTGCCGGGTGGTGTGAGTAAGCGAAGGCCTGCCCTGCCCCGGCACTGCAAGCTGCAGCGTTGTGCTCCGCGTCTCCGAGTCGTCCGGGCTGGACACGTACTTCCGCAAGTAGGCCTCGATGTCGAACCTCGCGGGCCTCGGCTCATCCCAGATGTGGGTCCTCACTAGGTAGTTGTTGGCTTCGATGAGTAGCTTGCGTTTCCCTTCCCTGACGAACAGCAAAGTGTGCGGCTGCAGCCGTCCCGCCAGTTCCACCGGCAGGCTGCCGGCCTGGAGACGAAATCGAAAATCCTCCGCGATGTCTTGGTTCTCGTGCGGGTTGGTGACGAACCAGGTGTTGTTGATGTGGAGCACAAGGGCACCGCCGGACGATTCGGCCGGGTATAGTTTGTCGAAGTATGCGCGTTGTGCCTCCGCGCCCGGGAACTGCCGCGGCCGGATGATGTTCGCGAAACGGGCACGCGCCTGTTGCGGGGCCAGTTTTGGAAGCACCGGCAGATAGTAATAGCGGCCCGTCCGCATCAGAAGTTCGGATGACAACTTATCCGCAATGATTTTGTCGTCCGGCTTGAGGGCCCCGTACAGCGGCCGGTATAGAGCTTCACCCGGCGCATCCAGTTCCGTACCTGCTTCTCCGGAATCCTGATAGGCGACCTTCATTCGCGCCACCACCTGCTCGCGCGTCGGAATGAGCTTATGATCCAGGACGTCCTGAAGCAACGGGTAGACCACATTCTTCCAGGCCGGCGATAACCGGAACACGCCATTCTGGTCCTGATGCCCGTAAGCGTGCCCTGACTCGAAACTGTAAACCGTGGCTCCGCCGGCGATCGCACACAGAACATTCTGTCCGTAAAAGATGTCCGGGCAGGACAACGCACTCGCGAACTCCCAACCTCCCGTCACTTCGACGCCGGCGCCGTGCTTTCTCGCGTAGCCCCTCCGGCCCTTGCTCGGCAGAAAGCGCTCGCCGTAGCCCTGCTCAAACCACCACCAGTCCTCGGCATTGAATCCCCAGTTGGCCACGATGCCGGATGCCCACATTCCCAGCACCAGGGACCGTGTCTGGTAATACTTGCCCCAGCCGTTGTTTTTCTCCGTCAAGATGACCGAATCGCCATTCCTTGAAAGCGCATCGAAAAGCTCCCGGTCGCGGCCAGCCTCCGTGAAGATGTGATCGCGCTGGTAGGGAAATCCCATGTCCTGCCAGTTGAGCAGCGCACGGTGCTCGCCGCACACGTTGATCAAATCGATGATATTGCGCCGCTCGGGAGCCGTGAAGCCGGGCCCGCAACTCAACTCTGCCGCGCGGCATCCAATCAGGTTCGGGAATTCCTTCAAGGCTTCGACGATCGCGTCGATTCGCGTGGGGATGACGTCGGCCTCGTCCCCCTGCACGGAGATGAAGACCGGGATGCCGGCTGCACGCAGTTTCTCCAATTCGCGGAACAGCGACAGCCGGGAACCATCTGCGCTGTTGCCGGACCCTGCCGCGATCATCATGGCGCAGTACCGCCGGAAAGGCCCCGGCAGAAGGTTCCACATCGCAGTGCCGCCTTCCAGCACATAGAGAGGATTCGCGGCCGAAATGGAACGTCGGAGCGGCCTGACCGTTCCGGCGGCCAGCCCTGCTGCCCCAGCCGAGCCCAGGAAGCAGCGCCGGCTCAGACTTCGGTCACCTGACGTCATTGACACCTCCGGCCGCTCGCTCACTCGAACAAGGAGTTGATAACCGCCACAGTGCGGTCCACCAGCATCTGGCCGCCTTCGGGACCGACTTGGTTACTCGCCACCTCCGCCCCGTAGCCTCCCGCAGCCACGGCTTTCGCCGTCGGCAGATAGCCCGAGGTGCCGCAAGCCAGTTGCACCAAAAACGTCTGTTCGGCGCGGCTGCGCGCTTTCATCCGGAGGCCATAATCGAGGAACAACTCGAAGGGATTTGTGGCCAGGGCGACATCGCCCAACCGGATCACGTGCAGCTCAATGGGATACTCCGGCGCGCTGTCCTGCGTACGGTAGCGCTCCATCACCTTGCGGGCGCGGTTCATCAAAACGAAGCGGTTAGCTTGAGTCGCCGGAGCCTTCTCCAGCCGCGCGTACTCGGCTTTGGCCGATTCCATCTCCGCAAGAGTGACCTTGCGCACCGGCAACCGGAGTTCCTCGGTGCGATGCACGAAAGGCACTTCGGTGCGGACATCGGCAGCGGCCGCCGGGTAGACTTCTTCCACTGCGTGTGTGATACGGCGCGCGATCTGCGCCGTTTCGGAGATGTTCAGCCGCTGGCGCATCCTGGCCTCGGCGGCCTTGCGGAGTTGTACGTGAGGCGACTGGTCGCCGGCCGCACTCACCATGGGCAATACGAACAGGTCGCTGCCGTAACGGGCGCGCAATTGCTTTCTTGTGTCGTCCCAGAAGTCCGCCGAGATGTAGTACTGTCCCTCCACCACCTGGGAGGGGCAGGCCAGGTTCACCCCGATGCCGGTCAGCTTGCGTTCCGGCGTCCAGAAAAACAGGAGTTCCACGGCGTGGTCCTCGTACCCCTCGAAACCCATGAACTCCGGCCGGTCGAGCTTGGCGTACATGGTGGCCTTGCCGTCGGCCATAACCGATCGGCGATTGTAACCGACCACCGCGTGCCCCAACGCCCAACTGATCCCGGCCGGACGGCGTGACTTCCATGCTTCAACCACCGCTCCACCCACCCTGTCCGTTAGGAACTCAACGAATTCGGAAGGTTTCAAGACGCCGTCCGGAATCTGATAGTTGCCTTCGCGCATCTCCGGCGCGGTATGCGTGTGCGTGGCGTTCAGGATCAGCTTTCGGGAATCGAACTCCGGCAGTGTGGTCTTGAGCCGCGTGCGCAGGGACTCCATCAGGCGCCGGTCTACCGCCACCACGTCGAGCGAAATCATCACGGCCTGCTCGGAACCGCTCGTGATCGCCAGCGCCGTGGCGGTGACCGGATCGTGTACGAATCTCGATACGCGCGTGTGGAACTGCCCGGCCAGCGGCACGGGCTTATCCGGAGTAATACTCACCTGTGCCCAACCAACCGCCAATTCCGCGGCGCAGAGCGGCAGACAGGCTGCCGTCATCAATACGGCGATTCGCTTCATTGTCGAGACTCCTAGCTCAATCCGAGGCATCGAACTTGGGTGCCCAGCCAGTATACATCGCGCCGCGCGAATTGAGTCAGGCTCCTTGACCATGGAGCCAAGTGCGGTATCCTGTCTCCTTCCGGCGGGATTTGGCCGGAATGACATCCCTTAGGAGGCTCGAGCATGACAGAGAACCGGTTCCCGAGGCGGCATTTCTTTTACGGAACGCTGCTGGCGGGAGCCATCCCACGCGGCGGTTTCGGGAGCGCGCCGTCGTTGAAGGCGGCGGGTTACAAGTCGCCCAACGAAAAGTTGAACCTGGCCGCAATCGGCGCGGGCGGACAACCCGCGGCGGACTTGCGCATCGCGCACGCGGGCGTGGAGAACGTCGTGGCGCTGGCGGACGTTGACTGGGCGCGCGGGGCCGAAAACTTCAAGCGCTTTCCCAACGCCACCCGGTACAAGGACTACCGGAAGATGCTCGACAAGCAGGCGAAGGAGATCGACGCCGTCATCGTGGGCCCGCCGGACCATATGCACGCCACGGCGGCCCTGCACTGCATGCAAGCGGGTAAGCACGTGTACCTTGAAAAGCCGCTCACCCGGACGGCCTGGGAAGCCCGGCTTTTGACGCACGCCGCGGCCCGGTACAACGTCGCCACGCAGATGGGAAACCAGGGATACTCGCATGATGCGACGCGCGTGGCCGCCGAGATCATCTGGTCCGGCGAGATCGGCGAGGTGCGCGAAGTCCACGCCTGGAGCGGGCGCCCCGGTTGGCCGCAGGGCATGCCGAAACTGCCCGCGCCTACACCGGTGCCCGACACTCTCGATTGGGATCTGTGGCTTGGAGGAGCGGCCGCGCGCCCGTTTTCGGCCGGCGACGACGATTACCGCGCGTTCGTCGCCAAGCGCTCCGGCAAGCCGGTCTCGCCCTCGGATTTCGGCTTCTACCTGCCGTTCAACTGGCGGGGCTTTTACGATTTCGGCAGCAGCCTGATCGGCGATTGGGGCATTCATATCCTGGGCCCCGCCAACTGGGCGCTGCAACTCCATCCGAAATACCTGATCAGCGTCGAGTGCATCAAGAAGGATCCGCTGCCGCCGTTCACCTTCCCTGACGAGTTGGCCATCCGCTACGACTTCGGCCCCCGGCCTGGAATGCCGCCTGTGAGCATCTACTGGTATCATCACGCCGGCGGCGACGCATATATGCCACCTGGAATGACCGTGGAAGAGGCCGCCAAGATCCCCGGCGAAGGCCCGCAGGTTGGACCGTCGCGCGGCCAGGGCGGGTTCGTACCTGGTTCCGGCGGAGCGGCCGCGCCGAAACCGGTCAGGCTCGGCTACAACGAGATCTTCGTGGGTTCCAAGGGATACCTGGGAACAAGTGGGCGCGGTGAAGGCGTCGGACTTCTTCCCGGCAAGCGTTGGGCCGAGTACAAGCTGCCCGCGCCCTACCTCACACGGTCGCCCGGCGCGAGCACGGGTTCGAACCACGATGCGCACCTTCGCGATTTCGTCCGAGCATGCAAGGGCGGCGCTCCCGCCTGCTCGAATTTCAGCATTGCCGGTCCGTTTACCGAGTGGCTGGTACTGGGCGCGGCGGCCGTTCACGCGGACGGTAAGCTCATGTGGGACAACTCCAAGGGCGAGTTCACGAACAACAAGGAAGTCAACAAGTGGGTGAAGCCCACCTTCCGCAAGGGCTGGGAGATCAAGCTCTAGCCGGGCGGGAGAAAGGAACAGCAGATGAGTAACAATCGACGTGGTTTCCTGATTCAGATGTCGGCAGGCGCCGCCGCGCTATTGGCGCAGATCGAGCCGAAATGGAAGGACCAGATCGGCCTCCAACTCTACACGGTGAGAAAGCTGCTCACCCCGGCGGGCTACGAGCCTACGCTGGCTAAGCTGGCGGAGATGGGTTACAAGGTGGTCGAGCCGGCCGATCCGTACAACAACATGCAGCCGGCCGAGTACAAGCGGATGCTCGACAAGTACGGCCTGAAGATGTACAGCACTCACGCCGGCGTCACCGGTGGACCGGATCTCGAGAAGCAGCTTGAGGGCCAAGCCCTCATGGGGATCAAGTACACGACGGTGCGTCCTCCCAAGCCGCCCTCGCCGGGTGGCCCCGCCCGGCCCCGTCCCGTGAACACTGTCGAATCCGTGAAACGCTCGGCCGAACAGATGAACAAGTACGGCCCAATCCTGAAAAAGTTCGGGATGAAGCAACTGATCCACAATCATGCCGGCGAATTTGATCCGCTGGAGGACGGCAAGACCACTCAGTACGACGTTCTTCTCAAGTACACGGATCCGTCATACGTGACCATGGAGTTCGACATCGGCTGGGCTTACATGGGCGGCCAGGACGCGATCGCCATGTTCCGCAAGAACCCGGGCCGCTTCGAACTCTGGCACGTCAAGGACGCCAAGTATAAGCAAGCCGACCCGAAGCTCAAGCCCTCCGAGCGGGCGCGCGCCAGCCGGATTGTGACCATGGGCGAAGGCGACATCGACTACAAGAAAGTGTTCGCCCAAGCTCGGCTGGCCGGGATGAAGCACTTCGTAATCGAACAGGACACTGCCGGCGAGGGCGGACGGGACGCCCTGGAGGACTGCCGGATCGCCTGCCAGAACTTGCGCCAGATTCTGTCGTAATCTGAAGGACCCCGGCGCCGGACAGGATCTGGCGCCGGGGCAACCGCTAGACCACTTCGGTGAACTTCTCTTTTTTTGCTCCGCAAATCGGGCAGAATTCGGGAGGATTCCCGAATTCGATGTGTCCGCAGAACGGGCAAAGGTAGAACCGCATTTCAGCCAGATCCTTACCCTGAGCCACGGCTTCCAAAGCCAGTTTGTACAGTTTCGCGTGAACAGCCTCGGCCTTCACCGCGAATCCGAACATCGTCTTGGCGCGATGCCCCTCGGCCTGCGCATGTTCGAGCATCGGCGGGTACATCTTTGTGTACTCGTACGTCTCACCATCGATGGCGGCCTGGAGGTTCTGGCTGGTTGAAACGATCCCCTCTAGCGCCTTCAGATGCCCTTCCGCGTGTATGCGCTCGGCTTCTGCGGTGGTTCGAAACAGGCGCGCGACATTCGGGAATCCGTCCTGTTCGGCCTTCTTCGCGAAAGCGCGGTATTTCTGGTTAGCCTGGCTCTCTCCGGCAAACGCCTCTTTCAGATCGTCAATCACGCTCATCTTATATCTCCTCTATCAGCCATTGATATTGCGAAGCCGAACGCTACCATTCGGCGTTCGGGAACGAAAAGGATAGCACACGCGACCCCGGAGACGTTGCAGACGCGAATTCTGCTACCGTAATTCTCATGAAGCTCGCTGGAATCGCCGCGGCGCTCTTGTGCGCGCCGCTCTTGGCCGCACAGCCCATCGACGTGAAGACGCACACGCTGGGCAACGGCATGAAAATCCTGGTCCAGGAGGACCACGACATCCCCAACGTTTCGCTGTACTTCTTCTTCCGTGTCGGCTCGCGAAATGAAAGGACGGGCGCCACCGGCTTGTCGCACTTTTTCGAGCACATGATGTTCAACGGCGCGAAAAAGTACGGACCCAAGCAGTTCGACATCGTGATGGAGAAGAACGGCGGCAACAACAACGCGTACACCTCCCGCGATATCACCGTTTACACGGACTTCCTGCCGCGCACCATGCTGGAACTTATGTTCGACATGGAAGCCGACCGTATTCGCGACCTGAGCTTCGATCCCAAGATGGTGGAAAGCGAGCGCGGCGTGGTTTCGAGCGAGCGGCGGTTGTCGGTGGACAACAGCAATTTCGGCGCGCTTTACGAACAACTGATGGCGGCGGCTTTCGTCGCGCATCCCTATCACTGGCCCGTCGTCGGCTGGGCTTCGGACATCAAGGCCTGGACCATGGACGACCTCAAGAACCACTTCCGCATGGGGTACGCACCGAACAACTGCACTCTGGTAGTGGTGGGCGACGTCACGTTCGAGGAGGTTGTCGCACTGGCGAAGAAGTACATGGAGCCGATTCCCCGCCAGGAGCCCCCGCCTCCCGTACGTACAGTTGAGCCCGAGCAGCGCGGCGAACGCCGCGTCACTCTGCACAAGGCCGCACAACTCCCGCTGGTGATGGCCTGCTACCATACACCGGCCAGCGGCGGCAAAGAGCACTACGTGATCGAAGCGCTCAACCAGATCCTCAGCGAGGGACGCAGTTCCCGGCTCTACCGGCGCCTGGTCGACCGGGATCAACTCCTGCTCTCGATCAACGCCGGGCGCGAGTTCTCCCTCGACCCGGGAGAGTTCATTTTCATCATGCAGCCTCGCAGCGGCGTAGATCCGGCGCGCGCCGAGAAAGCGCTGTACGAGGAACTCGACCGCATCGCACGCGAGGGCGCCACCGCAGAAGAGCTGCAGAAGGCCAAGAATCAGCTGGCCGCGGGTTTCTACCGCGAGCTAAAGACGATCTCCGGCAAGGCCAATCTGCTGGGCCGTTACGAGACGTACTTCGGAGATTACCGCAAGCTATTCACCGCGCAGGCGGAACTGGAAAAAGTGACGCTGGCAGACATCAAAGCCGTGGCCGCCAGGTACTTCAGCGAGTTGAACCGCACCGTGGCCACGCTGATCCCCGAAAAGGGCAAGGAGGCGGTGGAATGAAACGCGCGCTCTGTTGGTTGGTCCTGGCGGGACTTGTCCTTCCCCTGAAGGCGCAGGTGAAGCTGCCTCCCTATACGCGGCAGACGCTTCCGAACGGCGTAGTGTTGGTGCTGATGCCCAAGCACGACGTGCCTCTCACAAGCGTTGAAGTAGTGATTCGGGGCGGCGCGGAATCCGATCCTGCGGATATGTCGGGACTGGCGTCGGTGACGGCCGAGTTGCTGCGCCGCGGCACCGCGACGCGCACCGCCGACAAGTTCAGCGAAGAAGCCGATTTCATCGGCGCCACGTTTCAGACCGGCAGTAACGAACAGGCCACGATAGTATCGACCGAGTTTCTTTCGCGCGACACTACGCGCGCGCTCGACCTGATCACCGACGCCGTGCTGCATCCGTCGTTTCCCGAGCCGGAGGTGAAGAAAGTGCTCTCCCAGCGCATCGACGCGGCTAGGGCGCTCAAGGACGATCCGCAACCGGCCGCGGGCGTCTACTTCCGTGCGTTCTTTTACGGTGCTGCCCATCCGTACGGCCGCCCGGCGGATGAGCTTACGCTTGCGCGTATCACGCGCGATTCGATCATCGACTACCACCGGCGCACGTACACGGCCAAGAACATGACCGTCGTCGCCGTGGGAGATTTCGAGGAACCCGCGATGGCAGCTAAGCTCTCCAGCGCATTCTCGGCCGTGAGCGGCGGGAGTACCTACTTTTGGGCTTCGGCGCCGCCACCCTCCCGCAGTACAAGCCCGCGCCTGCTCCTGGTCGACAAGCCCGATGCCACGCAGACCTACTTCTGGATCGGGCAACCCGGCATCCATCGTACGCACCCGGACCGCATCGCGCTCTGGATCGTCAACACGCTGTTCGGCGGGCGGTTCACCTCTATGCTCAATGACGAGCTGAGAGTGAACTCCGGCCTCACCTACGGAGCCCTCTGCCGCCTGGACACGCTGCGCCTGCCGGGTTCCATAGGTATCACCACCTTCACGCCGACCGAGACCACGGCCAAAGCCATCGATCTCGCACTAGACGTTTTGAAGCGGCTAGGTGAAAAAGGCATTACCGCTGAGCAACTCGCGAGCGCCAAGGCGTACATCAAGGGCGGCTACCCGACCCAGCACCTGGAAACCGCGGATCAGCTTGCCGGAGTGCTTGGGGAGATGGAACTCTATGGATTAGGCCGCGCCGAAGTTGACGATCTGTTCTCCAAGATCGACTCGGTCACGCTCGAAACCGCCAACGCCGCCGCGAGGAAATATTACCGCGCCGATGGCCTGACGTTCCTCCTTCTCGGCAACGCCGCCAAGATCCGCGAAGCCGCGCGCAAATACGCGCCCAACATCATCGAGCGTCCCATCACGGCGCCGGGGATCAGGTAGGAGCAGGATAGATCCCGCTGTTACGGCAATAGTGGCGTTCCTTTGATAAACGCCAGGCCTTTAAACAGGGCCACCAGGCTGCCTTCCTCGTCCGTAACGCGGATAAGGCAGGTCGAGAGCTTGTGGGTTCGGCAGATCTCCTCGGCGGTGGCCGTGAGTTTGCCTGACCGGACTGCCTTGAAATAGGTGATGTCGGCCTGCGATCCCACCGCCACCACGCCGTGCGAATTCGACGCGGCAGCGAACGCCAGGTCGGCGAGCGTGAAGACCGCGCCGCCTTGCAGGATGCCCACCCCGTTCATATGCCGCGGCTCGACAGTCATTTCGGCGCGGGCGGATCCCAGCCCCAATTCAACGATGTGCATGCCGTTCTCGCGGGCGAAGCGGTCCCGCTCGAAGAACTCGGCGATGAGCCGGAACGATTCCTCCATGTTTTTCATCGTTTGACGACCGCCTGCGCCGGAGCGAACGTGATGCGCACCGTGGTGTAATTCCAGGCTTTCAGCGGAATCTCTACCGCCCCGCCCTTGATGGCGAGGGGCGCACCGGCGCCCTCTACGCCGTTCGCAAGCTGGACGCTCGCCAGCGGGAACACCGGCGAAGAGAACTTCGCCGCGCCGTTCTGGCCGCCGGTCTCCTGCAGGCGCAGAATGAAGCCGCGGCCGTCCTCGGCCTGCTTAAATGCCGACACGGTCGCATGCGTCGCATCGATACGGAAGAACTCGCCACTCGCTTCCGGCATGCGGCGCTTCTCCGGCGTCATGCGGACATTGCCGGTGTCGTAGAGCGCGTAACCGATCAGCGGACGCCGCGTGTCGGCGTCGAAGCGCGCCAGTTCGGCCGGACTCAGCCGCGCGGCGCTGGTGATCGCGTATCGGAATGTGTGATTGCCGCTCTGGTCCGCCTTGTAGTTGGTGAACCAGTAGTTGTGCATCGGATAGCTGTAGATGTGTCCGTTAGTGACGTTCAGGTGCTTCATCCACAGGCCGCGGTTGATGTCAGTGAGCGTCACCAGCGGAGCGTCCGGCGTGGCCCAGGCGATGGCCACCTGGTTGTCGCGCGCCACCACCACGTTCTGCGTGGTGAACCAGTCTCGGCAGGCGCCCGGCAGTTGATCCACGTTCGGCCTCACCCAAGCGTTCTGGATCTGCACAGCCAACTCAGGAGGTTTCACAAAGAAGGGAAATGCAAAGTAAACGGCCTCTTTTTCCCGTATTGCTTCCTTGCGCAGGCGGTTGACGATGTCGATGCGCTTCAGTTCGTCGTACACCATCACTTCCGTCTCCACTTCGGGCACCGTGCGCGCCTGCGCGCGGATTACAATTCGCTTGCCGTTGTTC
The DNA here is from genome assembly GCA_964384215.1 of uncultured Solibacteraceae bacterium. Taxonomy (GTDB): domain Bacteria; phylum Acidobacteriota; class Terriglobia; order Bryobacterales; family Bryobacteraceae; genus JAJFUV01. The sequence goes on along the minus strand of CAYLLB010000014.1, from coordinate 19,024 downwards.
TCGATCAGGCTCGCGCCGTAAGATCTGCTGATATCGAAGCTCGGCGGTTTCAGATGCACCTCGGCGGACATCAGCCGTGACTTGTCCCCGCCGCTCACGTACAAGAGTTGGTTCAGCGTATAGGGCGCGCCGGCGTCAGCCAGTTCCCTGCCCAAATCCTTGTCAAAGATGCTTGCGATGGCGCCGGTCTGACGGTCGAACGTCACCCGATAGTAGCGGGATTCGATCTGCCAGGCGTCCTGATGCGGTCTCGGCGCCGGCGCGGGATTACCCGGCACGGCTTCCACGCGGTAGGCGCGGTAGCCGAAGCCCGGCACGTCGCGCGCCAGGAACCTTTGCACACGATAGCCTTGCTGCTCGCGGATCACCTCCACCGGAACCGCCGCGCCGGTGGCCGGGTCCACCAGCCGCCGCCTGGAATCCAGCTCGAATTCCACCACGCCGGTGCGCGCGCGCGGCTCCAGGTTGAACACGAACATGGTGGGCCCTTCGATCGAGATGTTCTGCGCCAGGCGGTTCAGTGACCGTGTGGCGAGGTCGGTAGCGGCCCAGTTGGCGCGCCACGCGAAGCTGCGCTTCACCTCCCACTGCGCGGTTACGAACTTACGGTCCGGCTGCGAGATGCTGTTGTGCGCGCCCCAGGTGTGCTCGTCATAGAACAGAAGATTCTTCCAGGCTTCGTGGAATTCGTCTGTCGGGTACAGTTCTGATGGATGAAACGCAGTAGCGAGGGCCGCGGCCGCCTCGGCCTGGGGCAGCAGGATCTGCGATGCTCGGTTCATCGCCGTCTCGTAAGCGGTGGACGCCGAGCCATCCTCCCAGTACGCTCCACCGTCTCCGCGGTACACCGGCAGTTTCTTGCCGAAATTGCGCGTGATGTATTCGTGATAGTCGGCATCGGTGGAAGGCGTGATCTTGGGGTAGGCGTACGTGTCGTTCCACTTCTTGATGATGTCCACCTCGCCGTCGCGTATCGCAGCGTTGTCGGTGTAAAGGCCGTAGAGCAGCACGGCGTCCACCGGGTAATTCGAGCGCCGGTAGCGCGCCAGGAACTGCGGCACGGTGCGTTCCAGCCGGTCGATCGACGGCGCGTCCCCCACCAGCCGCCACAATTGCAAGTAACTGCGGGCGAACCACGCCACCACCCGGCGTCCGTCGATGCCCTCCCACCAAAAGGGCGAATCCTCGTTCAGGTTGCCGTTCTGTAACAGCGCGCCGCGTGTCTGGTTGCTGCCCAGGGCAAATCCAACCACGCCGTTTTCAGCCAGCATCGAAGGCATGAACCAAGTGTGCGCTGGCGTGTCGGTCAGGCAGGCGAACTTCATGGGCACGCCATAACGTTTGGCGAGCGATCTGGTGTAATACATCGAGCGGTACATCTCTTCGCCCGTGCACATCCCGCTCATCAGGTTCAGATACAACGCATTAATACCCATGCGGTTAGCCACCGCCGCGCTCATCAGGTCCTGGCGGCGCACGGCGTCGCGCGAGCGCATGAAGTTGTCCACCAGCCAGCTTGTTTCAAGATTGAATTTGAAGAACGGATACTTGCGGATCAGTTCGAGCGCGCGGTCCGTGTTGCGGTTATCGAGTTCCTGCACGTGCGGCTGCAAGTCGGTGTAACCGATGTCGTTATGAATCTTGAGGCCGGCGAAGATTCTCCAGCGCTTCTCGGGACGGAACTCGCCCTTAAACTGTTGCGCCGCGCCTTGCCCGGTAACGGTAAGCTCGTAAGGCGCCGGAGCGTTCACCGCGGGCACTTCCAGGCGCGCCACGTGCTCGCCAAAATCGAACCCGTCCGCCGCGACATTCCCGGTCACGGCACCCGCGCCCACCTTCATGGAGAGCTTGCCCACTGCAAGCGGCTGCATGTGCCGCAACACCACCTCGGTCACTTCCTTGAGCTGCTCGCCGGACTGCTTGAAGAAGATGGTCGGCTCCACCGTGACGCTCAGTTCCTGCGCCGGTGCGGTGCCACGCTCCAGCCACAGCGCATCGTAATTAACGATGCCCGTATCGCCCAGGAACGACAGCGAAATTTCGTTCGCGCCCTTGCGCAGCACGGAGACGGGGATCGCCGCGCGCACGAAACCGCGCGCAAAAGTGATGGTGTTGGCTTGCCGCTCGTCCAGGTTCTCGCCCGCCACCGGCCTTAGCCTGTAGCTCCCGCGCTTGCCGTTGACGTCCACGATCATGCTCCCCGGAGCCGCTCCCAAGAAGAAACAGTCGACGGCAAAGAGTGGCGCCGGAGGCACCTCTGCCAGGTCGAAGCGGATCTTGTACACCGGCGGATTCCTGTCCGCGGCGTCCTGCTTCTGCTTCCAATCGCCGGGCGCGTTCTTACCCACCTCGTAAACGAACGACGGCGCCGAGCCGCTGCTGAACTCGTCGTTCGAGTTGTCGGGCGTACCGATGCGCCACACGATATTCGGATCGCTGGTTTGGGTGGCCGAAACGCTCCGCTTCGCATCCGGCGCCCTGAGATAAGCGGCGGCAAGGAGCGCCGCGGCGGCGCCCGCCAATATGCCTCGCGTGATCGTCATAGCGTCTATTCTAGACTGGAATCAGCGCGAGGCCGCACGATCCTCCCCATGGCCAAGATTATCGATCTTACGCACACACTCGTGGACGCTCAACCTGGCTACCCCGGCGACCCGGAATTCCGGATCCGGCGTTTTCACACGTTGGCGTCGGCCGGCTTCAACGTCGCCGAAATCACCGCTTCCACGCATCTGGGGACGCACTTAGATGCGCCGTATCACTTCTTCGATGGCGGCATGACGGTCGACTGCATCCCGTTGGACCGCTTCTTTGGCGAGGCGTCTCTGGTAGACCTCGCTCCCCACAGCATGATGGCGCCGCGGACCGATATCGGCGTCGATGCGCTGGAAACGCGAGCCGACGCGTTCGTGCCAGGCGCGAGAGTCCTTCTCCGCACCGGCTGGGACCGGCGCTGGCAGCACGCGGATTTCTTCACCGATCACCCTTCGCTCACCCTCGACTCGGCGCGTTGGATAGCCTCGCGCCGCATCGCACTGCTGGGCATGGATACGCCATCGCCCAGCGCGAAAGACCTCGAAGTGCACCGGATACTGCTCGGTCCGGCCGCGCAAATCGTGATCGTGGAATCGCTCGCCAACCTGGAGCAACTGCCGCCTCGGTTCACGTTCATCGGCTTCCCGCTGCCTCTGGCGGTGTGCGACGGCTCGCCCATCCGCGCGGTGGCTATCTGCGGCGACACACGGTGATACGATATGTCTCGCCCATATGAGAACGCTACTCGTGGCAGCACTGTTTTGTGGCAGCCTGTTGCCCTTGGCCGCCGAAACCATCGTCCGGTTCCAGTTCGCCAACGATTATCATCCGCACGCGCCTGGCTACCAGATCGTCTCACGCGTCTACCGCAGCCCGCGCTTTCTCTGGGTGAACCGTGTCCGCGAAATCGAAATCGACGGCGAAAAGGACGCCCTGCTCAGCGGCGCCATCTCCGGCGAACAGGGCGAATTCCGGGTCGGCCTGGACAGCGGTTCGTACAAGCTCACGCTGATTCTCTCGCACAAGAACCGCGCCTGCGGCCCGTTTACCGTGTTTCTGCAGGGTGAGTCCGTAGCGAAGGACGTCCGCACGGTGCCCGGCCAAGTGAAGCGCCTTACTCTCGACGCCAAGGTCCGCCATGGTGTGCTGATTCTGCGCTTTGTGGCCGCTCCGAAGGAGAGCTTCGTCATCAATGGGCTGGAAATCGACGGTTCCAAAGGCGCACGGCTTCGGCGTCTCTACCCCGATGCCCCTCCCGATGTACTGCCTGCGCGCGCTGAAGTGATGAAGCGCGGCGTGAACGATCCCAGGCGCGCGCTAAAGGCTTACTGCGAGTGGCTTCTCACCAAGCGCATGCCCAACGGCTTCCTGGGCGACCAAGAACCTCTTGGGACGCACGTGAATTACTACTGGTACACCACGGCCTACCCGCTGCGCACCCTGATGGCCGGCTACCGCATCTTTGGCGAACGACGCTACCTGGAAGCAGCCACCGCCATCCTCGATCGCCTGGTTGAGGAGCAACTCCCCAACGCCGCGTTCCAGCAGGTGTATCGCGCCAGGCCCACCAGCCGCCTCACCAGGGAAGAAATCCACGAGATTTACACGCGGCGCTGGATGAACATGGCGGATGTTGGTTCGATCGCCACCGCGCTGGGCGTCGCGGCACGGCACGTGGATGAGCCGCGCAGATCCGCATATGTAAAAGCGCTGCGGCGTTACTGCGAAGAGTTCGCCGCGCAGTTCCAGAAACCTAACGGAGGCTTCACCAACGGCATCGAAAGCGGCGTCCCGCAGACCAACATCTACAGCGTCGCCACGGGCACCGAAGCCGCCGCTTTCGCGGCGCTCTACGCCTCCACCGGCGAGCGCAGGCACCTGGAAGTGGCCGAGCGCGCCGCGAGTTTCCTTCTGGACAACTGGGACGCGAGCGGCCTGCCCATCGGCTACCCGCATTCGCCCGGCAAGCCCGTGGTGCCCGTCGTCACGGAACCTTACCAGTACGCGGAGACTTACTACTTCCACGAGGGCATCCTGTTCGCGCTGGCGCAATCCAAGAATGCCAGGCTCCACGAAAAAGCCCGCCGCGTCTACGCCCTGCACGTCGAAGGTCCGCGCGGCGTGCTCTCGACGATCGGCGATCGCGCCTGGTGGCCGCTCGAAGACGCCTGGGACAATTCGAAATCCGCGGGGCTGCCGCTGGTGCTTCTTTATTACAAAACTACCAAGGAGAATCCCGCTGTAGAAAGCTTCTTGGCCGTGGCACGGCGTTTTCTTTCGACGCCCGCCTACGCGCGCAGCATCGGCGTCATGGTGAACGATCCCGATGTCCCCTTCGGCGGGCACTCGTTGCAGTCCTGGGCCGGATTCTCCATCGCCACCACTGGCTTCGCCGGATTGAGCGTCGCCGAAATGATACAGCCGGGTCTGATTTATCTGGTGCCTTGAAAGATCCGCGTCCCGCGGGTACATTGAATTCATGTCCAACATCTCTTTGGTCAAGCAAGCCCTCGCCGCAGGCGACGGCATTGTGCGCCTGGCGCCCTGCTGGGTGCCGCGCTCCTTCCTGATGCCCGGCGGGCGCCTGAAATTGGACCCGCGCGACCTGTACGCGCTCGGCGCTCATCGGGGCGGCATCGACGAACGCTGGTTCAGCTCCACCACAAAGGCCGACAACGGCCCCGGCACGCCGGAAGACGAAGGCCTGAGCTACATCGACATCGACGGTCAGCGCGTCCTGCTCACGGAAGCGATCGACGAAATCGGCGACGTTTTCCTCGGCGCCGATGTCATGAAGAAGTACGGCGGTTGGTGCCTGCTGTGCAAGTTCTTCGACAACCTCGGTCCCATCCCGCACCACATGCACCAGATGGAGGAACACGCCAAGCGAGTGGGCCGCAGGGGAAAACCCGAAGCCTATTACTTCCCGCCGCAGTACAACTTCAAGGAGAACAACTTCCCCTATACCTTCATGGGCCTGGAGCCGGGCACGACCAAGGACGACGTTCGCAAGTGCCTGGAGCGCTGGAATGAAGGAGACAACGGCCTCCTGAATTACAGCAAGGCTTACAAACTGCAGCCCGGTACCGGCTGGCAGATCGACGCCGGCGTGCTGCATGCGCCCGGATCGCTGGTAACTTACGAGCCGCAGGTGAACTCGGACGTCTTCGGCATGTTCCAATCCCTGGTGGAAGGCCGCGTTGTGCCATGGGATCTGCTGGTCAAGGACGTTCCGCCCGAACTGCACCACGACCTGGACTACATCATCAGCATGCTCGACTGGGATTCGAACGTCGATCCGGAGTTCGCCAAGAACCGCCTGTACCATCCGATTCCTGTGAAACCCGAGGAAGAAATGAGAGCCGAAGGATACTCGGAACAGTGGCTCGCCAGGGCCACGCCGTTCTACTCGGCCAAGGAACTCACAGTGCTGCCCGGACGCACGGTTACCATCAAGGATTCGGCCGCCTACGGCATGATCCTGGTCCAAGGATACGGTCTGATGGGCAAGCTCGAAGCGGAGACGCCTACCCTGATCCGTTACGGCCAGATGACCAAGGACGAATTCTTTGTGACCGCCGCCGCCGCCCAGGCCGGCGTCAAGATCACCAACAAGAGCGACAAGGAAAACCTGGTCATGCTGAAGCACTTCGGACCGGGCAATCCCGACATGGCCCAGTACATCAACCCGAAGTATTTGAGCTAGAGAAGTGTGCCATCCGAACGCCCCTTTCCCGCTGCGGTGGGAAAGGGGCGTTCGACTGTCCAACCGAGGTTCGACATGTCATACCTGTTGCTGCTGCTCGCCCTGATTTCCATTCCTGTTGAAGCCGCTTCGTCCGAACTGAAGTGCAACGCCGGCGGCGAATTCAAGATCCTCATGATTTCTGACCTCCACTACCGCGCCGAACCGGACACACGCGGCATCGAACTCACCCGGAGGCTCATTGCTGTCGAGAAGCCGGATCTCGTGCTGGTGGCGGGAGACTGCATCACCGGCAACAGGAATTTCACGGCCGCCGAAGTGGAGAAAGCAGTGGCCAACGTCGCCTCGGCCATGGAGCAAATGCAGACTCCTTGGGCCATCATGTTCGGCAACCACGACGCGGAGCACTCTCCCAAAACGCACCTCGGCAAAGAACAGATGATGCGGCTCTACGAGAGCTATCCGCACAACGTCAACGCGGGCTGGGAGCGAGGAATCCACGGCGTAGGCAATAAGAACGTTCTCATCTGGAACGCGGCGGCCACCCGGCCGGTCTTCAGCCTGTGGCTCATCGACTCGGGCGACGGGGTGGTCACCGCCGAAGAGCGTTATGACTGGATCCACACCGATCAGGTGCTCTGGTATTACCAGACGTCCAAACAATTGGAGAGTAAGTACGGCGCGAAGGTTCCCGGGCTGATGTTCTTCCACATCCCGCTCCCGGAATTCACGCGAATGGTCGACAGCAAGAAGGTCCTCGGTGAGCGCCGGGAGCCGGAGAGTCCCTCGACAATGAACGGCGGACTCTTTTCGGCGGTGCTGGATCGCGGCGACGTGAAGGGCATCTTCTGCGGACACGACCATGTCAACAACTACGTGGGACTATATCGAGGGGTGGCACTGGGTTACGACGGGGTCATAGGCTACGCCGCCTATCCTCGTATACCCGACGGCGACCCCTCCCTGAACCGGTCCCGCGGCGGCCGCGTGTTCTTGATCAAGGAATCCGACCCCTGGCACTTCAAGACCTGGATGAGATTCGGGGACGGTACGGCAAACTGGGAATCCCAATCAAACCGTTCGCTTGAGGAACAGCTCAAGTAGCGGCCCCGACTGTCACCTCGTCAGTGTCCGGGCGTCTATAGTGTACCGGCCGGGCAGATTCGCGTTGGCCAGGACCGCCTTGGCCCGGCGCTCCAAGCCCTTCGCCTCGGCCTTACCGCCCGTCTTGCGTAATAGCTGCGCGTACTCGCCCAGCAAGACGCCGAGATGCGGGTAGGCATTGCCCAAGGCGGACTCGAGTCCTGCGATGGAATCGCGGTATAGCGTATCCGCGACCGGGAAGTCTCCCAACCGATAGATCAGCGCCAAGTTGCCCGCCAGACACCAATAGGGGATGTCCGTCTCCTGGCCCGCCTGGCGAAGTGTCTCTAAGGCCCTTTCGGCAAACGGCCGCGCGCGGCCGCGCTGAGTTTGCCTTGTGCCACGTAGATCAAAGAAAGATTCACATCCTGGATGGCAAGGTTCACAGGACGAGTCCGCGCCACTTGCTCCCATGTCCGCAGCGCGCACGTTTGCAGGCGCCCAGCTTCTTCATACCGTCCTGCCTCCGATAAGGTCCCATCCTCCCGTTCAAGTGCAGCCGCCTGTTCCGCAGGATCCAGTGCTCCGGGAACCTGCGTCAGAAGCAGGGCGAGCGCAAGCATCCCCATGCCATGACTTTGGACCCACCCACGCGCGTTTTCAAGCTCGAAGTCGTCCGAGATACCCAAGGCCCATATAAGGGAAAAGGGGTCCGGAATTCCGGACCCCTTCGCCGCGTCATTCAGATTTGACCCTGGATTTGGGTTTTCTTGTTCCCCTTATCAGCGTTGCTTTTCGATATTAGCACAGTTCAGCCCATGCCGTGTGAGCAAGGCCCGGCCAGGTTCGCCGTCAGAAACTCCAGCAGGCGCCGCGCCGCAAGGGGGTCTTTCGTGGAGGCCACCACCGCTCCGGCTTGGACAATCGGCGCGTGCCAGGACTCGTCGATCAGGACGCCTTCTCGGTCGCGCAACAAGGTCCAGGAAGTGAGCACAGCTTCTGCATTTCCGTCCTCTGCAAACTCTAAAGCTTGGCGGACGTTCTCCCCATACACGATCCGGCCCGTCAGCCTCTTCCATATCCCCATGCGCTCGAGAGCCTGCCTGGCCGCCAGCCCATAGGCGGCGTGCGCCGGATTTGGAATCGCCAGATGGCGCACCCGTGGACCTGTCAACTGGTGGGCGTCGCGTATGTTGCCATCCCTCGACCACAGGCCAAGCCGCCCCAGGGCGTACACGCGTACGGTTTCAGGCAAAACCAGCCGCCGGGCGGCAAGCTCGTCTACAAACTTCTGATTCGCAGAGAGATACACGTCATAGGGGGCGCCATTCTCGATCTGCCGGGGCAGCATCCCGCTCGAACCGACGGGGAAATGAAGGTTGATTCCGTAAGAGTCACGCATCCCGGAGGCGATTTTCGCCTCCAGCGAAGCCAAATCTGCGGAAGCCGCAACCACAAGATTCGGAACGGTTTGTGCAAAAGTGAACTATGCTGCGAGCAGAAGTAGCGAGCAAACCCTCACGACACAACTTGACAATGCTAGACTAAACTTTGATAATGAGAATTGACTAATGGTGGCGGGCAGCCAAGATCCCCACCAAACCAGGAGGTTTTCACTAGAATGAGCAAGATCATCGGCATCGACCTCGGAACTACCAACTCCGTTGTCGCCGTGATGGAAGGCGGACAGCCCGTGGTCATCCCCAACCAGGAGGGCGGGCGCACCACCCCGTCGGTGGTGGGTTTCACCAAGAGTGGAGAGCGTTTGGTCGGTCAAGTGGCGAAGCGTCAAGCCGTCACCAATCCGGAAAACACCATTTATTCTATCAAGCGCTTCATGGGCCGCCGCCACGATGAAGTCAGCGAGGAAATGAAGCTGGTTCCGTACCACATCAGCCGTGGCCCGTCCAACGACGCCCGCGTAGACATCAACGGGAAGCACGTTTCCCCGCCCGAGATCTCGGCCATGATCCTTGGCAAATTGAAGGAAGCGGCCGAAGCCTACCTCGGCGAAAAGGTCACCAAGGCCGTGATCACCGTCCCAGCTTATTTCAACGACGCGCAGCGGCAAGCCACCAAGGACGCCGGCCAGATCGCGGGCCTCGAAGTGATGCGCATCATCAACGAGCCGACCGCGGCCGCGCTGGCTTACGGCCTGGACAAGAAGAAGGATGAGACCATCGCCGTGTACGACTTCGGCGGCGGCACCTTTGATATCTCGATCCTGGAGGTGGGCGACGGCGTGGTGGAGGTGAAATCCACCAACGGCGACACGCACCTGGGCGGCGATAACATCGATCAGCGCATCATCGACTGGATCATCACGGAATTCAAGAACGAAAACGGCATCGACCTTTCGCGCGACCAGATGGCACTGCAACGCCTGAAGGAGGCCGCCGAAAAGGCCAAGATCGAACTGTCCACGCTGCTCGAAACCGAAATCAACCTTCCGTTCATCACCGCCGACGCGAGCGGCCCCAAGCACTTGGTGATGAAGCTCACACGCGCGCGGTACGAACAGATGGTGGAAGACATCCTGATGCGCTGCGCCGAGCCGTGCAAGAAAGCTCTGGCGGACGCCGGCCTCACCCCTTCGCAGATCGACGAAGTGGTGCTGGTAGGCGGTTCCACACGCATCCCGCGCGTGCAGCAGATCGTGCGCGACCTGTTCGGCAAGGAGCCGAACAAGAGCGTCAACCCGGACGAAGTAGTCGCCGTGGGCGCCGCGGTGCAAGGCGGCGTGCTGGGCGGCGAAGTGAAGGACGTGCTGCTGCTCGACGTGACTCCGCTTTCGCTCGGTATTGAGACTCTGGGCGGCGTCTTCACGAAGCTCATCGAACGCAACACCACCATCCCGACCCGCAAGAGCGAGGTCTTCTCAACGGCCTCTGACAGCCAGACTTCTGTCGAGATCAAGGTTTACCAAGGCGAGCGGTCCATGGCGGCGGACAACCGCCTGCTGGGTGTGTTCCAACTGGTCGGTATCCCGCCGGCTCCCCGTGGCGTGCCGCAGATCGAAGTCACGTTCGACATCGACGCTAACGGCATCCTGAACGTCACGGCGAAGGACCGCGCTACCAACAACGAGCAGAAAATCACCATCACCAGCTCGAGCGGCCTCAGCAAGGACGAAGTCGATAAGATGGCCAAGGACGCCGATTCGCACTCGGCCGAGGACCGCAAGCGCCGCGACGAGGTCGAAGCGCGCAACCGCGCCGACTCGATGGTCTACAACATCGAGAAGATGCTCAAGGAGCACCGCGCGAAGATCTCCGACGACGACGCCAAGAACGTCGAGGCTGCTATCGAAGAGACCAAGACGGCCATCCGCGAAGGAGGCCTGGAACGCATCAATGCGGCCATGGACAAGCTGACCTCGGCGAGCCACAAGTTGGCCGAGGCCATGTACAAGACCGCCGGGGCGCAAGGCGCACAAGGTGCGCCGGGAGCCGGTCAGACCGCGCCGGGCGCCGAGAGCAAGCCTAAAGACAATGTCGTCGACGCGGAATTTGTCGACGTGGACGACAAGAAGAAGTAAGCTAAGCTGGATGGCTGGCGGACGCTTGTAGCAAGAGCGTCCGCCGCCATACTATATGGCCGCGAAAAAGGACTATTACGAACTGTTGGGTGTGTCGCGGAAAGCCAGCGCGGAAGAGATCCGCAAAGCTTGGCGCCGTCTCGCCCGTAAGTTCCATCCAGATCTGAATCCTGGCGACAAAGCCGCCGAGGAGCGCTTCAAGCAGATGCAGGAAGCTTACGACGTCCTCAGCGACACCAAGAAGCGCCAAATGTACGACCAGGTCGGCTTCTATTCCGAGTCCGGCTTTCCGGGCGCGGGTCCTGCAGGCGCGGGCGCGTATCAGCAGAATCCCAACATGGGTTTTGGCGGCTTTGATTTTTCCGATTACTTCACCTCCGGAGGACGCACCGCGACAGGAGGAGGAAGGACCGAAGCCGGGGGCGAGTCCCGTTTTGGCGGCAGCTTTCACGATCTGTTCGGGCAGTTTTTCGGACGCGGACGCGAGGAGCACGCCGCGGAGCCGGAGCGCGGCACCGACCTCGAGTACGCATTGAACGTGGGCTTCTGGCAGGCCATTCGCGGCACGCAGATCCGTTTGAATATCAACCGCCAGGAAGTCTGCGGAGCCTGCGGCGGAAGTGGAACGAGGAGCGGCGCCAACACGGTTTGCCCGGAGTGCCAAGGCTCGGGCAACGTCACGCAGATGGCCGGCGCCATGCGCTTCAATCTCACATGCCCGCGCTGCGGCGGCAAAGGCAGGGTGCGCAATGTGTGTACTTCCTGCCAGGGCGATGGACGGCTGACTACCTCCGAAACGGTCGAAGTCCGCATTCCCCCGGGAGTGCAAACGGGGTCGCGATTGCGCGTTCCAGGCAAGGGCAACGCCGGCAGCCAGGGAATGCCGGCGGGCGATCTCTACATCACAGTGCGTGTGGAACCGCATCCGTTTTTCGATCGCGATGGAGACGATATTCACATCCGCGTCCCGGTTACGATCGCGGAAGCTGGCCTGGGAGCCAAGATCGAGGTGCCCACCATCGACGGCCGCGCGCTGCTGAAGGTCCCCATGGGCACCCAGAACGGGCAGAAATTCCGCCTCAGAGAAAAAGGAGTCTTTAACTCCCGGAAGAGTGTCCGAGGCGACCAGATTGTCGAAATCGCGGTCGAAGCGCCCAAGGTCCGCGATGAGCGTACCAAGGAAATCCTGCGCGAGTACGCCCGGCTGAATCCCGAGGATCCACGGGCGGAGATCTGGAGCAAAGTCTAGCCATGGCCAAGCGAAGAGGCAAAGCCGCCTATATGATCTCGGCCGTCAGCGAGCAATACGGCATCCACCCCCAGACCCTGCGTTTATACGAACGCGAGGGGCTGCTGAAGCCCTCGCGCAGCGAAGGCAACACGCGCTTGTACACGGACGACGATCTCCAACGCCTCGAAGTGATCCTGGAACTCACGCGCGAGTTGGGTGTGAACCTGGCCGGCGTCGAGATCATCCTGAATATGCGCGAGAAGATGGCGGAGATGCAGAAGCAGATCGAGGCGTTCGTAGCCATGCTGAACCAGGAGCTGTCTCACATGCAGCGGCCCACCACCGAAACGCGCAACTCACTCATTCCAGTCATCAACGTGCCCGCCAGGAGAGTTCAGTAGCGCACCGCCAGCGAGGACACAAGCATGAATCGAAGGGACTTCCTTTCCGCATGCCTGGGCGCCGCGTTGCCGCGTAGCCCGGCCCGCCTGCCGAATATTGTTTTCATCTACGCCGACGATCTGGGTTACGGCGACCTCGCCTGCTACGGCGCCACCCGCGTCCGAACCCCGAACATCGACCGTCTCGCCGCCGGCGGCATCCGCTTCACCGACGCTCATTCCTCCGCCGCCACCTGCACTCCATCCCGTTATTCGCTGCTCACCGGTGAGTACGCCTTCCGTATCGAGGAGGCTCGCATCCTACCGGGAGACGCCCCACTGCTTATCCGCCCAGGGCGCGCCACGCTTTCATCGATTTTGAAGGCCCGCGGTTACCGCACGGGGGCTGTGGGCAAGTGGCACCTCGGCCTCGGCGATGGTCACGTCGACTGGAACGGGGAGATTAAACCCGGCCCGTTGGAGATCGGGTTCGACGAGTGCTTCATCATCCCGGCGACGGGTGACCGCATCCCCTGCGTTTACGTCGAAAACCATCGCGTGGCGGGACTGGACCCGCGCGACCCCATCCGGGTCAGCTACAAGGGCCCCCTCGATGACCAGCCAACCGGGGCGGCGCACCCCGAACTGCTCAAGTTACATCCCAGCCACGGCCACGACATGACCATCGTGAACGGCATCAGCCGCATCGGCTACATGAGCGGCGGGAAGTCGGCGCTATGGAAAGACGAGCTGATGGCGGATGTGCTCGCCGGGCGGGCCGTCAGATTCATCGAGTCGCACGACGCCGGGCCATTCTTCCTTTACTTCTCCTCGCACGACATCCATGTTCCGCGGGTGCCCCACGCGCGTTTTGCGTCGGCGACGCCCATGGGGGCACGCGGCAACGCTATAGCGCAGCTCGATTGGTGCGTGGGACGGATCGTAGAGATGCTGCGGAAGCGCAACCTCCTCGATCATACGTTGATTATCTTCACCAGCGACAACGGCGCCGTGGTGGACGACGGCTACCGTGACGAAGCCGTCGAAAGACTTGGCGGACACCGGCCCAACGGCCCTCTGCGAGGCGGCAAGTACAGCCGTTTTGAAGGAGGTACACGCGTGCCCTTCGTGGTCAACTGGCCCGGTCGCGTGAAGCCCGGTGTTTCAGATGCGCTCATCTCGCAAGTGGACATTCCTCGTAGCGTGGCGCGGCTCACCGGCGCCCCGCTCAGTTCCAAGGCAGCCCCGGACAGCGAGAATGTGCTGCCCGCGCTTCTCGGCGAAAGCGCACGGGGCCGCGAAACTTTGGTCGAGCAGGGCCCGTCGCTGAGCTTACGCGCGGGCACGTGGAAGTACATCCCGCCGTCGGCGGGGGCGCGGCTCAACAAGGACGTGAACATCGAATTGGGAGCCGATCCGCGCCCTCAGCTTTACGACCTCGCCGCGGACATCGGAGAAACCAGGAATCTCGCCGGCCAGTACCCCGAGCGCGTCGAGGAAATGGAAGTCATGCTGCACAAGATTCGCTCCGCGCACCCGGCCCGATAAATCGCACCCTCGCGGGCGCGGCGATGCCCGCCGCATTTGGCCGCCGAATTGCTATTACCTCGTGGCAAGACGAAAGGGAGTGCCATGTTCAGATGCCTGAGACTAGGCTGTCCAACGCAATGCGGGTCGCGCGCCAAGCCAAGCTGCGCGGATCGCTTGCTGTGCCGCGTGCTCGCGTGCCTGCTCGTCTTGTCTCTCCTGGCAAGCCTGGCAATGGGCGTGGGATTCCTGTGCCATTCGCCGGACGAACATGAGGAGACCGTCCAGATCAGCCGGCAGCCACACCCTCACGCTCCGGCTGATAGAGAATCTTGAGGACCTTCAGCCTGCGCAGTCCTTTCGGCACGCGCCATTCGATGACATCACCCACCTGGTATCCCAGCATCGCTGTGCCGATGGGAGCCAGCACCGAAATCGCGTTCTCGCCACGGACCTGGGCCGGGAACACGAGGCGGTAGGTTCTTACCTCCTTGGTATCCAGGTCCTTCAGCCGGATCTCCGATCCCATCGTGACCACATCGCGGGGCACGGCGCTTGGATCTACGATTTCCGCCCGATCCAGCTCCACTTCCAACTCGTTGAGGTATTCGGCATCGCGATAGTCCCCCGCACGCCGCCCCTCAACCAACCGTCGCAGCCTGTCGTAATCTTCCTTCGTGATGTAGATGGTGTCCTTCATCGTGGAACCTCCAAGCGGAATCCGCGCCGGGATGCGTTCGTAAAGCATTCAACAAAGCAATCGTAGTGCCAGCCCAGAAGCGCCTCCCAGGCGGGAGACCGGCCCCGGGATTGGCCGAAAACGCACAGTGCTGCCCGACCTGGTCCAACTGCGCCCCATAGGCGGTACCACGCTGGCGGGCGAAACACGCTGTAAAGCCGCGGGTGTGTCCTAATGATGCCGTCTGGCGTGCGAATTGCTCCAGGATAGGCGAGGCGTCGCATTATGAGCAAAGGCCCACAGCACGAAACATTCACTGTCCCCGCCCCCTACCCGGCCGGACTTCGAACCGTACGGCAGGCGCTGGCGCGGCAGGGCTTGCATACGCCGGCCGAACTGGACGTTACCGCCCGCATCAAGAACGAGCTGGGAGTGGGGTTGGCGCCTTGCGTTTTACTGTTCGTCGACGAACCAGCGCTGTTGCTGGAAGCCGTGGTTTTCCACCGCAGCGCGGCCCTGATAATTCCCCAGCCCCTGGTCGTTAGTGGCAACGAGCGCCAAACGAAGGTCATTCTGCGAAAAATGGATTCTCTCGCTCAGGCCGAGTACCCGGCCGGGACGCGGGATCCCTTAGTCAATCTCCATTCGCGAATGGTTCGCGCCATGGAGTCGATCGCGGAACGGGAAGAAGCGCATCTGATCGCTTGCTCCTGACAGCAGACGGTCGAAAAGGAGGATTGATTGCTTCACCGGACGGAACAATTCATCGTTGCGAGGTCATCTCGCGGGAACGCCACGAAACCACCACCGCAGCGTGTGCTGGGATGGCGCGAGACGCGTCTCTATGAAATGATCCAGGAACTCTGGACGCGTCGTGGGCTGCACCTCGCTCTGCAGGGTCTGGCTTTCGTCATCGGCACGGTCTTTCTCATCGTGCTAGCCGTGTTAGCGCGCGTTCGGGAGTAAAGCGATGACTCACTTTGCCAAGATTCTCGTGCCCGTCGATTTGTCGGCGCGTTCCATTGCCACGGCCCGCTACGCCCTGTGGCTGGGTGCCGAATTGGGTTCCGAACTGGTGTTTGTCCACGCCATTGAGGAAGGCTGGCCGCTCGACGCCGCCCACAAGGCCGTCCGCGACCAGATTTCGAAGCTGCATGGCGACACACAATACCGGTTCGCCATGCGCGAGGGGGACCCTGTGGATGTTATCCTCGCAACCGCGAAAGGCGAAAACGTCGACCTCATCTTAATGCCGGCGCGGGCGATGAGCTGCCTATCACGTCTGTTGAGCCGCTCCATCACTCTGCGCGTCATCGAAGACGCACCCTGCCCGGTCTGGGCGGGCACACTCGACGACCTCCCGCGGCACTATGGAAAAGCCATCCGCAACATCCTCTGCGGCCTATCGCTGGGGCCGCACACGATCCAGGTGCTGCGGTGGGCGGCCGGCCTCACTGAGCGTCTCGGGGCGAACCTTTCGGTGATCCACACCAGTGCGGGCCTGGACAGCGTACCCGGCTACCCTTGCGGGCAGGAGTGGGCGATGTGGATCAAAAAGATGGCCCGCCAAGACATCCGAACCCTCCAGGAATGCGCCGGCACCAGTGCCGAGGTCTGGCTGGAAGCCGGACGCCCCCTGCCTGCGATTCCCTCGGTCGCCCAACAGATGCGCGCCGACCTCGTCGTAATCGGAAAGAGCCCGCGCAAGCGTCTGCTCGGCGGCCTGCGCGCCATGCCGTACGACATGATCCGGCAGGCACCTTGCCCGGTCGCCAGCGTGTAGTTGTACGCTGTTGGTGAAGGAAGCGTCGAGAGGGATCCAGGGAGCATGAACGCCCGTTGAAAAGAATCGACCCAAGGACGTTGATATGGTGGGCCGCGAGCGCGTTCAGCGTTGTGCTGGCGCTCGCATGTGCCGTCCTGCTCGCCTTCCCGCCGCCGGGGTTCGCGTGGCAGGAGCGTATCATCGCCGCGGTCTTGTTGTTCCTGTTGGGCCTGGGCTCCGCATCGCTGGCGGCGCATGAACATCGCCAGAAGGAGCATTACCGCCGCCTTTCGGAAAAGCTCGGTTCGGTATATGAGAAAGTACAGGCCACCTTCGAAGGGATGAAACGGGCCGAAAGGTTGTCCGCGCTGGGCCAGTTGTCGGCCGGCCTGGCGCATGAGATCCGGAATCCCCTGGCGAGCATTTCGGGGGCGGCTGCCATCCTGCGCCGCAACCGGAACCTGGATCCCAAGCAGGCCCGGTGCGTCGACATCATCGCCAACGAATGCCATCGCCTGGATGGGCTGCTTACGAGCTTTCTCAATTTCGCGCGCCCACGGGCGCCCCGTTTTCAGACCGTGGAACTGGCCGCGGTCCTGGAGAGCACCCTGGCGCTGGCCGACCATGGTGTACACGGCAAGACCATCCACTTCGACAAGCAAGTGGAACCGGAACTGCCGCCAGTCGAATGCGATCCCGAGCAGCTAGAGCAGGTGCTGCTGAATCTGATGCTCAATGCGATTGAGGCCAGCCCGGACGGGGAAACGGTTACCCTCTCTGCGTCCGCCTGCGACGGGCGCATCACAATCCGCGTGATCGATCGCGGCCACGGCGTGGCGCCGGCCCACGTCGACCGCCTGTTCGATCCGTTTTTTACGACCAAGGAACACGGCACCGGCCTCGGCCTCCCTGTGGCCCATCAGATCATGCGCCAGATGGGTGGTTCGCTCCAGGCGCATGGCAATCCGGATAGGGGGATGACCTTTTCGGTTATTCTACCGGCCAAACGTTGAGGAACATGAATCCTGCTCGCATTCTGATAGTAGACGATGACGAAAACCTGCGATGGGTACTCGAAACGCAGCTCCAGGATATGGGCTACGCCGTGTCCACCGCCGCCGACGGCCAGGCTGCCCTGGCCGCCATCGAGCAGGAAGCCCCGGCACTCGTCCTGACGGATTTGAAGATGCCCGAGATGTCCGGGCTCGAACTGCTGGACAAGATCCACGCGGACTACCCCGAGACGCCGGTGGTCATTGTGACCGCGTTCGGCACCATTCAAAGCGCGGTGCAGGCCATGCGGGCGGGTGCTTACGACTATCTGACTAAGCCCATCGACTACGAGGAACTCGGGCTGGTTGTCGGCCGGGTCCTGGAGCACTTCCGCCTGGTGGCAGAGGTCCGCACCTTGCGCAGCAGCCTGGACCGTAAGTACGGCTTCGAGAACATCATCGGACGGTCGGAGGCGCTGTTGTCGGTTCTGGACACCGCCGCGCGGGCGGCCCTGAGCGACGCCACCATCATGATTCACGCCGAGACGGGCACCGGTAAGGAACTGCTGGCCCGCGCAATTCATTTCAACAGCCGGCGCCGCGACAAGCCTTTCGTCACCATCAACTGCGGCGCGATCCCGCGCGACCTGTTGGAATCGGAACTATTCGGTCACGTCAAGGGCGCATTCACCGGAGCTACAGCCAACAAGCAGGGCAAGGTGGAACTGGCCGACCGGGGCACGCTGTTCCTCGATGAGATCGGCGAGATGCCGGGCGAGTTGCAGGTCAAGCTGCTGCGCCTCATCCAGCAAGGTGAACTGGAAAAAGTAGGAGCGACTTCGCCCTCAAGGGTGGACGTCCGCATCGTCACGGCCACGCACCGGAACTTGCGGGCCATGATCGAGGACGGCACGTTCCGCGAGGACCTGTACTACCGCCTGGCGGTGATCCCCCTGGAACTGCCGCCGCTCCGCGACCGGGCCGAGGACATCCCGGAACTGGTCCAGCATTTCTTCGTCAAGGCCCGGGAGAAAATGGGCCGGCCCGGACTGGTGCTGCCGCCCGCGCTGTTGCCCAATTTTCAAAACTATCGCTGGCCCGGCAATGTACGGGAGTTGGAAAACGTCATCGAACGTATTGTCGTACTGGCCAGAGGCGAGGAAATCACTATCGGCGATCTGCCGGACTTCCTTCGCCGCGAGCGTGCGGCAGTGGATACGCTACAGCTTGAGCTGCCGGCAAAAGGGATCAGCCTGGAAGCCATCGAAAAGGAGTTGCTCACGCGGGCGTTGGCCAAGTTCGGAGGCAATCAGACGCACGCGGCGGCTTACCTCGACATCAGCCGCAAGGCGCTCATCTACCGCATGGAGAAGCACGGGATCCGCCGCAAGAGCCTCGAAGAAGAAGAAGATCCCGGCAAAGGCGACAGTGCGCCCTCATCCGCTGCCTGAAAACGGCCAGTGCTGTGCCGTTAGGTACAGGCTCCCGTTACCCGCACGGCGCGTCCCCCCTTGTTGAGCTTGACATTAGCAGCTGACCTGCCCCCTTTTTCTCTGCCAGTCGTAATTTGGAAAGCCGGGTTTCATTC
>CAYLLB010000013.1:0-109063 GCA_964384215.1 uncultured Solibacteraceae bacterium | reverse complement strand
CCAAAATACATGATGGCGTTGCTCGAAAAGCAGACCGCCAACCTGCGCAAGTATCATCCCAAGGCCCAGATGTGGATGTCGCCTCAGGGCTTCACTAAGGAGTGGATGGACGAATTTTCCGAAATCATGAACCGCAGGCCGGCCTGGCTCTCCGGCATTGTCCACGGCCCGCAGGTGCCCATCGACATCTACACGTTGCGGGATCGAATTCCGAAACAGTACCCCATCCGCAACTATCCCGACATCACGCACAGCCGCCAGTGCCAGTTCCCCGTGCCGGACTGGGACGTGGTGCACGCCATGACCATCGCGCGCGAGGGCGTGAACCCGCGGCCACACGACATGGCCGCGATCTTCCGCTATTCGCAGCCTCCGACGATTGGTTTCATCACTTATTCGGAAGGCTGCAACGACGATGTGAATAAGACGTTGTGGAGCGGTTTGGGCTGGAATCCCGACGCGGACGTTGTGGAGATTCTGCGCGATTACGCGCGCTATTACATCAATCCGCGCTTTGCCGATTCATATGCGCAGGGCCTTGTGTCGCTGGAACGCGACTGGCGCGCGCCGCTCATCGACAACAACGGCATCGAAACGACATGGGCGCAGTTCCGGGCCATGGAACTAGCGGCCCGGCCGCAGGACCTGTTGAACTGGCGCTTTCAGCAGGGGCTCTACCGGGCTTATTACGACGCCTACACGCGGCAGAGGCTGCTTTACGAAACCGGCCTGGAGCGTGAAGCCATGGACAAGCTCCGCGCGGCGCATGAAACCGGCGCACTCGTAGCGCTAGCACAAGCCGAGGCGGCGCTGGATGAGAGCGTAACAAAACGCGTGGCCCTGGATCGTCGCGCGCGCGTCTACGAACTGGCCGAAGCTCTCTTCCAGAGCATACGGATGCAGCTGAGCGTTACGCGGTACAAAGCCATCGATGTGGGGCGCGGCGCCAATCTCGACACGGTGGAATTCCCCCTGAACGACCGCGTATGGTTGAAGGCGCGCTTCGCCGAAATCCGCGCACGCGGCCACGAAGCTGACAGGCTCGCCGGCATCGACGAGATTCTGAACTGGACCAACCCTGGCCCCGGAGGCTTCTATGACGACCTGGGCAAGGTGAACGTGCAGCCGCATCTCGCGCGCGGCATGGGCTTTGAGAAGGACCCGCAGTTCTGGCGCTCCTCGCTGCTCGGTTTCGCCTACGTTCCCGGCGGGCGCATCTCCTGGATGGATTACGCCGAAGCGCTGCACGAACAGCCGCTCGAAATGCGCTACAAGAACCTCGACCCGAAGGCGCGCTACAAGGTGCGTGTCGTTTACGCGGGCGACATGGCGCGCGAAGTGAGGATGGAGGCCGATACAATTGAAGTTCACCCACTGATAAAGAAACCGGTCCCAGTGCAGCCGCTGGAGTTTGACATTCCGGCGCAGGCGACGGTGGACGGCGAGTTGACGCTTCGGTGGCACAGGCGGCCAGGCTTGGGCGGGAATGGCCGCGGCGCGCAGGTCGCGGAGTTGTGGTTGATCAAGAAATAGGAATTATCAATGAGCAAGAACTATAAGTGGTTCGTGGTCGGAATGCTTTGGCTGATCTGCTTCTTCAATTATGCGGATCGCCAGGCCCTGTCGGCGCTCTTGCCGCTGCTCGAGAAAGAAATGCACCTCACGCCGGTGCAGCTCGGATGGCTCACGGCGGCGTTTGCCTGGGTGTACGGGCTCTCGGCTCCTTTCACCGGAAACATCGCGGACCGCATCAAGCGCCGGACTGCGATTCTGGGCGGCCTGCAGGCCTGGAGCATAGTCTGCGCCCTGACGGCGGCGGCAGCCAACTTCGCGCAGTTGGTTTCCTTCCGCGCCATCATCGGGCTGGGCGAGTCCATCTATTATCCGGCGGCGATGTCCCTGCTGAGCGATTATCACGGCAAAGAGACGCGGTCGCGTGTGATGGGCATTCATCAGACGGGCGTATACATCGGCACCATTGCCGGCAGTTTCTTTGCCGGACTGATCGGGCAGTACTACGGGTGGCGGCTGTCGTTCGTGGTCTTCGGCGGACTCGGCATTGTGCTCGGCCTGTTCATGATGAAGGCCCTTATCGAACCCGAACGCGGCGCGGCGGACTTGGCCGACCTCGGCGCCAAACCCGACGCCCATCTCGCCAAGAGTATGCCGGTCAAGGAGTTCATGAAGGTCATCTGGGGTACTCCGACCGTGCTGCTGCTGATGAGCGCCTTCATGTGCGCAAACTTCGTGGCTCTGGTGGTGCTGAGCTGGATGCCGAAGTTCCTTTATGACAAGTTCCACCTGAGCCTGGCCGGAGCAGGGCTGACCGCGACCTTGTACATTCAGCTTGCCAGCATGGTGGGCTGCCCGTTGGGCGGCTATCTGGCCGACATCTTACGCAAGCGCACCCCCGGCGGGCGCATTGCCATCCAAGGGTTCGGTGTGTTGCTCGGCGCGCCCTTCGTGCTGCTGTGCGGCGAGACAGAGACGTTCGGTTGGCTCATCGTGTCGCTGATCGCCTGGGGGCTGTTTAAGGGCTTTTACGACGCCAACATCTTCGCCTCGGTGTACGACGTGATACGCCTCGAAGCGCGCGGAACCGCGGCCGGGTTCATGAACGCGATCGGATGGATCGGCGGCGGCTTGGCGCCGGTGATCATCGGATATATCGCCCAAGGATCGAGCTTGAGCTACGCCATTTCGATCACTGCGGTGGTTTACGTGATCGCGGCCGTGCTGCTGTTCTGTGGCGTATTCTTTACGGTCAAGAGAGACGCCGCGCGCATGGAAGCGCAGTTGGCCGCGGAAGCGCGGGCGTAAGAGTCGGAAATTTCCGACCCCTACAACAAGTTGTTCAGAAGATCAACTTCAAACCAAGCTGGATCAAGCGCGGCGAGTTGGCCTGAGAAGTAATCTTGCCGTTGCTTGAACTGGTTGGGTTGATCGTTGGGTTAGCGAACTGGGCCCGGTTCAAAGCGTTGAACATCTCAAAGCGAAATTGCGTTCGGACCCGCTCGCGAATAACCCGTATGTTCTTGAGCACCGATATGTCCCAGTTGACCACGCCGTCGTTGCGCAAGCTGCTGAGGAAATACGGCAACGTCCTCACCGTGTAAGAGGGGAACGCCGAGAATGCGGCGGTGTTGTACCAGCGGTCCACGGTCTGCTCGCTGCGATCCAGGTGTGGGCTGGTCCCTGTGGGCAGCATGTTCGTCGAGAGGTTGATCGCCGCACCGCTCTGGAAAATGCTCATGGTGGAAACCTGCCAGCCGCCGATAAACTTGTCGGCGACCGCATTTTTCACCGGGACCTTCTTGCCCGCTCCGATGGGAAGATCCCAAACCATGTTGAACGTGATTCTCTTCGGACGGTCGTACTCGCCGATCGTATGTGCGGGTCCGGCGTCGGTGACATCGCTATAGCGGACGTTCTCCATCTGTTTGGACCAGGTGAAAGTGAAGCCCAACTGGACTCCAGCCGAGTACCGCTTGGTCAGTGAACTCTGGAGTGAGTGGTAGATGGACGTGCCATTGGTCTCCCGCAAGAGGCTCACGCTAGTGAAATGGGGGTAAGTCATCAGGAGGTTGCTGAGGGAGATGCTTTTCTGGCTGAGGGTGCCCGGGATGGTGATGACGCCATAGAACGGATTGGCCACGGCGGTGTTGAGCTGAGATCCGAGGCTCAGGTATTTGGCAGGGAGATAGTGGATCTGACGATTCTGCTCGCCGCCGCCTGTACCCACCGGCACGTGAATGCCACCGTTGCCCACGTAGTTGACCTCGATCCCAAAGTCGCGTGCGAACTCCCGCTGGATGCCGAAACTCCACCGCTTGTTGTACGGGAACTTCTTGTAGAAATAGAAGGGTGAGATGGAAGATCCCACCAGCGTGGATAGGCCGCTGTTGGTCGTCGGCTGAACCAACCCGTCCGGGAATGGGTTGGATAGATAGTTCGTCGGACGAATGCCATCGACCGAATTCACCATTGTCGTAGTGGTTTCTGCGCCGGTACCCTCGGTAGTGGACGACACCTGCCACCAGAAGCTCCGAAACATCCCGAAGCCCGCACGTAATACGGTCTTATCGTTGACTCGATAGGCCAAGCCGACGCGAGGTACGAACATCTTCTTCTCAACCAGTCCCCCATTTCCACGCGCGTCCGGGGTGGCAAAAACCTGCCCGCCCACTACGCGGAAGTCGTTGACGCTGAGTGCGGCCACCGGACTCAGGGCATAGTTGGCTTTGGCGGCAGCCTCGATCGGATTCGTGGTAGTCGTGTCGAAGCCTCTTACTGAACGGTTGTAACGCTCGGTGACGTTAGGCTGCAGTTCGTAGCGCAAGCCGACGTTCAAGGTCAGCTTGGGAGTGACCTTGATGTCGTCCTGTATGAACGCCCCGTAGTAGTTGCCTTGGAACGAGTACGCCGCCCGGATGTTCGCCGAGCCGCTGGCCGCCGCGCCGAGCAAGAACGATGCGAAGCTCTGGCCGATCGTGGTTCCAGTAGCGTTTGGATCCGGCCCCGCTGTCATTGCGGGGGTGAAGCTGAAGGTTCCGCTGGGGCGTTGGGCGAGTTGGTAGTTGTTGCGCTTGGGCTGGAGTTGGAGTCCGTACTTGAGGTTGTGGCGGCTCATGACCTGATTCACGGTTGCGTCGAACGAGAAGGTGTTGGTGTGCTCGAACCAGTTGCCCTCGTTGCCCGCGCCGACGTAGTTAGAGATGCTGATGGTGGGAAGAATCTGCTCCTGGAAGCTCCTAATCAGACTACTCGGCCACCCGATACTGCTCAGGTCATAGATGGGCGTCAGACCCTCCTGAGTCCAACGGGCATAGCCGGCTCGGACGGTGATGATCGTCCGGGGGGTGAGGACAAAGGTGTCCCCTACTCCGATCGAGGTCTGCACACGGTTGTTCCCGCTCGTTGGTCCACTCCCCCCGACACTACCAAGG
Source organism: uncultured Solibacteraceae bacterium (assembly GCA_964384215.1). Taxonomy (GTDB): domain Bacteria; phylum Acidobacteriota; class Terriglobia; order Bryobacterales; family Bryobacteraceae; genus JAJFUV01. The sequence goes on along the minus strand of CAYLLB010000013.1, from coordinate 104,117 downwards.
TTGACGACCCAGGGACTGATAGTGAGTGTCTTGGTCGTGGAGAAACGGCCAAACAACTTGTGCTTGCCGGCAAGAGTGTGGTCGATCCGGGTGACGTAGGCGTCGGTTCTCACCGAACCGCTCCCTGTGAACAGGTAGTTGTTAATGCCCGTTGCGTCCGTTGGCAGGTTCGCCGCAGGCCACATCTTGGCTAGGTTTGCGGCCACCTTGTCGATTCGTGACGCCGGGATGAGATTGTTGCCGAAAGCGGTCCGCGTCCACTTATTCGTGGTTGCGTCATAGGTGCTGCTGACTGGATCGTAAATGCCAACAAGCTTTCCTGAAACCGGATACGTGGTCGAGAAGTCGCCCTTGGCCTGATCGGCCGTAGGCACGGTGTTGATGGAACTGGTGGGATTCCTTTGCCGGACTCCCTCGTACATGAAGAACCAGAAAGTCTTGTCCTTGATGATCGGCCCGCCAACGGTAGTCCCGAACTGGTTCAGGCGGGAAGCGGCTTTCTTAGCTCCGGACCGGTTGTTAAAGTAACTGTTGGCATTCAGTTTGTCGTTCTGGAAGAACTCGAACAACGTGCCGTGTAAGTCGTTCGTGCCGGACTTGGTGGTCAAGTTTGCGTAAAAGCCACCACCGTGACCGTACTCGGCGTCCAGCGGGTTGGTCTGGAGGTTGAATTCCTGGACGGCATCTGCTGTCGGAATGTAGAGAACCCGGTCTTGAATGGTGTTGGGTACGCCATCGATGTAGAATTCGTTCTGGCGCTGGTTCGAGCCGGCAGTCGCGATGTACGAGGTGCCGCTCACGTCGGTCACCGTGCTCGCGCCAGGAGCGTAACTAGTCGCGATTCCAGGACTTAGGTACGCCAAGCGCAGCGGATTCCGGCCCGCCAGCGGCAGTTCCAGAACCATGCGATTGTTGACCAGAGCGCCAATTGAGGCTGAACCTGCCTCCACCAGCGGCGCTTCGCTGCGCACCTGAACGCTTGACGTGGAAGTGCCGACGGCAAGATCCAGGTCCAAAGTGAGTTTCCTGCCCGTCTCGATCCGGATTTCCACAGCGGCTTTCTGAAACCCGGCCTTATCCGCCTCGACACGATAGTTCCCCGGCGGAAGTTGTGACGCGAAATAGCGGCCTTGGCCGTCCGATTCAATCTCACGCTTCTCCCCGGTCTCCGTATTGCTCACAACGATCTTCGCCTGGGGGACGACGGCTCCCGTGGAGTCGAAAACCGTGCCGTTAACGGAGCCGACGGGGATAATCTGACCAAGAAGGACCGTGCTGGCCAACAGGCAAATACAACTACAACTTACCATTCTTAACTTACAACTCATCTGTTTCAACCTCCCCTGACCAAGACTCTGCTCTCAAACTGGGAAGCTCGTGCGTACAGGGTAGAGGCGTCTCGGATCTAAGCCGAGCAAAAACAATAGAGTCTACTGCTTTGCCACGTTACGCATTGACACCCTCTCACCCCTTGTCCCGGCGCTTCCGCTATGGGCTGTCGAACACTAGCAGTATGTGATTGCGCAAACCGCGTGACAAGGTTAATCTGAGGTAGAAGACTCGGTAGAAGACGCGGCATGGATGGCTTAAGACCGTGAAGGAGCGCGGATCCGAATGGGGCGTGTGGCAGAGTATGGCAGTGTAGAACCTTCCACTGGCGAGGGGCCCGTTCCGGCTGGAGCGGTCCCCCTCCAGATCGAGAAGATCCTGCAATCGGAGAGCTTCAGGAACTCCGAATCCCTGCGCGGGCTTCTGCTTTACCTGGGCCGCTTGCATGTGGAAAAGCCGGATGGAAGTATAAGCGAACACGATCTGGCCATTTCCGTGTTTGGGCGTCGAGGCGACTTTGACTCCCGGACGGACTCAGTCGTCAGGGTGCACATCGGCCGGCTCCGCTCCAGGCTTGCCGAGTACTATATGTCCGAGGGCGTCTCCGATGACGTACTCATCGAAATACCGAAAGGGCGCTATTGCCTGATTGCCCGTAACCGGTCCGCTGCCAGGACTCATGAAGCCGCCGATTCCAGCCCCGGACTCGATCATCAATCCACGCTGTTTGAGAGGAGGAAGAAATGGTTCTGGCGCGGTCCGGTTCCGGCCGTGTTCTCCGGGTTAGTTTTGTTGGCGATGGGAACGTGTCTCGGCTGGTTCCTCCATCGTGAGGTTCCTCCTCCGGCCAGGAGTACTCTATGGAGAGACTTCATTCGTCAGCCCCGCCCTACCTTGGTGATATTCAGCAATCCTACGTTCATCGGATCACCCTACAAAGGGATGCATTTGTTTCGTCCGGGAGTCGATTCCACCAATGAAATCAATGACTTCTATTCTGGTTCGGGCGAAGTCGTAGCCGTGCATCGCTTGACTGAGACGTTCCATGCCCTGCAAAGCTTTGTCCAGGTCAAGCGCGCACAGTCGCTTTCCTGGGACGAGGTAGACCGGAGAAGCCTGATCATTGTCGGCTCACCGGCGCAGAATCTCCCCGCCAGGGAGATCCCTCTCGGCGGTTTCCACTTCACGCACGGTGAGACGGCCAACGAGATCGTAAACGAGAGCCCCGGGCAGGGTGAGCCGGCCGTGTTCCGAACACTCGGCCCCCCATACTCGGCCGACTACGCCATCGTGTCTTACGGCGACAGCCCGAATCGCGTATACCCCGCCATGGTGCTCGCGGGAACGACAACCTACGGTACCCAGGCCGCAGCCGAATTCGTGACAAGCGAGGAAGGCGTAACCAATCTATTGGGTCTACTCGGAGTACGGCGTCATCAGCCTGTACCGCACTTTACGGTGATCCTCGAGCAGAAGATCATCGGCGGTGCGATCGTTCAGAGCCGCCCCGTTCTGGTCCGGACACACGGCGGCGCATCGAAGGAACGTCGGTAGGCGGGCCTGATCAGTAGATCGGGATTCGCGCCGTCTGAAGGCCGTCACCGCTTACGACTACAACGTAGTTGGGCGGTTTTTCGAGTACCACGTCTTTGAAGACCGCGATGCCTTTCGCGGCGCGCGCTTCGAGATCGGCCGGAAGCTTGCCCGAACCACCCATGACGTGCATGCGCAGGCGCGTCGAGGCCGAACGCATCCTTACGCCCCCGCATTCGATCGTCGCGTAGAGATTGAAGCGCAAGGGCAGCCAGCTCCCATCTGAGTTCAGCTTGACGCGCTCGGGCGGGCTGGCTTTCAAGACGATGGTTCCGCGCATCATCTCGACCTGCGTGTTCGCGCCTTCGATGCCTTGGGCGGAGGCCAGAATCCGCACGCGGCCCGGCTCCACGCTGGAGGTGATCGTCGTCGTCGCTACGCCTTCGCTGGCATTCACCGTACAGACGCGTGCTCCGCATCCAAGCACGCCTTCTCCCACGGCTTCGATGCGGACCGGATGGCTCGAATCGTACACGCGGCGTTTCGAAGCGTCGAGCACGGTGACCGTGATCGCCGACGTGCTGGTTCCATCCGCGATCAGCTTGTCGAACTGTGATTCGACGGCGAGCGCGGCGGCGGTTCCGTACACCGGCTTCGGCTCAGGCGCGGGCTCGGTGAGGCTGACCTGAATGGTGAGGGCTCGCGGCGAGTGGGGGCCCTGGTCCCAGTAGGCGGTGTCGCGGTCCGGGTCCTTCGCGGCGCCCCGTGCGTCATAGTCGTAACGCCAGCCGGCTTCCGGCTTGATCCACAAGATGCCGGCTTTGGCGTCGTGGCACCAGCCGTGGCTCGTCCAGGAATAGAGCAACTGTTCTTTGCTTGCGACTTTGGGCAGCTTCGCGCCGCCCAGGACCACGCTCTTGGGCGTGAGCCGGGTGTGCAAGCTCACCAGGTAGCCGCGGCGCGCGGGCATCGTCTTATAGGAACCCTGTCGCGCGCCAATGGAGAGGGTAACGGACCGGGCCTGCTCGACAGCGCGGATCTCCGTAGTAGCGAACGCACCTTTCTCGTACGCGTACGTGGTGCCGTCATCCTCGTAAATGGTGCAGCGCGAGGCGCCCGCCGGATAGACATCCAACCCGATCACTTCGAGCGGTTCCTCGTCCGAGTGGGACATCACCGGACCCATGGGAATGATGGCGCCGCCTTTTACCCACAGCGGGCCGCCGGCGTTTTCCGGCCATGTGGCCGTGTGCCACTGGCCCTGGCCCGTAATGGCACGGCCGGTCCAATAGTCGTACCAAGTGCCGCGCGGCAGATAGACTGGCGCTTTGCCCGCGGTCGCCGAATCGCGGCTGTTGTTCACTCCTTCGGAACCACTGGTGAGCGATGCAGTTGCCGATGCCACAAGCAGCGAGTCTCCCAGCATGAACTGCGTGGCAAGCAGGTGCGTGTTCTCATCGTCCTGGAATTCGAGCGCCATGGGGCGCATCAACGGCAGCCCGCTCGCGTTGGCCTGGCGCAGGGAAGAGTACAGGTAAGGCAGCAGCCGGTAGCGCAGCTTCACATAGAAGCGGTTCATCTCGAGCAGGTCCTCCGAATAGAGCCAAGGCTCCTTGTAGTAGGCCCATGCTTCCAGATAGGAGAACGGCGCCAGATAGCCAAGGTGGATGCCGTCGGGCGATTCGTTGCGGTCGCGCGTGCTGACCAGGCCGTGGCCGGAGAAACTGGCGCTCAGCGCGCCGACGCCGAGCGGGAAGTCCGCTTCCCAGGTGAACGGCCAGCGGTGCGAGGCGATTGACGAGCCGTAACCGTTGAACATGAGCATGGCGCGCTCGCCGGTGACCCGCGTATACTCCTGCATGGCCGTCTCGCTGTAAAGCGAGTTGGTCAGGTTGTTCATCTCCGCGGCGCTGAAGACGCCGTCCCCGCCGAGGGCCTTGTTCATCTCCGGCGGGAGCCACTCTTCGCTGCTGATCATGCGCGGATAGGGATCGTCCTGCTTGAAGAACTTGATGCCTTTCCTGATGGCTGCCTGGATCCTGGGGCTGTACCACTGTTTGCGTACTTCCGGGTCCGTGTAGCCGGTTTTGGGCGCGGCGCCGGACTCCCACAGGCCCATCTTGATACCCATTGACGCTAACGTCCGGATCATGGCGTCGGGATCGGGGAAGCGCTTCGGGCTCCAGTTCCATTTCCTGTTGTAGGGACTGTCTTCCCAGCCTGGCTGCAGCCCGATCCAGTCGATGGGAATGTCCTCCCGGCGGAACCCTTGGGCGGTTTTGATGACCCCGGGCTGCTCCTCCATGTAGCGCGACTGGTACCCGATTCCCAAGGCCCATCGTGGCGGGAGCATCGGCTTGCCGGTCAAGTCCGTGTAGCGTTCGAGAATCTGCTTGAGCTCCGGACCGTGAATCAGGTAATAGTCCAACTGGCCGCCGTCGCTCGAAATCCGATAGCTGTCGCCGCCGGTGAAATCGAATACGTGCTTCCAGGTGTTGCTGGAGTAAAAGCCGTATCCCGCCGTGCTCATGAAAAACGGCACGGTGGCCTCATTCGACCGGAAGCTGCGGAACCATGGGAGTTTGCGTGACCGGAGGTCCAGCGCCTAGCGCTGGTAGGCGAGGCCGTAAAAATGCTCGTCCTGGCGCATCCGGACCTGGAGGGTGTTGGGTGCCCCGTGGCTCAGGCCGGTCTGTTCGAGGATCGTCTTTCCGGCGTGGTCGAGCAGCGAGAACCGGAACGAATTCGGCTCGATCCTCACCCGCAAGGCTCCCGTGTCGATGAGCACCGAGCCGCCGGTGTTGCTGGTCTTTATCTGTACCGGCGGAAAGTTGTCGCGCACGAAGCCCCAGCGAACGGTGAGCGGTTCGGGAAACCGGCCGTCGGGCGAGACGCGCACGCGGATCATCTTCGGCGTCACCGCCTGCAATCTCACCTGGGCGCCATCGCGGCAGCCGAAGCTCACCGCGCCGTCTCCTGTAGATTGGAGCTTGCAGCCTTCAAGTTGCGCGCCGGCAAGCGGCAGGACAGACAAAAGCAGGAACAGAATGGCGACCATTGAACACCTCGTGGAGTGCGGCTTAAGGCCTGCGCTCACATCTCGCGGCGGTTCTCAAGCGACTTGGACATGGTCACCTCGTCGGCGAACTCGATGTCGCTGCCGACCGGGATGCCCATGGCGATGCGCGAAACCTTCACCCCCAGCGGCTTAAGCAAGCGCGCCAAGTAAGCGGCGGTGGCTTCGCCTTCCACCGTGGGATTGGTGGCCAGGATGATCTCCCGCACCTGGCCGCCCTCCAGACGCGAAATAAGGGTCTTGATCTTGAGCTGTTCGGGGCCGACGCCTTTCAGCGGGCTGATGGAGCCGTGCAGCACGTGGTAGAGACCCTCGAAGGTGCGCGTGGTTTCGATGGGCAGGATGTTGTGCGGCTCTTCGACCACGCAAATCTGGCTCGCGTCGCGGTGCGGGTCGCGGCAGAACGGGCACAACTCGCCGTCGCTTATGTTATTGCAGATCCGGCAGATGTCCAGCTTATCCTTGACGTCGAGGATGGCCTGCGCCAGCCGCTCGCAATCCCCGCGCTCGGCGCGCAAAACGTGGAAGGCGATGCGCTGCGCGGACTTTTGTCCGATGCCGGGAAGGCGCTTGAACTCCTGAATCAGCCGGGAGAGTGGTTCGGCGAAATCGCTCATGGTTAGAACAGGCCCGGGGGAAGGCCCATGCCGCCCAGCATGCCGCTCATCTTTTGCTGCGATTCGGCTTCCACCTTTTTCGAGGCCTCATTGAATGCGGCCATCACCATATCCTGAAGCATCTCGACGTCGCTGGCGGCCTCCGGATCGATGGTGACGCCCAGCACGTTCCGGTGGCCGTCCATCTTTACGGTGACCATTCCGCCTCCGGCGGAGGCCTCGACGCGGATCTGGGCGATTTCCTGTTGCAGGCGCTCCTGCATCTGCTGTGCCTGCTTCATCATGGCTTGCATGTTGCCGGGCAATTTCATATGAGCTTTCTCCAACTATGATGTTCGGCCGGGGCGGCGTTGCGCTCTAAGTATCCCTCAAGTCGCGCACAGTGCGCACGTGGCTGCCGGGGAACACTTCCTGAAAGCGCTTCACGGCAGGGTGCTCGAGCGCCCGTTGCGCGGTTTCGTTCGTAGGTTCGGCCATGGACGCGGCGGCGGGGTCCTCGTCGGTGAGCGTGACTTTCACGTGGGGAGGCCGCTCGAAAAGGCGTTCCAGAGCCTTCTGCACGTCGTTGCCGCGCATGGGTAGCGCAAATTCTCTCGGCGTCGTGATGGCGATCACATTACCTTGCTCGCTTACCTGGGACGCCGCGATGGCGTCTGCGGTGAACTGCGCGCCCATGCCGGTCAGGGCTTGGTACAGCCTCTCCTTGAGCGAGCCGCCGGAGGCGTGGGATTGGGCCCGCGCCGGAGCGGATCGCGCGGGTGGCGCGACTGGAGCGGACCTTGGCGCGGCAGACGGCGACGGCATCGCCGGGGCTGCCGGCGCGGGGCCTAGCCCGGCCAGCGCATCTTCTATCGAAACCAGCCGGCCCGCATGGACCATCCGCAACAGGCCCAACTCGAGATGCAGGCGCGGCTGCAACGAATACTGCAGTTCGCGGAACAGGTCGAGCGAAAGCTGCAGATACCGCGTGAGGTCTTCCTCGGAGAAGCCGCCGGCGATTGAAACCAGCCTCTCGCGCTCGGTCGGAGACGCCGCGATGAGCCGCGTCTCCGCACCCGCCACTTTCGCCACCAGCAGATTCCGCAGGTAGCGCGAAAGCTCGCGCGAGAAATGCTGCAGGTTCAAGCCGTTGCGGTCCAACTCGGCGACGATGTCGAGCATGCGCCGCGAGTCCGAAGCCGCGAGCGCCTGCGTCACCTGTTCGAGCAGCTCGACGGAGAATCGACCCAGCAGGGCTCGCACTTCTGCTGCATTGAGTTTGTTACCGCAGCAGGCGATGGCTTGGTCGAGCGCCGAGAGGGAATCGCGCACGCTGCCGTCGCCGGCCTGGGCCAGAACTGCAAGAGCGTCCGCGTCGGCCTCGACGCCTTCCTGCTCACAGATCCACTTCATGCGCGCCACCAAGTCCTCGAAATCCACGCTGCGGAAGCTGAAGTGCTGGCACCGGCTGGCGATGGTGGCCGGAATCTTGTGGGATTCGGTGGTGCAGAGGATGAAGACGGCCCACTCGGGCGGTTCTTCCAGGGTCTTCAGAAGCGCGTTGAAGGCTTCGTTGGTGATCTGGTGCGCTTCGTCGATGATGAAGACTTTGTAGCGGTCGCGCGCGGGCCGGTAGCGCACGTTTTCCCGCAGTTCGCGCATCTCGTTGATGCCGCGATTGGACGCCGCGTCGATTTCGATCACGTCCACGGCGCCACCTTCGGCGATCTCCTTGCAGCTCGCACAAACGCCGCACGGCGTGGTGGTAGGCCCCTGGACGCAATTGAGACAGCGAGCCACGATGCGCGCCACCGTGGTCTTGCCGGTGCCTCGCTGTCCGGAAAATATATAGCCGTGCGCAATGCGGCCTTGCGCGATGGCGTTCTCGAGCGTCGCCCGGACATGCTCCTGGCTGACGAGCTCGGAGAACGCTTGAGGACGGTACTTGCGGGCGATGACCTGGTACATGAAGGGGCGCTATGCCAGGCCCCGGACTACCTGCGGCACACGGGACGATTCCGCTACCGTTGCTTCCTTCCGGACCTGGCGGGGTTGGCGGCCGCACGTTGCACAGGGCCCGGAGCCTGACAATTCTCTATGCTAGCACGGACGCGCAAAAATCATTTCGCCGATAGAATGTCGAAGGTCGTAGTGCCGTACTGGCGCACTTTCCCGTAAATGGCTTCCCACTCTTTGTGGGCTGGGTCGGGAGCGTACGCTTTCAGTGCCGCCTCGTCCTTGAATTCCATGCAAACGCCATGCTGGCGCACCACGCGGCTGAATTCGCCGGTGATCTTGGTCGTATCGGGTTTGAGCTGCTTGCGCGTTTCGGGCGCGGGCATGAACACGCTCATGGGCCGGCTCAATTTGCCGTACCAGACGCTCAGAAGCCCGGGAATCTTCCCCGGCAGGGCGTCGGTGGCCTTGTAGAAGGCTTGCCAGTCCGCATCCGTGGCGCCCTCGACGGCGGTGAAGTAGAAGCAGTGCATCAGTTTTCCGTCCGCGGCGGCGGAAACGCCGGCCGCGCACACCAGCACTGCGAGGCAAATCAGAAGCCGATTCAGTTTTCGCATGGACCCTCCAGTGGAACTTGTGTACGATTCTAGCAAAACCGGCGGCTCATCCAAGAAGATTCCTGAGCGCGCCTTCGAGTTTCGGATGGCGAAATTCGAATCCCGCCTTCGTGGCGGCGTCCGGCATCACACGCTGGCTTGATAAGGCGACCGCTGCGCCCTCGCCGAAAAGCAGCCGCAAGGCGTAGTCAGGGACCTTCGCCACGGCAGGGCGTTGGAGAACGCGCGCCAGCGTTTCGGTGAACTCGGCGTTGGTGACGGGATTCGGCGACACGGCGTTGACAGGGCCCGCGATCTCCGGTTTTTCGATGGCGAAAAGCATCAGGTCGATCAGGTCCTCCGCGTGAATCCAGCTCATCCACTGCGTGCCGGAGCCGAACGTGCCGTCCAGGCAGACACGGAAGGGAGGAAGCATCTGCGCCAGCGCCCCGCCTTCCGGACCGAGCACCATGCCCAGGCGGAGTTTCACCACGCGAACACCCAGGGCTTCGGCGGCCCCGGCCTCCCGCTCCCACGCCCGGCACACATCGGTCAGAAAGCCCTGGCCCGGTTCGGAGCGCTCGGTCAGTATTTCCTCACCGCGAGAGCCGTAGATGCCCACGGCCGAAGCGGAGATGAGCACCTTGGGGCGCTGTTCCATGCGAGAGAGACAATTGACCAGCCGCCGCGTGCCGTCGACACGCGTCTCCAGAATTCGCTTCTTGTTCGCGGGTGTCCAGCGCTGTCCCACAGGTTCGCCAACCAGGTGAATGACGGCGTCGGCACCTTCGAGGCTTTCCTCCGGAGGGTCGCTTGTGGTGGCGTGCCAGATGGAGAACCGTGCGGCGGACGGCATGCCTTTGCCGAGCACGCGGCCCAAGCAGTGCACCTGGTGGCCGGCGGCGAGCAGGTGGTTTGCGGCACGCCTGCCTACGAAGCCTGTGGCTCCTGTAATCGTGATGTTCACTTGTGACAGCTTATTTTATACGAACTTCACGAAGACGCAAGCCGGTTCATCGCCTCGACGTAAGAGTTGACATCGGTTTTACGCTTCATCCCTTCAAGCGACATGTAGCGGATGGTGCCGAAGACGTTCCGCTCTTGCCAAGGGCGGTCGTGTAGCCCGAAGCACCACAGGATATTGGTGTACGTGTTGGGGTCACGTCCGTCGAGCGCGTAGCGGTCGTGCAGATAGACCATGGTGGCGAGGGCTTCTTCGTGCGTCCGCGACCATTCGATGACCTTCTTGCCCCAGTACATCCGGTAATAGCCGTGAATCACGCCGCGGACCAGCAGTTCCTTCTGGCAGGCGTTCCACAGAGCGTCGTGCGTGGAGGCTCGCTCGAACTGCTCACGCGCATAGCCGAAGGCGCGCTGATCCTTGGAGTGCTTGGCGAGAGTATTGCGAACCCACTCCGGCAGATCGTCGAGCGTTGGGGGCCAGTGCATGTGCCGGGCGAAGTTGAAGGCGAGTTCGCGGCGCACGATCAACTCCTCAAGGAATTCTTCGGCCACCAGCTTGTGGCGTTCGGCATAGTCGCGCGCTGCAAGCGCGGCCTCGAGCGAGGATAGATAGCCGAAGTGCAGATACGGGCTGAGGCCGCTGGTGGCTTTGGCCGAAGGCTCGTTGCGCAGCAGCGCATAGCGGCGCAGGTTGTTTTCCAGGAAATGACGGAGCCGCATCTCTGCGGCCGCGCGGCCGCCGCGAATGTCGAGCGCCGGAGGCACGGAATGGTCGATGTCGCAGCTTGCCACAAGCGCCGGGATCGCTTCCGCGTGCACCTCGGTGCGCCAGGCCGGCATCGGTTCCTTGAAGCGGCGCTCAACGCGGACCTCGCCGGCCGGGACTAAGTACTGCGCAAGCCGGCGCTGAATCTTGGGGCGAATGGAATAGGCCGCGTACTCGCGCTTGTCGAAGCAGTTCATCGGAACGACGCAACTGGAGTCCACGGCGTGGTACGGGAGGTCGAACGTCGCCGGCAGTTCGGCGTTGTGCCCGGCGGCAAGGAAGGTGGGGAAATCGTCGGTCACGATGGCGGCGGCGTGCGCGGCGAGCTCACGGGGAATGTCGTCAGGGTCCGACTCGCGCCGGCGCAGGTAGAAACAATAGCCGATGCCCGCGCTGCGCATGCGCCGGGCGGTCTCGGCCACGCCTTCCAGGATGAAAGTGTGAAAGCGGCCGCTCGCGTAAGGATAGCGGTACGTGAGCATCTCGTAGCACAGGAGCGGCAGCTCGAGATGATTGGCCAGGTGCGCGGCGGCGGTGAGCGCGTGATTCGATTCGGCGCGGCGGTTCGCCTGCAGCCAGTAAAGGACGTAGCGCGCGCCTTTGCGGGGCGGCGCGGTGTTCAATACCCGGACTCGAGCTTCCATGCCGTTACAATGAAAGCATACGTCATGCGGTCATGGAATCGCGCCAAGCTGCTCTGGGGCTATCTCCGGCGCCGGCCCCGGCTCGGGGCGCTGCCGGTGGAGTATATCGTCGAAACCACCGCCAAGTGCAACCTGTACTGCCCGATGTGCCCCCGCGAATCGCTGCCTCAACCCAAGGAGGACATGGCCGATTCCGTCTTTGAGCGGCTGGTGACCGAGACCGGCTCCACGGCCGAGCACATGATGCTGATCGGGTTGGGCGAGCCGCTGCTCGACCCGAAAATCTTCGACCGTATCGAGTACTGCCACCGCCACGGCGTTGCCACTTTGCTCTCCACGAACGGCACGCTGCTTAGCGGGGACGCGGCGTCACGCATCCTCGCTTCTCCGCTCGAACACATCACTCTCAGTTTCGACGGGTCCACCAAGGAGAGCTTCGAGTTCTACCGCAAGGGTGCGAACTTCGAGAAGGTGCGCGAGAACTTCGTGCGTCTGGCGCGCATGAAACACGAGCGCCGCGCCAAACTGCAGATCGTGGTCCAGATGGTTCGCCTGGAACGCAACGCAGGCGAGGTGGATGACTTCCTGCGGTTCTGGCGCGCCGTGCCCGGGGTCAATTCCGTGCGTGTGAAAGAGGACGAGACCAACCTGTTGCGCCCCGGCGCCGCGCGGCCGGCTACAGCCGCCAACCGGCCGTGCCACTATCTCTGGCGCGGTCCCATGTATGTGAAGCACAACGGCGACGTTTACGCCTGCTGCCAGAGCTACATGCTGGGCGGTAGGCCGGTGGGGCGGGTCGGCGATCAAAGTCTGGACGCCATCTGGAACGCGGAGGAGATGCAGCGTATGCGGCGCCTGCATGCCGCCGGAAGGGCCGGCGACGTCGACATATGCTCGCGCTGTTGTATTGCCATTCCGCATCCGCTGTTGGTGGTAGGCAGCCTGGCGGTCCACGGGCGCTGGGTGCGCCGGGCGCTGCCGCTGGTCGAGCGGATGGCAGGCCGCCTCTTTACGCCCGCGCGGACGGACGGCGCGCGGAAAGATCTGGTCCAGATCGAGCGATGAGCCGCCGGCTGTTGCATACTGGCCAGTAATGGCCGGTGTTCTTTACGTCGTTGCGACCCCCATCGGAAACCTCGAAGACATCACCTATCGCGCCGTGCGCGTGCTCGGAGAGGTCAGCCTGATCGCCTGCGAGGACACGCGCCAGACACGGAAGCTCCTGGACCACTACGGCATCCGCACCCCCCTGGTGAGCTACCACGAGCATAACGAGCAGACTCGCGCCGCGGAGTTGGCGGAGAGGCTGCTCGCCGGTGCAAGCATCGCGCTGGTTTCGGACGCCGGCACCCCGCTGGTATCCGATCCCGGTTATCGCATCGTGACGGCGGCCATCGCCGCCGGGGTGCGCGTGGAACCTGTTCCGGGCGCATCGGCGCTATTGAGCGCGCTCGCGGCCGCCGGTCTGCCGACCGATGCCTTCCACTTCGCGGGCTTCCTGCCCTCGAAGACGGCGGCGAGGCGCAAGGCGCTCCTATCGCTCAAGACGGCACAAGTGACGCTGGTGTTTTATGAAGCGCCGCACCGGATCCTGGAATCACTGGACGACGTCGCCGAGATCATGGGTGCGCGGCCGGTAGTGGTGGCACGCGAGGTGACCAAGCTGCACGAGGAGTTCTTGCGCGGTACCGCGCGCGAGGTCCGCACGGCGCTCGAATCGCGCAGCGCGGTGAAAGGAGAGATTACCCTGCTCATCGGGCGCGGCGAGGCGCAGCCCGTGGAGGAGGGCAACCCTGTCGAGCAAGTAGCTCGCCTGGTGGCGGGCGGCATGCCGCGCATGGAGGCCATCAAAGCAGTGGCGAGGGAGCGCGGGTTAGGCAAGCGCGAAGTCTACCGGCTGGTGGAAGGCGAAGGCTCCTCCCGATAGGAAACGCCGGTGGGGATCGCCCCTTCCCTATAATGGAAGCATGAGATCCCACCTGGTTCGCATCGCATCCTTTTTCTTCCTGCCGCTTTGCATGGTGCTGGCACAGGGTCCCGAAGCTGCCAGTCCCAAGGAGAGGGTTAAGCAGGCCAAGGATCTCGGCAAGCAGGGTTCCCAGGCCATTCCCGAACTGCAGAAGATGCTCGCCGATCGCGTGACCGACGTGCGCATCGAAGCCGTCAAGTCCATCGTCGAAATCGGCACGCAGTACAGCCTCGATCCCCTGATTCAGGCCACCAAAGACAACGACCCGGAAGTTCAGATCCGTGCCACCGACGGTCTGGTGAATTTCTACCTTCCCGGATATGTGCGGACCGGATTAACGGCGTCTCTGAAGCGAATTGGTTCCTCGATTAAGGGCCGTTTTACCGACACCAATGACGCTGTGATCGACCCTTACATTCAGGTGAGACCCGAGGTGATCGCTGCGTTGGGCAAACTGGCGAGCGGCGGTTCCAGCATGGACGCGCGGGCCAATGCGGCGCGGGCCGTTGGCATCCTGAGGGGCAAAGCGGCGATTCCCGATCTGGTTCAGGCGCTGCGGTCCAAGGATACCACGCTGATGTATGAGTCTCTCATCGCCATGCAGAAGATTCGCGATCGGAGCGCCGCCGATCACATTACCTTCCTGCTGCGGGATCCAGACGATCGCGTACAGATCGCCGCTTTGGAAACCACCGGCATCCTGCAGAACCGGAGTTCGCTGTCGGATCTTCGCTCCGCGCTCGAACGCGCTCGTAACAAGAAAGTGGCCAGGGCTGCGCTCACCGCCATCGCCATGATGCCCGAGGAGCAGAACCGGAAAATCTTCGCGTCTTACATACAGGATAAGGACGACGGGCTGCGCGGCGCGGCCGCCGAAGGCTATGGCCGTTTGCGGAATGCGAGTGATTTGCCGATCCTCGAAAAGGCATTTAACGAGGAGAGAAAACCGAGCCCGCGCTTGTCGCAGGCTTTCGCGCTGGTACTGCTCGGCCGGACTGAGATGACCGAGTTCAGCCCGCTTCAGTACCTGGTGAACACCTTGAATTCAAGTGCCCGGCAAGGGGAGGCCAAGGCCTTCCTGGTTGAACTCTCGCGCGACGCGAACATCCGCGCCACTCTTGAATCCTTCCTGCCGAGGGGGACCAGCGAGGAGAAGATTCAGCTTGCGCAGGTTCTCTCAGTGAGCGGAGACGCGAAGACACTGAGCGCGTTGGATGCTCTCAGCAAAGATGCGGACGCCCGCGTGGCGCAGGAGGCGCTCAGGGGAGCGCGCGCCTTGAAATCGCGCCTGCCGTAAGCTACTTCGCTTTGCGCTGTTTCTGCTGGCCGACGCGGACCTTGAAGTGCAGCTGCTTGGCTTCCTGATATGCCTTGTGATCGTGACGCGCGACTACGTCGGCAAGGTAAGCCTCGACGTCGGCCTCTTTCGGCACAACGGCCATCAGGGTGAAGTTCTCATTGCAAACGGGGCAGAAAGGCCGGAAGCGCTTGACGTTCGGAATTCCCATAACTCTTAGATTTTAGCACGGATGCGTCTGTAGCTCGCAACGGCTGCCGGACGGGAACCACGCCGCCTCTCCCGGTGTCCATATGAGCGGGAAAGGAGGCAAGACCAATGTTCGAGGGTGCAATGACGTGGGAAAACAGAAGGGCGGCGAGAGCTTGGAGTTCAATGGCAGGCATGCTGATCCAGGCGTCCTTGGTCAGTCTGGCGATTCTGATTCCACTGGTTCGCCCCGACGTCTTGCCGGAGGCGCACTGGCAACCATCCTCGTTCATGCTTCTGGCGCCTGCGGGGCCACAGCCTGGGCCGGCTCCGGCGCCGAAGCTTTCGGGACGCGTGGCACGCCCCGCGGTGCCGTTCGATCCGGCGAAACTGACTGCGCCGTCCGCGGTGCCGGATCGAGTGATGCAAATTGTCGAAGAAGTGGGTGGTCCTCCCGGCTTGGGGATAGGCGGGACCGGTGAGAACGCCGGCAGGGGCAGCGATGGTCCGTGGGTGCCCGGCGGCCTTTCCGAAGGCAGCCGGAGTGTGATCCCGCCTCCGCCTGTGGAACGCCCCGAACCGGCGAAGCGCGAAGCCGCTGCGGCTGCGCCGGTGCAACGCATCACCTTGGGAGGCTTGGTTCTCGAAGGCAAGCTGGTGCACAAGGTGATCCCTGACTACCCGCCCCTGGCGAAGGCCGCGCGCATCTCCGGCGTGGTTCGCCTACAGGGCATCGTAGGCACCGACGGCGTCATCCGCAAGCTGGACGTGGTGAGCGGCCACCCCTTGCTGGTTGATGCGGCTGTGAGCGCCGTGCGCCAGTGGGTCTATCGTCCCACCATGCTGAACGGATCGCCCGTCGAAGTAGTCGCGCCGATTGACGTCACGTTCGTCCTGGCGCACTAAAGTGGGTTGCGTTCTTCTCTCGCGCGTACCGCGTGTATTACGATGGTTTGGAGATGATGTACCAAGACGCCCCGGCGGGGGCGGTAGTTTTGGTTGTCGATGACGACGAGGACGTGCGTCAGGTGCTTCGCCTGATGCTCGAAAGCGGTGGGTATCGCGTCCTGGAAGCGGCGGACGGCGGTAAGGCTTTGGAGTTGGTGCGAGGTGAACACATCGATGTCGTGATGACGGACTTGGTGATGCCGGAGCGGGAAGGCTTCGAAACCATTCAAGCCATCCGGCGCGAGCGGCCCTCGCTCAAGGTGATTGCCATGTCCAGCGCTTTCGGCGGCGAGTTCCTCCACATCGCCAAACTGCTCGGTGCCCATTGTACGCTGCAGAAACCTTTGAAGGTGGAGAAAGTACTTGCCGCGGTGGCCGCCGCGCTAGCCTCCTGACGCGGACCTGCGGGTCCGCATCCCGTACTTGTTCTTCGGCCAAGCTATGATGGTCTGTATGCGGACCTTTTTGCTGGCAGGATTATTCTGCACTACTCTATTGCAGCCGCTTAGCGCGGCTTGGAAGGCGGGTTTGGCGAAGGTCAACATCACCCCGCGCGAAACCATTTTCATGGCTGGCTATGGGAGCCGCACGCATCCATCCGAAGGTGTACTGGCGGACATATATGTGAAGGCGCTGGCGCTTGAAGATGAGTCCGGCGCGCGTGCCGTGCTGGTTACGAGCGAACTGTTGGGTTTCCCCAAGAACGTCGGGGACGTTATCGCTTCGCGCGCGGCCGCGAAATACTCGCTCACCCGCGATCGCATTGCGCTGACATCCTCGCACACGCACAGCGCGCCGGTGATCGGCCGCATGCTCTGGCCGGCTTACGAGATTTCCGCCGAGCAGACTGCGGTCATCGATCGTTACACCGCCTGGCTCATCGACCAGACCGTGGATGTCATCGGCGCCGCGCTGAAGAATCTTTCACCCGCCACGCTGAGCTTCTCGCAGGATACGGCCGGCTTCGCTGTCAATCGCCGGCACGCCGCCCGCCGCGCATGGCCGGGGCCGGTCGATCAGGACGTACCCGTGCTGGCCGTACGCGCGCCGGACGGAAAGTTGCGCGCCGCAGTGTTTGGTTACGCCTGCCACGCCACAACGCTTGATATCAATCAGATCAGCGGCGATTGGCCGGGCTTCGCCCAGACCGAACTCGAAAAGGAACATGCCGGTGCGGAGTTTCTGTTTGTGGCGGGCGCTGGCGCGGACGCGAACCCTTTGCCGCGGCGCAAGGTGGAACTGGCGCGGACTTACGGCCGGGTAATGGCCGTCGCCGTTGACAATGCTCTGGCTGCCAAGGCCCGGCCTGTTGCGGGACCACTGCGCACGGCATTTGAACACGTCAATCTGCCGTTCCAGACGCCGCCGACCCGCGCGGAGCTGCAAGCTCGTCTTTCCGATCCTTCGGTTTACACGGTCCGCCAAGCCAAGCTATTGCTGGCACAACTGGATCGCGACGGCAAGCTGCCGGATCAGTATCCCTACCCGCTTCAGGTCTGGCGGTTCGGCAAGGACCTCAATTTGATCATTATGGGCGGTGAAGTGGTTGTCGACTACGCTCTGCGCTTCAAGGCGCAATATGGCTGGGATACGACCTGGGTTGCCGGCTACTCCAACGATGTCTTCGCCTACATTCCGTCCCTGCGCGTGTTGAAGGAGGGCGGCTATGAAGGCGGCGGCGCCATGGTCGCCTACGGCCAGCCCGCTGCGTTCCGGCCGGCAGTGGAGGAAATCGTAGCGGAAAGCGTGGATAACCTGATGCGCGCCACCGAGCCGGCGAAGTAGCCGCCGGCAACGTAAGCGGGCGCTCCTGCATCCTGAATAGTATGGGCAACTCTCCGGGACTGGTTCAACTGGGGGCGGCGCGTCCGAACCAGAAGCCAGCTACGCCGGACGGTACCCTGGTTTCGGCCGACTTGGCCATCACGGGCATGACCTGCGCCGGGTGCGCGCATAACGTCGAGCGCGCCTTGCGCGGTGTGCCGGGCGTGGCCGAGGCCCATGTGAACCTGGCCACGCGCCGGGCGAGCGTCCGCTACAGTGCTTCCGCAACCAATACGGCACGCATAACCGAGGCGGTTCGCGCCGCGGGTTATGGCGTAGCCATGCCGAAGGACGCCGCCGAACTCGAACGCGCCGAAGCGCGTACGCTTGCACGTAAGTTCATCCTCGCGGTGATCCTGAGCGCGCCTGTCCTCGTGATCGCCATGTCGCACGGGCTGATCCATTTTCAAGGCGCGCACTGGGTTCAGTTCATTCTCACCGTGCCGGTGCTTTTTTACTGCGGTTCCGGTTTCTTTAGTAGCGCCTGGAAAGCACTACTCCGCCGCACGGCGGACATGAACACCCTGGTGGCAACCGGCACGGGCGCGGCGTTCTTTTACTCGGCTGTGGCGACTATTCTGGGTGGCTCGCTGCCGGTTTACTTCGAATCCGCGGCGGTCATCATCACGTTGGTGCTGATGGGCCGGATGCTCGAAGCGCGCGCCCGCCGCCGGGCCTCGGACGCCATTCGGAAACTTTCGAGCCTCGCCCCTAGAACGGCGAACGTGATCCGGGAAGGCAGGGAGGGGAGCATCCCCATCGAGCACGTCCGGCCAGGCGACGTGGTAGTGATCCGGCCCGGCGAGCGCATCCCGGTGGACGGCGTGGTCCTGGAAGGCGCTTCCACGGTGGATGAGTCCACGCTCACCGGCGAGAGCGCGCCGGTCGAAAAGACCGCGGGCGCGGTCGTCTATGCCGCCACGATCAACGGCGCGGGCGCGTTCCGTTTCGAGGCGCGCAAGGTGGGCGCCGACACCGTGCTCGCGCAGATCGTCGCCATGGTCGAAAGGGCGCAAGGGTCGAAGGCTCCCATTGCGCGGCTGGCTGACGTGGTGGCCGCGTGGTTCACGCCCGCCGTGATCCTGGTGGCCTTGGCGACGTTGGTTGTCTGGTGGATGGTTGGAACGGGAGAACAAGCCCTGCTGCACTTCGTGAGCGTGCTCATCATCGCCTGTCCATGCGCCCTGGGACTGGCGACTCCCACTGCCATCGTGGTTGCCACCGGGCGCGCGGCGCAGTTGGGCATGCTGTTCAAGAGCGGCGCCGCGCTGGAATCGGCAGGACGGGTTACCACCGTGGTGCTCGACAAAACCGGCACACTCACTTCCGGCACGCCCAGCGTTGTCGATATTCAGCCCGAAAGAAATTATTCCGCCGAGGAAGTCCTTCGCTTGGCCGCCGCCGTCGAGCGCTTCAGCGAGCACCCTTACGGCAAGGCCATCGTGGCGCGTGCCGCATCTTTGAGCGTGCCGGAAGCTTCGGGTTTCGAAGCCCTGGTCGGCAAGGGCGTGCGCGGCCGCGTCGATGGGCGCCTGGTAGAGGTCAGTTCGGCGAGCGGAGAGCCGACTCTCGCCGTGTCGCTCGACGGCGCCGTCATCGGCCGTATCCGCGTGGAGGATACCGTGCGAGTGGAAGCTCGGCCCGCTGTCGCGGAGCTTCGGACTGCGGGGCTCGATGTTGCCATGCTGACCGGCGATAATCCTGTGACCGCCCGGCGCGTGGCCGGCGAGTTAGGCATCGAGCGTGTGCTGGCCGGCGTGCTGCCAAACGAAAAGGCCGCCGAAGTGGCTCGCCTGCAGGCAACCGGCGCCAAGGTCGCCATGGTGGGCGACGGCATCAACGACGCCCCGGCGCTGGCGCAGGCCGACCTGGGCATCGCCATGGGCACCGCCATAGACATCGCCCGGGAAACCTCCGACGTGACGCTGCTCTCCGGGGGACTGGACCGCGTCGCCTCCGCCTTGCGCCTGGCGCGCGCCGCGCTGCGCGTCATCCGGCAGAACCTGTTCTGGGCCTTCTTCTACAACGTGGTGGGCATCCCGGTAGCGGCCGGCGCGCTCTATCCCTGGACCGGCCTGGAGCTTTCGCCGATGCTTGCCAGCGCCGCCATGGCTCTCTCGAGCGTGTGCGTGGTCGGCAACTCCCTGCGCTTGCGGTCGTCACGATAGGCGGAAGTTGATCTCTACAACAGCCCTCACCCGCACCGGCTTGCCATTCTTTCCACCGGGCTTGAAGCGCCATTGCTTCACTGCTTCAACGGCGCTCTCGGTCAAACCGTATTTCGAGCCTTTGATGACTTTGATGTTTCGCGGGATGCCCTCGGTGTCCACTATGATCGAGAGCATCACGGAACCTTTGAACTTCGCCTCACGTGCCTCCGGCATCGTTTTGGGTTCGACTATGTAGATCACGGAGGGCGGTTGTACGCCCTCGCCGGCGCGGTGAATGTTAAATTCTCAGCAGATTATTTTGGGGCGTTCAGCCGAGCTCGGCCACGGGGAAGTTCGACACGGCGATCCTGTGCTTATCGATGGAGTAAATCACCCAAATGCGGCCGTCCCGTTCAATCACGCTCGGATAGGCGTATCGGTGCTCGCCGTCGTCGCGGAGGATGGCCCCGTAGTCGAACCTGGTTCCGTCCCTGCTTACAAGGACCGCCAGCACGTTGCGCTTGCGCGCGACGCAAGGGTTAGAGACGAGGATCGTCGAGCCTGTGCTTAGCACCAGGGCGGCGGATTTCGATTTCGCATCCGGTATGTTGGTCTGGCGCGGACGCGACCAGGTAATCCCATCGTCGGCGCTGACGCTGGCGAACAATCGGAACGAGGCGTGATCGTCGCGGAAGAAGCACACCAGCGTCTTGTCGCGGCGCTCGTACCAGGAAGGCTCGCCTAAAGGACGCTGCGGAGGCGTGTGCCGCGCGCGCTTCAACTCCTCCTTCGGGATGAGCACGCGCGGGACGGGATGGAAGACGTACTCCTCGGCGGGACCCGCGCAGCTTCGCAGGACGCCGGATTCGAGCCTCGCCGTGTAGCCGGCCAGCAGCCACGTGCCGGCCGAGGTTTGCCGCGGGCTTTCGTTGCCCACGATGTCCGAATCGATGGTGCGCGGCGCGCTCCAGCGCAAGTCGGTTCCGGCTTCCATCACGTCCAGGTACAGCGGTGGATACCAGATGAGGCCTGCGTGCAAAGCCTCGGTTTCGGGATACCGGTTGCGGTTGATGAACGCGTGGACACGGCCGTTCGAAGTCGCCCAACCGCCCGCGGTTAACCGCCATGGCGGTTCCGGGCACTCCGACAGAATCTCCGGCTTTGACCACGCTATTCCATCCGCACTGCGCGACCACAGAATGCGCTGCCCCGGCCGGTCCTCCCGCTCGATCCCAGAGCTCCACATGGCCAGGAAGATGTTGAATGCGCAAATGATGTGCGGGTGGTGTGAATACTGATACGTGCCCGGCGCGGCCTCATGGATTACCACCGTGTGGGCCGCCAAGCGCGGCAAGTCCGGTTTCTCGAGCGCCGCGGCCAGCACCTCGGTGGCGTAAGGGCAACGCTCACCGGGGCGTGCGTAGCAAAGTCCACTCCCCATCGTCGCCAGCACGAAGTCTCGCCGGTTCATCGAACTGATTGTAAAATCCGGGACGGAAGAATCAATGTAGATTCTTCCGAGTTCTCCCTTTTCTCAACTTGACTCTCGTCCTGCGGGCTTGGGTTCCGTCAGGCGCGTACTCAGCCTGTAGACTGTCCGACGGGCGTCTCCACCAGCTTCCTTGATCGAGTCATAGATGTCGCGGATCTCACCGGCGACATCCTCGGCCTTGCGCCGGATCAGCCGTCTGGTTCTGGCTCCGGACTGCGGCGCCCAGAGCAGCGCCATGCCGGCTCCGACGGCACCGGCAACCAGCGCTGTAGCCACAGTAGTTACCACTTGTTTTACCCTCACAGCCAGCCCTCCTTGTGCCTGTATTTTAGCGCGTACCTGGTGATCGCGGCGGTCTACTTACCGAGGAGACGCAGGGGCGGTGGAGCCTTGTCTTGGGCTTTGCAGGCGGGCGGAAGGCCGGGTCTTTCAGCGCCGCTCCCCACGCTTGGCCATCAGTTCCTCCAAGTTGACCAGTTCGGTGGGGTAGTCGCCGGTGTAGCAGGCGTAACAGTAGTTGCAGTCGTGATCGGCGACGGCTTCGCGCAGGCTGCCGAGCGAGAGGTAGCCGAGGGAGTCGGCCTCCACGAATCGCCGGATTTCTTCCACGGTGTTATTCGCGCCGATCAGTTCGCGTTTGGTCGGCGTGTCCACGCCATAAAAGCATGGCGAGACCGTGGGCGGGCAGGAGATGCGCAGGTGTACTTCACGCGCTCCCGCGCTGCGGACCATGCGCACGATCTTGCGCGACGTCGTGCCGCGTACAATCGAATCGTCCACCAATACCACACGGCGGCCTTCAAGCAGGTGCCGCACCGGGTTCAGCTTCAGCTTTACGCCGAAATCGCGAATTGCCTGGGAAGGTTCGATGAATGTCCGGCCCACGTAGTGGTTGCGGATGAGTGCCTGGCGGTACGGAATGCGGCTTTCGGCTGCGTAACCGATGGCTGCCGTGACGCCCGAGTCCGGCACGGGCACTACGACGTCGGCCTCCACCGGATGCTCGCGTGCCAGCAGGCGGCCCAGGAGTTCCCGGGATTCCTGCACGGCGCGGCCGAACACGATGGAATCCGGGCGGGAGAAATAGACGTGCTCGAAGACGCACTGGGCGCGTGGGGCTTCGGGCGCATAACGCTCACGGGTAAACCCTTCCGGACCGATCGAAATCATCTCGCCTGGTTCGACCTCGCCCATGTATGTGGCGCCGATCAAGTCGAACGCGCAGGTTTCCGAGGCGAACGCGTAACACACGCGGCCCCCGGACAGTTCCATCTGTCCCATGGCCAGCGGACGGAAGCCCTGCGGATCGCGCGCCACGATCATGCGATTCTCAGTGAGCAGCACCAGTGAAAACGCGCCTTCCAGTTCCAGCAGCGCCTCTCGCAGCGCGGCCGCCAGCGTACGTTCCCTGGAACGTGCCATCAGGTGCAGGATCACCTCGGTGTCGCTGCTGGCCTGGAAGATGGAGCCTTCGCGCTCCAGCTTGGCGCGCAACTCCGCGGCGTTGGTGATGTTGCCGTTGTGCGCGACGGCGATCTGGCCCTTATTGCAGTTGACGGCGAAGGGCTGGGCGTTGAGCAGCACCGTATCGCCGGCGGTGGAGTAGCGAGTATGGCCGATGGCGTAACGTCCGGGCAGGGAAGCGATTACGCGGGGAGTGAAGATGTCGGCCACGTGACCCATGTCACGGAAGCACTCCAGGTGCACTCCGTCGCTGGCGGCGATGCCGGCGCTCTCCTGGCCGCGGTGTTGCAATGCATACAGGGCAAGGTAAGCCAGGTTGGCGGCTTCCGGATGCCCATAGATGGCGACAACACCACACTCCTCGTGAAAACCATCCAGCATTTTCTTCGACCCTAGTGCGTAACTTTCCCGCTCAGAAGCCTGGCGAGCGCCCCGTCCCAGTTCTTGCGCAACTCACGCGTCCCCAAATCCACCAGAACGTTGCCCCGATTGCGGATGACCAACCGCTCTTTCATGCTAACACCGGCGCGAACGACAGCGACGCCGTGGCGCGCGGCGATGGCCGCTACGGCTTCCGGTTTCGTGGTAGAAATGATCGCGCGCGAGGGGCCTTCGTGGAACAGGAGAAACTCGGGCCGCATGTCGGAGTCCAGGTCGATCACGGCACCCGTGGCTGTGGGGCCGAACGAGCACTCGGCCAGCGCCACGGCCAGTCCACCGTCGGAGATGTCGTGAATAGAATCGGCCAAGCCCGCGCAGACCATTTCGCGCACCGTGGCCTGCATGCACTTTTCGTAACCCATGTCGAGCGCGGGTGGGAGTCCCCACATCCGGTCGAGAATCACTTTGGCGTACTGGGTGCCACCGAAGCGTGTGAGGTCGCAATCGCCCAAACCGCCCACGATCAGAATGGTGCGGTCGGGGCCCTTGAAATCCACCGTCACCGGCGCTGCCGTCTTCATCACGCCCACGATGCCGAGCACCGGGGTGGGGAAGATGGGCTCACCCAGGGTTTCGTTGTACAGGCTGACATTGCCGCCCGTGATGGGTGTTTCGAAGAAACTGCACGCCTCGCCCATGCCCTCGATGGCTTCCACTAGCTGGCCCATGATCTCGGGGCGCTCGGGGTTGCCAAAGTTCAGGCAGTTGGTGGCGGCCACCGGCAGCGCTCCCGCCACGGAGAGGTTGCGGCAACATTCGGCCACGGCCAACTTGGCGCCCTCACGGGGCGACAGGCTGGCGTAACGACCGTTGCCGTCCAGCGCCATGGCGATGGACGTCCCGGTTTCCTTGATGCGCACCACGGCGGCGTCGGCGCCCGGGCCCGCCGTCGTGTTGGTGCGGACCATGTAATCGTACTGCTCGTAAATCCAGCGCTTGGAGCAGATGTCACCGCTTGCGATCAACTTGAGCAGATCGTCGCCGAGGCTGGCGCTCTGGAACTCGGGCCCTTCCATCGGCGCCACGCGGAGGGGCGCTGTGTACGGACGATCATAGAGCGGTGCTTCGTCGGCGAGGTCGCGACTGGGAATCTCGGCCACCACTTCGCCGTGATGGCGCACGCGCAGGATGCCGTCGTCGGTGACTTGGCCGATCGTAACCGCGTCCAATCCCCACTTGCGGAAAACGCGGAAGACTTCTTCCTCGCGCCCCTTTTCGGCCACCAGGAGCATGCGCTCCTGCGATTCCGAGAGCATGATCTCGTAGGGCGTCATGCCGGTGGCGCGCTGCGGAACCAGGTCCAGTTCGATCTCGATGCCTGTGCCGCCGCGGCTGCCCATCTCGCACGTCGAGCAGGTCAATCCCGCCGCGCCCATGTCCTGTATGCCGACAATAGCGCCGGTCTTCATGGCTTCCAGGCAGGCTTCGAGCAGGAGCTTTTCCATGAACGGATCGCCCACCTGCACGTTGGGGCGCTTCTGCTTGGATTCTTCGGTGAACTCAGCCGACGCCATCGAGGCGCCGTGTATGCCGTCGCGGCCCGTCTTGGCGCCCACGTAAATCACCGGATTGCCGACACCGGAAGCGCGGGCGTAAAAGATTTCGTCGGTCTTGAAAACGCCCAGCGCGAAAACGTTCACCAGCGGGTTGCCGTTGTAGCACGGCTCAAAAAGGCACTCGCCGCCAACGGTGGGCACGCCGAAACAGTTGCCGTAGTGCGCGATGCCGGCCACCACGCCGTCGACGATGCGCGCGTTGCGGGCGCCGCACGACGGGTCGGTGGGCGGGCCGAAGCGCAGCGAATCCATGACGGCGATGGGACGCGCGCCCATGGTGAAGATATCCCGCAGGATGCCGCCGACGCCGGTGGCGGCGCCTTGGAACGGCTCGATGAAGCTGGGGTGGTTGTGGGATTCGATCTTGAAGGCGATGGCGTACCCGTCGCCGATGTCGATGATCCCCGCGTTCTCGCCGGGGCCGCAGAGCACCAGCTTGCTACGCGTGGGCAGCTTCTTCAGGTGCAGGCGCGAGCTCTTATAGGAACAGTGCTCGCTCCACATCACGCTGAAGATGCCCAGCTCGGTGTAGGTTGGCTCGCGGCCAAGCAGCGAGACGATCTTGTCATATTCCGCCGCCGACAACTGGTGGGCGGCGACCATTTCGGGAGTGATGGCGCTCATCGGGATTGGGCCGCGAAGGAAGCGGCCATGGACTGAAACACACCCAGCCCGTCGGTGGAGCCCATCAACGGATCGCTGGCGCGTTCCGGATGCGGCATCATGCCTAGTACGTTGCGTCCGGCACTCAAAACGCCGGCAATGTCGCGCAGCGAGCCGTTGGGGTTGTCCAGGTAGCGGAAGGCAACCCGGTCTTCAGCTTCCAACTCGTCCAACGTTCGCTCGTCGGCGACGTAACAACCTTCGCCGTGCGCGATCGGGATGCGCAGGCGCGCTCCTTTGGCGAGCCGGCAGGTGAAGGGGGAATTCACGGTCTCGACCGACAGGGGTTCCTCGCGGCAGATGAATTTCAAGCCACGATTGCGGATCAACGCGCCGGGAAGCAACCCGGTTTCCACCAGGATCTGGAAGCCGTTGCAGATACCGATGACCAGGCCGCCGTCCTGCGCGAACTTGCGCACCGCCGCCATCACCGGACTGAACTTGGCAATGGCGCCGCAGCGCAGATAATCGCCGTAGGAGAAGCCGCCGGGGAGGATTACAGCATCAAAGCTGCCCAGGTTCTTCGAATCGTGCCAAATGTACTCGGCTTCCTGGCCCAGGTTGCGCGACGTCGCGTACCACGCATCGTGGTCGCAATTACTTCCGGGAAAGACGACGACTCCGAAACGCATCGCCTTAGGCTACCGCGGGTGCCGCCTTGGGTTTCCGGCGCGAACCGCGTTTCTCGGCTGGTGGCTGGCGATCACTCTTCTTTAAGTTCGGCAAAACGATGGAGGCAATGAATTTCTTCTCGCCGCAATCATCGAACTTGATGACGATGTGCTCCTCGGTACACGAGAGCACGCTGCCAAGTCCAAACTTGTTATGTTCTATTTGGGCGCCTTTGGCGAAGGCTGGTTTCCCTGCCATGTGATTGATATGCCTCTACATCTAAAATAACAAAATCCGGGCGAGAATGTCGAATCGTAGATGCTTGATGATAATGGCCTTGCGCGCGAGAGCGGGGGGCGGCTACACGCGGTCCATTTCGAGAAACTCGCGAATGTGGGGGTGTTTGCAAGCCTCCAATTCCGATACAGGCCCGAAGTAAATGGCGCGCCCATCATGCAGAACGACCACACGGTCGGCGACGCGGCGCATCAGATCAAGATCGTGTGTCACCACCACGGAAGTCAACTGCAAATGCTCCTTCAGCCGCAGCATGAGGTCCGCCAGGTGGTCGGACATGATCGGGTCGACCATCGTGGTCGGCTCATCGTAAAGTATGCATTCCGGTTGAGCCGCTAGCGCTCGCGCGATCGCCACGGCGCGCTTGTAGCCGGTGGAGAGATCGGTGGGGTACGCGTCGGCGTAGTCGGCCAGATCCACCAAGCCTAGCAAGCCGCGGACCACGTCTTCCTTGTTGGTCGCGTCGTAGTCATCGCGCAACTCCAGTGAAAACAGGATGTTTTCGGCCACGGTCAGAGAATCGAACAGTGCGCCGGACTGGAAGACCATGGTCACTTTCTTACGGATGCGGCGCAATGCGGACTCGGAAAAGTCCGTTATGTCCTCATACGCGACGATGACGCGGCCGGAGTCTGGCTTGAGAAAACCCATGATGTGGGCGAGCGTTACCGACTTGCCCACGCCACTTCGGCCGATGATCGCCACGGTCTCGCCCGCATCGACGTGAAAACTTACATCGTCCAAAACGGGCTCGTCGAACGTCTTATTAATGTGGCGGAATTCAATGTAGTGCGGGAACTGCTCAAGCATGCGTAGCCCATTCCTGCGGAGTATTCGCGTTGGCAAACCAGGCTGGATTGGCCGGCCAGTGCTTTGTTTTCAAGAGGTTCAAGACGTCGCTCATGCGGCGGACTCCGTCCCGGAGACCGGCCTCCACTTCGGCCAGGGCCGTACGGTGCCAGGCGGCGCACAACGGTTCGATCTTGCCGGGAGACGAAACGGGAACCAGGCACTCGCAGGTTTCCTGTTCGGCCCGGCCGAGAAGGGCGTCCAGGAATCCACCGTCCAATCGCGGCATATCGCAAGCCACGATGAGGTTCCACTCGGCGCGCGTTTCCGACAGGGCGGCGTGTACGCCTCCCAACGGACCGCAGCCGGGAATGCGGTCGGGGATCGCCCTGTAACCGAGGCCTGTATACCTCTCGGGCGCGCCTACCAGTGTAACCGAACCAGCCGCCGTGAGAACCTGGCGGGCAATGCGGTCCACGAGTCTTTCGCCGCGGAACGGCAGCAGGCCCTTATCCCGTCCCATCCGGGAACTGGAGCCGCCCACCAGTACGAAGCCCGACCGCCGCATGAGAAAATGATAGCATCGGCGGCAGTCGCGAATTGCCAGTTGGCGCGGGAATGAATTGACTGTATAATCGGGTAAAACAGGACGATGTCGTTTTGTTCTAAGATTTTGGTGCCGATGATGGCGCTTATCGGAGTGGGTACGGCGACAGCCGGATCGCCCGCCGGAAGGATCACCAGCGTGGTGCGTACGAATGCGCGCACTGGCAAGCTGGTGCGTGCCGTTGTGGTGACGCCTCCAGCGGATGCGGGCAATTCGAACGAGGCCGAATCCGCGCGCCACGATCTTCGGAGCATCGTTCAGGAAACCGCCAGCCGCCACGACGTGGATCCTCTGCTGGTCGATTCCGTCATCCAGGCCGAGAGCGGCTACAACGCCCTCGCCGTCTCCAGCAAAGGCGCGGAAGGCCTCATGCAGTTGATTCCGGCTACCGCGCGGCGCTTCGGCGTCAAGAACACCTTCGATCCTCGCGAGAACGTCGAGGGAGGCGTCCGTTATCTCAAGTTTCTTAAAGATGCTTTCAAAGACGAACGGTTGGCGCTGGCCGCTTACAATGCCGGGGAACGTGCCGTGGTGAAGTACGGTTGGATTCCGCCGTACCGGGAAACCAGGGATTACGTCCGGAAGGTGGGTAAGTGGTACAGCGAAGCCAGGAAAGTTTCGGCCGCGGCGCCGTCCGTGTCTCAACCGTCAGTTGCCGCACCGGAACAACCGCAATATCGTCCGATTGAGCAATTCGTTGACGCGGAGGGAAGGCTGCATATCCGAACACGGTAGGGTCAGATGTTTTCTCTGATGCCGCCAACTGTGTCGCGAGCGATCAGGCCCATGTGGGGTTGGGTGGTAGTGTCTCTGCTTGCCTTCGTCGGCGTCCTGTCTTCCGCCGAAGCCCCGACGCCTCCGCTCAGGGTCACCAGCGTGCGTTTCTGGTCGCTGGGCGATACCACGCGCGTCGCCATCGAAACCAATGGTGAATTCAGTTATAAGCATGACCGGCTGCGGGACCCGGATCGTCTCTTCTTCGACCTTATCGGGGTGAAGCCGGTGCGGGGCACCGAGAGGATTCATATCATCCCGGTTGGCGACGGCATCCTGAAGCAGATCCGCATCGCGGAGACGCAGCCAGGCAAGACGCGCGTGGTGCTGGATTTGGACGCGGCGGCCGAGTACAAGGCTTCCCAGCTCACTACTCCGGAGCGCCTCGTGGTGGAGGTGCGCCGTAAGGGCGCCGGGCCGGCGCCTGCCATCTCGCAAAGCAGGACCGGCGTCCAGCATTTGACGGAAACGCCGGAGCAGCCGATTGTCGCCGCCAAGCCGGCACCCAAGCTGGCGCCGAGGCCATTTATGTTGACCGAGGCGCCCCGCAAAACGACTCATCGGCCCATTACACTGCCTTCGCCGCCGGCGATTACTTACAACATCGAATCGGCGCCGAATTCCATCTCTCCAGGTCTCTTCGTACGCCCGGCGCCGCCGGCTCGTGCGGCGACCAAGCAGATGGCGTCCGCGAAGCCGAAGCCTCTTCCATCGCCGGTGGCCGCTTCGCCAGCTAGTCCCGCGAAGCAGAATCGGGACGGCGGACGCTCGCTCACGCGTGCACTGGGCTTGAAGGTCGGGCGGGTCGTGCTCGACCCGGGCCACGGCGGACACGACACAGGAACCATCGGTCCGGGCGGCGTTCTGGAAAAGGACCTGGTCCTTGACATAGCCCTGCGCCTGGGCCCTCTCATCGAACAGGGGTTGGGCAGCGATGTCGTCTATACGCGCAAGGACGACACTTTCGTCTCGCTGGAAGACCGCACCCGCATCGCCAACGAGGAGAAGGCCGACTTATTCCTCTCCATCCACGTCAATTCCTCGCGCTACCGCGCGGCGTCGGGATCCGAAACTTATTACCTGAACTTCACTACTTCGAGCGACGCGTTGGATGTGGCGGCCCGCGAGAATGCGACGTCGAACAAGACCATCCATGAGTTGCAGGACCTTATCAAGAAGATTGCGCTACTCGACAAGGTTGAGGAATCCAAAGAGTTTGCCTCCCGGTTGCAGTCCTCGCTCTACGTCCTGGCATCGAAAAATGGCACCACGAAGAACCGCGGGGTGAAGAAAGCGCCCTTCGTGGTTCTGATCGGGGCCGCCATGCCCTCGGTCCTCACAGAAGTGGGTTTCGTCACCAATCCGCGTGAAGGGACTCTGCTGAAGCGTGCCGACCAGCGGCAGAAGATCGCGGAGGCACTGTATCAAGGGCTCTCCTCCTATGCCTCCACGCTGAGCCACTTTCAAGTGGCGCACCGCACGGGCGAGTAGATACCGCGCGCGGTGTTCTGTGCAGGCTTCCACCTTAGTAAGGTGAATTCCGTATGTGGTTAGGGTATCTGACCAGTTTCGGCTATCCCACATTTCGGCCACAATTCTAAAGGATCTTGTTCTGCTAGCATTCTTTTTCCATCATGACGGGAGAGACAGATTCCGCTAACCTGGGGTGCGGTGCCGCCGCGCCTGACGTACGCGCAACGTCGCGGCGCGGTATGACTCTACTTGCCACGGCCGCAGGAATGACCATTTTCATCGGCATGTTGGGCCTGACGGCCGACCTCAGCCGCATGTACATAGTTAAGAACGAGTTACAAACCTTCGTGGATGCCGCTGCCTTGGCGGCGGCCTACGAACTGGATGGAACCACGCAAGGAATCAGCACCGCCCGCTCGATAGCCACATCTGGCCCAAACGGAGCCAGTTCGCCTAACCGCTGGCACTTTTCGACACAGCTAGTGTCCGCTCCCGAAGTTAGCTTCGCGCAGACCCTGGCTGGAACTTATCAGGCAGACCCGGCAACCGGCTCCGGCTACCGATTCGTTCGTGTGACGGCGACGGCGAAACTTCCGCTTTATTTCTTGCGTGTATTTCCAGGCGTACCGAGCTCCAAGAGCATCACGTCGAGCGCCACGGCGGGCCAGGGCAAGGAAACGAGCATTGGGGAAGGTGTTGCGCCGTTCTCACCCGACGCGCATATTGCCGACAAAGCCCAGGAGTTCGGTTTTACGCGCGGCCAAATGTACGATCTCAAGTGGGCCCCACCCGGGCAGCGCAAGAAGGCAGGCGGCGTGTGCGCGGGCGATGTGGGCTTCACACCCGGAGGCGGATCGAGCGACCGCGGGTACATTGATATCGGTCAGGGAAATGGGAACTCCGCCCTCCACGACGCCATCGTGAATATGGACTACCACTTGGCTGAGCCGTTGTCCGAGGGAACCGCAATCGACCATGTGCAAGGCAACAAGCACGTGGGTCCGGCCCTGGAAGAGCGTTTCTACCAGGATACCGACACTACCGCGGCCGACTACGCACATTACAGCGGCAACGGACGGCGCGTGCTGGTGGTGCCGGTGAATAACGCGGGTTCTCCAGCCCTGGTGGTCGGCTTCGCCCAGTTCTTCCTCCGCCCAGGTTCCTGGAATAAAAACAATGATCCCGTGTGCGGCGAGTACATCGGTCCCGCCCTCGAAGGTGCCGCAAAACCGGGTGCAGGGGCCCCAGGCAACTTGTACAAAGTAAAGCTATTCCGGTGAGGAAGGGAAAAATGCAGCGCAAATCCCCTTGCAGAAACGGCCGGCGCGGCACCGCGATGATAGAGTTCGCCCTCAGTTTCTCCCTGCTTTGGGCGCTCTTCACGGGAGTGTTCCAATTCGGCTATTCCATGTACGTGTACAACCGCCTCTTGGCGGCGGTGGATCAGGGCGCCCGCTATGCGTCCAGAGTGGACTTCGACTCTCCCAACCACACATTCGTCGGCAAGGTGCAGAACATGGTCGTTTACGGAAACCCGCAAGGCACCGGCAATAAACTGCTATGGCTGTTGAACAAGTCCAACGTCGACGTGACCTGGACGGCGGACGCAGCCGGTCTGCCGAAAACCATCACCGTCAGTGTGAAAAACTTCAGCGTCCCGGTGATCTTCACCACCTTCAACTTCAATAACAAACCGCGCGTGACGATGAAATACACAGGACTTTACAAGTCATGACGAAAAGGAGTGAACCCATCACTAAGAACCGCGGGCGCAATCCTGGCGAGCGAGGCCACTGGATGCTGGAAGGCGCACTGATCATGATGGTCGTAACGGTGATCTTTGTCGGCATTCTCGATATCGGCCTGATGCTGTTCCGAATCAGCTTCCTCGGTGAGCGCGTGAGGAGCGGCGCGCGTTACGCCGCCGTACATTCGTACAATCCGACCGCCATCCAGAACTACGTCGTGTACAACAATCCCACCGCTCCCACCGGCGCGACCACCGGATTGTTCGGCCTGACTAGGGCCATGGTATCGGTGAACCGTTACGATGTCGGAACCCCTTCCGATCGCATCGAGATTTCCATTAGCAACTACCCGCTG
The DNA here is from genome assembly GCA_964384215.1 of uncultured Solibacteraceae bacterium. Lineage (GTDB taxonomy): Bacteria > Acidobacteriota > Terriglobia > Bryobacterales > Bryobacteraceae > JAJFUV01. The sequence continues at coordinate 72,010 of CAYLLB010000013.1, read as the reverse complement.
GCATTCTTCTCACCTTACATCGCAAGGACCTTCACCAGCCGCAATTTCAGAGCTTCTGTCGCGGTGGAGAGTCTGGGCTCGACAGACTGAGGCTTGGGCGGCGGAACGTGGTCCCGGGGTGGACTCAGGGGCGGGTTCTTATCTGGATTGGGCCAAAGTAACCAGCGGACTGACCATGCTCACGGCGTTACGGCCATTGCCTTTGGCTTTGTAGAGAGCCTCATCGGCCAGATGAATCACCTGCTCGAAGGTGGGCTGGGCGTCCGGAGCGACTACCGTGCAACCGAAACTCGCCGTCAGAGTGACGCGGCTTTCGGCCAGATTCATGACCTCGGCCGAGAGAGCTATACGCAGGCGTTCGGCGTGTTCCACGGTAGCATCAACGTCGCAGCCCGGCAGCACGATTAAAAACTCCTCTCCGCCGTAGCGGCCGATGGAGTCGTACGGCCGCATGGATGCCTGCATACGGCGCACGGCTTCATGGAGAACAGCGTCGCCGGCCAGGTGGCCGTGCGTATCGTTGACAATCTTGAAATGGTCGAGATCGACGAGAACCACGCCCAGGAAACTGCGTTCGCGCCGGGCGCGATGGATCTCTTTTTCGAGGATCTCGGTGATCGAGCCGCGATTCCAGATGCGCGTGAGCGGATCGGTTGTCGCCTGCACGCGCAGGGCCTCCCTCGCCGCCACGAGTTCGGCCTGCAGTTCGACAATACGGCGGCCCGCGCGCAAGCGGACCTCCAGTTCGTGGTTGTCGAAAGGCTTCCTGATATAGTCATCGGCGCCCGACTCCATGCCCTCCACCAGGTCCTCCCTCTCGCTTCGTGAAGTGAGCAGCAGGACATAGGTGTAATCGTTGTGGACCTCGCGGCGCAGGCGCTGGCAGATTTCGACCCCTGTCAGCCCGGGCATCATCCAGTCCAATACGGCCAACCGGGGCGCGTCGGCGCGCTGCAGCACTTCCCATGCCTCGATCCCGTCGCACGCGGTCACCGTTTCGTAGGACCACTTGCGCAGAGAACTCTCCAGAATGTGGCGATCGATAACGCTGTCGTCCGCGATGAGTACCTTCATTACGTCGCTAATACCCTAACAGGAGTGTTTCTATTCAGCATATCGGCCGAAGACCGCCGCGCCCTTAGTTGCCGGTCCCGGCGGACGATACTTTTACACGTAGATGCGTTCCGAGCGGGGTTGGATCTTGCAGAGCACATCGTAGGAGATGGTGCCGGCCAGGGCGGCGATGTTGTCGGCGTTGAAGCCTTCGCCCAGTAATTCCACCTCATCGCCTTGTTTTACGCCGGCTATGTCCGTCACGTCGATGGTGCACATATCCATCGAGACCGCGCCCAACATGGGCACCCACACGCCCGCGGCGCAGACGAGCCCCCGGCAAGAGAGCTGCCGGAAGACGCCGTCGGCATAGCCGGCCCCCACCACGGCGATTCGCGCGGGGCGCTCTGTGATGTGCCGTGCGCCATAACCCACCGGGACGCCTGCCGGAAGTTCCTTGACGGAAAGCACGCGAGTCTTCCAGACCAGGGCGGGCTTTACGTCTATCAGGCTGGCTGGCGCCGGGCCGCTCGCCGACGGCACGTAGCCGTAGAGACTCAAGCCGACCCGCACCATGTCCAGCCACGCGTCCCGAAGGCCGTAGACGACGCCTCCGCTGGCTGAAATGTGCCTCAAGCTGGGCCGGATGCCGGCGCCGGCCAGCTCTCTTGCAACCCGCGTGAAGGTTTGAACCTGCTGCCCGGTTTGCGTGCCCGGGAAATCCGAGGACGAGGCAAGGTGCGACATCAATCCCTCGATTTCGACGTTCGGACAGGCGCGGACGGCTTCGGCGATGGCGCGGGCGTCGGCCGCCACGCCAAGCCTCCCCATGCCACTGTCGACTTTCAGATGCACGCGGACGCGCCCGCCGCGAGCCAGCGCCAGTTCGTTGAAGACGGCCAGATCGGCAAGATCGTGGACTGCCGGCGTGAGCCGGTAGTCGAGCATGGAGGCGAAGTTGGCCCGCAGAGCATCGGCCATCACCAACACATGGGTGTCCTGAATGCCGGCCTGGCGGAGTTCCATGCCTTCCTGCGTGGACGTCACCGTCAGCCACGGCGCGCCCTCGGCAACCAGGCGTTTGGCAACTGCCACCATTCCGTGGCCGTAAGCCTCCGATTTAACGACGCAGGCCACGGCGGTCCGCGGCCCTACCACGGCGCGAATGTTTCGGAAGTTGGCGGCAATCCGGTCGAGCGAAACTTCCGCCCATGAACGTAATTGATCATTCATGCCTTACTCCGGCCTCACCAAGGCGCTAGCGAGCGTGAGCCGCTCCAGTTCTTGCGCATCGGGAATGGTGCCCACCCCCGGCGCATCCGGTGCGGTCATCTGTCCGGGGCCGGAGAGCGTCAACTCCGGCTGGGCAAGATCCTTGCTATAGAAGCGCGAACTCGGAAACACATCGGACGGGTAGGTGAAATCAGGCAGCGTAGCCAATGCCAGGCAATGCTGCGCGCCGACGGCGGATTCGAGCATGCCGCCCACCCAGCAAGGGATGCCGTTGTCGCGGCACAAATCGTGGATCTTCACGGCCACCGTCAACCCGCCGACACGGCCGGGTTTGAGGTTCACATAGCCACAGGCTTTCGCCTGTATGGCTTTGCGTGCACGATCGAGCGACGTGATGCTTTCGTCGAGGCAGACCGGCGTGGCAATCTGCCTGGATAGCGCGGCGTGGTCGATCAGATCATCGTGGGCCAGCGGCTGCTCGATCATGGCGAGGTTGTAACGGTCGAGCTGCTTGAACATGGGCAGCGCATCGAGCGTCCAGGCGCTGTTGCAGTCGATGTGAAAGGTGTGTTTCGGGAACGCACTGCGAACTGCCGCCACCATATCGATGTCCCAGCCTGGGCGGAACTTGAGCTTCACCCGGGGAAAGCCCTGGCGGACGGCCTCGTCGATTTTGGCGAGCAGCGCGTCGATGGTTTCCATGACTCCGAAATCCGCGCCCACGCGAACCTGAGGTTTACCGCCACCCAGCGTCTTCCAGAGCGGTTCGCCGCGCAAACGCGAGTGGAGATCCCACCAGGCGGTATCCACGGCGCCTTTGGCAAAATAGTTCCCCTTGATGCCGGACATCGCGACTTGCAACTGGTCCGGGATATCGATGTCCTTGCCCACGACTTGCGGCGCCAGGTAATCGCGCACGAGCGTAAAGGCGCCGGCGGCCCACTCCGGGCTGTAGCCCGGCAGACGCCACGGCGCGCCTTCGCCCCACCCGGTTACGCTTCCGGAGTCCATCCGCACGAGTACACTCTCAATGGTGTCGTCATTGCCGTAGGCGGTGCGGAACGGATAGACCAACGGCATGGCCACATGGTAGACAGAAATCGAATCGATGCGCATCGGAACCTTTCAGTGTAGCGGGAATGCGTGTTTCAGATGGCTGTCCAGCCGCCGTCGACCAGAATATTCTGGCCGGTGATGTAGCGCGAAGCGTCGCTCGCCAGGAATACTGCGGGTCCCCGGATGTCCTCGCCGGCGGCCATTCGGCCCAGCAGCGTACGCCGCGCGTAAGCCTGGCGGAAGCGTTCGTCCTGGCCTTCACTGATGAACCCGCCCGGTGAGAGACAATTCACGCGGACGTTGTACGGCCCAAGGTAACTGGCCAGATAGCGCGTGAAGTTGATCATCCCGCCTTTGGCGAACGCGTAATACGCGGGGTTGGTCATCTCCGTGCCTTCGTAGATGGAGAAATCAGGCCCCACCACCCCGTAGATGGACGCGATGTTGACGATGGAACCCGAGCGGGCTTCCTGCATCGGTTCGGAGAGTATGCGCGAGGTCAGGAACAGGCCGCTCGAGTTGAGCTTCATGGTTTGTTCCCACTCCGCCAAAGTGGAATGGCGCAGGTCGCCGCCCGCGCGGGCCACGGCGTTGTTGAACAGGATGTCCAACCGGCCGTGACGATGCATGATCCTGTCGCGCAGCGCCGTGATGGCCGCTTCATCGGTGAAATCGCACGCGGCGCCAGCGGCGTTCAGCCCGCGGGCTGCCAGTTGCGCGGCGATCCCGGCGCATTTGGCTTCGTTGCGGGATGCCACCCACACCGTGGCGCCAGCCTCGGCCAGCGCTTCCACAATATGTCTGCCGACGATGCCCGCTCCGCCGGTAACCAGTGCGATCCTGCCATCCAATCGGAACATCGCGTTCCCGTCGCTCATCGAACCGTCCCCATCATTTGCGCTCTTATGTCCAATCCCACTTGTTCACTCCAGGCTTTCAGAATCCCCTCGAATACCGGTCCGCCCGGCGCTCCGTTGCCGACCGGCAGGCCGTTCACCTTCGTCACGGGGGCCATGCAATAGGGCGTGGTGGTGAGGAAGATCTCGTCAGCAGTGAGGGCGTCGTGAAGCTGCAAGTCGCGTTCGGCGAACGGAATGCCCAACGCCGTACAGAGTTCCATGACGACTTTGCGGCTCACGCCCAGCAGGATGTTACGGGGCGCCGGAGAGAGTACCACGCCATCCTTCACAATGAGCATATTGGCTCCGCTGGTTTCCGTCAGGTTGCCCGACAGGTCCAGTAGCAGGGGCATGGCCTTCGGGTCCACCAGGTGCGCTTCCTGTTCGGCCAGCCACCAGTGCAGCCGGCTGCGGTTCTTGATCTTCGGATCCACGCACTCGGGAGGAACGTGACGTGTGGACGGGATCACCAGGTGCGCCCCGCCGGTGAACAGGTGGGCGAACAACCGGAACGGGATGGGGAAGCTGTGAATGCAAAAAGTGGGTTCCAGGTTCGCCGGGGCAGCCGCCGAGCCGGCATAAACCAGGTTCTCGCCGGGCGTAATGAACCACACGACGCAAAGTTCGCCGCCTTCGGGGAGCAATTCCGCGTTGCGGTGCACGAGTTCCGCCGTGATTTCCACGTTTTCGCGCGGATCGAGCGGAACCGGGATGCGGGCGTACTTGCAGCTTTCGTGGAACCGGCGCACATGGTCTTCCAGCCGGTAAGGCCGCTTGTGGAACGTACGCATCAGGTCCGTGACCGTCGCGCCAAGCACAATGCCGAAATCGAAGATATTGATGTGCGCCTGCGAGGCCGGTGTGTAGCGCCCGCCGATGTAAACCACAGGTTCTTCTTGCATCTCGTTCATTCGCTCAGAATCCAGGCCTTGTTGAACCGCGCGTACCGGATTTCGCGCCCCTTGCGATCGGCGAGATCCTGTTGCCAGACCGCGACCACAATGCCGCCGGCGCTCTCCGCAACGGACGGGTAAGAGGCCTGCTTGCCGGGACTGGCGGCGATCACCTTCGGCCGCGACCAACTATGGCAGCCGTCCCCGGACAGCGCGGCGGCGAGCGGGTAGCGGTTGCGGGGAGAGTTGTCCCAGACTACGATGACGTCCTTGGTGCCGCGCAGCCGCCACAAGGCCGCCGGCGCGTTGTGGCCCGTAAGCGGGCTGGGCAGCGGCTCCGACCAGGTTTCGCCCCAGTCTTTGCTCCGGGCCTCCCAGAGACGCGTGGTGCCGCTGCGTAACAACGCGTATACCTCTCCACCGTCGAGGATGACGTTGGCGGGCTCGTCGAGCCCGTTGGTCGAATAAGGAGTCATCTTCGGCGGACGCGCGTAGATGTCGCCTCCCGCCCGCCAGCTTTTCCCGCCGTCGCTCGAGAACATGAAGCCCGACTTTAGGTCCATCTCCCCTTCCGTGCGCGGCGCCATGTCCTGCTCACAGAAGATGTCCCAGCTATAACCCACGGCCAGCCTCCCGTCGGGCAGCTTGTGTCCCACGTGCACCTTGCCGACCGTGTACTTGTGCGGCTGGAGCACCAACATGGGTGCGCTCCAGCTTTCGCCGTCGTTCTCGCTTGCGGTGAGCCAGGTCTCCGTTCGGATGATGCGCCCCGGCTCCGGCACGGTGGTGCTGAGCAGCAGGATGCGCTCTCCGTCGAGGACGAAGCTGGCGTCGGCATCGGTCTTGCCGGGATTGTCGATTCGCGTGACCGGCGCGGACCAGGTTCTGCCGCCATCGGCCGACTGCGCCGTGACGATGCGCAGCTTGGGATTGGGACCGGTGGGCCACGCGCTCCAGGCCGCGATGAGCTTGCCGGACGGCGTCGCGATTATGTTGGGGAGCCCGTTGAAAACCGCCGTGGACGGGTTCGATGCGGCCACGACACCAGTTTCGAACACGGGCTTTTCAATGGGTGCGGCGGGGAGGAGTAGAATCGCCGCGGAGAGTATACAGGCCATCACTCGAACGGTGAGCATCACATGAATTGTGCTACTCGCGATGGCTCGCCGCAACCGCCGGCGGAAAGCGGCGCGCAATGGACGCCATGGAAGACTCGAAAGTTTGAGGGTGAAATCCGACCAGACTACTGAGCGTGCTCGCGTGGTGCGGGCTTGCGGCGTGCCAGCAGGAGGTTCGAGGGTACCTTGCTGAAGCCGTATCCAATCCGGAAATCCAGCTTCTTCGCGGCTCCCGGCACCAGGTACGCCTGGTGCAGATCCGGCTGCTCCAGGTATCGGAAGCTGCCGTACGGTTTCTCGTACTCGCCGTAAAGCTGCAACTGCCACTCCGGCGTTCTGTAGTAGGAGTACGGGATGCCGGAGTCGTCTTGAAGGATCGCGTCGCTGGTCTCCAGGACTTTCCGGCAGAAGACGCGGAATCCCCTGTGATGAGGCATATAGCTGGTCGCCTTCAAGAAAGTTACGAACGGCGCGGTGCGGTCGAGATAGGTAAGGAAAGCTTGATTGCCGGCGAGCCTGGGTCCGAGGTTCACCGTGAAGAAATACAGACGCTGCGGCGTGGTCCGGCCGGCGCGGCGGAAAACGATCTCGACGCCGCGATTCCGCACCGCCCGTGCGCTGACTTTGGCGCGGTCCCACGGCGCGAGCACTCCTCCTTCGGCCACCTGCACGGGCGATACCGCCAGGATCTCGGCATCCAGGCGCACGAGTTGCACGAGGATGTCCGGCAGCACGCCGTTGAACTGCTGCCCGCGCAGCGACCTGTCCATCTCGCGTGTGATGAAGAAGCTGCGTTGAAGCAGCGAGTCCAGGCTCTGACGCACGGAAGCGAGCAGGCGGTCCAGGTCCGTGCGTAGCATGGTTTCATCCGGAAGGCTCCCGATCGGTTCCAGCCCAATCAACACGTAGGCCGGACTGTCAGGGAATAACGTGACGGCATTCAAGGCGTCGGGACCGCCGAAGGGGTAGAGCATCGTGCGCCGGCTGCCGCGCACGTCGCTTAGTTCCGAAGCCTCAAAGCGCCGCATCGCGGGCAAACGATCGGTTTCCACCGGCTTCCAGACGCGGTCGAATTCCTCCGCGTGGGCTTTCCAGGACGGCGATTCCGTCAAACTTCTCAGCGGGCTGGACGGTTCCACCGGCTTGCCAGCCAGCACGCGCACGATCTCGTTCACGGTTGCCGCCATGCCTGGCGAGACGGCCCAAAGCAGCGCAACGATCGGAACGATGGCACAGGTCTTACGCATACTGAGAACTAATCGGAGTATTGGACGCCGCCCGCACCCACTAACGTGCCAGCAGGTCGCTCATGCCTGGCAACAACGCGCAATATACACGACACCTTCTGTCCCCATTCGACCGGGGACAGAAGGCTCTTTCGGTAACTTCAACAACCTTACACAGCCCGCAGAAACGCTTATTTCTTGGGGAGCGGAATGATCGTGACCTTGTTGGCCTCTATAGTCACGTCCTGGTTTATCTCCCCATAGATCGGGCTGGATACTTGAACCTTATACGTGCCGGGTGGAAGAAGTATTCCGCCGCCGGCGTTGTTCAACTCGTCTACGTAACCGAAGAACTTGCCGTTGATGTAGACTGGGCTGGTGTCGCCCGCTGCCACGGAGATGAACGACTCAGGCACGCCGCCACCGAAGCGAAACCTTCCGAACGGAGGCTTGGGCTCCTCGAGTTTTTTGAGCTTGAAGCTGATCTTGGTCGTCTTCTTGGGTTGAACGGTAACCTTGGTGGTGTAATCTTCGTAACGGGGATCCTTGACAGTGATCTCGTGTTCACCAGGATCCACGGCATACTTCTCTGGAACCGAAAATCGCACGGCCGGCCCAACGTACTTACCGTCCACAAAAATGCCCGCGCGCCCCGGCTTGCCGCGGGCTTTGATGTGACCTGTGTCCGCTGCTGCAAGTCCCAATGTGAACGCGAGTGTCAATGCGGTTACGAATGTCCAGATTCTCATGTCAACAGTCTATCACCTAACGCAAGGGGGATTAAAGCGAAGTTCTGTACACGAGGAACCGGCTGTTTTCATAAGCAGCCGTGCGGCCGGGAAGGCGGTGTTCGGGTCGGAGCACGATGTAATCCACTCCCCAACCGGCGTATCGGGGAAGGGCTTCCGGACCGGGCCGGGTCGACGCATTTTGCCGCCACCGTTCCCACCACCTCTCGCTGAATTGGCGGAGGTAGTTCACCTGGCCGCCGCTCTTCCAGTCCACATAGACCGCCCTCAGGGCCAAGGCGCGGAAGACACCCGGCTCCAGTCCCTTGCCGGCATCGGGGAAAAGGAAAACCGCGCCAGCCGGGGTTTCGGCGCGAGCCCAACCGGCGAGCTGACGTAGTTCGGGCGGTTCGGCGGGTGAAGCCTTCCGAAGCCCGGAGAGGGCCGGCGTCATTGGGAACGGCAGCACCATCATGCACGCCAGCGCGGCGGCGGACCAGCGTCTGGACCAGTTGCCCGAACAGGCAGCCAACCCCGCGCCAACGGCCAGCGCGAGGGCCAGCAGCACGCGCCGGGCCACCATGCCGGACAACGGTAGCGTCCAAAGCTGCTCGAAGCGCAATTGCATGGGAACGAGGAAGGCCACCCACAGCCAGGCCACTCCTTCGATCAGCCGCTTGTCCGAGGCGGCTTTCAAGCCGGCCGCACCGGCGGCGACCAGCAACACAACCGTGACGAACAGCAGAGCACGCATGGGCTGGAACTGCGGGATGATGGCGAGCTTCCATTTCTCGAGCAGGAGGTAAGAAACCGGCACGCTGGCCAGGCCGACGGCCGGTAGCCCGAGGAACAGGAAATTCAGGTCCTGGCTCGCCGAGCGCCGCAGACGGAAGCAGGCGGCAAGGCCCAGCAGCCACGAAATCAGATAGTGCCAGGTCAGAGTACTACCCCAGATGGAAATCCAGTTGTAAGGCGCGCGGAACCGCTGGAGCTTTTCCTGCGCCAGGTCGATGCGGCTGAGGAATTCCTGCTTCTCCGTTTCGCCGATCTGCCAGCGGGACATCAGGAACAGCAGCAGCACTGCTCCCAGCAGCGGCATGAGGCCAAGGATTCGCCGCTGCATGACTTCAGGTTTGCCGGGCCACAGCGTGAGCAGGAAGTAGACAATCCAGAACGGGTACACGGCGGGCGGCTGGTACAGGAAGGCGATGCCTACTGCGATGCCTGCGGCGAGATCCCGGCCGTTCGCCGCCAGGCCCACGCCCAACAGGACGAGAGGGACGGCAAACCCGCGCGGGACGGCTTCCAACTCCACGCTCATCACAGTGGGGCCGTAAATCCAAGTGCCCAGCCCGAATAGGGCGGCTACCAGGAGCGACGGGCCGCGCGCGAGTCCCAGCGCCGAGGCGAGGAAAAACACGCCCAGGATGCCCGCGGCCCTCGCGAGCGCCTGCTGTCCAAACAGGATCTCGCGGAAGCCCAAGCCGGTCGCCTTGCGCACGGCGATGGACACTTCATCCAGGATGGTGAACGAGACGTGCGGATCGGTGGCCATCGGGTCGTTGGCGAACAAGGCGGGATTGTAAAGCCGCTCGAGGATCGGCACATAGATCTGCGTGTCCGACTGAAGGTATGTGCAACCCGGGTAGACAAGAAAGCTCAGGGCGGTAATCCCTATTACGCCCAGGGCGACGATCCAGCGCGCGCCTTTCATTGCGCCGGCGTCTTCTCCATTTGACGCCGCACCCAGACCCGGCGGGGGTTCAACTCAAGCGATTTGTTGAAAGCCTCGCGGGCCTGCGCGTTGCGATTCAGCTTACGCAGAGCAATTCCCAACCAAAGGTAGGCTTCAGCGTTCCCCGGCTTCAATTGGATGGCGCGTTGGAAATCCTTGATGGCCAGTTCCGGGCCTCCCCCGAGGGCGGGCGGTAGATAGTAGTTGCCCACGCCGCGGCTCACGTATGCCATGGAAGACTTCGGGTCCAACTTGATAGCTTTAGCTACCGCGTCCTGGGCGCACTTGCCGTAACGCAGGCCCGACAGCACGTTCGCCGGGATGACCTGCCCGCATAGGGTGCCGAGGACGCGCTGGTATTCGGATAAATCCGGCCGGAGCGCCGTGGCTCGCTCGGCGGACTTGATGCCTGCCTCCGCGGAGTTCTTGGCCAAGGTCTTGTCTCGCAGTTCCAATGCGATCTCGGCCAGGTAGGATTGGGCGAGCGCCAGGGAATAGTGCGCCTCGGCTTGATTAGGCTGTCGCGCGGCGGTCACCGCCAGTTCGGCGATCTTCTTTTCGAGTGCGGCGCGGTCCTGCCGGTCACGCGCGTCTTCCAGTTCGCCGGCCGTGCCGGTTGCGCTGAGCACGAGGAGGGCCACTCCGGAAGTGATCAGGGTTCGCATGTCGAGTCTACTCACTATAAGGCCGCCACTTCACGCTGCACAACCAGAAAGTATAGCCCCAGCAGGCTCATCAGCACACCATAGACCGCCAGGACCACCGGCGCGGTGAGGGCGGGCGCCAGCGAGCCGGCCAGCAAGCTCCCCATGGGCATGCCGCCGCGGAAGGCGACGTTGTAAACGCTCATCACGCGTCCGCGCATCTCATCGCGCGTGAGCAATTGCACCAATGAACCCAGGGTGGCGAAGACTACGATCGTCAATGCGCCGCTCATGAAGACCAGCACGCAGCTCATGGGCAGCCACCGCGAGAGCGAGAAACCCACCATGAACAGACCCAGCACGGCCATCGTTATCACGATCACGCGCCCTTTGTGCGGATGGTTGCCCATGGCCGCCACCGACAGCGCCCCGGCGATCGAACCCGCACCAGAAAACGCCAGCAGCAGCGTGTAAATCGTGGGGCCCTGCCGGAAAACGTCCTTGGCGAACACGGGCAGAAAGACCATCAGGGGGACGCCGAGCATGGTGGCCAGAAACGCCAACAGGATCAGGGCCGCCATTCCCGGTTTGCCACGTATGAAGCCGAATCCCTGCCGCATGCTGTCGAGTATGGAGGAGCCGTCCCCTCTCGGCACGAACCTGAGGCGCAGGCTCAGGATCGAGATGATGACGGCCACGAAACTAAGACCGTTCAGGCCGAAACACCACGCCGCTCCCAATTGCGTAAGCGCCAAACCGCCGAGGACTGGGCCGATGACGCGTGCCATGTTGAACTGGATCGAGTTCATAGCGATGGCGTTCGAGACGTCGCCGGGCTTCACCAGTGCCGGGATCAGCGCCTGGTAGGCGGGGCCGCCGAAGGCCTGCGCGAAACCCACGACACAGGAAAGCGTCAGAATCTGCCAGACTGCCACCACCTTGAAAGCGATCAAAGCGGTCAGCAGGAAAGCGCAACTCATCTGTACGAACTGCGATGCGAGCAGGACGTGCCGCCTATCGATGCGGTCTGCAACAACGCCACCGACCAGCGAAAAGAAAAAAATGGGAATCTCGCCCAGGAACGCGTCCAGTCCCAGCAGGAACGGCGATCCAGACAGTTGGAGCACCAGCCAGCTTTGCGCCAGCTTCTGCATCCATGTTCCGACGCTCGACGTGCAAGCGCCGGACCACATGACGCGAAAATCCCGGGACTCAAACGCGCTGAAGACTCTTCGAAGCAAAATCAGATCCTGGCCGGGGACGCCCGCGGCCTCCCATCAGTAAACCTGAAAACAGAATACCTGGTTTGAGCCGCGCGGGCTGAGCGAGTACTCGCCGTTTTCCAACTGCTCGTTGACTTCCACGCGGTAGAGCGCGCCATCCAGCCTTGTCACCATCAGTCGCAGCGGCCGCGGACTGTTCTTCTTAGGTTTGTCGGGAAGCACCAGTTGGCGCCGTCCATCCTTCGATTCCAGTTTCCACAACTCCAACTGGCCCGGGTCGACCTTAACGCTTTCGAGAAGGAAGATCGGCTCGGCCAGGGGGGTCCTCGCGGGTGAACTGGCGCCCTGGATAGAGGCGACAGTTTCGTTCTTGCGCTTCTCTTCGTTGGCTTCGAGGACCTCGGTTGGAACCAGGTTGTCGGCGTGCAACAGGAACGGGACGTCAGGCTTGGGAGGACGCGGGCCGCTGTACTTCTTCTGTGCCAAGCCAGCCTGCAGGAAGACGAATACGGCCATGGCGAGAATCGCGGGGCGGATGCTCTTCATACATCCATCTTACCGTGCGTCCGGCGTTCGGCCCTTTTCTCGATGGAACTCAGCGTCCGGTCCAACTCCGGACCTTCGAGGGGCTTGTGAAGAACGTACCCTTCGCCGTCTTGAACCGAAGCGGCCAACTCGCTATCGTACCGTTCGGCGAGCAATACAAAGCTGCCGGCCTTGCGGCGCGCCTGTTCGAAAATCCGCAGCCAGTCCACACGAGAGGGATCCAGCGAACAGAAGACCGCGTCGAACCGGAAGCGGCGCATCAAGTCGCTGGCTTCCTCGGTGGAGGAGGCTGGAACCACGCGGTGTTCCCGGTTGCAGAGCGCCATCAGGGATGCTCGCGCGGCCGTAGGATCCGGATCCACCAGCAAAATGGTCAATAGTCGCGAACCCGGCCGGGGCGCCGCCCTTTGTTCGGTTGCAGGTCGTGGACCGGTTTCGGCGAAGGGCAATTCGACTTCCAGGCGGGCCATGTGGGCGGCATCCTCGCTCCAGCGCATGTCTCCGCCGTAATGACGGGCCAGGCTTCGGCAGACGCCCAGGCTGAGCCCGCCGCGGAAGGCGAGCGCGGCCTCCGAAAACGGGTCCGTCCTCGGCTCGGCACGGTGCGCGGCGGGGTACGCGATTTCAACATGTACAACCTGGGCGAATTCCCGCACGATGATCGAGACCGGTCTGCCCGCGCTGGGGTCCAGTTCTTCCAGAATGAAGGCAAACGCGTTCGAGAACAACCCTTCCAGTTGTCCGGCTGAACCGCGCACCAGCACCGGACCCTGGGACAATGCGGTTTCCACCCGCACTCCTTGCAATCCCCAGGAGGCGCGGCACGTCTCGATCAGTTCGTTGAGCAGGGCGATGAGGTCGACGTCCACGAGTTCGGTCTGCTCGCCGTTGCCGAAGTTAAGCATGCGGGAGACGGTGTCGATACCGCCGCGGGCTTCCCGGCTCAGTTGTTCGAGTTCGGCCTGCATTTGGCCGGTGGAAGACTTTGCAAGGCGCTCCGCGGTCTGGGCAATCGATTCCAGAGGATTCTTCAACTGGCCGGCGATGGAAGAGATGAGTTGTGCGGCGGAAGCGAGACGCTGCCCGTGGAAGAGTTGTTCCTGGCTGGCCCGCCAGGCGATGCCGCGCAACGCGATGCCGGCCAGGTTTGCCAGGTGCTGCGCGGCGGCCATCTCCACGGCGGTGAAGTGGCGAGGACGATCGTCCTGATCCAACTCCAGCAAGCCGGCCGGTTCGGTTGCCCCTTGCATGGGCACGAACAGTGCCGCGCGCGGGCAGTCCGCGCTCTTCTGCCCGTGAAAGAAGGGACTGTCGGTGGAATCCGGAACAGCCAGCACCGTCCGGTTACGGAACGACATGGCCGCAACCGAGGCCGGCGGCCCGGGCGGTTCGGTCACGGGGAAAGGCTGCGCGTCGCCGCGTTGGGAGCCCATCTGTTCGAGCGTTCGCGTCCGGCGGTCGTAAACGTAGAGCCGTACGTGCGAAATCTCCAGGGCCCGCTGGAGGACTTCCGAAAGGCGCCGCGCGATCACCGTGGGAGAATCCGCCGTCAGGATGTCCTCGCTGAGCGCGTAAAGCGCGCGCATCTGTTGCCTGGTGACCTCTCTGCCTTGGTCCCTGCGCCAGAACGCCAGCCTGTTCATGAGAGTATGTTTTGAGCCCTCAGCCACGGCTCCAGTCGTGGATCGCGATAGTCGTTTATACCCAGATGGACCCCTGGGAGTTCAGGGTGCGTCGTCTGCAAACCCACCACCCGCATGCCCGCCAACAGCGCGGCCTTGACCCCGGGGATGGAATCCTCGAACACGATGCAGTTTCCAGGCGCTATGTGGAGCGAGCCCGCCGCCATCAGATAAATATCGGGCGCGGGCTTTGGACGCGCGACCTGCGCGCCATCGAAGGTTACGCAAAAATGAGCCGCCAAGCCGCTTTGCTCCAGCACAAAGTCGACGTTGGGCCGCTCGGCGTTGCTCGCCACGGCCATCGGCGTTCCATCGTGCCGATCAAGGAATCTGCGCACGCCGGGGACTAGGTTGTCTTCGAGTTGCGGCCGCATCATCTCTCGGTAGATGGCCTCCTTGGCGGCGCCGTGCGCGGCGACTTCCTCTTCGCTGAGATTGTCGCCGAATACTTCGCGCACGATCTCGTCGTTCCGCTTCCCAAACATTGTACTCTCAATTTCGGCCGAATCCATGCCGAATTGAGCCAAATATTTTCTCCAGGCGAGGGCGTGGACGGAGTTCGAGTTGACAATGACTCCGTCGAGGTCGAAAATGAGCGCCAATCCGGGCGCCACGTGCGAGGGGCAATCCACTTTGAACGGATGATAGCACACCCGCGTGCCACCTCCAGAACCGGCTTCCCGCGCCGTCGCGCTATAATTTGCGCTGGATGGACATTTACGAGGAACTGGTGCGTCTGCGCCACAAGGGGGAGACTTGCGCGCTGGCGACGATCGTCGAGATACGCGGATCCATTCCCAGCTATGAGACGGCCAAGTTACTTGTGCGCGCAGACGGTTCGATGACCGGTACCATCGGCGGCGGCTGCGTCGAAGCGGAAGTATACAACGCCGCGCGCGAGGTGATCCGCACCGGACAGTCCAGGCGTCTGCACTTCACCCTGAATCAGGATGCCGCGAGCGACAACGGCCTGATCTGCGGCGGCGAACTGGAGGTGTTCATCGAACCGATTCAACCACAGCCTCGCGCCTTTGTGTTCGGGGCGGGACACATTTCCAAGAGCTTGTCCTCGGTCGCCACGCTGGCCGGTTTTGACACGGTGGTCATCGACGACCGCGAGGCGTTCGCCAACCGCGAGCGCTTTCCCGAAGCAGGCGAAGTGATCGCCGGCGAGTATGAGGAGGTTTTTCCGAAGCTGGCGGTGAACGGCTCGAGTTTCATCCTCATCGTCACCAGGGGCCACCGCGACGACCTGCGCGTGTTGCGGTGGGCTTTGGGAACGCCGGCCCGCTACATCGCCATGGTCGGCAGCCGACGCAAGGTGATCTCGGTGGTGAAGGAACTGGAGAAGGAAGGCGTCGCGGTCGAACAGCCGGAACGGTTGTTCGCCCCCATGGGTCTCGATATCGGCGCGGTGACGCCGGAGGAAATCGCGGTTTCCGTGGTGGCGGAGATGATCGCCGTACGGCGCGGCGCGGACTCCGGTTGGCGCTCGATCTCGATGTCGCTCCACGGCGGGACGGGCGTCCGAGGCGCGAAGTAGGTGAATCTGGCAGGGATCATCCTGGCTGCGGGCGCCTCGCGCCGCATGGGCATGCCGAAGGCGTT
This sequence comes from uncultured Solibacteraceae bacterium, assembly GCA_964384215.1. Classification (GTDB taxonomy): domain Bacteria; phylum Acidobacteriota; class Terriglobia; order Bryobacterales; family Bryobacteraceae; genus JAJFUV01. Next base: position 56,366 of record CAYLLB010000013.1, on the reverse strand, counting down.
GCTGCGTTTGGGCGGAGAGACTTTCCTGGAGCGGCTGATTCGCGTATACGCCGGGTTCTTTTCGCCGGTGGTGGTGGTGCTGGGCGCGGAAGCGGACGCCGTGCGCGGCGGCTTGCGCCCAGGCCCGGCGGTGCGGTTTGTGATGAATGAACGCTGGCCGGCGGGACAGCTGACGTCGCTGCAATGCGGCGTGGCATCGGTCCGGTACGAGGCCGGCGGTTGTTTCTTCACCCCGGTGGATTGCCCGCGCGTGAATCCGGCGACGATTGCGGCGCTGGTTCGCGCGATGAACGAAGGTTCGCCCCCGCCGCTCGTGGTGATGCCGCGCCATGGCTCGCGGCGCGGGCATCCGGTGGGCCTTTCGAAGGAGCTTTTCGACGACTTGCTGTCGCTCGCGGCTGATGAGTCCGCGCGCGCCGTTGTCCATGGCTGTCCGGAGCGGACCCGGATTGTGGAAGTCGGGGACGCCGGAGTGCTCGACGACGTGGACACCCTGGACGACTATCAGAGATTGGAGAGATCGGTTTCATCATGACAGCGCAACGCAAGAAACTCCTTTGGCGCTTCTTCTGGGCCGCGCTGCTCGTGTTGGTGGTCGCGGCCGCTGCGGCGCCGTTTCTCAGCGCCGAGCGCTTTGCGACGCGTATCCGCGCCGCGCTGGCAACTTCACTCGGGCGCGAGGTGGAATTTCGCGAGCCGCGGTTCAGCCTCCTTCGAGGGCCGGGTTTCTCGTTAAAGGACGTGGTGATCCACGAGGATCCCTCCTTCGGGTCCGAGCCCGTGGCTTACGTGCGGAGCCTGAACGCACGCATCGATCTCGGCAGCCTCCTTTCAGGACGGCTGGCGTTCTCGAACCTGCGCATGGTCGAGCCGAGCGTGAACTTGTGCCGGAACCAGGCCGGGCAATGGAATTCCCAGCTCTTGTTCCAGGGCGTGCGCCAGGGCGGCGTAGGCGCGCCATGGCCCACCATCCAGGTGCGCGGCGGCCGCGTGAACTGGAAGTTCGGCGAATGGAAGTCGGTCTACTACTTTTCGGACGCGGATATGGACCTGTATGTGAACCCTGCGTCCGATGGGAGCATAGTACTGCGCTTCACGGGTGTGCCGGCACGGACCGATCGCGCATCGCAATCGTTCGGCGCGATGCGTGGACGCTTGCGCTGGCGGCCGGCACCCGGCGACGGCCGGCTGGAGGCGGAGGCGGAACTCGAACGCAGCAGTCTCGGCGAGCTGGTGATGCTGGCGCACGGCGAAGATATCGGGATACACGGCGCGGTGAGCGGCAATATGAGGTTGGCCGGACCGTCCGATGCGGTGGAGATCGCAGGCCAATTGAACATAGAAAGTCTCTACCGTTGGGACTTGGCGCCGGCAAAGACCGCGGGCGTACCGCTGAACTTCCGTGGGGTGTTTAATGCGACCGGCCAGAGGCTCGAACTGGATGCCAACCGGCTCGATAACCCAAACCTGGGCATGGAACTTCGCCTCCGGGTCGCGGACATCCTGACCGCGCCGCGTTGGGCTGCCAGCCTCACCGCGGCCGACATGCCGCTGCGACCCGTGGTGGAAACCATCGAGCATCTGGGGTCTCCCGTCTCGAAGGAACTGGTCACGGAGGGGAATATGACGGGCGCCGTGGTCTACTCGCCTGAATCTGGTTTTCGCGGCCAGTTGAAGCTGGATGCCGTGAAGCTGCAGTTGCCGGGGAAGGCTGCCGCTCAACTGGAGCAGGCGCATGTGATCGCCAGGGGGGACTCTTTTGAAATGCCCGCCTCGACGCTGCGGTTTGACAACTCGACGGCGGCGGTGGAGTGGAATTACCATCGCCTGGAGCGCGCCCTGAACGTGCGTTTCAGCGCCCGTGCTCTCCCGATGGCTGCGTTGAAGAGCGCCCTGGGCGGCACGGTTCCGCCTCCAATGTCAAAGCTGGTGGAAGTCACCCGGGAAGGCGTTTGCTCGGGTACGCTGCAGTTGTCGCAAACCGGTGAAAAGCCCGGTGAATGGTCTGCGGAAGCCGATGTCCGCGGCGCGACATTTGCCCCCGTTGCGCTTTCCAAGCCTGTTCGGGTAAGCGCGGCGCATGTATCCCTGGCCGGGGCGAAATTCACGGTGAGCGGGATCGACGCACGGGTCCAGGGGATCTCAGCCGGTGGCGAGATATCCTTTCACCCCGGAGCGCAGCGGCCGTACCGCTTGCACCTGTCGACGCCGGATCTCGATGCCGGCGCTCTGGAGGCATTGCTGGCTCCCGCGCTGGAGCCGAAGCCCGGTTTCCTGCAGCGGACTCTGCATATCGGCCACCCGGCGCCGCCGCACTGGCTTGACGATTGGCGGGCGGAAGGAGTGATCGAAGCGGGTACGCTGACTGTGGCTGGGCTGGAGTTCAAGAAGGCGCGCGCTGGCTTCACTTGGGACGGCGCCGAACTGGCGATAAAGCCCGTGTCAGCGTCGTTTGAAAACGGCGCTCTTGTGGGCGCGCTCGCCATCAGCGTAAGCGGAGCGGCGCCACGCTACAGGTTTTCCGGAAGGGTCGAGAACATGCACTGGCGCGCTGGTAAGGCGGCCATCGAAGGCGTTGCCGAGGCATCCGGCGCCGGCGAGGCGCTCTTGAAAAGCCTGCGTATGAAAGGCACTCTGCGGGGCGAATCGCTCGATTTGCTGCCCGATAAGGAAGTGCGCTCGCTCGAGGCGCGCGGGGAAGTCAACTGGCGCGGCGGCGGCCCCGAATACCGTTTCACGGACCTTCTGGTCCGTTTCCCGCGCGAGAACCTCAAAGGTAGCGGCGGCACCGCCAAGGCCGGAACCCTGGAATTCACCCTCAACGGGGAAAGTGCGCGCTATCATGTGCGCGGCGGGGCCAATCCCTTGAAGCTGGAATTGACTCCGGAACGTTGACACTGGGAATCTGGTGAATTGCCGATTGCCGTGCTTTCATATATCATGTAAGCCTTTGGCGTTTGGACGTACTGAGCTGGTGACGTGAGCCGACTGGGGGCCGCGATCATTGCGAGTGCGGTCAACAGGGGTGCGAAGCCGGCCGGGAAGGGGGCTAGGACCGGATGCCCACGAACGAGATCCCCTTAGGGACGCAGGTCGTGGTGGACGCCGGCGCGCTCGGGCAACTGCTGGTTGCGCTTCAGCGTCGCGGTTACCAGATCATTGGACCCACGATTCGCGACGCCGCCGTCGTCTACGATTCCATTGAGAGCACGGAGGAACTGCCAGCCGGCTGGACAGCCGAACACGGCGCCGGCCGTTACCGCTTGCGCAAGCGCGACGACCAGGCGCTGTTCGGCTACGTTATCGGGCCGGTGAGCTGGAAGCCGTTTCTGCACCCGCCGGAGGTGGCGCTGTCATCGGCCAGCCGCGAGGACGGAGCCTTTCGCATTCTGCCGGGCGAGGCGCCGCCGGCCTCCCCGCGCGCCTTTCTGGGCGTACGGGCCTGCGAACTGGCCGCCATCGCGCGTCAGGACCGGATTCTGTTGGAAGACCGCTATGTCGACTCCATCTACCGCCAGCGGCGCGAGAATGCCTTCCTGATCGCCGTCCACTGCACCGATTCCGCTCCCACGTGCTTCTGTGCATCCATGGAAACGGGACCCAAGGCCGAATCCGGTTTCGATATCGCGCTCGCGGAGATCGTGGAACCAGACCGGCACGTCTTTCTGGCGGAGGCGGGCACGGCGCGGGGCGGGGAAGTGCTGGCCGAGGTCGAGCACACGCGGTCCAACGCGGAGATGCGCGCCAAGGCGCAGCGGGCCGTGGCCCAGGCCTCGTCCAAGCAGAGCCGGCGCATCGACACGGCCGGCCTGCGCGAAGCGCTCTACGACGCCTTCGACAGCCCGCGATGGGAGAAGGTGGCCGCCAGGTGCCTGGCCTGCGCCAATTGCACCATGGTGTGTCCCACCTGCTTTTGCATTACGGTGGAGGATTCCGGCGATGTGTCCGGCCATCACGCCGAGCGCCGCCGTAAGTGGGATTCCTGCTTTTCCCAAACATTTTCTTATATACACGGCGGCAGCGTGCGGCTGTCCGCCAAGAGCCGGTACCGCCAGTGGCTGACGCACAAGCTGGCGGCCTGGATCGACCAATTCGGCGCCATGGGTTGCGTGGGCTGCGGCCGCTGCATCACGTGGTGTCCGGTGGGCATCGACATCACCGAGGAAGCCGCCGCCCTGCGCGGGCAGGAACAACCCGCCACGGTGCAGCAAGGAGCGAACCATGGAGATGAGACAGCTCGTTGAGACGCTTGGATCGCACCCGTTCGTCCGGGGCCTTCCAGCCAGTCACATCGAAAAGCTGGCCGGACTGGCGGCGGAAGTCCACTACCAGGACGAGCAGATCATCTTTCGGCAGGGGGACGTTTCGAACCTGTTTTGTCTGGTGATCTCGGGCAAGATCGGGATTGAAGTGAACGCACCGGGACACACGTTCCGTATTCAGACCATCGGTGAAGGAGAAGTCTTCGGATGGTCGAGTGTGCTTGGCGGGCGGGACAAGCAATTCCAGGCGCGCGCGCTGGGCTTGGTCCGCGTGCTGGCCTTCGACGGCGCCCGTTTGCGCGAGGCGTGCGAGGGCGATTGCAGCCTGGGCTATGCCGTCATGAACCGTCTGCTGCGCGTGGTGGCGGACCGTCTGCAAGCTCTCCGGTTGCAACTGATCGACGTCTATACTCCTCCTGGAGCGAGACAAGCATGAGCGCAGCTACCCTGCACCCCCCCGCGGCCCCGGCCGGGGACCCCATGGTTCCGGCCGAGGCGAGGGTCTCAAAAGTGGAGAAAGAGACCCACGACACGTTTACTTTGTCGCTCGAGCCGTCGAACGGATCGGATTTGGCGCCGTTCAGCCCGGGGCAATTCAGTATGCTGTACGTGTTCGGGGTCGGCGAACTGCCCATCTCGATCAGCGGCGACCCCGAGGAGCCGGGACGGTTGGTCTACACCGTCCGTTCGGTGGGTAAGGCCACGCACCGGCTGGTGACGCTCCAAGCCGGGGAGACCGTCGGTGTGCGCGGTCCCTTCGGTACGACCTGGCCGCTCACAGAGGCGCGCGGCAAGGATGTGCTGGTGGTGGTTGGGGGCATCGGCCTGGCGCCGCTGCGTCCCGCCATCTATCACATCCTGCGCCACCGGGGCGACTATCGCCGCCTGGTGGTGCTCTACGGCGCGCGGAGCCCGCGTGATTTGCTTTACAAAAAGCAACTCACCGCCTGGGGCTACGTCCCGGATACGCAAATACTCACCACCGTGGACTACGGCGGGTTGAGCTGGCGCGGATACGTCGGTGTGGTCACCACCCTGTTCCGCTATGTGCGCCTGCAGCCGGAGCGTACCGTGGCGCTGGTCTGCGGTCCCGAGATCATGATGCGCTACGTGGTCCGCGAACTCGATACTCGCGGCTTCGCCGCCAACGATATACACCTTTCCATGGAGCGCAATATGAAATGCGCGGTGGGCTTCTGCGGCCACTGCCAGTTCGGTCCTCATTTTATCTGCAAGGACGGCCCAATTTTCCCGTGGAGCCGCTTGCGGCCCTGGTTGGACAAGTATGAGCTCTAACACCAAGAAGAAACCCAAGATCGCCGTCTTCAAGTTCGCCAGTTGCGACGGATGCCAGTTGAGCCTGCTGGACGCCGAGGAGGAACTGCTCGAAGTAGTGGGCGCGGTGGACCTGGCGTATTTTCCCGAAGCTTCGCGCAACATGGCGAAAGGGCCGTACGACATCGGGCTGGTGGAGGGCTCCATCACCACGCACCACGACGCCGAGCAGATCCAGCACATCCGCCGGCAGTGCCGGATGCTGGTCACCATCGGCGCCTGCGCCACCGCGGGCGGCATACAGGCGCTGCGTAACTGGAAGGACGTCAACGAATTTGTCCGCTACGTTTACGCTTCGCCCGATTACATCCACACGCTGAAGATGTCGACTCCTGTGGCCGAACACGTTCCCGTCGATTTCGAACTGCGCGGCTGCCCGATCAACAAATTGCAGCTTGTGGAGCTTATTGCGGCCACGATCGCCGGGCGGCGTCCCAACATACCCACTTACAGCGTTTGCCTGGAATGCAAGAGGCGCGGCAACGTGTGCATCGCCGTGGCGCAGGGGGCGGTGTGCGTCGGTCCGCTGACGCAGGCCGGCTGCGGCGCCATCTGCCCCGCCTTCGGGCGCGGCTGTTACGGCTGCTACGGCCCCATGGAGACTCCGAATGCGACTTCGCTGGCGGACTGGTTCGAGCAGACCGGCAAGAGCAACGCGGAAATCGTGCGGACGTTCCGGTTATTCAATGCCTGGAGCTGGCAGTTCCGCCAGGTCAGCGAGGAGAGGGAACGCAAATGAGCGGCAACGGCAGCAAAGCGGCCAACACGATCAAAGTGGACGTCCTGGCCCGAGTGGAAGGCGAGGGCGCGCTGCTGGTCAGGTTCAAGGGTAACCGCGTCGAGGAAGTGAAGCTCAAGATCCCGGAACCGCCGCGCCTGTTCGAGAGTTTCCTGCGCGGCCGCCATGCGAGCGAAGCTCCGGACATCACCGCGCGCATCTGCGGCATCTGCCCGGTGGCCTACCAGATGAGCGCGGTGCACGCCATCGAGCGCATCGTGGGCGTCAAGCCAGACCCCATGGTGCGCCTGCTGCGGCGCCTGCTCTACTGCGGCGAGTACATCGAAAGCCACGCGCTGCACGTCTACATGCTGCACGCGCCGGACTTTCTCGGCTATCAGGACGTGATCGAGATGGCGCGGGATCACCGCACGGCCGTCGAAGATGCGTTGCGCCTCAAGAAAATAGGCAACAACCTGATGAGCATTCTTGGCGGGCGCGAGATTCACCCCGTCGCGGTGGCGCTGGGCGGCTTCTACCGGGTGCCGTCCAAACGCGAAATGGGTGCGATCGTGGAGGACCTGAAGTGGGCCCTCGAAGCCTCCATCAAGACCGTGAAGCTGGTCGCGAGCTTCCCGATGCCGGAGTTCGAACAGGACTACGAGTTCGTCGCCGTTTCACACCCGGACGAGTACCCTCTGAACGAGGGACGCATCGTGTCGAACAAGGGCCTGGATATCGACGCGGCCGAGTACGAGGACCGTTTCTTTGAGCAGCACGTCAAGCACGCCAACGCCCTGCATTCGCAGCTCCGCGAGCGCGGCTCTTACATGGTGGGGCCGCTGGCTCGCTTCAACCTGCACTTCGCCAAGCTGACGCCGGCTGCCCGGCAGGCGGCGTCGGACGCGGGCCTTGGCGTACCTTGCCTGAACCCGTTCAAGAGCATCGTTGTGCGGGCTGTGGAATTAGTGTTCGCCTGCGAGGAAGCGCTCCGGCTGATCGCCGGGTATGAGCCGCCGGCCGCGCCGCGCGCCGAATTCGACTACCGCGCCGGGACCGGCCACGCCGCGACGGAAGCGCCGCGAGGACTGCTTTACCATCGCTATATCATCGACGAGCACGGGATCATCACGGGCGTGAAGATCGTGGCGCCGACGTCGCAGAATCAGAAACGGATCGAGGACGATCTATGGCGCTTCGTTCCGCAGCTTGCCGGGCAGCCCATTGATCGCATGACGTGGGCCTGCGAACAGGCCATCCGCAACTACGATCCTTGCATCTCCTGCGCCACGCACTTCCTGAAGCTGGAGATCCGGAAAGACTAGACGGCAGCTTACTGCCAGCGCCGATCTCTGTATTGCTCCATCCCTCCGGCCTGTTGTCCCATATAAATGGAGTCCTATGAAACGAATTGCACGCTACATGCTGGTGGTGACGGCGCTCGCGGTGGGCTATGCGGCCTGGGTCATGATCGGCCGCTACATGGAGAACCGGCGGATCGAAGAGCGCGACCGGCTCCAACGCGAGGTGGCCGGTCATGTGTTGCCTTCGGATCTAAGCGGCACGAAATTGAAGATCCTGCAGTTCTATGCCGTGCCCGCACAGTTGCGGCCGCGGGAGAAGGGGAAGATCTGCTACAGCGTGGTCAACGCGAAGTCCCTGCGGATCGACCCGCCCGTGGAAGCTGTCTGGCCCTCGCTCAGCCGCTGCTTCGAGGTCGCGCCCCAGGCGACTACGCGGTACAGACTGACGGCCGAGGGCAACGATGGGAGCCTGGTCTCCGAATCGTTTGTTCTCAAAGTCGCGCCGTAATCGGTGTAATGTCGATTCCGGTATATTAGTTAAGGCGCGCGAGCGCGATCAATCTTGACAAGAGGTTATATGGATCGAAGGTATTTTCTGATGAGTTCCACGGCCGGCATAGCTGCGCGGACTGTTTTGGCCAGCCCGAACGACACTGTGCGAGTGGCTTGCGTGGGCGTACGCGGCCAGGGCCGCAGCCATATCAATGCCTACGCCAAGATGCCGAACGTCGAAATCGCCGCCCTGTGCGACATCGACGAGAACGTCCTGAAGGAGCGGTTGCAGATGGTGGAGAAGCTGGGCAAGAAGCGGCCCGCTGCTTTCACCGACATCCGGAAGCTGCTCGAAGACAAGTCCATCGACGCGATTTCCATCGCCACGCCGAACCATTCGCACACGCTGCAGACTATCTGGAGCCTTCAGGCCGGCAAAGACGTCTACGTCGAGAAGCCGTGCTCGCATAACGTGTTCGAGTCCAAGCAGATCGTCGCCGCGGCGCGCCATTACAACCGCCTGGTGCAGCACGGCACCAACAGCCGTTCCACCGTGGCGCTGCGCGAGGCTATGCAGAAGCTACGCGAAGGCGTGATCGGCGAGGTTTACATGGCTCGCGGTTTGTGCTTCAAGTGGCGCAACACGATCGGCCGCAAGCCGGAGGCTCCGGTGCCTCCCGGTGTGCATTACGACATGTGGCTGGGGCCCGCGCCCGTGCGTCCATTTACGGAGAACCGGTTCCATTACAACTGGCACTGGTTCTGGGACACCGGCAATGGCGACTTCGGCAATCAGGGCATCCACGAGATCGACATCTGCCGCTGGGGCCTGGGCGTGAAGCACCCGACCAAGGTCTCCGGAATCGGCGCCAAGGTGATGTTCGACGACGACCAGGAGACGCCCAACATCCTGACGGCAACCTACGAGTTCGATGAAGGCGGCAAGAAGAAGATCATGGTCTTCGACGTGCGCCATTGGATCACCAACCACGAAGCCGGTATTGGCGGCGATAAGCCCGGCAACACCATCGGCAACATCTTCTATGGCTCCAACGGCTACATGGTGATTGACGGCTACGGCAAGTACTGGACTTACATCGGCAAGGAGCAGGTGCCCGGACCCACGCGCAGCGAGGGCGGCAGCAACTGGGCCAACTTCATCGACGCCGTGCGTTCGCGCAAGCAGTCCGACTTGAACGCGCCCATCGAGGAGGGCGCCATGTCCTGCACACTGATGCACTTGGCCAACACTTCGTACCGGCTGGGGCGCACGCTGCACTTCGACAGTGCCACCATGCAGTGCAAGGGCGATCCGGAGGCCAACAGGATGCTCACGCGCGCCTACCGCAAGCCCTACGTGGTTCCGGAGAAGTTCTGATGAGACGCAGACAATTCCTTGCAGCCGCCCCCTTGGTCCCGGTAGTTTTGAAGGGGCAGCCCGAAAGTGGTTTCGTGTCTCTGTTCGATGGCCGTTCACTGGACGGTTGGTCGATTCGTGAAGGGCCGGAGTCGGCCTTCTATGTCTCCGGGGGCGAGATCGTAGTCCATGAGGGTTCGGGCTTTCCCACCTGGCTTCGTTCCGCCAAACAGTACGAGAATTTCGACTTCCGCTGCGAGTTTTTCATCAAGGGCTGGATCGATGCGGGCATTTTCCTGCACGCTCCCGAGCATGGCCGCAACACCGAGACCGGTCTTTGCATCAAGATCTTCCACAAGCAGGACGAAAAGATGCTGCCGGAGTCGATTGGCGCCGTGTTTCCGCTGGTTCCGCCACTAAAGGTGAATGTGCGCAATCAGGGCGAGTGGAACACCATGCGCATCGTGATGGACTGGCCGTCGCTCAAGGTATGGATCAACGACGAGTTGGTGCAGGATCTGAACCTCGAATCCAATCCGGAATTACGCTACCGTTTGCGCAGCGGCTACCTGGGGATCGAGTCGCTGTCGTATCCGATCCGTTTCCGCAACTTGCGCATCAAAGAGCTTCCCTCGAAAGAGAAGTGGGAGATCCTCTACGAGAAGCCGGAAGACTTCGCCAAGTGGCGCATCACGGACGGAAAGCCCAAGTTCGAGGCGCTGGGCGGCGTCATCCGCGGCGACGGGGCGGGGCATCTCGGGACCATCGAGAAGTACCGCGATTTCGAGCTGCACTTATACCTGCGGAGCGCCAAGCACGCCAATGGTGGCATCCTGTTCCGCCATCAGCAGCCGGAGCTCGGCACCCGCGGCACGCACTATGAAATCCAGGTGCACGACGTCGAAGGCGCAGTTTACCCGACAGGTTCGCTGTATCACTTCAAGAGGGCGATCTACCCCAGGATCGAACCCGAAAAGTGGTTCCTGTTCCAGTTGGTGGTGAAGGACCGTTTCTGCCTGGTCCGCATCAACGGCGAGAACGTGATGGAGTACCACGATCTCGACAACCTCGAGCCCGGCCCCATTATGCTGCAGGCGCACCGGCCGGGCTGGTGGATTGAGTATAAGCAGATCCGCATCAAGCGGATCTGAACATTCAGGACAATACTAACTTATGAAAATCGCCATGATCGGTTTGGGCTTCATGGGCAGCACCCATTTGAAAGCCCTCAGCAACATCCCGGGCGCGGAGTTGGTGGCCGTCAGCTCGGCGGACCCGAAGCAATTGAGCGGCGACCTCAGTGGCGTCCAGGGCAATATCGGCGGACCCGGAGAGAAGCTGGACTTTTCAAACCTGCGCCGTTATGCCGACGCCATGGAAGCCGCGCGCGATCCGGAAGTCGAGGCCGTGGACATCTGTCTTCCCACCAGCCTCCATGCTCCGGTAGCCATAGAGGCCTTGCGCCACGGCAAGCACGTCCTCGTCGAGAAGCCTATGGCCATCGACGGCACGGCCGCGGACCAGATGATCGAAGAGGCGGCCAGACAGAGCAGAATCCTGATGACGGCGCAGGTGCTGCGTTTCTGGCCGGAATACGTCGTGATGCACGACTTGGTCAAAGGCGGCAGTGTGGGCCAGGTGCGGGCGGGCATGTTCCGCCGCCGTTGCGCCGCGCCGACCTGGGGAGCCTGGATCGCCGACCCGAAAGTGAGCGGCGGCGGCATCTTCGACCTGCTCATCCACGACGTGGACATCTGCTTGCACTTGTTCGGAGCGCCCGAGGCGCTCGCAAGTTGGGGATACGAGGACATGCCCCACGGCATCGACATCCTCACGTCGGAATTCTATTACCCCGAGATCGGAACCGTGACCGTCACCGGCGGGTGGCATCATCCCAAGGCGTACCCGTTCTCGGCGGAGTACACCGTGGTGGCAGACGGCGGCACCATCGAATTCAGTACGGCTGGCCGTCCGGCCACGCTGTACAAGGCGAACGGCGAGGCCCAAACGCTGCCGGTGGCGCAGAAGTCGGGCTACCAGGCGGAGATTGAGTACTTCCTGGATTGCGTCAAGGCGAACCGGCAGCCGGAGATTTGCCCGCCGGCCGAATCGTCATTGGCCGTGAAGTTGACCAGGCTGATGGTGGAAGCGCGCAAGCGGAAAGGAGAGAAAGTCTCATGTCACTTCTGAGCGTCATGGAAATCGGACTGATGTTCTGGGCCGGCCAGGACCCGGTGGCCACCATTCAAGGGGTGAAGGCGTACGGACTGCGCTGCGGCCAGTTGGGCATTCCGGGTGACTATAAGATGGACGGGGCGGCGTGGAAACGCGCGCTCGATGCCGAGAAGTTCACCATCGTCACCGTGTTCGCCGGCTACGCCGGGGAGGATTATGCGGACATCCCGACCATCCAGCGCACGGTGGGCTGGATTCCGCCGGCGACGCGGGCCGAGCGTGAGAAGCGCACGTACGAGATCAGCGACTTCGCCGCCGCCATCGGCGTAAAGAGCATCGCGCTGCACGTCGGATTCATTCCCGAGGATAAGACCGATCCGAACTACATCGCGGTGCGCGAGATGGTGCGCCGTGTGGCCGATTACGCTGCGAAGAACGGCCAAACCTTCGCGCTCGAGACGGGACAGGAACCAGCGCCCGTCCTGCTCAAGTTCTTCGAAGATGTCGCCCGGCCCAACCTGCGTATCAACTTCGATCCGGCGAACCTGATCCTGTACGGTTCGGGCGATCCCATCGAAGCGCTGGGGCTTCTATCGAAATACGTGATCACCGTCCATTGCAAGGACGGCAACTGGCCGCCGAAGGACAAGCCCGGGGCCCTGGGCACCGAGATGGCGCTCGGGAAAGGCGCGGTCGGAATCGACCGTTTCATCGCCAAGCTGAAGGAAGTAGGTTATCGCGGCCCGCTGACCATCGAGCGCGAAATCGAAGACCAGAACCAGAAGCGCGAAGATGTCAAAATGGCCATCGGCCTTCTTGAAAAGCTGCGTGGTTAGCAGACGCCAATTCCTGTCTTTTGCCGGCGCGAGCGCTTTCGCCCGCGCCGGCGTTCCCCCTAACATCCTATTTATCATCGTCGACGATCTCGGCTGGGCAGACGTCGGCTTCCACGGTTCAGAGATCGAAACTCCCAATCTGGACCGTCTTGCGCGTGGAGGTGTCGAATTCAGACAGCACTATGCGACGCCCACCTGCAGCCCCACCCGGGCGGCCATCATGAGCGGGCGCTTTCCCGGACGTTACGGCGTCACTGCTCCGACGAACAACCGCGTCTTCGACCCAGGCACACTGACGCTTCCCGCGGCGCTGCGAGCAGCAGGATACGACACCTGCATTTCCGGCAAGTGGCATCTGGGCTCGCGCCTGGAATGGGGCCCGCGCAATTACGGCTTCAACCGTTCCTATGGGTGCTTGGCCGGCGGCATTAACCAGTATTTACACCGTTACAAGCATGGGCCGTTCACTCAAACGTGGCATCGCGACGGTCGGTTCATAGAGGAAGAAGGTCATTCGACCGATCTGATTGCACGCGAAGCCGTGCGCTACATCGAGTCACCGCGCAAATCGCCTTTTTTCATCTACACGGCGTTCACCGCGCCGCATATCCCCATCCAGGAACCCAGTGAGTGGCTGGTGCGTTACGAGGGTAAGATCGCCGATCCTTCGCGCCTCCGGTACGCGGCGGCGGTTACACATATGGACAATGCGGTGGGGCGGCTGATCGCCGCTTTGGAACGCACTGGACAGCGCGACCGCACCCTGGTTGTTTTCACTTCCGACAACGGGGCGCAGCGGGACTGGAAAAACCCGCCCGAGTATCCGGGTGAGGGCCTTGTTCCCAACGCCACCTTGGGCCGTAACACGCCTTGGCGAGGATGGAAAGGTGAAGTCTACGAAGGCGGCATCCGCGTGCCGGCCTTCATGAACTGGCCCAGCGTTCTCAGCGCTGGCAAGTACGATGTTTCGCTGCACGTGGTGGATTGGATGCCGACACTGTGCCATCTGGGCGGTTATAAGCCGGCGGGCCGCGTGGATTGGGAGGGCCGGAATTTCTGGCCGCCGAGCGCCGGTGCCGCAAAATCCGATGACCGCATCCTATATTGGCGCACTCCCGCTCAAAGGGCCGTACGGCAAGGTCCGTGGAAGCTCATCGCCACGCACGGCAAAAGCGGCCAGACACTTGAACTTTACAATATAGAGCAAGACCCGTACGAGACCAAGGATCTGGCGGCGGGTGAAACGAGTGTGTTTGCCCGCTTGAAGGAACTTCTGGGGGCACAATCGCGTATGGACCGCCTGCCCGAACCGTAGCGCGTCCGAAAGTCAATGCGAGTTTTTCCAGCTACCAAAAGTGCGTTGCGACTATCTTCGGCGGGCCCGGCGTTGTCCCAACCAATTTTGTCTCGAGTACGATTTGGCAGTTCATACGCTCCCAGCCTCGGGGCGCCTGCATCGCAACCGGCTTCCAGTACTGCGGCTTGGTAAGAAACTCGCCGGCAACTTGCGCGCCAAAACGGCTCATCCCGGCCGCCGACAAGGTCACCCGTTGGCTTGAAGTGTCGAACACCCGGCTGACGATGGCATAATCGACGGACGGCGAGTGGTAGGGCCAGACCCTATCGACCCTCCATTTGGGTTCATGGGGAGTCTGCTTGTCTTTGATCCATGCGCTCGCACGGCGGCCGTGATCGACGAAATCGAAACTGTACCGTAGTTCCTGACTGAGCTGAACCGTCCAGGGGTTGTTGGTCGAGCCCACCAGCACCACGGCCTGATGCCGGATTTCGTCGAAAGAGACGTCCGCGGGGGTGCGGAACTGGACCTGCTTGCCATGTTGAGCCAGAAACATCGCCATCTCCAGGACTGCCCGGAGGCTCTGCAATGACAACTGCCCATTGGGCACCCGCACGACATCGTCCGACTGCAATGGGAAGCCGATGCGGTAACCTTCACTCCGGGCGGCTGCCGCCAGCGCCTCCTGCATTCGAGGGGAGTATATGTAGTCGTCTCTGATGTTCATGCACACCACCACCGGCTCTTTGGACTCGATGATGGGTGCCCAGAACCTGTCCAATTCAGATCGCTGCGGAAACAGCAGCCACAGGGCGGCAGCGGCCACCAGCAGCACCCCCAATCCCGCCGCCAGCCACATCATCCACCTCTTCCTGGCGGCCAGCTCCGTCTTTATGGAGGGGTGCGGCGCCGAAGGCTCCGAGGGTGTGAAATCGCTTATCTGGAGGACCACGGGAGCGGACCCCTTCTCGTCCAGCCAGGTGATGGTGGGGATGTAAGAACCGGCGGGCAGTTCGATTCGCAAAACCTCCGCTCCGCCAGTATCCTGGTAGTACTGCGCCAGCCGTTTGCGGACTTCGTTCGCTTTCACTCGAACAATGGCGTCGCCAGAGGTTTCATAGCCTGCCGGGCGTCCGAATACTTCCGCTCCGATCACCCGTTCTTTTAGAGCATCGAACTGCCCGGCCAAGGCCCGATCCACCACATATTGGAGGAATTCCTGACACCGTTTACTGCCTTGAAATGAAGGGCTCTCCAGGATCCGTGCCAGATGTTGCCGCACGTCAGCGACGCCCTCTTCGGTCGTTAACTTGCGCCGTCCGGAAGTGAGCCCCCTGCCCAGTGGCTGTGAAGCATCCGCCATGAATCGCGTATCTTACAATACAGTACCACGGAACGTAACGGTTCGTAACGTCGAAGTTATGGCCCGGATTTATTGATAACACGATGGTTAAGTCTCCAGGCTCTCGAACCGTAAGGAACCTTGATCCGTCAGGCCGGATCGGCTAATCTCAAGCGTCACCTTTGAACGAGTGGGGCGATTCTCAAGTCAGTCATCCAGGGCCGGAGTGTATGTTCACATGACGGTGGTCGCGCCAGAGTTCTAGGACAAGAAGCGCTGTTTGGGAATGCGTTCAAAAGAAGGAGAGTCTTGATGAGTATGAGGAAAAGCAACTGCCGTGCACTGGTTCTGCTCGGCCTGACGGTGCTGCTCGCAATAGCGCTCTATGGTCAGGCGAATTCGGCTTCAATCGTTGGTACTGTCACCGATTCGACAGGCGCCAGCATATCAGGGGCCACGGTTACTGCCGTGCGCCTCGAGACGGGTCAGAAACACTCCACGGTCACCAATACGAGCGGGAACTACAACCTGCCGTTTCTGCCCGTCGGTAACTACACCGTGAGTGCGAGTTTTTCCGGTTTTCAGACTGTCGAGATCGATAAGTTCCAACTCGTCGTCGGGCAGACCGCGCGCATGGACATCCAACTGAAGGTAGGGCAGGTCTCGGAGAAGGTGCTTGTGGAAGCGACCGCCGTCTCCTTGCAGACCGAGAATGCTACGGTCGGCACAGTCATTGATCGGGAGCGTGTGGCGGAGCTTCCGCTCAATGGCCGTTCGTTTGTCCAACTTGCGCTGCTCACACCCGGCGTCAATCCAGCCACTCCAGGCAGCCTGAGCGTCCGCAGTTCCGGGGGCTCGCTCGGACAGCAGGTCGGTATGAGCGCCAATGGGGCAAGAGACAACCAGAATCGCTACTACTACGATGGCATCGAAGCCATGAGCATGGGCTCCTATAGCATGAGTTTTTCACTATCCATCGATGCCATCCGGGAGTTCAAGGTGGATTCAAGCAGTTACTCGGCGGCCCTCGGCGCTGCGCCCGGCGGGCACATCAACCTCACCACCAAGAGCGGCACCAACGAGTTTCACGGCCAAGCCTGGATCTTCAACCGGAATAACGTCCTTACCACGCTGGCTCCGTTCCAACCGTACTCGTCCACGGCGAAGCCGCCCCGTCTCAACCGCAATCAGTTCGGGGCCAACATCGGCGGGCCTGTGGTACTTCCGAAACTCTACAACGGAAAAGAGCGGACTTTCTTCTTCTTTAACTGGGAGTCTGGGCGCTTGATCTCAGGTTCGTTCGGCGGGACCGCTTTCGTCCCACCTGTGGCATACCGCACCGGGAATTTCTCTGGATCCTCGGCCGTGATCTACGATCCTTCCACGGGCCAACCCTTCGCGAATAACACTATTCCGGCGAGCCGCATCCAGTCTTATGCGACAAAGTTCATGAACTTCGTTCCGCAACCGAACGCCAACGAGGCGGCCATCAATTACCGCGGTCCGACCGCTTCCGCCCCCACGGATCAGAATCAGTACCTCGGTCGTATCGACCATCGCATCAACAACAAGAACACCTTGTATGGGACCTATATCTTCAATCAGCAGACGGCTTTTTCAGTGCCGACCTATGTGTGGGATTACACGGTAGGCTACGGGCGCCAGCAAGTGCTCTCGCTGTGCGACACGCACGTGTTCTCCGCCTCGACGGTCAATGAACTGCGCGTCGGTTGGAGCCGTCGGTTCCCGAAATCGTATAACGGAACGAGCTACAAACCGGAGTACGACATCGCCAACATCATCGGTATTCCCGGCGTATCCAAAGATCCCCGTGACTACGGCCCGCCCCAGTTCGGCATGGGTTACGACTATCCAACGGTGGCAGCTAACGGGCCGGCGTATCAGCATAACCAGGTCTGGCAGTTCAACGACAATCTCTCCATCAATAAGGGTGGACACTTTCTGACCGTGGGTACGCTCATCTTCCGCCGCAATTTCAGTTTTGACGAGGCTCTCTATCCACGCGGCGTCTTCGGGTTCGATGGCCGGACAACCACGTTGAACGGCGCCTCCCCGGTTCGCGAGAATACTTTCGCCGCCTTTCTGATGGGTCTTGCGACAAGCGCCACCATCAGTTCCGACCCGTTCTCCAATCGCATGAATCACACTTGGCAGTCCTATTATTTCCAGGACGACTGGAAGGTGACCCGCAACCTCACTGTGAACCTCGGCCTGCGTTACGACTACTTCGCCCAGCCGGTTGAGCGCGGCAAAGTCACCAACTGGGAGCTGAACGGAGCCATCCCCGGCTTCACCGTCTCCCGGCAACTCTTCCGCAACTTCCCCGACATCCCGGACACCCCAGGGGTGTCGCCCAGCCTGATGAATGGCGACAAGAACGACTGGGGACCACGCCTCGGCTTCGCTTATCGCGTGCCGCGCGTCAACGACCTCGTCATACGCGGCGGTTACGGCGTCTATTACACCCAGGAAATTACCAACACCTATACAAACTTGGTGCTCGGCACGCCGGTCGTCAAGAGTTACACGTACTCCGCCACCTACAACCAACCGCTCCAGGTGGCGACCGCGTTTCTCCAACAGGGCAATATAGTGACGGGCACCTTCGGTGCCGCCGCACTCGACCCGACCATGCGCGACGCATACATCCAGCAGTGGAACTTCACCGTGCAGAAGCAATTGCCGGGGAAAGTCTTTTATGACATTGCTTACGTTGGATCGAAGGCCACGAATCTGCCGTACGCGTTCGACGGGAACCGGCCGGTCACGGTGGTCAATCCTACGACCCCCGGATTGCCTTCGCTCGCCAGTAGAAGGCCCTACCAAGGCTTCGGCAGTATTACGACCACGAAAGCCATCGGCAACGCCAACTACCATTCCTTGCAGATGAAAGGCGAGCGCAGAATGGCGGGCGGCCTCAATTTCATCGGGGCGTACACCTGGTCCAAAGCGCTTTCAGCTCAGGACGCGAGCACGGTGGGCGGCGGCTGGTACACCGGGAACGTCCAGGACATCCTCAATTTGAAGGGGGATAAGTCATACGCGGCGTACGATTTGCGTCACCGCTTCTCGCTGGCTACGATCTACAACATTCCATTGTTTGAGCATGCCTCCAACCGCGCGGTCAAGACGGTGCTTGGCGGATGGCAGGTGAATGCCATCGTGACCGAGCAAACCGGCTTTGCCATGACCTTGGGCGGCGTCGGCGATACCACCGGTACCGGCGTCGGTTCGCGGGTGAGCGTGGTCAACGGCCAGCACGCCGAACTCTCCCGGAGCGAGCGCTCGCGGAGCCGGTGGTTCAACACCTCCGCCTTTTATGTGACTCCGATGGGAAGCTGGGGTAACGCCACCCGTAATCCGCTTCACCTCCCCGGACTGAACAACATCGATCTGGCGGCCAACAAGTATTTCCGGTTCTCGGAGAGGGCCAACGTGCAATTCCGGGCCGAAATGTTCAACTTCGTGAACCACGTGAATCTGGGGGCCCCTGGGATTAGCATCCTGACCCCTAACACCTTTGGCGTGATCACAAGCAGCAGCCAGGGGCCGGGGGCGACGGGTGATCAACGGATCATCCAACTGGGGTTGAAGCTTCAGTTCTGATGTCCTTGGGCCCGTTTCGTGCGGCGTCTTCTGTGACGCTTGTCAACGTGTGATGTGTTTCGGGCGGCCGCCAGTTCGCCGCCGGCCGCCCGCTCTTGTTTCGCAACGCGATTTCGATCATTCAGATATGAAAAGGCTGATTACGCTCCTGGTGCCAGTCATCCTGGCGTATCCAGCCCTCGCGCGCGAATTTCACGTCTCAGCCAAAGCGCTCGACAGCGGCGAAGGCTCTCTGGCCAAGCCCTTTAGGACCGTTAATGCCGCTGCTCATGTAGCACAGCCGGGCGACATGATCACTGTGCACGAGGGCACCTACCGCGAGCGGGTAACACCTCCTCGCGGCGGGGAGTCGGACGCCAAGCGCATCGTTTACCAGGCGGCAGCGGGCGAGAAGGTTTTCATCAAGGGATCGGAGGTGATTCGAGGGTGGAAGCCCTTCAAACCGGGGGTGTGGAAGGTTACGATTCCGAATTCGTTCTTCGGCGGCTACAACCCTTACAAGGACCTGATTTGGGGAGACTGGTTCACCGACAAGGGACGGCCGCACCACACAGGCGAGGTCTACTTGAACGGCAAGAGCCTATGGGAGACCCATTTGCTGGAACGCGTCCTGGATCCGCAACCGTTTGAGGGCGCCAGGGACCGCGAAGGCTCCACCTGGACCTGGTTCTGCGAAAGCGACGACAAGTTCACTTACATTTACGCCAACTTCCACGACAAGGACCCCAACCGGGAACTGGTCGAGATCAACGTGCGCGACAGTTGTTTCTATCCGGATCAGCCAGGCCGGAATTACATTACAGTTCGCGGCTTCACCTTGAGCCAGGCAGCTACGCAATGGGCCGCACCCACCGCCGAACAGATCGGGCTGATCGGCACTCACTGGAGCAAGGGCTGGATCATCGAGAACAACGTGATCAGCGACTCGAAGTGCTCCGGCATCACCCTGGGCAAGGACCGCGCCACCGGCCACAACGTCTGGGTGCGGAATCCGGCCAAGGACGGTGCGACGCATTACAACGAGGTGATTACGCGCGCCCTGGCCATCGGCTGGTCGAAGGCGAACATCGGCGGCCATATCGTCAGGAACAATACCATCTTCAATTGTGAGCAGGGAGGCGTCATCGGCAGCCTGGGCGCCGTCTTCAGCCAGATCACGAACAACCACATCTACAACATCTGGACCAAGCGGCAATTCACCGGTGCCGAGATGGCGGCGATCAAACTGCACGCCGCCATAGACGTTTTGATCAAGGGAAACCGTATTCACAACGGCCACCTCGGTTTGTGGATGGACTGGATGGCGCAGGGAACTCGCATCACCGGCAACCTCCTCTACGACAACAGCTATTGCGATCTCCTGGTGGAGGTGGATCATGGGCCGTTCATCGTGGACAATAATCTGTTCCTGTCGGGCATGAGCCTGTATGACGAGTCGCAAGGCGGCGCATATGTTCACAACTTGATGACCGGCAAGATTCTGAGCCAATTGGCGCCAAATCGCTCCACCCCCTACCATTACGCGCACTCGACTAGGGTGGCGGGACACGGCAACACGCAGGGAGGCGACGACCGTTTCTACAACAACATCTTTGTCGGACGCCCCGATGCCGCGTCCGCCGCGGCGCGAGACCCGAAGACCCGCAGCATCAAGGGATTCGGCCTCTGGGTCTATGACACGGCGATGTATCCGCTCCAAACCGGCGGGAACGTCTACTTGAATGGAGCGCGCCCATACCCGAACGAGGCCGATGCCTTGCTGCTCTCAGGCATAGACCCCAAGATTCAAATCGTTGATGAGGTCGATGGCGTGTACATCCGTCTGGCGCTGCCATCGTCAGCGCGCCGGGCGGCGACCAAACGCGTGACCACCGCCCTGCTGGGGAAGACCAGGGTAGCAGGGCTCGCCTATGAGAATGCGGACGGTTCGCCCGTCGTCATCGACTATGACTACTTCGGCAAGAAACGGGCCGAAACGAGCCCTGCGCCTGGGCCCTTCGAGAACGTCTGCGCGGGCGACCTTAGCCTGAAGGTGTGGTAGGCAGGCTGCGGGACGCGATCCGCGGGCTTTCAGCAATATCGGACTGTAACATCCCGGCCGCAGACTTACGACGGCGCAATTCGAGTCCGCTTCAGAGGAGGAAGTGAAGCCACGAAGGCGATCTTCTTGCCGGCCGCCTCTGTCACGCTACTGCCGCCATGGAACGCCTTCGTTGCACAATCCTGCGGTCCTGGACTCTCATGAGCGGTTGCCGAAGGACCAGCCACTGCCCACGACGGTTCTGGCCGACGTCGCGAGATCCGGAATGGCCTTCCACGGCCAATGGTAACGGGAAACCGGTCTGCGAGTTGCACATATGGGAGTGCCTGTCGGCTTCGATCAGAGCAGCGCATGCCCAGAAACAAGAAGTGGCGGCCCCCGACCATTTAGCCTGCGCTACTGTTTGATGATGGTGCCGTCTCGACGGCGCACTTCACCCCAACCTCCGTTCAGGAGCTTGCGTTCGCCTTGCTCGAAACTGCCGAACGGATACTTCGCCGCGGCTTTCTCGTCCACTTCGATTCCCCAACCGGGCTTCTCGTTGGCGTACAGATAGCCGTTGCGCATCTCCGGGCATCCTGAGAAGACCTCGCGCACGCGCTCGCTGAACGGTGAGTACTCCTGCACCCCGAAGTTATGGCAGGCCAGATCGAGCGCCACGTTGGCCGCGTGCCCGATGGGTGAGACATCGCCCGGACCGTGCCATGCCGTGCGGACGCCGAACAGTTCGGCGAACGCCGCCACCTTGCGCGCTGGAGTGACCCCGCCCATCTGCGAAATGTGCATGCGTATGTAATCGATGAGCCGCTCGGCGATGAGCGGCGTCCACTCGTGCGGGCTGTTGAACAGTTCGCCCATGGCGATGGGCGTGGAGGTCTGCTGGCGCATCTGGCGGAAGTAGGCGATGTCCTCGGGCGAGAGTGGGTCTTCGAGAAAGAACAATCGGAACGGCTCGACATCCTTTGCGAACTGGATAGCCTGCGAAGGCGACACGCGCTCGTGCACGTCGTGCAGCAACTCCACTTCCTCGCCCAGTTGCTTGCGGCACGCTTCGATCATCTTGAGGGCGCGTCGCAGGTAAACCGCCGGCTCGTACACGGGTGACTGGTGCAGCGCCTCGGCCCGAGCGCCGGCGCCGCCGGCCCCGTAACCTGCCATGCCGGGGACTCCAATCTGCACGCGCACGTGCCGGAAGCCCCGTTCCTTGAAGCGGCGTGCGCTGTCGATGACCTCAGGGATCTCCGCCCCGCCGGCGTGCGCGTAGCAATCTACCGCTTCGCGGCATTTGCCGCCCAGGAGTTGATACACGGGCAGCCCCGCCTGCCGTCCTTTGATGTCCCACAGCGCCATGTCCACGCCGCTCAATGCATTGTTGAGCACGGGACCGTTGCGCCAGTAGGAGGAGTTGTAGCACGCCTGCCAGATGTCGTCGATGCGGTCGGCAGGCTTGCCTTCGAGGAACGGCTTGAGATAACGCTCGACCGCGGCCACTACCAGATCGGCGCGCTGCGTGAACGTTGCGCAGCCGTATCCGTAAAGCCCGTCCTGGTCGGTCAGGATCTTTACTACGGCCAACCGCAAGCCGGCGGGCGCCGTGGCGATAACGCGCACGTCGCGGATCTTGGGCGCCGGCATGCCACGCAAAACTGCCCGGCCCACGGAGCTACACACTGCCAGTTGTAGCAGGTCGCGCCGCCGCATTTACTTGCGCTCCCTTTCCTCAATCATGCGCTTCAGCCCTTCGACTTCCTTCTTGAGCTTGTCCTCGCGCCTGGCCAGCACCGCCACGTAAGCGAACAAAATCAGCCAGGCCACCGCGAATCCATAGAACATATACAGGAAGTTTGTCGTATCCACCCCAGCATCCTCCACCTATGACCTTACCGGATATCCAGCAGATCCGCCAGTTTCAACGCCGGCATTTCACTTTGTTACTCGTACCAGCACTTTCCCCATGGGGCCTTCGGCGAGGCGCGCGAATGCGGCGGGCACTTCTTCGAACGGGAACACGCGGTCGATCACCGGACGGCGGCCGGCGGCGGCCAGCCGTGCTACGATTTCCTTCCACAGCGTCTGCGCGGTTGCGTGTGAGTAATCGCCTGTCGCGACTCCGCCGATTCGTACACGCCGAAAGAACAACGTTGCGGTATTGAACTCGGGGACCACGCCGCCGCTGCGGCCCACAGCGCTGATTCGCCCGCCGTAACCTAACACCGGGATGATCTGGTTGAAGAGCGGGCCGGCGACGTTGTCCACCACCAGGTCGACCTTGCGCGGGCGCAGCGCGTCGAGGACAGACTTGCGCAGGTCCGGACTGGCCGGATCGAAAGCGAAATCGGCGCCCAGATGGCGCAGTTTCTCGCGTTTCGATGCGCTTCGCGAAAGTGCGACTACCGTGAGCCCCATCGACTTGCCCAGCAGCACCGAAGCCACGCCCACGCCGCCCGACGCCCCCGTGACCAGCAGCGTCTCCCCGGCAGGCGGCGGAGCCTCCGGCGTGCTCCACTGCGTGAGCGCTTGCCAGGCGGTCAGAAACACCAGCGGTGCGCCGGCCATCTCTTCCGGTGTCCAGCCATCAGGGACAGTCGCCAGCGCGTCCGCCGGAGCCACCACCCGTTCGGCCAGCGTGCCGCGGACGGTGACGCCCACTTCGCAGCGCAGGATGCCGACGACGTCGCCTGGACGCAAGCCGGTCACGCCCTCGCCAACAGCCAGGACTTCCCCCAAGGCATCTCTGCCGAGAATGTGGGGCAACGGCGGCTTGGCTGGATATTGCGCCTGGGCCAGGAAGGCGTCGGCCGGGTTGAGAGCGGCCCACAGAACTTTGAGCAACGCTTCACCACGCCCCGGAGTTGGTTCGTCCGTCTCGACTAGCCGGAGCTTTTCCACACCCTCATAAGAATCCATCAGCCACGCGCGCATGCCTCGATTGTCTCAGTTTACGGCCACGAATAGCCCGGTATGCCGACGGTACGCGCGCGAGCGCGTGTTTCCTAAAGCTCGCGGATCCCGGCCGCCATTCTCCGGTTACAATATCGAGATGCAGGGCGCGGCCTGCCGGCAGGTTGAGTTTGGAGGGTTGTGAACAAGCATCGTGCGGGCACCCTCACGATCGCATTCGTGCTGCTGGCGACAACAGCGGCTCAAAGAGGGCGGAGCGCAGCCGTTCCCCCGGTCGTGATCGACTATCCCGCCGAAGGATCGGTTTTTCCTGCCGAGATTACTCCGCCCACGTTCCTCTGGCGCGATGCCGCCTCCGGTGTCACTGTCTGGAGAATCAGAATCACTTTCGCCGGCGCGGACGCTGCAATTGAGGTCATCTCGCGGGGCGAACGGCTGCGCCTCGGTGAGATCGACCCACGCTGTGTCGCAAAGACGAACGAACTCCCCAGGTTGACGCCCGAGCAGACAGCGGCCCACACCTGGACGCCGGCGCCCGAAATCTGGGATACCATCAAGAAACGTTCAACAGAGCGGCCGGCTAAGATCACTATCACCGGTTTCATGCACGGCAATGCACCTGAACCGTCTTCCTGCGGGGAAGTTACTATTCAAACCTCGAAAGATCCCGTCGGCGCGCCGATCTTCTACCGCGATGTCCCGCTTATGCCCTCGGAACTCGAGAGGGGCGTTATCAAGCCCTTAGCCACGAGTGCGCTGCCGCTTGTCGCCTGGCGGCTGCGCGATGTCGGGGCGCCCAAGAGCAGGCTGCTGATGGAAGGGCTGCACACCTGCGCCAACTGCCATTCGTTCTCGCTCGACGGCAAGACCCTGGCTATGGATCTCGATGGCCCCCGTAGCGATAAGGGGATGTATGCCATCGTGCATCTTGCGCCGCGGACCACCATCCGTAACGAGGATGTCGTCAATTGGGCCTCCTTCCGGCGCAAGTTGGGCGGGCTGCTCAGAGTCGGTTTCATGTCCCAGGTTTCTCCTGATGGGCGGTACGTCGCCACCACTATCGACGGCTCGGACTTGGACCCCGCCGGCGGCAGCAGTTCGCCGCGGCTTAGAAAAAGCCCAAGCAATTACTATGTGGCCAATTTCAAGGATTACCGCTTCCTCCAGGTGTTCTATCCCACGCGCGGCATCCTCGCCTGGTATAACCGCGCCACTGGCCGGTTGCAGCCGCTTCCCGGCGCCGACGATCCGCGATTTGTGCAGACGGGCGCGGTCTGGAGTCCCGACGGCAAATACTTGGTGTTCGCACGGGCGCCCTCCCAGGACCCTTACCCCGAGGGAGCAAAACTGGCGGCTTTTGCTAACGATCCGAACGAAACCCAGATCCAGTTCGACCTCTACCGGATCCCATTCAATGAAGGCCGGGGCGGCAAGCCCGAGCCCGTTGCCGGCGCATCGCACAATGGCATGAGCAACACCTTCCCCAAGGTCTCGCCGGATGGCCGGTGGATCGTCTTCACCCAGTGCCGCAACGGCCTGTTGATGCGCCCCGACAGCCAGCTTTACATCGTTCCGTTCAGCGGCGGCCATGCGCGCCGGATGCGCGCAAATACGCCCCTCATGAACTCCTGGCACAGTTACTCCCCCAATGGCCGCTGGCTGGTGTTTTCCTCCAAGAGCCGCTCGCCCTACACGCAGATGTTCCTGACGCACATCGACGAGAACGGCAACGACAGCCCGCCGGTCCTGATTGAGAACTCGACCGCAGCCAACCGCGCCGTAAACATCCCTGAGTTCGTGAACATTCCCGCCGGCGGCCTGCTGAGCATTGATGCTCCCGCGGCCGAGTTCTACAGGCTGTTCGACCGCGCGTGGGAACTGGCGGAGAAATCGCAGTTCGCGGAGGCCGTCGGCGCCTGGGGCGATGCCTTGAAACTGAATCCGTCTGACTCCCGGGCGCACTACAACCTCGGCATCGCGTTGGCCATGACGGGCAGGGTCAGCGAGGCGATCGCCAAGTACGAGCGGGCATTGGAGATCAATCCAGATTTCGCAGAGGTTCACAACAACCTTGGGGCGGCTTTGGCGCGCACGGGCAAGCTGGACGACGCGATCACTCATTACCTAAAGGCCCTGGACATCAACCCCCGGGTGGCCGAGTTCCACACGAACCTGGGGGTGGCGCTGGTCTGGAAAGGAAGGCATGAGGAAGCGATCAGGCAATTCGAAGCCGCGCTGGAGCTGAATCCCGGATTAGTTGAGGCGCATCAGTGTCTGGGGGATGCCTTCTACTACCTGCGCGGGAATCCCTCCGCGGCGCTGGCTGAATGGCGACAAGTACTTCGCTTGCGGCCGGACTATCTCACTGTTTTGAACCAGACGGCATGGCTGCTGGCGACGAATCCGGACGCGAGCATCAGGAACGGCGTTGAGGCCGTCGAACTCGCCCAGCGGGCAGTGCGCCTTTCGGGTGGGAGAGAGCCGGACGTACTGGGCACGCTGGCTGCCGCCTATGCCGAGGCGGGAAGGTTTTCCGAGGCGGTCGAGACCTCCCATCGTGCCGTGGCCCAGGCCACGCAACAGCAGACAGAGCCGCTGGCGAAGACGTTGAAAGCCCGAATCGAGCTGTACGAGAAACGTATTCCCTTTCGGGAATCGCCGCCGGCAGCCTCCTCCCGGGCCCGCTGAACTGCCGCGTGTCTCACCCGAATTGCGGAATCGCAAGGTGTCGTTGTCTTCAGGTTGTCCCATACGATGAACCAGCAATGTTCAGCCTGATGGGATAGCCCCACTGCGTTTGTCCGATTGCCTATCGAAAAGCAAGAGTAACGCTGATTTTCCTTGACCCCGCTTGTGACTCGGTGTATATCCGAGTTGCAGAGGTGGTGTACTCAGAGCGACAACGCCAATTCATGAGGCGAGGCAGGAGGATCCAATGAGGCAAACTGCTAGTTTCCTCGTCGTTTGCGCCCTGCTATTGGTCATCGTGTGTCAGTTCGCAGCAGCGCAAGTGACAGTACGAGGCACAATCACCGGTCTGGTCACGGACGCCACAGGTGCCGTCGTGCCCGGTGTCAAAGTTATCGCTAAGAACACCGCGACTGGAGTCCTGGCGGAGACCGTTAGCTCCAGCAGCGGAAACTACGTGATTCCGAACCTGCAGGTCGGCACGTATGAAGTGAGCGTTTCAAGCACGGGTTTTAAGAGTTGGTCCCGCTCAGGCATTCTGCTTTCGTCCGGAGACAGCGTTCGTGTGGATGTCAGCCTCGAAGTCGGCCAAGTGACCGAACAGGTCACGGTTTCGGGTGCTGCCCCGCTTCTCAAAACCGAGACCACCGAGGTCAGCACCACCATGGAACGCAAATTAGTGGGCGACATGCCGGTGCCTATGAGTTCATCCTGGGGCATGCGCAGCGTGTTTAGCGTCATGCTCATGATGCCCGAGGTGAAAAGTAACAACGGCGAGAGCGCCTGGGACGACTTCATTGTCGGCGGCGGTCAAGGCTTCGCTTGGCAGGTGGTCGTGGATGGCGCTTCCATCGAGACAGGGTTCCGCAACAATATCGGTATTTTTAACCGTCTCGCTCCGACTCTGGACGCCGTCGAGGAGATTCGTATCGACACGGCCGCTTTCAAGGCCGAGCAAACCCACACCAGCGGCGGGAACATGGTGCTGACCACCAAGTCCGGAACCAATGAATTCCACGGCGGCGCGTTCGACTTTTACAAGTCGCAGGTCCTGGACGCCAACACCTGGGCTAATAATCGAATCGGCGGAAAAAAAGCCATCTACCACAAGAACGAGTTCGGTTTTAGCGCCAGCGGGCCGATTTTCGTCCCCAAGCTTTACAACGGGAAGAACCGCACGTTCTTTCTCTTTTCTTATGAAGGTTCCAGACAGCCCAGCACCTCGGGCCCCGGTCTGTTGACCGTCGCGACGGCCGCCATGAAGCAGGGTGACTTTTCCGACTGGAAGAAAGCCAATGGCACCCTCATCCCGATCTACGATCCTTCCACCACGCAGGCCAACCCTGCGGGAGGATACACCCGGCAGGTGTTTTCGGGCAACCTGATCCCGGCCTCGAGGATCACCCAGATCGCCAAGAACATCATGAAGTACATGGTGGATCCGACCGAATCGACGGCATCGGTGCTGTCTCAATACGGCGCCATGGTGTCGAACCTGCGGACGACCGGCACTGCGCCGAGCAAGGCGATCAACAACGCGGAAAGCATGAAGTTCGATCACAATATCGGGATCACGAACCGTCTTTCGTTCACCTACACGCGCAACGTGAGCTACAGCGACAGCGCCTACGATCATGACACCTCGAATTGGAACAACTGGGGACCCCGGTTACCGTTTCCGTTGACGGGTAGAACCTACAACCGCGGCTCAACCTACTACGGAAACGTCCTCCGCGTGAACGACACGCACCTGTTCACTCCAACCCTGATTAACACCTTCACGTTCGGCTACCACAGGCTCTACCACGAAGAACACGACGTGACTGCGTGGCTGAAGGGAAATAACAACTGGTGCGACTTGGTGGGTGCCTTGAGCAACAATCCCGGCTGTGGCAACGCCATGCTCAGTGTAAGCTTCAGCACCGACAGCTTCTATGGGTGGGACGCGACCAAGGATTACGACGAGTGGCATAACACGTACAACTTCGGCGACAACCTGTCCTGGATCAAGGGGGCGCACAGCTTTAAGGTCGGCTACAACTACCAGATGATCCAGACCAATCGCCGCTACTCCAACAATAAGGCTGGCAGCGTGAGTTTCAGCCGGCTGGAGACCTCCGTCCCGACCGACAACAGCGGCAACTACGGCAGTTCTTTTGCCAGCTTCTTGCTGGGAGCAGTGGATGGCGGGTCCCTGGAGACGGGTTACAGCCAGGGTTTGCGGTATCCCAACCACGCATTCTTCGTGCAGGACGATTGGAAGATCACGCCGAAGTTGACCGCCAACCTAGGCGTTCGCGTGGAAGTGAACCCCCCCTATTACGACAAGTACGGCGGGCTTAGCTACTTTGATCCAACCCTACCGAACCCGGCCGCCAACAACTACCCCGGCGCGGTGAGATTCACTGGCGTCTGTTCGGGCTGCACCGGTAGGATGAGCTATTACGATACCCAGCACGGCATCGGGCCGCGTGCCGGCCTGGCCTGGCAGGTGGCCAAGAACACGGTCATCCGCGCCGGCTTCGGCATCTTCCACTCCAACTACAAGCAGATGGGCGGCAACAACGGTAAGGAGGCCGCTCCGAGTTGGAGTTCGCCGAATACGGGTGTTTCGCCGGCCTTCTACTGGGCGAATGGCTGGCCCAGCTACCAGCAACCGCCGTACATCAATCCCGACTATGCTGCGGGCTCAAGCTTCCCGCTCTGGTACTTCATCGATCAGATCAGCGGTATCCTACCGAACTCAACGACCTGGAACTTCGCGGTTTCCCGCACGCTGCCCGGTTCGGTGGTCCTGGATCTGACCTACACGGGTACCAAAGGAACGCACCTGGCGAGCAACCGGATAAACTACATGCAGGTGGATCCCAAGTATGCCTACTTGGGTACGACGCTCAATAGGTCGATCACCGACCCCTCCGTGGTAGCGCTCGGTTTCAAACCGCCCTTCGAGAATTTTGTTTCGCTGATGGGAAGCAACGCCACGCTGAGGCAATCGCTACGTTTGTTCCCTCAATACACCTCCCTGGGTCAGCGCGACTGGTCAGAGTACGACGGCAACTCTTCCTACAACGCGATGATCATCAAGGTCACCAAGCGGCTCTCGCACGGTGTGAGCGTATTGGCTAGCTATAACTGGTCCAAAACCCTTACCGATGCCGACATGGAGCTGGCCAGCGTCGCCGTCGGCGCGGGTATCGGTTTTGGCGTCGCGCAAAACAACCTGAACCGCCGGCTGGAAAGATCCTACAGCGCCCTGGACGTGCCGCACCAGTTCAAGGCGGCTTACAGTTATGACGTTCCGTTCGGAAAAGGCAGGAAGTTCTTCCAGTCCGGTCCGTTACGCTACATTCTGGGCGAGTGGACGATTGCGTCCTACACGATGGCTCAGAGCGGCTTCCCTCTGGGCGTGGTCGACAACGCTTACAGCAATTACCTGTTCGCTGGAACGCCGCGGCCGGATGTGCTGACTAATAGCTGGAGGACAGCGAAATCGGGAACGCACGAATATGATCCGATCAAGGATCTGTGGGTGGATGCTACGGGGTTTGCCCGAAGGACCAATCCTGCGGTGAACCCGTTCGGCAACGCTCCCCGCCTCAGCGGCGCTTCCCGTTCGGCCAAGATCATCCGTGTCAACAGCACGGTGATGCGTGGCTTCACCATCATGGAGAAGCTGAAGACCGAATTCCGCTGGGAGGCCTACGACCTGTTTAACAACAAGACCTGGAACACTCCAACACTGGATCTTTCGAGCTCCTCTTTCGGCCGGGTCAGCGGTGCTGGCGGCAACCGGACCATGCAAATGGCTTTGCGGTTGATCTGGTAACAGTTGCTTCGAATCAGAGGGGGCCGGAGCCGTTGTCGGCTTCGGCCCTGTTTCTTATAGAGAGCCATGTATATGAAGAGGATGTTTCTGTTTCCAGTCTTAGCTACACTTCCAATTGTTGCTGCGGAGTTGGCCAGTTGGCGAGCCGGCGCAGCCCCAGCCGCGAATGGCATCTCGCTCGTGCGCGGTGAGAATGCCTCCTGGACGATTGCGAACCTGGGCGGCAAGAGCGTGGCCGCCATCACACCGGTGAAGGACTACTACAAGCGCGCGCGCGTCCTGGTTCGAGTGGACAAGCCGGTGCCGGCGCGAGCCTGGTTGGTGGTGACGTACTTCGACCGGGGGTATGCCCTCATCGGACTCGCGGGCCGCGGTAAGGTTGTCGACCAGTGGGGCATTGCACGTTTGAACACATCCACCTTCCGCGAGGCAGTTTTCGAACTCGACAACGCTACCTTCGAGCACCAACTCGCCGGAGGAGCCGACATTGAACTCGACGGTCTGGACAACGTCCGCGCCATCCGCATCGTGGATGCCGCGCCGGAGCGCGTTCCTCCGCCCAAGGTCGTGCCCGCGATGAAACTCGCGAAGCACATCGATCTGGTGATGGCATCCGGCGCCGACGCGCGCACGCTGGACGGCTTGCCGGGGGCAGTGGCCACACTTCGCGAAACGCTGCCGTTGGTGCGCGCGCTGGGATTCAACGGAGTCGAAAGCTACGTCAAGTGGGCCTTCGTCGAACGCTCGCCCGGCGTCTATGACTGGAGTTTCTATGACGCCGTAGTCGAGGAAATGGAACGCAACGGCCTGCGGTGGTTTCCGCTGCTGATCGTCGGCTCTGCTTACGCGCTGCCGGACTGGATTCATGAATCGAAGGAACTGGATGGTTATGTGTGCCTGGAGCACGGCATCCAGATCGACATCCCCACGATTTTCAACGACAAGCAGGTGAAGTATGTCCGCAGGTTCCTCAGCGAATTCGGCAAGCACTACTCGAAGCGCAAGGCGCTGCTTGGCGTGCGCCTTGGCCCCAGCGCCAACTACGGCGAAGCGCAGTATCCGGCAACCGGGGCCTGGGGTTACAGATGGGGGCAAATCCACACGCACATCGGTTACTGGGCCGGCGACCCCGATGCCAGTGTCGTATTCCGCGGTTGGGTTCGCTCGCGCTATGCCAACGTCGCGGCGCTCAACGATGCATGGCAGACCCGCTATGCCTCCTTCGACGAAGTGAAGACGTTCCTGCCGGAAACCGCTCAAAGCCCCCGCATGCGAGTCGATTTCGGCACCTGGTATATGGATGCGATGAGCGACTGGTGCGAGAAGTGGGCCGTGTGGGCGCGCGAGGCGCTGCCCGAGGCCTCCATCTACCAGTCGAGCGGAGGTTGGGGTGCTGTGCCCATCGGGACGGATTACACCGCCCAGGCCAAGAGCATGGCAAAGCTCAAGGGCGGCATCCGGCTCACCAACGAGAACGACAGCTACCTGAACAACTTCGCCACCACGCGTATGGCCTCTTCCGCGGCGCGTTTCTATGGAGCGAAGCTGGGCTATGAGCCCGCCGGTTTCGGCAGCGCACGAGGAGTGATGGCCCGCTTGTACAACACGCTGGCCAACGGCGCCGACCATCTCTTCTACTATGGCGGCAATATCACGTCCAACGATCAAGCACCGGGGTTGTGGAATAAGTACGCGCCGCTGCTCGATAAGCGCGTGAAGCCAGCGGCCGAGATCGCCGTTTTCTATCCGGATACCGCCAACAAGCTGGGTGACGACGTGCTGCGCTACCGGCTGGCGTCGAGCTTCTTCGAGCGTGTGCAAGCCCTGCGCGCCAAAACCGACTTCGACTACGCAAGCGAGCAGATGATCCTCGATGGAGCGCTGGATCGCTATAAGGTGTTGGTTTTCCTATGGGGACGCGTCGCCGAAAAGAGCGTCATCGAGAAGATCGACCAGTGGCTCCGCGCGGGCGGCGTGATCATTTATCCCGAACGCCAGCAGGCGCGGGAGGGACTTCTGAACACCCCGGAAGGTGACTCGACTCTTGCGCAGGTTTGGAAGGAAGGAAAAACGGGGAACGGCCGCGTCATCTTGTTTGACGGGTACGCAGAACCTTGCCGCCACTATATCGAGTTTGTAGCCCGGACACTGCGCACTGTCACAAACCTGCACCCGGCTATCCACCGCGGGCTGCGCATCCAATGTTCGAACGAGTTGTACTGGACCGCGCTTTCGAACGGTTCCATCGCGCTGCTGAACTATGACGACCGGCCTGCGATCATGCGCTTCAGCGACGGCAAGATCGTCCGCATGGAGCCATATTCGATCGCAATCGAGTAGAATCGTCTCTGACATGACTAAACGCGAACGAGTCGAGGCTGTCTACCGCCTCGAGAAAGCAGACCGTATTCCTTTCGTGCCTGCCATCTACGAGCACAAGGGCGCGCTCATCGGGAAGTCGCCGTCGGAGATCTGCCGCAACGCCGATTACCTCTACGCCGGCCTCAAGCGGGAGGCAGAGCTCTATGACGCCGACATGCTCGTGATCGGTATCGACGTGTACAACGTCGAAGCCGAAGCGCTGGGCTGCAAAGTGGTTTACTTCGAGGACTCGAACGAGGTACCGGCTATAGCCGAACCTCTGATTACGGGCCCCGACGATTTCGGCCGCCTGGGCCTGCCAGACCCGTCCAAAGACGGACGCATGCCAATCTACCTGGAGGTGGCTGAGAAGCTCGGACAGGAGTTGGGTTCCGAAATGATCCTTCGCGGTGCGGTGACGGGACCGTTCTCACTGGCGACCTCATTGATGGGGCTCGAGAAACTCCTGATTGCTTCGGTCGAGGAACCCGAGTGGGTGGAGAAGCTCCTGGCTTTCTGTGCGCAAGTGACCTTGTCGTTCGGCAAGGCATTTCTGGCCCGAGGCGTCGAACCCATCATCTTCGATTCGCAAGCCACGCCGCAGATCGCCTCGCCGCGCGTATTCCGGCAGTTCCTCAAGCCGCTCTACCGCGACGTGGTCATACCCGAACTGAAAGCGGCCGGCGGGCGCTACCTGCCGCTGATCATCGGCGGCAACACCACATCCATCATCGACGACCTGATCGCTACGGGCGCGACGCAGTTCCTGAGCGACCGGCCGGCGAACCTCGCCAAATGGTGCGAGAAGGCGCTGGCCGCGCGTGTTCCCGTGCGGGCCAATGTCGACGCACGCCTGGTGCACAGCGGCCCGGTAGCGGCTATTCGCGAGCAGGCACTAGAAATACTGTCAGGGTTCCGCAACCACCCCGGCTTCCTGCTGGGCTGCGGTGTGGTGGCCTACGACTGCCCCGCTGAGCATCCTTTGGCCATCCTGGACGCCATCAAGGATGTGGCGCGCGGCGCCGCGTCGTAAGGGCGGGATACATCCCGCCCCTACGATCTTCCCGCGCGCTGGCGCCCGCTAGCGCGCAAACGGGCATGACGACGGATTCGTCCACCATCTCCACCATGGTGTCAGCCGGCAAGCCTTCGGCCTCCTTCGTGAACAACGGCCGGCTGGTCTCGGGTGAGTAGTGCACACGGACCCAGTCTCCGCCTCGGACCTGGCCGGTGGCGATCAGGTTCGAGAGCGGCTGGATGAGGAGTTTTTCGATGGCTCGCTTCAGATGCCGGGCTCCGTATTTCGCGTCGGTGCCTTCCTCCAACAAATGCTCTTTGGCGCTTTCAGTGAGCGAGAAAATGAATGCGCTCTGTGGTGAAGCGTCGAAGATGCGCTGCTGAACTTGATTTAGTTCGATATCCAGAATGCGCCTGAGTTCGCTCTCGCCCAACGGGCGGAACACCACCACTTTGTCCAGCCGGTTCATGAATTCCGGCGTGAACTTTTTCCGCGCCGCCTCCATGCCGCTGCGTGCCAGTTTGGCGTTCAGCTTTTCGTTTTCGCTTTCCACCCGGCGCTCTTGTCCCATATCGGTAACGGCAAAGCCCACGCGCGGGTTCAAAATGGAACTCATCTCCTGCGCGCCCAGGTTTGAGGTCATGAAGATCATAGTGCGGGAGAAATCCACCCGCCGGTTGTCGCCGAGCGTCAGTGTGGCTTTGTCCAGGATGCCCAACAGGAGGTTCCACAACGCGTCGCTGGCTTTCTCGATTTCGTCGAATAGCACGAAGCTCAGGCGCTGCCGCTCCGTATGGAACTGGTTGAGGACTTCCTGGCTCAGAAGCGGATGCGTCTCGCGGTGGCCCAGGTATCCCGGCGGCGAACCGATCAGTTTTGAAATCTCGTGGCTGTGCTGAAATTCGGCGCAGTCGATTTTCACGACAGCGCGGGAGGTGTCCAAGAGGCTCTCTGCCAGCGCCTCCACTGTGCGCGTCTTCCCCGAGCCAGTGGGTCCGAGAAACAGGAAATTGCCGACGGGCCGGCCTGGTGCGTTCATGCCCGTCAACTGCATCTGATAGATATTGACAATCTGCTGGATGGCTTCATCTTGGCCCACGATGCGGCGGCGAAGCCCGGCCTCGAGGCTTTCGGCTTCTCTTCCGGTCCGGGACGGGTCCAGCGGGACGCTCAACCGGACCATGTTTCGTGTATCTTTCAGTAGCGGCCTCACGCCCATGCCAGAGCACGGAGCGTGCCAAACGCATCGGTGGCCACCCTGCCGGTTACTTGATGCCTTAGGAGCAATACCAACGTCGGTCTAAGTCTTTTGCACTATCTCTGCCGTTCCCTGGTATGACGATTACTTCCACGGAAAGCGTGCGCCCAGGGTGTAGTTCCAGTCGGCCCGGAACAGCACTCAAGACGCACTCGAGACTGTGCAGTCTATTGGAGAATGCACCGCCGATGAGTCTCTTGAACGCGGTCACATTTCTGGTTTGCCTGACGACGCTGTCCATCTGCATCGCCCTCGCGCGCCACGTCCGCTGGCAAACCGGAGTGCTCTACCTGCTGGTGGGCCTCATGCCTCTCGCGCAGATATTGTTCCTTGTGAAAGACGCGTTTGGTTGGAAGTTGGTGATCCCAACGCTTCTCACCGGGGTCGGCGAGTGCGCGGTAAGTATGCTTCTGCTCATGGCCATGCTCTTGGTCCGCAAGGATGCCGCGCGGCAGTCCAACTCCGAGGCGCGATTGCGTCTGACCGAGGCCCTGCTCCGTTCCGACGCCGGACCGGTCGAGAAGCAGTTGCAGACCGACCTGCGAATCAGCCGGCTCAGCAAGCGCCTGAACCGTACACCCTGCCCCTAGCCGCTCGACCCTGTTCACCCTGTGCCTCTCAGCGATTCTTGAAGTGGATCTCCGCCGCAGGATATCATGTTGAGTTGCCCGACTCGCGCAGTTCGCCGCCCAACGCCGCCCCGGCTGTCTTCCCCAGGACTTGCATCCTGCTGCCTACCTATAACGAACGGGACAATGTCGACCCCATCATACGCGCTATCTTCGCTCTCGTCCCCGATATTCATATCATGGTGATCGATGACAACTCGCCGGACGGCACCGCCGATGTAGTGTGCGCGCTCTCCAGCGAATTCAGTAACCTGCGGCTGCTTTCGCGCCCTAAGAAGGAAGGCCTGGGCAAGGCGTACCTGGACGGTTTCGGCCGCATTCTTGCCAATGGCAGTTTCGACGCGATTCTGACCATGGATGCCGACTTCTCGCACCATCCGGATTATCTGCCCGAGATCCTGGCTCAAGGCGCCTCGCACGATGTCGTAGTCGGCTCCCGGTACACGTCCGGAGGCGGAGTGGAAGGTTGGGAATTGTGGCGTCGGATGTTGAGCGGATGGGCCAACTTCTACTGCCGCGCCATCACGGGCATGCCGCTGCGCGATTGCACGGCCGGCTTCATCTTCCTGCGCACGGACATGCTGAGGAAACTGGATCTCGGCGGCATTCGGATGTCCGGCTATGCCTTCCTGATGGAACTCAAGTACGCGCTCTGGCGGGCCGGCGCCCGTTTCGCCGAAGTGCCCATCGTGTTCCGATGCCGCCGCAGCGGCGAATCGAAAATCTCGAGCCACATCATCGGCGAAGGCGTCCTGGCCCCGTGGCGGTTGCGGTTGCGTGGGAAATTCTAACCGCGTTTATCGAGCAGGCAAACGCAGGGTTCCAGGCGGCTCGCGCCCCCGTCATTTACCGCATAAGAAGCGTGCGGCCCGCGCCACAGCCGGCCGCCGGCATGCTGGCCGTCGCGGCGCAGGGCGTAAAAGTTGATGTCGAACTTCGCCAACAGGTCGCGGTTGCCGTTGTAGTTCCGCTC
Organism: uncultured Solibacteraceae bacterium; assembly: GCA_964384215.1. Taxonomy (GTDB): domain Bacteria; phylum Acidobacteriota; class Terriglobia; order Bryobacterales; family Bryobacteraceae; genus JAJFUV01. Next base: position 19,923 of record CAYLLB010000013.1, on the reverse strand, counting down.
GATGCGCTTCAGTGCGTCGAGAACGGCTTCCTTGGGCGACATTCCGTGGCGCATATTCTCGACGATGGTGTGCGCGCCCGCGATGCGAATATTCTCTTCGCCGCGGCCCGTGGAGCCCGCCGCCCCCACGTCCTGATCCAAGTAGAGTCCGGCGCCGATGATCGGCGAATCGCCCGCCCGCCCGGGGATCTTCCAAGCCAAGCCGCTGGTCGTGGTCACTCCGCTCATCTCGCCCTTGGCGTTCAGGCACAGGCAGTTGATGGTGCCCGTGGGGGGATGCACAGCCACCTGCCACGCCCAAGCCAGGGTGGCTTCGTCCACTTGAGGGAACCTCGACTTGAGAGCGGCGGCTGACGGCGCCCATAGTCCAGGCGCCCAATTGTTGTGCCCCGACGCGTCGCGGAGCGATTGTTTCCACACCATCCACGCGAGCCGCGCCTTTTCCGTGAGCAGGTTCTCTTCCTTGAAACCGTGGGCCCTGGCAAAACGCAGGGCTCCCTCGCCGACCAGCATGATGTGGTCGGTCTGCTCCATTACCCGCTGCGCCACCTTGGAGGGCGTCTTGATGTTCCGCAATCCAGCCACCGCCGCGCAGCGCCGCGTGGGTCCGTGCGCCACGCTCGCATCCAACTCCACGACGCCGTCTTCGTTGGGCAGGCCGCCGTAACCGACGGTTGTGTCTTCCGGATCTTCCTCGACGATATTGACGCCGGCGATGACCGCATCGAGCGTATCGGCTCCGGTTTTGAGAAGTTCCATGGCGCGGGCGCACGCGCGGAGGCCGTTGGCGCTGGCAATCACGACGGGCGCCGGCCCGGAGGCCGCCGCCGTGGGGGCCGCCGCCAGTGCGGCTGGGCTGAGAAGACAATCTCGTCGCGTGATCATGGCTGTGTTTCCTTGCTAAACTATCTTGGAATGAGGTGCAGACTTTCCATTCTACTCGCACTGTCATTTTTGTTGTGTGCAGCGGAGAAAAAACCTAAGCCGGTCAAGTCTCCGGACGTGCGAGTGGCCGAGATCCGCTGCCAGCGCGCCGAGGGACGTGTCACTGTGGATGGCCGTGTACGCATCGGCGGGAATAAGACACTGGAACGTCTTACAATCTTCTTCGATTTTCTCGCTACCGACGATCAAGTGATCACTACGCGGCGGAACGACTATCCGGATGAGAAGTTTTCCCCCGGCCAGGATGTCGATTTCAACCTCTACCTGCCCGACCCGGTGCGCGCCGTGAACGTAGTGGTGCGGGCCGAACACAAGGACGGGCATGAACTGAAAGTGGCCAACGCCGGGCCGTTCCCCATCTTCTAGGTGCAAGAATCCGGCGCTACGAAGGCCGGGATCACTTCTGAATCGCGTTCCCCTCGTTTGCCAGGAGAACTACCAACGTCGTGGGGAACTCCGTGCGCAGGCTTTGCGCCAGGGCGGTGGCTTTCGCGCGCGAGGATTCACGGCCCGCGAGAACCCGCCACAGCGGCGGCCGCCCGGGCTTTTCGACGATGGCGGCTGATCCGCAGCGGTTCTCCATCCTGGCGCGCAGTTGCTCCGCCCGCTTCCGGTCGGCAAATGCTCCCACTTGCACGGCATACGCGGGTGCCGCGGCGGCCGGAGCCACGACCGGCGGCCGTGGGGACACGACGGGGACTGGCTGCGGTGGTTTTTGAGCCGCTTCAGCAGTTAGTGCCGGTGGGAGTACGGCGGGAATCGGCGTTGCGGGCTTCTCAGGAGTCGCAGCAACCGGCGGCCTGGGCGGGGCAAGCGCTTCGCGCGCCTTACTGAGCAGTTGCTCGGCGTCCGGTTCGCCGGGTTTCAGCCGCAGTCCGGTTTCGAGATCTGTGACCGAAGCCTGGAAGTCGCCCATCAGAAAATGACCCTGGCCGCGTGCGAAGTATGCTTCGTCGAAGATGGGGCGCAATTTGATGGCCTGATCGTAATCTTCAATAGCGTCGCGATAGCGCTTCAAGTAGACCAGGACTCTTCCCCGGCTTAGGCGCGTTTCGGGATCATCCGGACGCATCGTGATCGCTATCGAGTAGTCTGCCAAGGCTTGGGTCATGCGTGCCAGGCTGGCATACGCGAAGGCTCGTCCGGAGTAAAGCGACGGATGAGTGTACTTCAGCGATTCGGCGCGGTTGTAATCTTCTATTGCCGGGTAGTGGTTGTTCAGCTTCAGATTCGCATCGCCCCGCAGTTTCCATGCCTCGCCATTGTCCGTGAGCGTGTGCAGCGCATTGTTGATGTCGGAGAGCGCTTCCTTGTGCCTGCCGCCTGCCAGGAAAGCCTTTGCGCGATGCAGCCATGCCAAACCGAAATCCGGATCCGATTCCAGGGCTTGGGTGAAGGCGCGTTCCGCGTCCGCGATGCGGCCCTCCTCTTCGTACTTGAGGCCCTCGTTGTAAGCGCGCTGGGCGGGCTTCCGCGCCTGCCTGGGGACGCACCAAGCCGGCTGAACCGAGCATGCCAACGCTACAAGCAGCAGCGCGAGAAAGCGGGGCATTGCTATCATCGATAGCACCAGTTTAGCTGAACCGGGGCTCCGGGCAGTCTACTCGTAGTGCAGCGCCTCGACGGGATCCATGCGCGCGGCGCGGATGGCGGGCACCATGCCGGCGATGAGTCCCACCGCGAGCAGCACCCCCGTGGACACCAGCACGCTCGAAGCGCGAATCCGCAGTTCCACGTTCCCCTTGTCGGCGGCATCCGTGAAAATAGCCCCCCAAAGCGGCATGGATCCGATCGCGTAAGTGAGCGCGAATCCTGCGGCGAGGCCAAGCGCTCCCCCGGCCCCCACGATCAGCAGCGCTTCCACCAGGAACTGCTTCAACACAGTGGAGCGCCGGCTGCCCAATGCCTTCTGCACGCCGATTTCACGGGTGCGTTCCACCACCGAAGCAAGCATGATGTTCGCCAGGCCGACGCCTCCAATGCCCAGTGTCAGGGCGCCGACGAATGCCAGGAGCATCTTGAGCGCCAGCGACATGCCATCGATGATGTACATGAACTGGCTGAACGCGAGGATTTCGACGGCTTTCTCGTCGTGCGGCGAGAAGCCGTGGAGTTGCGCCAGGGTGGCGCGCACACCGCGGATGGCACTTTCCCGCATTCCGGGCGCGCGCGGAGTCCAAACCAGAATTTCTGGGTAGTGCGTGTCGGTGAATACGGACACAGTGTCGTAAGGAACAAAAATGCACTCGTTATCCCGCCGCGAGTAATTCGCTATTTGCAGTTTGGTGTCCAGCACTCCGATGACGGTAAAACGCACTCCGCCGATAGTGATTTCCTCGTTTACCGGAGGGATGCCGCTGAACAGCTCGCGAGCCACCGTGGCGCCAAGCACGGCCACGCGATTGCGCTGCTGGGTGTCGTCCTCATTAATCCACCGTCCGTCGATGAGTTGCATATTTCGAATGCGCTGGTATTCCGCCCGCACGCCGCGTAACTGGTAGCGCTTCTCGCGCGTGCCCCGGACCACGACCATGCGCCCTCGTATCATCTCCGGGCTGATGGCGCCCACGGCGGGCACGGCCTCCCTGATGGCCGCCACGTCTGTTTCTACCAGCTTAATGGGACGGCCCGATCGCAAACCGCCCGCCTGAAGACTGGTCTGGCCGTTGAAAGTCAACACCAGGTCCTGTCCCACCGCTGTGAACGCGGCGCGCAGGTTCCGATCGAAGCCGTCGCCGTAAGACATCAGGATGAGGAAGGACGCCACGCCCCAGCCCAGGCTCACAACGGTAGTCACCGTGCGGCGGCGGTAGAATCGCATGGATTCGAGCGCCTCAGCGAGAATCATCCGCCAGCCCATGGCTACCTCTCGAACCTCAAGGCGTCTATAGGCGTCAACCGCGCCGCGCGCCAAGCGGGAGGCAACGCCGCCAGCACCGCCACCGACCCCAACGCCGCGATGGCGATGAGTGCCGTGTTCAATTGGATAGGAAGGCCTGCGAACATGGCGGGCATGGGCAGCGCGTTGACCACGCTCGCCAGGGTCCAGACTGCTGCCGTGCCCACCAGGCCGCTCAACAGCGCGAGCACCAGGCCTTCCAGAAAGAAATCCAGAAGGATGCGCCGCCTGGTGGCCCCAAGGGCTTTCTTTATGCCGATTTCATGCGTGCGCTCGGCGACGGCCATCATCATGGTGTTCGTCACGCCGACGCCGCCGAGCGTGAGCGTGACCAGCGCCACTACGGCCAGGAAGATCTCGGTCGCGTCGAAAACTTTGTCGAACAGTTCGGCGCCCTCGATCATGTCCCATATTCCAAGCGCGCCTTCGTCCTTCGGGTCGAAGCCGTGCAAGCGTCCCAGAACCTTCTGCGCTTGCATTCTGGCGGGCTTCCACTCTCGCACGGAAACCGGCCGGTAGAGGATGGCGTCCAAGCGTCCCTCGGTCACCGCCTCGGCGTAAGGCGGCCGGTCGCGGCGGAGGCTGCTCACGGGGATCAGAATCTTCTCGTTGTCCCACCCATCATAAGAGCTGTTTTGGCTTTTCTTGCCCATCGCCCCTATGACGGTGTAAGGGTAGCCCGCAATGGAGACCCGCTCACCGAGAGCGCGGCGCTCCTCGAACAGTTGCTTCTTGACCGAGGCGCCTAGCACGCACACGCGCCGCCCCTCGGCGACGTCCGGGCCCTGCACCTGACGCCCGGTTTCAACCGGCAGGTTGCGCAATTTCAGGTACTCGGGGCTCACACCAATGACGGTGAATCTTCCGGAATTGAAGGCGCTCCCCGCGGCTACCGCTTCGGATCGCAACTCGCCGGAAACGGTTTCGAGCAGCGGGCACTGCTCGCGCAGCGCCCGTACGTCGCGCTCGTTCAGGAAGATGCGGCGGCCCGCCCTCTGGCCTCCGGCGTGCATCTGCGTCCGCCCGCCGAACAGGAAAACTATGTTGTCTCCGATCTGGGCCATGTTCTTGCGCTGACCCTGCCGGAAGCCGTCGCACAAGGCGGACATCAATACGAGCGACACAATGCCCCACGCGATGCCGAACATGGTGAGGAAACTGCGCAGCTTGTTGCGCCACACGTTTACCGCCGTCTGGACGAACAAACCCGTCACTCTTTCCATCCAACCCATCAATAGAAAGAGACGAAAAGCGCGCCGGATTTGTTCCTATTCGGCCTGGACGGGGTTGCGCAACACGCCGATACCCTCGATATCCACCTCGACCACGTCGCCGGGCGCGATCTTATCGGTCTTGCCCGGCGTGCCGGTGTAGATGACGTCGCCCGGCGCCAGTTCAACGTAGCGGCTGATGAAGCTTACGATCGCGGGCCCGTCGAACAGCAGGTCCGACGTCGACTGCTTCTGGACCACCTTGCCGTTGAGCCGCGTCTGGAGCAGCAGTTTCGAATAGTCCAGGCCTTTTGCAATCACGGGGCCCAGCGGCGCAAACGTGTTGGAACCTTTGGCACGCCACCACTGCATGTCCTTGCGCGGGCCGTTTTGCCAGAGGCGTTCGCTCACGTCGTTGCCGCAGGTTACGCCGAAGATGGCCTCGCGCGCCTCCTCCGCGGAAGCGTGGCGAACCCGTTTGCCGATGACCAGGACCAGTTCGCCCTCATAGTGAACCACGGTCGAGTCCTTCGGCAAGACGATCGGGTCCCCCGGGTTCTGCAAGGCGCTGATTGGTTTGTAGAAGATTTCCGGATTCGCCGGCGTAGCCGAACTGCCGATGTGGCTTTTGTAATTCGCGCCCACGGCCAGCACCTTGGGAGGCTGGCACGGATATAGCAGCTTCACGCCGGAGAGCGGATAAGTTTTGCCGGTTGGCTGCGGGTTTGCGAACAGCCCGCCGCGCAACTCCTTGACGGCGTCCCCCTCCAGGATGCCGTAAGCCGTAACGGGGCCGTGGCGGAACCGCACATAGCGGGTAACGGCGGCCTTTTCTTCCGCCCTCGCCAAAGCCGCCGCCACAAGAGCCCCCAGTACTTCACGTCTCGTAGCAAGCATGATTGTTCCTCCCACCAGGAACAGCTACTTAGCCTAGCACTATGGGAGGCCGGTTGTCGCCCTCGGACAGCCAGCGTCAAATCAGCGGGCCGCGAGATCCCGTAACGTAACGCCAACTAGCGCCAGCGTGAGGCCGATCAGGATCACCACCGATATCCAGGCCACCAGGTTGTATGTCCGCGAGTTGCGCCACTCCTTCATGATTCCTTCCTTGTTCACCAGCAGGATCATGAAGATCAATATGAACGGCAGGAGCACGCCGTTGATGACCTGCGAAAACAGGATCACTTTCACCAGAGGCAGTTGCGGCAGCAGCACCAGCGCCGCGCCCAGGCCCACCAGCAGCGTGAAGAGCCAATAGAAGATGGGGGCTTCCCCGAAGCGGCGGTTCACGCCGCTCTCGAAGCCCAATCCCTCGCAAACGGTGTAAGCCGTCGAAAGCGGCTGGATGCAGGCGGCAAACAGCGATGCGTTGAGCAGACCGGCGCAGAACAGCAAGTACGCGTAGTGTCCGAAAGGCCGCAGGCCGAGTGCCGCGTCGGTAGCGTCTTCAATGTCGCGCGGCGCGACGGACCAGATGGCGCCCGCGCACGCCACAATAATGAAGAACGCGATCACCGACATTGCAATGCAGCCCACGATCACCTCGATGCGGCTTTCGGCGTACTCCTTGGCCGAGATCCCCTTCTCCACGACGGCCGCCTGCAGGTAGAATTGCATCCAAGGGGCGATTGAAGTGCCCACCATGCCGATGATCATCGTGATATAGCCAGGATCGAGCATCAACACTGGCCGCACACTGTAAATGGCCGCCTCTTTCCAGTCCGGCTTCACCAGTACGCCGCTGATGATGTAGCAGATAAAGATCACGCACGCGAACAGAAAAACCCGCTCGACGCTTTGATAAGTGCCCTTGACCACCAGGAGCCAAACCACAATCGCCGCTATGGGCACAGAGATGTAACGGCTGACGTGGAACAGTTCCAGCGAACTGGCAACGCCCGCGAAGTTGGCCACGACATTGGCGAAGTTTGTCACCACCAGTGCTGCCAGGATCAGAAACGTGGTCCTCAGGCCGAATTCTTCGCGAATGAGATCGGAAAGACCCTTGCCGGTAACCGCGCCCATGCGCGAGCACATCTCCTGCGTCACGACGAGCAGGATGGTGATCGGAATCAACGTCCATAACGGCAGATACCCGTATTTGGCGCCGGCCTGCGAATAGGTGTAAATGCCGCCGGCGTCGTTGTCCACCATGGCCGTGATGAAGCCCGGCCCGATCACCGAAAAGAAGATCAGGATGTGATAGCGAAGCCTCTTCAGCATCGATCGAGCCGCCCATGGGGGATACCCGTCACTTCTGCCTCAAAACCGAGATGATATCGTCGGCCGTGATTACGCCGGCCAATTTGCCTTCTTCATCCAGAACCGGAAGCGTCAGCAGGTTGTACTTGTCGAACAGTTCGGTAACGCGGCCCTGCTTTTCGTCCACCCGCACACTAAGCAGCCTCTCCACGGATAATTCCTTGAGCGGTGTATCGCCGCCGGCTACGAACAACCGCGCCACCGGGACAGCTCCGGCCAGGCGCTCGTCGGCATCCACTAGCAGCAGCGTATTGAGGCTCTCGAGCAATTCTTCGTGGCCCTTCAGCGCCGCCACTGCGTCGTTGACCTTGGCGTTCGCGTGCAGCGACACGTACTCGGTGTTCATCATGCCGCCCGCCGTGTCTTCGTCGTACTCGAGCAACTCGCTGACCTCGGTTTTCGTCTCTGTCTCCATTTCGTCGAGAATCTCGGCGGATTTCTCGTCCTCGAGTTCGGCCAACACGTCGGCCGCCTCGTCAGGAGCCATCTCTTCGACGATGTCAGCGGCTTTCTCGGTTTCGAGCGATTCGAGAATGCTGGTCTGGATCTCGGGTTCGACTTCCGAAAGCGCGTCCGCCGCTGCGTCGCTCGCGATCGTTTCAAAGATGGCTTCGCGGTCCTCGGGGCTCAGTTCCTCGACGATGTCGGCCAGATCGGCCGGATGCAGATTCTCCAAGGCCTGGTGGGTGATGTTCAAGCGCAAGCGCCGCTGCGGATCGGGTTCGACGATGTTGCAGAATTCCCAACGGATGGAACTCGGGGGGATGATCACCTGGGCCTTTCGTATCCAACGCGGTGGCAGCACCCCCTGGAACAGACGCCGGAAGATGCTCCGGACGCCGATGTCCACGTCCGATACCCACAGCACGTCGTGGCCGTTTTCCTGCCGGATCTCGAAGGTGATGTCGGTGACCCTGACCACTTTACGTCCCTGTGCGTCGATCACCTGCTGATCGAGAAGGTCGCGCACCATGCGCAGCATGTATTCGTCGCCGTGGTGAGGGGTGAGGTTCTCGTCGCGCAGGTAGATGCCGTCGAGAGAGATGGAAGCCACCTGATCGTGACGGACCGTCAGCCAAGCCCAACCGCCGCCAACCAGAAACCGGTCCACGCGAACCGGATCGACCAGGGGAACCAGAGCGGCGTCTCTCACGCGCCCTATGCGCCGGCGCTTGAGATCGTACACTTTGAGCCCGAGAAGTTCGGTGAGGAACATGTAGTTCTCAGGCATCGAAAAACGTCCGTTTCCATATAGATTTCGAGCGCGCCTCGGGCGTTCTTCGAAGTGGTCCCGGCTCTGGTGCGCTCTACATTCTTCTAACCGCTCCTCTCCAATATGACGCATCCCGACAGCGCCTCGCAAGGCAAATGTCACATCATCCCAATAGCGCGTTCGATTCGCGCCGGGCGGCTACCTCCGGACCTGGAAATGAGCATGAACGCGCAATTTTATGCGTAGCGGACGATTGTGTGTGCTAGTCTTGTTTGGTTGGATCTAACTGTCTCGGTGTGAGGTTTTCACATGCGGACCGCCTTTTCGATTGCCCTCGTCCTGTGCTGTTGTCTCCCCGCCTGCGCCCAAACCATCGCCGCTCATAAGGCCGTCTATGACGCCAGGGGCGTGCTGCAACCGTGGGCGCCCTGGCGTGAGGTAATCGACCGCGAGATGCGCTGGTACCTGAATTGCCCTGTCGAACACGGCTATCCGCGCTTCGTCTGGATGACGTTCATGGACGGCGATTACAGACCCGTGGAGCGGCGAACGGACTTTATCCCGGCCATGCAGAACGGCATGGGGATCATCAGCTACCTCAAGTACTACGAGTGGACCGGCAAGAGGAACCCCAAGGTCCTTGAATTCGCCCGGCACATGGGAGATTATCTGGTGAAAGAAAATCTCACTCCGGACGAAGGCAAGTTTCCGCGCTTTCCGCGTTCGACCGGGCTGCGCGGCAAGTTCCCTCAACCGCCGGATTGCGGATCGCAGGCCGACAAACCTTACGAGGTGCAGCCGGACAAAGCCGCCATCGCCGCGTACGCGCTGGTGTTGCTGTATGACGAAACCAAGGACCAAAAGTACTTGGACGTTGCACGCAACACCGCGCGAGTGCTTGCTGCAAACATGCACGCCGGCGACGCGCAGAACTCGCCGTGGCCGTTCCGGGTGGACTACCGCACGGGCGAGGGCCGCGGTCCCGTTGGCGCGAACCAGTCCGCCATTCTGCGGCTATTCGACATCCTGATCGCGCACGGCGACGAGGAATTCTCAGGCCCGCGGGAAAGACTCTGGGCGTGGATTCGTGAAGTTCAGATTCCGGATCTCGCCAGGCAGGCCGTACTGTGGGTGCAATTCTTCGAAGATTACGACAAGCTCGACAACCGGAACGCCTGGGCCCCTCTGAACCTTGCGCGCTACCTGCTCGAAAAGAAGGACGCGCTCGACCCCGCCTGGCGCGAGCACGCCAAGGCGCTCATCGAGTTCGTAAACAAGCGATTCATCAGTATGCATTTCGGCGTCGCGGTCTGCGGCGAACAGGATTACGACAAGAACCCGTGGGGCGGAATCCTCGCCAACTGGGGTGGCGTGCTGGCCATGTATACGGGCGCTACCGGATCGCCGGAGTACAAGCTTGCAGCCTGGCAGGCGTTGACGATCGGCATGTACGCTGTGGAAGACGACGGCTGTCCGCGCCAGTCCATCACGCACAAAACGCGCGGCGGCTGGCAGGAGGACGCACACACCGACCGCATACATTGCCTGATCGACGCCATGCGCGCCGTGTCCGAGTGGGGTCGCTGATGGACCCTCGGCCAAGGCTCTTCATTATCGGCGCCCACGGTTTTGTGGGCGGACGCCTTGCCGTACAGGCTTCCGCACGATGGAACGTCTCCGGCGGCGATCTGTTCGCCTCATCGGACAGCGAGATCGCCATGGACGTCGCCAATCCGGCGAGCGTCGCGTCCGCGTTCGATCGCGTGCGTCCGCAAGTGGTGGTGCTGCTGGCTGCCATGGCGGACATCGACCGCTGCGAACGGGAGCCGCAGTTGGCTGAGTCGATCAACGCGGACGGAGCTGAGTTCGTCGCGCGCGGCTGCGCGCGTTGCGGCGCGCGCCTGATCTACTCATCCTCGGCGGCGGTTTTCGACGGAACCAGGCACGGCTACCGCGAAAGCGACGCGCCCACCCCGGTGAGCGTTTACGGGCGGACCAAGGCCGAGGCCGAGCAGCGCGTAACCAAACTCGTGCCCGGCGCGGCGATCGTGCGCCCGGCGCTGGTGGTAGGACGGGGGCTGAGGCCCGGCACCAACGCCCTGCTCGACAAGTTGGAGACGAACTTCAGCGCGGGCCGCACCGTTGTGGCGCCCACTTACGAGTTGCGCAATCCAATCGACGTCTACACTCTGTGCGAGTTCATATTGAATCTCGCAGCGCGTCCCGATTTGCAGGGCATCTTCCACATCGGGGCCACAGAATCGATATCGCGCTTCGGCCTGGTGCAGCTCTACGCCTGGCGGTTGGGCTATTCGCGCGAATTGGTCGTGCCGCAAACCGAACCAATCCCGGGCCGCGCGCCGCGCGGTCTGGATCACTTTCTTCTTTGCGAGCGAAGCCGGGCTGTTTGGTCGCGCCCCTTCCCTTCGCTCGAGGAAACCATCGAAAGGTCTCTCTATGTCTCTGCCTAAAGCGCTCTACGAACTTGAATACAGTCACGGCTCGGCTTACGGGGAGGAGGAGGCTGCGGCGCTTATGGAAGTGCTGAAGGCCAATGCGCCCAGTTGCGGCCCGCGTGTGAAGCAGTTCGAAGATGCGTTTGCCGCGTACTGCGGCGCGAACTTCGGTCTCGCGGTCACCAACGCCACCTCCGGACTGGAACTCGCTATGATCGCGGCTGGTGTGGGACCGGGCGACGAGGTCATCACCACTCCCATCAGTTGGATTTCGACGGCTAACGCGGCGGCCTCCCGCGGGGCGAAGGTCGTCTTCGCCGACGTCGACGAGCGTACGCTGAACCTGGACCCGGCTTCCGTCGCGAAGAAGATCACGCCGCGAACGAAGGCGATCCTGCCCGTGCACCTTTACGGGCAGTGCTGCGACATGGACGCGCTGATGGAACTGGCCCGGCCGCGCGGCATCACCGTGGTGGAAGATTGCGCGCACGCCCCCGGCGCCGAATACAAGGGCCGACGGGCCGGGACGCTGGGCCACATCGGCGTGTTCAGTTTTCACCAGCAAAAGAACATGACCACGCTCGGCGAGGGCGGTATGACCACCACCGGCGACCGCGCCCTCTACGAGCGCATGTTGAGCTACCGTTCGCTGTGCTGCCGCACTTACGATCCCAAGGGCAAGTACCTCCCCATTGACGAGCAGCAATTCCCCATGGGGAAGCGCTACTGGTTTCTGGATTTCGATGGCGTGGGGTACAACTTCCGCATGACCGAAGCGCAGGCGGCCGTGGGCCTGGTGCAACTGAAGAAGCTCGACGGCTTCAACGCGCGCCGCATCGAAATTGCCTCGCGCTACACGGAACTGCTCAGGGGCATTCCCGGCCTTACGCTTCCCTATGTCTCGCCCGAGGTGAAGCACGTCTTCCACGTTTACTGTGTCATGGTAGAAAAGAGTTTTCCCCTGAACAAGGAAGATTTCATGTGGGAGCTGTACACCAGGTACAGGATCAAAGTCTGGTCGCATTACATGCCGATTCACCTGACCAGCATCTACCGGAGCATGGGGTCGGCCGAAGGCGATTGCCCGGTGGCCGAGGCGCTGTATCACAAATACGTGAGCCTGCCCATCCATCCGAGGATGTCGGACGAGACGGTGCGGTACGTGGCCGACAGCATCCGCGCGCTGGTGTAGCGGAGGTTAGATGACCGAATTCGAGCGGGCAGTCGCCGCGCGCCGCGCCCCCGGCGCACTGTTTACTCCAGAGGCCCCCGTCTACATCGCGCGCAGCCCCGGGCGATTAGACCTGATGGGTGGCAACGTGGATTACACCGGCGGCATGGTGTTCGAATCCACCATCCGCGAGGCCACCTGGGCGGCCGCGCAGCGCCGCACGGACTCGCGCATTGTGCTCTCGAACCCCCAGATGAAAGAGCGCGGCTGGCGGGAGGAAGTTTCCTTCGACCTGGCGGATCTTACAAGCGACGGGAATGTGCGCGCGCTCGTGAACGCATCGCCCGCGGTGCGCTGGACCGCCTATGTGTTGGGTGTCTTCCATCTGTTGAAGCGCCGCCACCCGGACATGGTCACCGTTGGCGCAAGCGTCTATATCGAATCCGGCGTTCCGCTCAACAAAGGAGTGAGCAGCTCGGCGGCGGTTGAAGTCTCGGTGATGAAGAGCGCCGCCGCGGCGTATGGAATCAATCTCAGCGGCATCGAGCTGGCCGAAGCCTGCCAGTGGGTCGAGAACGTGATCGCGGAATCGGCCTGCGGCATCATGGACCAGGCTACAGCAGTGATGGGAGACGAGGGCTACATCCTGCCGATCCTTTGCCAGCCCTGCCGCGTGCTGCCCATGGTGAAGCTGCCGCCATCGCTCGCGTGCTGGGCCGTGGATTCCGGCGCGAGCCACGAAGTGTCCGGCATCGAGTATGAGGCGGCGCGGGCGGCGGCCTTCATGGGCTACAAGCTCATTACCATGTGGGAGCATCTCCCGGTCACCCTCGACGAGAGCGGCGCCGTCCCCCGCTACGTCGAGCCTCGCTGGAACGGGTATCTTTCGAACATGCTGCCTTCGGAGTACCGCGCGGAGTACGAATGGCGGCTGCCGGAGATCATGACGGGGCCGGACTTCATCGGCCAGGCGGAAAGCCACATCGACCCGTTCACGCAACTGCGCGAGGGTGTCATCTACCGAATCCGCAATTGCACGCGCTACGCGGTGGAAGAAAACGCGCGCATAGAGACTTTCGCGGAATTGGCGCGCGGAGCTTCCATCGAGGAATCAGAGCCCGCATTCCGGCTGATGGGCGACCTGATGTATCAATCGCACTGGTCCTACACCGAATGTGGGCTGGGTTCGAAGGCTTGCGATATGCTGGTTGGCCTGGTACGGGAAGAAGGCGTGGCGAACGGGCTTTACGGCGCCAAGATCACCGGCGGCGGCGCGGGCGGCACGGTGGCCATCCTGGGCCGCGCGGATGCGCACGACGCGTTTCGCCGGGTAGTTACACGATTCGGCGAGCAGCGCGGCTTCGAGCCGTACGTCTTCGAGGGCAGCTCCATGGGTGCGGACCGCTTCGGCGTCCGCGTGATGGAGCCTGCCGGATGACCGCGCCGGGGAAGTCCCATTTCTGGTGGTACCTCACGCTGCTCTCGCTCGCCGCGCTGATGTGGTCGGGGCAGGGAACCGCCGTGAAGTTCCTGGAAGCGCACATGGGACCCATCGCCATCACCTTCGTGCCCTTCTACATCACGACGGTCCTTTTCGTTCCCCTGCTCATCTACAAGCGGCGCAAGAATCCCGCGGCCGAGAAGCCGACCCCCGGCGATTGGGGAAAGTTCGTGCTCGCGGGTATCGGCGGTCAGGTGTTGGCGCAGCTTGGCATGACCTGGGGTATATTGAAGTCGCTCGCTTCGAACGGCGCCATCCTGAACTTATTCATCCCCATCATGAGCGCTGTGCTGGCGAGCATCATGCTGAAAGAACGCCTGACGCTGCTGCGCATCGCCTGCTTCGTCATCGGGCTGGCCGGCGTGGCGCTGCTTTCGATCCAAGATTTCCGGCAAAGCTCGTTCGGCGAGATGAAGTACCTCGAAGGAAACGCGCTGATTCTGGCCGGTTGCCTCGGCTCGTCGTTCTATAACGTTTACTGCAAGGGCCTGCTGAAGCGATTCCAGGAGATCGAGATCCTGATTTTCAGCTACATCACGGCGACGCTCGCCACGATGCCGCTGCTGGTGTGGGTGGAGCCGTTCCACCTTTCCACATTCGCGAGTTTTGGTTGGAGAAACTGGCTCGCCTTCGCGTTCCTGGTTCTCTTCATGTACGGCGCGTCGATGCTCCTGTTCTTCCACGCGCTGGAGCACCTGGACGTGACCGTGGCCTCGATGGCCCTTTACATGGTGCCGGTGTTCGGAGTGATCCTGGCCGCCGTGATGGTGGGCGAGAGGCTCGGCACGGCGGCACTAGCAGGTGCCGGCGTGGTGCTGGTTTCCACAGTCTTGATCATGAAGTATGACAGCTCGGCGGGTTAGCGCCGTGCGAAGCCCACTTCCACCCGTGCTTTGCCGCTGAAGTTCTCGATGCGGACCCGCTCGGTGCGGGTATCGTACGTTCCGCCGTCCACCCACACCGCCCGCGCGCCGCTGGGGTGCGGCAGGCGAATCTCGACGGTGGCCGGACGCCTCTGGGAACTGCATTCGATCTCCGCGACGATGCGGTCCTGGTCGAGCTTCGATGCCACGCGCAGCGTGAGCGGTCCGAAGTAGCTCGCCACGCGATCCAGCTCGACGCGCTGGCCGTTCGCCAGCCACGCCCTTGGCACTCCGCCGAGCAGTTCGAGCGTCTTGCCGCGCTCCATGTATAGCATCCAGCGCGTGTCCATCAGGAACCAGCCCTCTTCGTGCGTCTTGTGCGGGCTGGCGCCGTAGTAATGCTCCTGGAAGGTGTACGTCTCGCGGTCGGCCAGGGCGGCCACCGTGTTGTAGTAGGCCGACAGGAACGGCTTGGCCTCGCCGCGCCGCAGGTGCGTGACGGCATGCCGGCTGTAATACGGCTGGCTGAAGGCGGCGTTGCGGTTGGTCGTCATCAGATCGCTGTGGAAGTTAAGCAGGACATCGGCGGCGGGCTCATGCGGGTCCACCACTTCCTGGAACACCAGGTACAGGGGTCCGAGCAGCGAATCCCGGCTCACCATGGCTCCGTGCGTGAACCATTCGCCACCATCGGCGTACAGAGTGAGCGGACCGCGGTACTCCACCCAGGGCGGCACCGTCGGGCACCAGGTGCCGTCGGCGAGCGGCACCACCGGCGAGCGGCCCATGGCTTCGAACAATGCCGCTCGGATGTCGCGCTTCATCTCCTCGGCTTCTTTCGTCCACTTCGCCGACTGGGCCGGATCGATCTCTGCCAGCATCTCGCCCACGCGTTGGAAGCCCAAGTAGGAGTATCCGTTCAACATGAAGCTGCGGAAGGGATCCTCCGGGTCCGCCGTCTTTCCCTCCTGCATGCCGTAGCCTTTGCCGCGCAGATCCTCGCGCAGGTTGCGCGTGCGCCAGCGCTGCATGTACTCGCAGGCCCTGATGAGTTTCGGCGCGACGGAGCGCACCCAGGCCTGGTCGCGCGTGTAGCGGTAATGCTCGCCCATCGACCACAGCGCGGCACCGGTTTCCAGCATGTAGCCGCCGAAGTTCTGCATGAAGCCGTCCTCGTGCTGCTTGTCCAGGAAGTAGGTGAGCGAGCGCCGCGCCGACTCGTGCCAGCCCATCGAATCCATGAACTGAATGATGGGCGAACTCTCCGAGCCGATCGGCGAGTATACCCCGATGGTGGGCGTGAGCGTGCCTGATGGTTCCAGTCCGTAAGTGACCAGGTCGAGATGCAGCAGCCCGGCGCGAATCATCTCATCGATGCGCGGTTCCGGCACCCGGATCTTTGCGGCGGCGCCCAACTTCTCGATCCAGTATGCGCGGCATTCGGCGTGCCGCTGGGCGAAGCTCTGCGCGCGAAGCTTTCGGGCGCGTTCGGCCGGAATCGGCCGATGCGGGATGAAGACTTCGAGCGTGGTGCCCTCGCCCGGCTGAAGCAGGATCGCCATCTCGCGAGAACGCACCGGTTCGCCGTTGAGCGTCGATGTGTAGTAGACCCGGTCGCCGGCAAGGGTACCGGAACCGGTGTTGGGGTCGAATCCCCACAGCCCCGGCGGCTGACGCTCAGCGACCGGATTCCTGAAGAACGCGTAACGCGGCACGCGCGAGGTGTTCACCGCGTGTACGCGC
Organism: uncultured Solibacteraceae bacterium; assembly: GCA_964384215.1. GTDB lineage: Bacteria > Acidobacteriota > Terriglobia > Bryobacterales > Bryobacteraceae > JAJFUV01. The sequence continues at coordinate 3,659 of CAYLLB010000013.1, read as the reverse complement.
AAATACAGGACGGTCTCCTCGGGGCGCTCTGTTTCGGCCTCGCGCAACGCATCGAACTGCGCCTGCTGGTCCTTCGTGAACATATGCCCCGCGCCGTAACCGTCCGCCACCAGGTAGTGGGTGCCGCGCACGGTGCCGGCCGTCAAGGGCGTCGACTCGAGGCTGACGAAGGCCGTGTACGAGTAAATGACTTCGTCGTCGCGCAACTCACCGTGCAAGATAGGCAGGACGCCGTCTTCCAGGCGGCGCGTGATGTGGTCAGCCGGTCCGTAACCGCGGCCTGCCAGGAAACTGAAGTTCACGGGTTGAGTGTTGCCCGCCGGAACCTTCACTTGCTGGCCGTGCAACCGTGGCTGGATCCAATCCAGGCGCTCTCCCACGGCGAAGATGCGTATGTCGCGGCTCAAGCCCAACCAGGTTTGCACCTTCACGCTGCGCGAATCTAGCGCTGCTGCATTCCAGTCAGCCTCCGCGCTGCTCTCGACCTTTTGTAACTTGGTCTGCAAGCCGCGGCCGCGGATAGACCCGGCGATTTCGGCATAGGACCGCGCGTCGGCGGCCTCTGTAACCACCACGCCGTAAGCGGGAAGCCAGATGGGAGTTTCGTGTTTCACGTCGCGCACGAAGAAACTGAACGCTTGTGAGCCGGCAGGCGCAACCGTCACGATGGCCGCTTTGGGGCCGTAATCCGGGCCTTGTTCCGAAACCGTGAATTCCAGCCGTGCGCGCCCCGCAATTGCTTTCTGCGAGGAAATGGCCGCGCCGGTGGCGCTCACGGTAACCTTCGGCGCAGTCTGCGCCCATTGGATGGCAAGGTGGCAGGGCGTCGCGATCACCGTGGCGGCCAAGGCGAGCCAGATACTCGATCCGAATAGCAGCGTGCGCATACGGTACAGCATAGAATGGCCGGGCTAGCCCTCACAAAGCGCGCCGGTGTAGGATAAGATCTTGCCCGGATGGAAGCCCTTTTCGAAATTCTGAAACCGGCCAGCGAGGATTGGGTGCTCGCCGAGTCGCTCGATCCCGAGCGGCTGCCGGCACATGTTGCCATCATCATGGACGGCAACGGCCGGTGGGCGCGACAGCGCAATCTGCCGCGGGCGGCGGGACACAGGGCCGGCGTCGAGCCAGTGCGTCAGACCGTCGAGACCTGCGCCCGGTTGGGCGTGAAGTATCTGACTCTATACGCTTTTTCTTCCGAGAATTGGAAGCGGCCAAGGACCGAGGTGGACACGCTCTGGCGCCTGTTGCGCCTGTATCTCGCCAAGGAGCTTCCGCTGCTGCAACGCAACAACATCCGGTTGGTGGCTATCGGCCGTCTCGATGGGCTTCCCGAACACGTGCAGCGGGAACTCGGCGAGAGTGTCGAAGCCACGGCGGCGAACGACGGCCTGCAGGTGAACCTCGCCATCAACTATGGAGGCCGCGCCGAAGTCGTCGACGCCGTAAACGCCTTGCTTGCCGAATCGCGTGCGCGGGGCACCTTGGGCCGGCTTTCCGTCAGCGAGGACGATATCGCGAAACGGCTTTATACGGCCGGCGTGCCTGACCCGGACTTACTCATTCGCACCTCAGGCGAAATGCGCATCAGCAATTTTCTGCTTTGGCAGATCGCATACGCGGAGCTCTACATCACCGAGACTCTTTGGCCCGATTTCACCCGTACCGAGTTACTGAAAGCCATCCTGGACTATCAACGGCGCGACCGGCGCTTCGGCGGCCTGAGTCCCGCCGGAGGTAAGGATGATCCAGGGCGGCACGCGCAGCCCGCGCTACGCGTCGTGGCCAGATGAAACGGTTCCTCAGCGCGGTTCTACTGATCCCCATCATCCTGTACGCTGTTGTCTGGGGGCACCCGTTTGTTTTTCTCGCGGTGCTTTCCGCCGTGGCCCTGCTATGCCAGTACGAGTACGCGGGGATTGTGAAGCAATACGGAATCCAGGGTCCGGGGCCGCTCGGCTATGGCGCGGGTCTGCTGTTGCTTCTAGTTCCGGGGCAGGAACTTGCCGTCCTGGTTGCCGTCGCCCTGATTGCCCTGACCATCTCCGCTTCCAACGGGCATTTCGTGAAAGGCCTGCCGCGCGCGGCCGCACTCACCTTCGGAGTGGTTTACATCTTCGGTTGCTGGAAGTTCGGAGTGCTTCTGCGGGAGGCCAGCCCGCACTGGCTGATGTTCACGCTGGCGCTCAACTGGATCGGCGACACCGCCGCCTATTACGCCGGCCGGTCTTTGGGTAGGCATAAACTGGCTCCGCGTGTGAGCCCGTCGAAAACGTGGGAGGGAACCTTCGCGTCGGTGGTCGCTTCTGTCGTGTTCGGCGCTTTCTATCTGCCGCACTTTGTGCCTGCCGTTACGCTGCCGGCCGCCGCCGGCATCGCGCTGATAGCCAACATCGCCGGCCAGGTGGGCGACCTGGCCGAATCCGCTCTCAAGCGCGGCGCCAACGTGAAGGATTCCAGCGCGCTTCTGCCCGGCCATGGCGGCTGGCTCGACCGTGTTGACAGCAGCCTGTTCTCGATGCCGGTCGTGTACGCCTTCTTGCGCTGGCTTTATCACGCCTGAAGCACGGCGCGCCCCGTTCGGCTGTGACATAATCTGTTCGAGGAAAACCAAATGAGCCAATTCCGCTTTTCCGTAGGTCCGTGGAATGTGCATGAAGGCCGTGACGCGTTCGGGCCCGAGGTGCGCCCTTCGATCGCCTTTGCCGAGAAGGTCAAGAAGTTCAAGGAAATCGGTTTCTCCGCCGTGCAATTCCATGACGACGACGCCGTGCCGAAGATGAACGAGATGACCGATGCGCAAATCCGCGCCGCCGCGCGCGAGGTGCGCAAGATCCTCGACGACAACGGCATGGCCGCCGAGTTCGTCGCCCCGCGCTTGTGGGAAGATCCGCGTACGATCGACGGCGGCTTCACCGCGAACGATCCCAAAGAACGCGATTTCGCCATCTGGCGCGGGCTGCGCAGCGTCGACATCGCCAACGAACTGGGCGCGGATAAGATCGTGCTGTGGCTTGCGCGTGAGGGTACGCTCTGCTTTGAAAGCAAGAACCCGGTCGAGGGTGTCAACCGGCTGGTCGAAGCCATCAACCGCATCCTCGAATACGACAAAAAGATCCGTGTCTTGATCGAGTCCAAGCCCAACGAGCCGATTGACCGTAGCTTCTGCCCCACGCTCGGGCACGTCATGGCGGTATCCTATCGCACCGTGGATCCGAATCGTGTCGGCGGATTGCTCGAAAGCGCCCACGCCATCCTCGCCGGCCTCGATCCGGCCATGGAGATCGCTTTCGCCCTGTCGTTCGGCAAACTCTGGAGCGTACACCTCAACGACCAGAACGGCCTCAAGTACGACCAGGACAAGACCTTCGGCGTCGAGAATCTGCGCCAGGCCTTCAACGAAGTGCGCGTGCTGATCGAAAACAATTACGGTTCCAAGGGCGAGTACGTGGGCCTGGACGTGAAGGCCATGCGCACGCAGAAGATCGCGGATTCTTTTCAGCATCTGCGAAACAGTCTGAGGATCTTCAAGATACTCGAAGAGAAGGCGCGCAAGTTCGATTACGCCTTCCAGGCCAAGTGCATCGCCGAGCGCAACTACGAGTTGCTCGAGATGTACGTGTTAGAGCACCTCATGAAATCCTGATTCAATTCCGGGG